>JAEWGW010000020.1 GCA_023388055.1 Bacillota bacterium | reverse complement strand
TCGACTGTTAATCGAGTTGTCGCAGGTTCGAGTCCTGCTCGGGGAGTACCTTGCTTCCATAGCTCAGTAGGTAGAGTGCATCCATGGTAAGGATGAGGTCACCGGTTCGATTCCGGTTGGAAGCTTTCCGATTGGCCCGTTGGTCAAGAGGTTAAGACACCTCCCTCTCACGGAGGAAACAGGGGTTCGATTCCCCTACGGGTCATACATATCCCGGGCGCTTAGCTCAGCCGGGAGAGCATCTGCCTTACAAGCAGAGGGTCGGGGGTTCGATCCCCTCAGCGCCCACCATATTTTATGCGGTCGTGGCGGAATTGGCAGACGCGCTGGATTCAGGTTCCAGTGGACTAATACTCCGTGGAGGTTCGAGTCCTCTCGACCGCACTAACTAATAAAAGAAGTCTTTGGCGATTAGCTGAAGACTTCTTTTGTTTATACGGTGGCTGAATGTTCCGAATCGTTTAGTTTTGATTCAAATGAAATCCGGTTGATTCTAACCGGTATGTTTTTGTTTCAATGCCAGGGGAGCTTACGGTAAATGACCCGGATTGAGGATTGTATCGGATTCCTTGTTCTGCCTGTAATGCCTGGTTAATATCAAGCTCCACCAATCCATTTTCCCCTAATTTGATTACCGTGAATTTCGGAAAAGGGTTCCCGGCTAGGGTGAGCAGCTCCTTTTCCTCGTTTTGATCTACGTCAACGATTAGTATATCCTTCTCCAGATGGAGGAAAGGGAAGACCGTTTCTTTCCCAACCTCAATGATATCAGTAATCATGGTACTGGCCCCAGCCAATCCCTTGACCCAAATGAGTGACTTGCCGAATACAATGGCCTCACCCGATGTAATCTCATTCAGGTATACAGGCGATCCAATGAATCCAACCTTATAAAAATTGCCAGCATCAGCTTGGTACCCATAAACGAGCTGTTCTTTGTCAGCAAAAATAAGCAGTTTTCCGTTTGACAATGGGATTGATTTCAGAACGTTTTCTGGAACTGCTATTTTCTGAATTTGCTGAGGAGTATGTTGTAATGGATTATACTGTACCTTGATGATGGTTTCTTCCTTACCGGCGATCTGATTGGCGGAGGAAGCGATTGCAGCAGAGGGTTCAGGTTGGGAAGCCGGCTGGCAGGCTACGGCTAAGAGCCCTATCAGCGCAAAGCATATGAAAGGTTTTTTGGAATAATAGATTTTCATTGTGGATGGCTCCCTTCTTCTTACTGATTAGACATCTGGCTGGCAAATTTAGTTGAAACTCCAAAGCCGAATTTATATTTTCGAAAAGAGACCATTTTCATCCAGCCAATTGAGATTTCCCACAGGCTATGGTATAGTACAACTAACAAATCGATTGGAAGTGAAAAGATGCGGAAGTAATGTTCTTGCTCAGATGGAATGCCTTTAAAACAGCATGCGGATGTTGCCGCTTGTTTTATTGCGTACGTTCTTTCTGCAAGAAGGTTACTTCTTCTTCTTTTCACTCACGACTATATAACCTCTGCCATATGCCGCGGTGCGGGTATGGTTTGGCGTATAGGTATGAGCGGTGAGAAGAAGTTCTTCTTGCAGCTCATACTTTTTTTGTGGAGGTTATGCGTATGTCTATGATTCGGGTTACCGGTCTGACCTTTGGGTATGACGGCAGCTATGACAATATTTTTGAGGATGTAAGTTTTCAGATCGATACGGACTGGAAGCTGGGTTTTACCGGCCGTAACGGCAGGGGGAAAACCACCTTTCTAAACCTGTTGTTGGGCAAATACGAATACCGAGGCCATATTTCGGCCGGTGTGGGTTTTGATTACTTTCCGTTCCCGGTTCCCCACCCGGAAAACAACACGCTGGATGTAATCGAGGAGATCTATCCGGATTACGTCCATTGGGAGCTGATGCGTGAGCTGACACTCCTGAAGATCGGTGAGGATGCCTTGTATCGGCCCTTCGAATCCTTGTCCAACGGGGAACAGACCAAGGTGTTGCTGGCGGCTCTATTCCTGAAGGAAAACCGCTTCCTGCTGATTGATGAACCCACCAACCATCTGGATATGGCGGGCCGTAAGCTGGTCAGTGACTATCTCTTCGGCAAAAGCGGCTTTATTCTGGTTTCCCATGACCGGGCATTTCTGGACAATTGTGTGGATCACATTCTGTCCATCAACAAAACCAATATTGAAGTCCAGAAGGGGAATTTCTCCGAGTGGTGGGCAAACAAGGAGAGGCAGGATAATTTCGAGCTGGCGGAAAACGATAAGCTGAAAAAAGATATCAAACGTCTGTCGGAAGCCGCCAAACGGACCAGTCACTGGTCGGATGAGGTGGAGAAGACGAAGAACGGCACACGCAACTCCGGCTCGAAGGTAGACAAGGGGTATGTGGGGCATAAGGCCGCCAAAATGATGAAACGCTCCAAATCCATGGAGCAGCGCCAGAACAACGCCATCGATGACAAATCCAGGCTGCTCAAAAATATCGAATCCGCAGAAAGCCTGAAGATTGCACAGGTGCCATACCATAAGAACCAACTGGTGGAGCTGGAGAATGTGTCTGTTTATTACGGGGACAAAACGGTTTGTGAGGGTGTCGGGTTTACCATCGAGCAGGGGGACCGAATTTCCTTAACCGGCAAAAATGGCTCGGGAAAATCCAGTATCATTAAGCTTATTTGTGGAGCGGATATCCGTTACTCGGGAACCTGCCGGATCGGCAGCCAACTGAAGATCTCCTATGTCTCCCAGGACACCTCTCATCTGCGGGGGAATCTGACGGACTTTGCGGTGGAGCATGGCATTGACGAAAGCCTCTTCAAGGCTATTTTGCGGAAGCTGGACTTCTCGCGGCTCCAGTTCGAAAAGGATATGTCCGCCTTCAGCGGCGGTCAAAAGAAGAAGGTTCTGATCGCCAAAAGTCTATGCGAGAAGGTCCATCTGCATATATGGGATGAACCATTGAATTTTATTGATGTGATTTCCCGGATGCAGATTGAGGAGCTGCTGCTGGAGCATCAGCCCACTATTTTGTTTGTGGAGCATGACCGTGAGTTTGTGGAGAATATCGCCACCAAAACGGTAGCTTTGTAGCGAATCCAAGCTCCATCTTTATGCTATCTTAATACGGGAGAAAAAGTTGTAATGCGGTGCTGATTTTGTACATGATATACTTACAAAAAACCTCCAGCCTGTGAGACCGGGGCCGCGGGGAAGAGACGCGAAGGAAGCAGGGAAACCCACATGGCTGCCAAACAAGCTGAAGGTGTTGGTGTGACCGGGCGAAATCATAATCCCCCATCCAAACGGCGGGGATCGTTAAAAGTCTTCCTGAGTTATGCTCCGGGTGCAGGCAAAACACTGGCGATGGTAAAAGCCGGCAACCAGGCGTTTTGCGCAGGTAAAAAGGTGCTGGCAGGCTCCGTTCAACATCAGAATAGGGGAGAGATTCTTTCCTTCCTGGAGAGTATTGAGTATCTGCCGCCGGCTGCCTCGCTAAGAGGGACGGATAGTCAAGAGATTTTCGATCTGGACCAGGCGCTTGTCATCAAACCGGAGATCATCCTGCTTTATGATCTAGCTTTTGTTAATCCGCCGGGATGCAGGCATAAGAAGCGCTATCAGGATGTAGAGGAGCTGCTCCGGGCCGGCATTGATGTGTATACAACCTTGAATGTGCAGCAGCTGGAGAGCTTGACCGATATGGTCCCCTTGGTAGACGGTTATCCGGAAACCAGGCGGATTCCCGACACTGTGCTGGATAATGCTGATTTCGTGGAGCTGGTGGACATTGAGCCGAAGGAACTGCTTTCCCGGTATTCAGATGGAGAATATGATGAGAAAATTCTTACCCATCTCAGGGAAATCGCGCTCCGGATCACGGCGTCCCAATTAAACCGGATTGCCGCGCGGCTGCGGATTCAAGGGAACCGGGAGGAATCGGAGGTGAAGGACCATATTCTGGTCTGTTTATCCGCCGCAGCCTCCAACAGGAAGGTGATCCGGACAGCGGCGCGGATGGCGGAGGTGTTCCATGCACGCTTCACGGCCTTGTATGTGGAGACCTCGGAATTCAACGAGCTGGCCTGGAAGGATAAGACAGAGCTGCGGGATAATCTGCGACTTGCCGAGCAATTGGGAGCGCAGATCGCAACCGTGTACGGAGAGGATGTGCCTGCACAAATCGCGGAGTATGCCAGAACTGGCCATGTCTCCAAAATCGTCCTGGGGCGTTCCCCGGCCAAAAAGCGCAGTTTGTCCAAAGCAAATGTGGTGGATAAGCTGATTGCTCTTGTCCCCCATGTGGAAACCTATATTATTCCTTATCCGGAGGCTTCCGTCCGCAAAAGACTATTTCTATATTTGAAGACACCCCGGCTATCCTTGGCCGACGCAGGGAAAACGGCCGCCATTCTATCCGTATCCACGCTGATCGGATTCTGGTTTCACCAAATGGGCTACCGGGAAGCCAATATCATTACCGTCTACATTGTGGGCATTCTGTTATTGGCCACTATGACACAAGGGCGAATCTACAGCGCAGCTGCCTCTATCCTGAGTGTGCTGGTGTTCGACTTTTTCTTCACTGATCCCCGTTATTCCTTCCGGGCTTACGACTCCAACTATCTGGTTACCTTCTTCCTGATGCTGGGGGCCTCCTTCCTGACCAGTACCCTGACCATGCGGGTGAAGCTTCAGGCGAGGCAAGCCGCCCAAAAGGCGTACCGGACGGAGGCGCTTCTGGAAACCAGCCGTAAATTGCAGCAGGCGCAGGATGCTCCGGCCATTATGGAGGAGACGGCCCGCCAACTGGTGAAGCTGCTGGACCGGACCGTCATTTTTTATACCGCAGAGGATGGGCGGTTGTCGCAGCCGAGGATGTTTGCCGGTCAGGAGCCGCCGGAGGGTTTGTCTCTGTTCACAGATGAGAATGAGCGGGCTGTAGCTGACTGGGTGTTCAAAAACAATAAGCGGGCAGGGGCGATGACGGATACCTTCTCCGGAGCCCGCTGCTTGTATCTGGCTGTGCGCGGCGGGGAGACGGTTTTTGCAGTGGTGGCCGTGGTGATCGATGAGGGTCAGCCCATTGAGGTATTCGAAAAAAGCCTCATGATCGCCATGTTGGGTGAATGCGGGTTAGCCCTGGAGAAAACACGGCTGAATGAGCAGCAGCAGGAAAGCTCCATGCAGATTCAGCAGGAGCAGCTGCGGGCGAATTTATTGCGGAGCATCTCCCATGACCTGCGGACTCCCTTGACCAGTATCTCCGGCAATGCGGGCATTCTCATCGGCAATTCCCAGGTTTTGAACGAGGAGCAGAAACGGAGTCTGTATACCGATATTTACGATGATTCCATTTGGCTAATCCATCTGGTGGAGAATCTCCTGTCCATTACCCGAATTGAAAACGGAACGCTTAATTTGAACTTTCAGGGTGAGTTGATTGAGGATGTGATTGCGGAGGCTCTGCAGCATGTGTCCAAGAAAAAGGAGGAGCACCGGATCCAGGTTGACCTGGAGGATGAGCTGCTTATGGCCCGGATGGATTCCAGGCTGATTGTACAGGTGCTGATTAATCTCATCGATAATGCGGTGAAATACACCCAGGATGGGTCCCTGATCCAAATCTCCGCCAAGCGGGAGGAACAGATGATCTGGCTCCAGGTTGCGGATGACGGACCGGGTATACCGGATGAGGCCCAAGCCCGATTATTCGATATGTTCTACACGGCGGAGATCAAACGGGGAGACAGCCGCAGAGGTTTGGGTTTGGGGTTATCCCTGTGCAAATCCATTATCCATGCCCATGACGGCATCATCGGTGTTCAGGATAATTGGCCAAGGGGGACAGTATTCTATTTTACCCTGCCGGCTGCGGAGGTGAGTGTCTATGAATAAGCCTGTTATTCTGGTGGTGGAGGACGACAAACCCATCAGCAAGCTAATCACAACCACATTGGAGACCCAAGGCTACAAGTACCTGGAGGCGTCCACCGGGGAAATGACGATTATGGAGGCGGTGTCGCGGCAGCCGGATCTGATGATTCTCGACTTGGGTCTGCCGGATATGGATGGGGTGGAGATCATCCGGAAGGTGCGGAGCTGGTCCAATCTGCCCATTATTGTGGTGAGTGCGCGCAGCGAGGACCGGGATAAGATTGAAGCCCTGGATGCCGGAGCGGACGATTATTTGACCAAACCCTTCAGTGTAGAGGAGCTGCTTGCCCGGCTGCGGGTGAGTCTGCGGCGCATTCAGTTTGACCGGGATAAGCTCCAGAAGGATGCCTCCAGCTTCAACAACGGGAATCTGCGGATTGATTATGCGGCGGGAGTGGTGTACCTGGGCGGAGAGGAAATTCATCTGACCCCAAGTGAGTATAAGTTGCTGTGTCTATTGGCCAAAAATGTGGGGAAGGTGCTAACCCATAATTATATCCTGCATGAGATCTGGGGAAGCCACCCGTATGATGTGCCGGCCCTGCGGGTTTTTATGGCAACCCTGCGCAAGAAAATTGAAAGCGGCTCCTCTCACAAGCTGATTCAGACCCATATCGGCATCGGCTACCGGATGCTGCAGGTCAGCGAAGAGTGAAAAGGTTCTGACTTGCTATCTGCTCTATCTCTATCTAAAACCGTCACGCGAGTGGCGGTTTTTTTGCGTTTTGTGATTCTTAAGGCCATCTTTATTCCCCGCGCCAAACCCTAACCCCATGCTTATGGCCACAGTGCTAAGCTGATTTACAAGCAGCAATACACTGTGAAACGAAGAGAGGAGACTTTCAAATGAATGAGCTGCTACGGGTATCGGGGTTTATTGGGGTGGGGCTGATTGTGCTGAACACAGCCAGAGCCTGCTTGCTTTATATGGATCGGAAAAAGCTGTCCCGGATGGCGGCAGAGGAGCTTTATGAGCAGCGGAGCCGGGAGGAACGAGGGTTCTGGGAGGAATCTTAATGCGATCTTAATCCTTGGCGGCATATCCTAATCCTTCATTAATGAGAGACATGATACGCTTGTTGAAGATCAAACAACAAAAGGAGCAACCCCGATGATGGATGTATATATGGCGGCCGTATTGGCTGCGGTATTCGGTTTGTTTTACGCCTTCTCCAGCTGGTGTGAAGTGCTGGTGGACGATAAGGGGAGGGAAGAGACATGACCTTGGTGCTGATTGCCACTCTCTTTCTGTTTCTTTATCTGGTCTATGCGCTGATTCATCCGGAGAAATTCTAGATTCGTGGATGCCAAAATGTGGGAGGGCTTGTTGTGGGTGTCATACAAATCATGGCAGTGATTTCCATTCTCGTGCTTCTGGTGAAGCCGGTGGGGACTTATTTATATCATGTGTTTTCAAACGAAACCAATAGCACGGATCGGATTTTCGGCGGGGTTGAACGGGGGATTTACAAGCTGGTTGGTTTGCGCAGCCGCGAGGGCATGAGCTGGAAGAAATATGCGGTCAGCTTTCTGGCCACTAATCTGGTGCTGGTCGCCTTTGGTTATCTGATCCTGCGGCTGCAGGGGGTGCTTCCTGTAAACCCCAACGGCGCAGGAGCCATGGAGGAAACCCTGACGTTTAATACGGTTATCAGCTTTATCACCAATACGAATCTCCAGCATTACAGCGGGGAATCCGCACTGACCTATTTATCCCAAATGGCTGTGATCACGATGATGATGTTTACCTCGGCAGCCAGCGGTTTTTCGGTGGCGGTGGCATTTGTCAGAGGAATAACCGGAAGACCGAATTTGGGCAACTTCTTCGAGGATTTCGTGAAGGCGCATGTCCGGGTATTTCTTCCCTTAGCTGTGGTGGTCACGTTAATCCTTGTGGCGCTTCAGGTGCCGCAAACACTGAAGCCGACGCTGGAGGTTACCACTCTGGAGGGCGTGACTCAGCAAATTGCTATCGGTCCGGTTGCTTCTCTGGAATCCATCAAACATCTGGGAACTAACGGCGGCGGTTTTTTCGGAGCCAATTCCGCCCATCCCTTCGAGAATCCGTCTCCGCTGACTAACGTAATCGAAATATTGTCCATGTGGATGCTGCCGGCGGCGCTTCCTTACATGTACGGACGGTTTGCCAATAACAGACGCCAGGGCTGGGGGATTTTCGCCGCAATGATGGCGCTGTTCATCGTGCTGCTGTCGCTGAACTTCTATGCGGAAAGTCAGGGCAATCCGGCTATCAATGCAATGGGGATTGACGCTTCGCAGGGCAGCATGGAGGGCAAGGAGGTGCGGTTCGGCATTCCGCAGTCTTCCTTGTTCACCACCGTTACCACAGCAGCCACTACCGGCAGCGTGAACAACATGCATGATACCCAAACCCCTCTTGGAAGCATTACACCTCTTTCGCTGATGATGCTGAATAATGTGTTCGGCGGCAAAGGTGTGGGGCTGATCAACATGCTGATGTACGCGATGCTGGCGGTTTTCCTGTGCGGCCTGATGGTGGGCAGAACGCCTGAATTCCTGGGACGCAAAATCGAAGCCCGGGAGATGAAGTTGATCGCCATTGCCATTCTGGTCCATCCGTTTATAATCCTGGCCCCGACGGCGGTATCCTTCCTGACGGATCTGGGTCAGGGCTCCATAAGCAACGCAGGTTATCACGGGCTGTCCCAGGTGCTGTATGAATTTGCTTCCGCTGCCGCCAACAACGGCTCCGGGTTTGAGGGCCTGGCGGATAATACCCCCTTCTGGAACATGACTACAGGTATTGTCATGCTGCTGGGACGTTATGTATCCATTATCGCCATGCTGGCTGTGGCCGGGTCGCTGATGCGCAAGAAGCCGGTCCCCGAAACCATCGGCACCTTCCGTACCGACAACGGGCTGTTTACCGGAATTCTGATCGGCACGGTGCTGATTATCGGAGCATTGACCTTCCTGCCGGTGATCGTACTGGGACCGGTGGCTGAATATCTGACTTTAGGCTAGACCTAAGAGAGAGGGAGAACAACCATGAGTACGGTACCGAGGAAAAAGCTGCTGACAGGACCGATTATCCGCAGTGCGGTGAAGGATAGTTTTGTGAAGCTGAATCCCCTGACCTTAATGAAGAATCCGGTTATGTTCGTGGTGGAGATCGGCACCATTATGGTACTGCTGATGGTTCTGGCGCCGGGCCTATTCGGGGCGGAGGCTTCCAGAGGCTTTAATGTGGCGGTATTTATCATTCTGCTGTTTACCGTTTTGTTTGCCAATTTTGCCGAAGCGCTGGCGGAGGGCAGGGGGAAAGCCCAGGCGGATACCCTGAAACGGACCAAACAGGACATCTCGGCTAACAAGGTGGTGGGGGATTCCATAAAGATTGTTGCCTCCGCCGAGCTCCGCAAGGGAGATGTGGTTATCATACATCAAGGGGAAATGATTCCCGGTGACGGTGAGGTCATTGAGGGCTTAGCATCGGTGGACGAATCGGCGATTACCGGGGAATCAGCTCCCGTCATTAAGGAGGCGGGTGGGGATTTCAATTCCGTCACAGGCGGCACGAGGGTGGTCAGCGACCAGATTAAGGTCAGAATCACCAGTGATCCGGGGGAATCGTTCCTGGACCGGATGATCTCCTTGGTGGAAGGGGCCAAACGGCAAAAAACACCCAATGAAATCGCCTTGTCCACACTGCTCATTAGTTTGACCATTATCTTCCTCATTGTGGTGGTCACCTTGCGGCCTATAGCGTCTTATCTGCAGGTGGACCTGGAAATTCCCGTGCTGATCGCCCTGCTGGTCTGTCTGATTCCCACAACCATTGGAGGGCTGCTCTCCGCCATCGGCATCGCAGGCATGGATCGGGTTACCCGGTTTAATGTGCTGGCCATGTCCGGCAAGGCGGTGGAGGCGGCAGGGGATATCAACACCATGATCCTGGACAAAACAGGTACGATCACCTTCGGCAACCGGATGGCCAGTGAATTTGTGCCGGTGGGCAAGGAAACGGAAGCAGATGTAGCCACATGGGCGGCCGTCAGCTCCGGTCTGGATGAAACCCCGGAAGGACGTTCGGTCATTGAACTGGTCAAAAAGCTTGGACATCCATATGACAGCAGCTTGACGGGCGGTGGAGATTTCATTGAATTCCGCGCGGAAACCCGCATGAGTGGCATGGACTTGGCAGATGGACGGATGGTCCGCAAGGGCGCTGTTGATTCCGTGAAGCGCTGGGTTCTATCCCAGGGGGGTATTATCCCCGCCGATCTGGACCAAAAATCCAACGGCATCGCCGGAAACGGCGGCACACCCCTTGCAGTGGCGGTGAATGACCGCATATACGGGCTGATCTATTTGAAGGACACGGTAAAGTCGGGTATGAAGGAAAGGTTTGACGAGCTGCGCAGAATGGGTATTAAGACCATTATGTGCACAGGCGACAATCCGTTGACGGCAGCCACTATTGCCGCTGAGGCGGGGGTGGATGAATTTATTGCCGAGAGCACCCCGGAGGACAAGATTGAAGTGATTCGCCGGGAGCAAAAGCAAGGCAAGCTGGTGGCTATGACCGGCGACGGGACCAATGATGCCCCCGCACTGGCGCAGGCGGATGTGGGTCTGGCCATGAACAGCGGAACCACCGCCGCCAAGGAAGCGGCCAATATGGTGGATCTGGATTCCGATCCGTCCAAAATCATTGAAGTGGTGGCCATCGGCAAACAGCTGCTGATGACCCGCGGCGCTTTGACCACCTTCAGTATTGCGAACGATATTGCCAAATATTTTGCCATCATCCCGGCCATGTTCACCCTGGCGATTCCGGAGATGAATGCTCTGAATGTGATGGGTTTGGGTTCCCCGAGCTCGGCGATTTTGTCGGCGCTGGTGTTTAATGCCGTCATCATCCCGCTCTTGATTCCATTAGCCATGCGAGGTGTCTCCTACAAGCCAATGAGCTCCGTGAGACTGCTGCGCCGCAACATCTTCGTGTATGGACTGGGCGGGATACTGGTTCCGTTTATCGGGATTAAACTCATTGATTTATTCGTCAACATCTGGATGTAGATGGAATAAGGAGTGTAAGGGAAAGGATGTTAGCAATGGGACAAACAAAGGCGGATCTGATCAGCCACAATCCGGTATCCAAAACGGCTTTTTTGTTCATCGTGGTAAGACTAAGCGCCGTATTTATTATTCTGTGCGGGTTAATTTATCCGTTGGTATCGACGGGGCTTGCCCAGGTTTTGATGCCCGGACAGGCAAACGGCAGCCTGGTGAGCAACAGCACAGGCCAGGTGGTGGGCTCCGAGCTCATTGGGCAGCAATTTGAGAACCCGGCCTTGTTCCAAAGCCGTGTCTCCAGCATTGAATATAAAGCGGAAGCCTCCGGCTCCAACAATTACGGGCCCTCCAATCCGGATATGCTGCAGCGGACCAGGGATTCCATCGAACAGTGGAAAATAGCCAACCCAAACGTTGCCGTCAGCAAGCTGCCTATTGATTTGGTGACTAATTCGGGCTCCGGGCTGGATCCGCATATTACACCGGCATCCGCCAGGGTTCAAATTCCGAGAATCAGCGCCTTAACCGGGATTTCTCAGGAGCAGCTGGAGCAGTTGGTAACCTCCCATACGGAAGGGCGCGATTTGGGACTGTTTGGTGAAGCACGTGTTAATGTATTAAAGCTGAATATGGATTTGCAGGAGCGGGGAGGTCGTTAATTTGCCTGTCGCCAATGTGAACGGCACGTCCATCTATTATGAAATCCAGGGCAGAGGGCTGCCTATTGTGTTTATTCACGGCCATGGGATGAGCCATACCATGTTCAAGGCCCAGATGGATTTTTTCAAGGGACAGTACAAGGTTATCTCCTGCGATCTGCGGGGAAACGGAAGATCCGGCAAACTCACGGAGCCTCGGCAGGAGATCATTGAGACTCAGTGCGCCGATTTGATCATCCTCCTGAACCAGCTTCAATTGCGGGACGCGGTATTCGTCGGGGTTTCCTACGGCGGCTTACTGGCCCAGCATATTGCCTATGCATACCCTAACCGGGTGAAAGCACTGGTGGTGGCGGACAGCTTCTACCGGGATGATCCGTCCGCTGTGGTCCGTTCTCTGCAAACGGCGGCCGCTTATTGCAGCTGTCTGACCTATTACGCGCCAAATGACTGGATAATGCCCTCTGTCCGGCTGTCTTACCGGAGGTGGGAGCAAGCATACCGGGTGATCCGAAGCAGCTTGCTTGAGAAACGGCCGGGTGAGCTGTATAAGCAGAGACTGGCCATGACCGGTGTGGATTACGGTGAGGAGCTGAAGGGAATCGGCCAGCCTGTCCTTTGCCTGGCTTCCGCAGACTCTGGCCCGAATATGCTGTATATGAAGCAGCTGGTGGCTATGCTGCCCCACGCCCGGCTGGAGCTGCTTCCGGATTCGCTTCCGCCGGGGAACCTGTGCCAGCCGGAGCTGTTTAACCGGCTTTTGGAGCAGTTTCTGGATTCACTGGCTGAGGTGCAGGAACGCCGGGTGGGAGGTTGAAGCTGATGGCACCCTACAAGCGGAAAACTCCGGAGGAAATTCTTGATTCCATCTACCGCCTGCACCGGGGAAGGCTGAAGATTCTGATCGGGCCTGTCAGCGGATCTGGAAAAACCTACCATATGCTGCAGGAAGGCAGGTTCCTGCAAAAGCAGGGTATCGATGTGGTGTACAGTGCCGTCTCCACTATGCAGCGGACGGAGACGGTCCAGCAGCTGGAGGCGCTGGAGCGGGTGCCCAGCATTCACTGGTGGAAGGACGGACAGGAGCAGAAGGATCTTCCGCTGGACACGCTGGTAGAGCGCAATCCCGAGGTGCTGCTGGTGGATGGACTGGCCCACCGCAATCGGGAGGGGGCTCAGCACCCCACCCGGCTGGAGGATATCCGCTTCCTGATGGACAAGGGCATCAGCGTGATTACCACCATCAACGTATATGAATTGGCGGGTGTGGGAGAGGAGATTTTCCGGCTGACGGGAATCAAGGCCGACGAAACGGTTCCCATGAATACCCTGGAGCTGGCCGACGAAATCCGGCTGATCGACGTGTCCCCGGAAACCATCCTGAAGCGGATGGAGGACGGCATTCTCGGGGACAAGGCGCATCCGGCCTTATCCCGCAGAGGCAATCTGGGGGTGCTGCGGGAGGTGGCCTTGCGTCTGGTGGCGGAGGGAGTCAATGATTCGCTGGAAAAGCACAGGGAGGAGTTAGGCCTCATCGGCCCGTCCGGGGCAACGGAGCGGATTCTGGTTTCGGCGCAGTATCATTGGAACGGCTCCCTGCATATCCGCAGAGGCCAGCAAATCGCCAAACGGCTGGGGGGCGATCTGCTGGTGGTCAGCTTTGTGCTGGCCGGGAGGAAGCTGACCAAGGAGCAGCAGGCGTTCCGGCAATCCATCGGCAAGCTGGTGAAGCGGGTGGATGCCAAGTTCGAGGAAGTGCCTCTGCCGCGAGTGCGTGCTTTGCCCTCTGCTCTGGTCCGGTATGCCATAGATAACAATGTGACGCGGATTGTCATGGGCCATTCCCAAAAAAACCGCTGGCAGGAAAAATGGCAGGGCTCCATCGCCAACCGGGTGCTGCGGAAAACACGCAACATCGATGTGTTCCTGATGGCTGACCGGGCCAGGGAGGAAGGGGAGCGAATCCTACCTGTGAAGTCGGCAATGACGAAAAAGCCCCCACGGTTCCACCGGCTGACCACCCAGGAAATCCAAAACCGGGTGGATACTATCCGCCACGGCACCTTCAAGGTATATATCGGGGCTGCGCCGGGTGTAGGCAAAACCTACAAAATGCTGCAGGAGGGCAATCTGCTTCTGGAGCGGGGCATTGATGTGGTTATCGGACTTCTGGAAACCCATGGACGGAAGGAAACGCTGGAGCAGATCGGTGTGCTGCCCCTTATCCCCCGGGAGAAGGTAGCATACCAGGGAGTCCAGCTGGAGGAGATGGATACCGACGCCATCATCACACGGCATCCCGAGGTCGTGCTGGTGGATGAGCTGGCGCATACCAATGTGCCTGGTATCGCCACCCGGAAGCGGTATGAAGATATAATCCGGCTGCTGGAGAACGGGATTTCGGTGATTACCACGGTAAATGTGCAGCATCTGGAGAGCCTGAACGACGCGGTGGCCCAATTGACGGGTATCCGTGTCCGGGAGACGGTGCCGGATTATATTCTGAAGATGGCCAATGAGGTGGAGCTCATCGACATCACCCCCCAGATGCTCCAGGAACGGATGAAGGAGGGGAAAATTTATGCGGCGGAGAAAATCCGGCAGGCTCTGGAATCCTTCTTCAAAATCGGTAATCTCATCGCCCTGCGGGAGCTGGCCCTGCGGGAAATTGCCGATGATGTGGATGAACGGCTGGAGGCCTGGGAACGGGAAACCGCCTTGCGGGGACCATGGAGCAGGCAGGAGGTCATCTTCGTCTGTGTGGATCTGGAGCCCCGGGCAGAGCGGCTCATCCGCCGCGGCTTCCGCATTGCCCACCGGTTGAAGGCAGAATGGGTGGTTCATTATGCCCACTGCAGCGGGGAGCTCTCTACGGAACAGCGGAAGCAGTTGGACACCCTGCGCCAACTGACGGAGCGGCTGGGGGGAAGGATGGAGACGGCGGAGGCGGGCAGCGGCAAGCTCCTGCACAAGCATTTGCTGGCGCAGATGAATGAGGTGCGGGCCACGCAGCTGATAATCGGCCAGTCCCGCAAGCCTCTGTGGCGGACGTTATTCAAGGAAACCTTCGTCCACTATCTTCTGCGGCATGCGCGGCATATCGACATGCTGATCCTGGCGGATTATGATCCTCTGTAGTGCATGTTCTGGCGTTTCATTTTCTCACCTTGACACTTTAATATCACCGTTTCCAGTTTCCAGTTCTATGGCTATTCCCGGAGAGGCGCCGATGGTTCCGGTGACTGTTTTATCCGTAACCTCAAGCCGGTCTGCGAAAGAGGCAGTAATAGAGCCTTCCTTAGTTTTGGCTGAAAATGTAAAAGCAAGCTCGTTTGGAAGTGCGACCTCAAGCGTTCCGTTTTTGGAGTATGCGGAAATATTATCCTTTACCGCGCTAAAGGATATATGGAGGGAGCCCTCTCCGGAGGCGTGAAAGGAACCGGAACCATAAAGCTCAGAAGCGGTCAGCTTCCCGCCTTTGGTCTGGTAGTCAATTGTTCCGTTCATTTCATTCATTAAGGTTGTGGCGTTGGTCGTCTGTATGTGTATTTCGTTTGCAGCAATATTTTGAAAGGCCAAACTGCCATTTGTACTGGCAGCCCACAGCTTGGCTGCTTTCATATTTGAAACCTCCACTTTGCCGCTGGTGGTATCAACACGGAAATCCCCTGTTAAATTCAACGGAATATCCGAATAAATAGCTCCACTTGTAGAGTGCAGAGAGAGGCTGTTCGTGTAGTCCGGCGGGATATAAAGCTCTATATAGGATTCAAAGCTGGAGCGTTTTGGTCTAGTGCCCTCCGTAATCAGCAGTTGGCCATTTTGAGTGGAGGTTTTGGCGTAATAGCTCCTTTTATCCTGATTCATATATTCTTTTAGGATCACCTTGCCACGATCTCTTCTTACAACATGAATGTCATCCGCGTCATAATCAAGCCGAAGGCTTTTTATATCCTCCATTTCAAATGTGACTGTGTTTACGAGTGAGGTTGCCTGTTGGGTTTTACACCCCGGTAACAATCCCATAAGAACGAAAAGAACACAGCTGGGAACAAATAAATGGCGATTCATAACAACACTCCTTTCATTGATTGAATCGTTCATTCAATAAATGACTATTTTTTTACGGAGCCGACAGCCCCGCAAAATTATATCCTGTATGCGTGAAGCAGATTATCCAAACAGATGCTCTTGGCTGTCTCAACAGCAACATTCTTTTGAGTTTCGAAAGCATCATTCCTGATATGCATGCCCCACCAGGACAGGGTTTCGATGATCAGGCGTGTAACATACTGCGGAAACTCGACCTGACGGAAAGTTCCATTCTGCATGTACTGTGTGATGTAGGTATAAACATGATCATAAAACATCTGCCGGTATTCCTTGTAATAGGCTGTCAGCTTTCCCAAATCATCAGGATTTTTTTCAATAAGCAAGCAGCCGATTCCATATTTCGAAATGACATCAAAGGCGTCGTTTAACATGTTCTCCAAGGGATAATCTGTCGTATCATCAAGATGTGCAGAAAAGGCTTTTGCATTTTGATCAAAGGCTTCCATAATTTCTTGGTTCAAAGAAGCGAATAGGTCGGAACGAATGGGCAATTCAAAATCCCGTGTGATAAATGATGGATCTATGGTTCCTTTAAGAAGAAAACTCAATATATCTCTTTTACCTGTGAAATACACATAAAGCATACCCGTTGACAAGCCGATTTCCTTTGCAATATCCTTCATTTGCGTTCGAGCATAACCTTTGTTAATAAATAATTGACTGGCTGCGTCAAATATCAGCTGCATCCTGTGTTCCATTTTGCCACCCCGTTTATTGAACCGTTCATTCAATACTAACTTTACTTGATTTTGTCTTTTCAGTCAACAGTCTTCCAACGTGGTTCAAGTATCGGCCTAACGGCGGTGAGAGACGCTATTGGACGAAAAAGAGCCCTCCAAAATTTCTAACGGCGGTGAAAGACGCTATTCCAACCAAAAGGAGGGAATGCACTCCGGTTGTGGTCAAATAAGGTCTCCTGCCGCCGTTAAAATTCGAAGAGGCTATGATTTCCCTAAATAAGGTCTCTGGCCGCCGTTAGATGCCAACCGGTAACTCTGCCACAAACACATACCCGCTGTAAGGAGTGAGCTGCAGCCGGATGGAAGCCGCTGCCTCCCAGGTTTGTCCGGTCAGCAGATCACGGATCCTGCGTCCCTGGAAGGAGGAGGGGAGCTGAAGCTCTATCTCGGCCTCGCAGGGATTATTGTGCAGCAGAACGGCTATTTCCCCGTCGCCGCTCCGCCGGATAAAGCAGGCTTGATTCTGCGACTCGTCCGCCAGCCATACGGTGAAGGAGCCGGTTTGCAGCTCAGTCCGTTCCCGGCGCAGTCCCGTCAGCTGCTGAACATATTGTCGTAGCGGCAGATTCTGGCCGGCCGGCTCCCACACCATCGGCTTGCGGCAGCCCGGATCGGTTTCGCCCTCCATGCCGATTTCCGCGCCGTAGTAGATCATCGGAATGCCGGGATAGGTCATGAGGAAAAGCATCGCCAGCTTCAGCCGTTTCTCCGCTTCACCCCCCGGCTGCCAGCCCCAGCCGCCCTTGCGGCAGGAGGTGAGGAACCGTTCCGTATCATGGGAATCCAGCAAATTCAGCATAGCCAGGGAGGAGCTGTCTGTGCCGCGGATATACAGGCTGGAGATCTGCTCCACAAAGGCCGCCGCCCCGACGGTTTGCCGGGCAAAAAACTCCAGCAGCACATCCCGCAGGGGATAGTTCATTGTCCCGTCAAACTGGTCGCCCCGGAGCCACGGCAGGGCGTCATGCATCACCTCACCGATAATTAGCGCCTCCGGATTTTTGGACTTGACCAGCTGCCGGAACATCCGCCAGAAGGAAGGCGGCACCTCATTGGCCACATCCAGGCGCCAGCCGTCTATCTGAGCTTTGTCCATCCAATATGCCGTCACCTGCAGCATATATTGTTGAACCTCGGGATTTTCCAGATTCAGCCGGGGCATAAAGGGCAGATTGCTGGCGAAGGTTTCGTAGCAGGCGACGGGCTCTTGAACCACGGGATATTCGTGGATATAGAACCAGTCCTTGTAGGGGGAGGCCTCCCCGTTCTTCAGCACATCCTGAAAGGCGAAGAAACGGTCGCTGGAATGATTGAATACCGCATCCAGCATCACCCGTATGCCCAAACCGTGCGCTTCCTCGACCAACCGGCGGAATAATGCCTCATCACCGAAATGGGGATCAATGGTGTAATAATCCACCGTATCGTATTTGTGGTTGGTAGGGGAGAGGAATATAGGCGTCAGGTAGATGCAGGTAATCCCCAAATCCTGCAGATATGGCAGCTTGTCGAGAACACCCTGCAGATCTCCGCCCCAGAAGGAATCCCAAGCCGGGCAGCTTTCGTCTGTCCAGTTCAGGGCTTCCTCCCGATCATTCCCGTGGTCCCCATTATGGAAGCGCTCAGGAAAAATCTGGTATACCACGGCAGATGCCGCCCACTCCGGCAGATGATGTACCTGGGACGGAGTGATGATGGGACAGTGGAAAACATTGGTATGCTTGCGCTCCACGGACGCGCCGTTTTCCCCATACCACACCCGTTCTCCCTGGCTGTTCTCCAGCAGGAAGCTGTACCGGACGCGGCGGGTCGGCGTTGGAAGGATCCCTTCATAATAATCGTGAAGCCCGGTGGACAACACATGCTCCAGCCTGATGGGGGTTTCCCGTCCCGGATCGGCATATCTGTCCGCATGCACCACGGATACCCGTTTTGCATCTCCTTTGGCACAGCGTATTCTTACTTTCCATTCATGCAGACTGACGGCAAATGCAAAGGGTGCATCGCACGTATGATAGATGGAGTCCAGCCGCATTATGATCACCCCTTATTGGCACCTTGTGTAAGGCCTGCAACCAAAAAGCGCTGCAGCCAAATGAATAAAATCAGAATCGGTACGGCCACCATCACGGCTCCGGCAGCGAAGCTGGTGAATTCCGTGGAGTTCTGGCGGCTGACCATATCATATAGCCCTACGGCGAGGGTATACTTCTCCGACGAACGGAGAATCAGCTTGGCGAAGATAAAATCGATCCATGCCCCTGTAAAAATCATCAGGCTTACATAGGTCAGCATAGGACGCAGAAGAGGAAGCATAATCCTTCCGAATACCGTCCAATGGGATGCCCCGTCAATGCGGGCGGCTTCCTCCAGACTTTTGGGAATCGTGTCGTAGAAGCCCTTGGCCACAAACACATTCCCTGCGAAGGAGCCGGAGCTGTACACCAGCACAAGTGCCCAGTGACTGTTCATCAGGTTAAGCTGCGCCAGCAGAATGTAGATGGCCACCATGGACATGAAGCTTGGGAACATATTGACCACCAACAGCAGCGTCAGCCCGGTTTTGCGTCCCTTAAACTGGAATCTGGACATAGCATAGGAACCCAGCAGGGTCAGAAAGGTACCCAGCAGCGTGGATGAAGCAGCCACCTTCAGGGTATTTCCGAACCAGCTGACGTACGGATATTTATCACCGTTCAGCATGTAACGGTAATGCTCCAGAGTAAACTGCCGGGGCAGGAAGGTTTCACTGTACAAACTGTTGCCTTCCTTGAACGAGGACATAACAATCCATAATGCCGGCAGCACCGAGCACACAGCAAGCAAAATCAGAATCAGATAGGTAAGGGTCAGCCGCAGCTTCATTGCACCATATCCTCCTCTTTGTAGGACCTGGAGCGGCGGAAGTTGAAGATGGACAAGCCGGCTACAATCACGAAGATGATAATACCGATGGCGGAAGAGAAATTGTACTGCTGGTTGTTCAGCGTCAGCTTATACAGCCAAGTGACAAGGAGATCGGTGGAGCCTGCGTACTGGTACTTGGGATTCACCGGATTGCCGTCCGTAAGCAGATAAATGACGTTGAAATTATTTAAATTACCGGCAAACTGCATAATCAGCACCGGAGCCGTGGAGAAATAGACAAGCGGCATGGTGATCATGCGGAAGCTCTTGAAGGGTGAAGCTCCGTCAATCTCGGCTGATTCGTACAAATCCCGCGGAATGGTGGTCAGAATGCCGGAGACCAGGATCATGATCACCGGTATGCCCAGCCAGGCATTCACCAGAAGCACGGTGATTTTGGCCCAGACGGGGTCGGTGAGCCACGGAATCTTTCCGATTCCCAGGTATCCAAGAAACTGGTTAACCGGACCGAATTCGCCGTTGAACATATTCCGGAACACCAAAAGCGACACCAGATTGGGAATGGCAAAGGGAATAACCAGGATGGTGCGCCAGAATTTGCGAAAACGCACACCCTTCTGTTCAATCAGCACCGCCACGAAGATGCCTCCCGCGTAGGTCGTCAAGGTAGACAATACCGCCCAAACGCAGGTCCACACGAACACGCCGTAGAAGGTGCGGCTCCAGGTGCGCAGCGTCAGCAGATCACCGAAGGTTTGCAGGCCGTTCCAATTGACCAGATGGGCCGGAGGCAAATTGGGGGCGGCAAAATCGGTGAAGGCTACCAGTATACTGAACAACAGAGGGAGAATGGTCAAAAACAGAATGGTTATACCCGGCAAAAACAAGATCAGATAGGGAAAATGCCGTTCGTTCAGGTGGTACAGGGTGGAGCGGAAGGTTTCGGGGGTTTTCCCTTGGTCCCGCAGCTTCCCGTTCAGCCGTGCATCCCGGATGTTGAGGGCGTAGCCTGCTACCATCAGAAAGGCAACGAGAAAGCAGATTAGCCCCTCTACCATCAGATAGATGGAATGATCGCCATCCACAGCCTGGTACATGCCGTCGACCATCATGAGCCCACGCGGGGTGGTGCCCAGGGTAAGGAGTCCCTGCAGTCCGGGGAGCAGATAAAGCGCGAAGGCCGTTATGCTGCCAAGGCCCAGCAGGAGAAAAAGCAATCCTTTGGCAATCTGGCGGTTATAAAATTGTCCCAAACCCATACAAACAACGGATAAGGCTGCAGCGCGCAGCGAATGTTTGGTCGGCACATCGAGTCATCCTTTCGATTGGAGATGCGGAATCACCAGGCAGAGTTACCGGAAGATGATTCCGCACTCCACGGTGCGGTGCCAGCCTATTTCTTGCCGCTGGCGACCTGCTCCTTGATGGTTTTGACAGCAGCGTCCAAGGTGGCCTTCACATCCGCATTGGTATCCCAGATGGAGGTGACGGCACCTTCCATAGGGGCCCAGACACTGGCCATGGCCGGAATGGAGGGCATAATCTCCGAGCTGGCGAATTGCGTCAGGAAGGCACTGGACAAGGCGTCGGCCTTCACCGCAGGATCATTGGCAACCTCCTGGTTGGCCGGCAAAATCCCCGTTTTTTGATAGCAGCTCAGCTGGTTCTCCTTGGAGGTCAGGAAGTTGGCCAGCAGCCGGGCCGCCTTGGGATATTTGGTGTACGTATTCACGTAATAGGACCGGACACCGGAGAAGGAAACCGCTTTTTTGCCCTCCGGAAGATCAGGCAGGGGAGCTATACCCAAGTTGATCTTATCCTTGAAGCTGCCGATGGACCAGGGGCCGTCGATGTTCATGGCCAGCTTGCCGTCGGCGAACAGCTGGGTTTTGATATCGAAGGTCAGGTCGGCAACCTTGGGCTGGAGGATGCTCCGGAGGGACTGCATAAAGGTCAGGCCTTTGACGGCTCCGCTGCTGTTCAGGCCGATATCGTTGGCATCCGTGCCTTTGCCGCCGAATACATAAGCGCCATACGGGGCCATAAAGGCATAATCGTAATAAAGGGTTTTGACCTCCCACATGATGGCGTATTTCCGGGCCTTTTCGTCGTTGAAGGTTTTGGCGAAGGCAATGACCTCGTCCCAGGTTTTCGGCGGGGTGGGAACCAAGTCCTTATTGTAAAACAGGGCGTAGGTTTCCACCGATTTGGGGTATCCGTACAAGGTGCCCTTGTAGGTGGATGCCTCAATGGCGTTTTTCTGGGAGCGGGCCGTTATATCCTTGGCGAACACATCATTGGGGAGGAGTAAGCCGGCAGAAGCCGCATCCCCCAGCTTATCCTGGGGAAACAGCACCACATCGCCGCCGGTTCCCGCCGGTCCGTCCGTTGTCAGGCGCCCTGCCTGGTCAGGAGCAGGCACCTCTTCGATTTTCACCTCTACGTTATACTTGGCCTTGAAGGCAGCGGCTACCTCGGTAGCCCATTGTTTGGCCTCCTTGTCTTCCCACAGGGTGAGAACGGCGCCCTTCTCGGGCTGAAGCTCTGCACCGGCAGTGCTGTTCGTGCTTGGGGCAGCTGAGGCTGCCGGTGAAGCGGTCCCGGAGGAAGCAGCCGGGGAAGAGGCAGAATCGGAATCGGAGCTGCAGGCTGTAATCGGAGCCATCACCAAACCTGCTGAAAGAATAACGCCAACCGTTTTTTTGAACATGGAATTCCCCCCATTAACGTGATAAGCGCATTGTAATTCAGATAAGGAAACCGGTTTCCTAAACCGCTTTCAGAATAGCACAGTTCATCTTCCAATACAATCCTCCTCCGTAAAAATATTTATAACGGCGATTCGCCAAATACTGTCCGTTTTGCGTGAAATATGTTTATAATGAAAACGGTACTGCCTTTAGACGCAGCTTCAAAAACGGGGTGTGAGCAGTTCATGAAGATTACTATCAACGAAATCGCCAAAGCCGCCAATGTGGCCAAATCCACGGTTTCCAAGGTCATTAACAATTCGCCGACCATATCGGAGGCTACCCGCAATAAGGTTCTGCAGATTATGAAGGATATGAACTTTACCCCCGACAGCGCCGCCACCCAACTGGCCAAACGAGCTTCGCTTATGGTGGGCCTGGTCATCGACATAGACCGTAAGGATGATTTCCTGAACCCGTTCTTTTACAGCATTATTGGCGGGGTGGAGAGTGTGATGGGACTCCATCAATACGATCTGGCCATCTCCAACATCCGCAGCCAGGGCAGCTCCACCCGGATGGATCTTCTCCGGCGGTTTGTCTACAACAACCGGATGGACGGATTGATCCTGCATACGCTCACGGCAGAGCAGTCCCTGATTGATGAGCTGGAGCGGCTGGGCTTTCCTTATGCCGTTATCGGGAGACCCGTTGCTGAGGGTGTGATTGCCTGGACGGACGGTGACAATGAAACCGGCGGTGAGATGGCCGTAGGCCATCTGCTGGAGCAGGGCTACAGCCGGATCGGATTTATCGGCGGTGACTTCGGCGAGCCCCTGGCCCAAAGCCGGTTAAGAGGGTATAAACAGGTAATCCCAGGAAGATATGATTCTCATCCCTATTGCCTGCCGGGTCCCAGCAATGAAAATGGGGGCTACCGCATGATGCGATCGCTATTGGCTCTCCCCGAGCCGCCTGATGCAGCCGTTTGCATCAACAATCTGGTTGCCTTCGGCGCACTGAAGGCACTGCATGAAGCGAATATCGCCGTACCCAGGGACTTCGGGCTGGTCACCTTCGACGATTACCCCATAGCACCCTATACAACACCAGCTTTAACCTGCCTGGATATTGACACCTTCGAAATCGGCGTCAGAGCTGCCCATCTGCTCCTGGAGAAAATGGGGGATCCGGCCAAGCCCATCCCGCCACAGCTGCTTGCCCCCAAACTGATTGTCCGCGGCTCCTCGTTGCGGTCGAAGTGCTAGGCCGTATTTGCAAACCCGTCCTAACGCAGAATGTGCATAAAAGCCCCGCTCCGGGGCTTTTTCTTTTCATTTCACCTGTTTTTTTATATTCAAATTATTATAATAGAATAATAGACAGATAAAGCCGATGGGCCAAAAACCGCCAGGAGGAAGATACGATGGGTTATCCCCCAAAGGGACGTTTACCGATGCTGGAAGCGGTTTGGGATCAGGTTCCGTTTGGCATCGCCTTATATTCTGCGGGTTCCGGCAGGCTGATGGATGCCAATCCGGCCGTGCTGTCCATGCTGGGCTACTCCAATACAGAGCTTATGGTTTACCGCGCCGAGGATTTACTGGCCCCCGCAGACCGGGCCATGTTGGCGCCGGAACGGATGGAAGCAATAGTGAGCGGCGCCCTTCATCCGCAGGAGGATTGGGGAGAGCTGCAGTTTATACATAAAAACGGCCAGGCCGTTTGGGTTCAGGTGAGAGCATTATCGGTTCTCGTGAAGGATCAGGCAGTGCTGCTGATGCTGAAGGATGTCTCCCAGGAAAGGGAGGAACGGAAGAATTCCCAGAATAACGAAGCGTTGGCCCAACTGATGACCAACAGCAAACATGACATGATTTCCTTTACCACCCCCGATGGAATTCTGACGTACATATCTCCTTCCTGCAAGGACCTGTTGGGGTATGATCAGGAGGAAATGATCGGCAAAAGCCGGTTTGATTTCTACCATCCGGACGAATTCAAGGATGTGACCCCCGAAGAGTTCTATGCGGGCGGGGATGTGAATCAGCGCCGGCTCCGCCACAAACAAGGCAATTATTTGTGGTTCGAAATATCCTTCCAGCGTATGTTCGATGAACAGGGGAACATGGAGCTGATGCTGGGGATGGGCCGGGATATTACGTACCGCAAGAATGTGGAGCATATACTGGCTGAAGCCCAGCGTATCGCCCACATCGGATCGTGGGACTGGCATATTGCCGAGGGAAAGCTGTATTTCTCGGAGGAAGCCCGCAGGATATTCGGCTATGCTATTGATCGGGTGGAGGATGAAAAGCTGGAGCATTTGTACAAGGTCCTGCATCCTGAGGATCGTGAACGCCTCCGTGAATGTATGCGCCAAACAGCCGAAACGGGTACTCCAAGGGAAATCACGTACCGCATATTCCTGCCGTCCCAAGAGATCCGTGTTATCCATGTCCAATGGGAAATGACTTGGCAGAATGACAGCAAGCCTCACCGCTGCATCGGCTATGCCCAGGATATCACCGGCAAGGTCGAAATGGAGCGGATGCTCCGGGAGAGCGAGCAGCGCTACCGGTCACTGTTTGAATATAACCCTTTTTGTGTTTTCCAAATGGACTTGACGGGGCGGATGCTGACTGCCAACCCCCATGTGGAATCACTGACCGGATGGTCTGTCAGCGATATTCAGGATCATTCCTTCCTCAAGATTATTCACCCCCGCGAAATCAACCGGATTAAGAAGCAGTTTATCCGGGTAAGGGACGGGAACGCCTGCACAACAGAATGCGCCATCCTGCACAAAACCGGCAGCTGGATTGACTTAAGCCTTACCCTGCTGCCGATTATTGTGGATGACAAGGCTGCAGGTGTTTATGGCATTGCCAATGACATTACGGAGCAGAAGCGGTATGTGGAGCAGATTGAAAAGCTGAATGACGAACGGACTCTTCTGCTGAATGCGGTTTCGGAGGGGATTGCCGGTCTCGACGCTACCGGGAATATGACCTTCATCAATCCTGCCGGGGCCAAAATATTCGGCTTCGAGCCGGGGGAGGAGAAGGAGGCGCTGCGCCAGATCTCCCTTCTTAATGTCCATGGTCCCGACGGTTCAGTCTTCCCGGAAGGCCATACTCCCATTGACCGGGCGCTCCGGGACGGAATACCCAGACGAAATCAGGAGGGGGTTTTTTGGCGGCGGGACGGCTCCAGCTTCTTCGCCAGCTACCAGGTAAGCCCGCTGGACCGGGAGCATGCCAGAGGTGTAGTGGTAGTGTTCCGGGATTTGACGGAGGAGCAGGAGATTATCCGGGCCAAGGAATCAGCGGAACGGGCCGACCAGGCCAAGTCGGAGTTCCTGGCCATTATGAGCCATGAGCTGCGGACGCCCATGAATGGCATCATCGGGATGGCGGAGCTGCTGGCGGAGATGTCCCTCCAGCAGGAGCAGCGTGAGCTGGTGGATGTCATTGTGGGGAGCGGCCATTCCCTGCTTAAGATCGTCAATGAAATTCTGGATTTCAGCAAAATGGAGGCCGGCAAGCTGGAACTCCATACCGGTCCTATGTCCATACCCTTGATTCTGACGGATGTGACGGATCTGTTCCACCAACGGGGCGAGTCCAAGAACCTGACTATTTCTACCGAGATTGACCCGGCCATTCCGGAGCTGTTGGCGGGAGATGAGGGAAGACTAAGGCAGATTCTGATTAATCTGGTGGGGAATGCAGTCAAGTTCACGGACTGCGGATCTGTCATGATCTCTGTGGAACTGATGCATACAGATACGGATAGAGCTTTCCTTGAATTCCGGGTTCGGGACACGGGAATCGGCATTCCCCTGGACCGTCAGCACCAACTGTTCCATTCCTTCTCCCAGCTGCATCCTTCCATTAACCGCAAATACGGAGGGACAGGTCTGGGGTTAGCGATCAGCAAGAAGCTGGTGGAGCTGATGGGGGGATACATCGGCGTGGAAAGCGATGAAGGCAAGGGTTCGGTGTTTCACTTTACGCTGCCCCTTGACTTCCTGGAGGAGCCTGTGACGGGTCCCGTCACCAAACCGGAGCGGCAGGAACCCGCCGTACCCGCAGAAGGGCTGTATGGTCCCATGCGCATCCTGGTGGCGGAGGATAATGAGGCCAACCGGATGCTTCTCAAAATCATCCTTGGCCGGCTGGGATATTACCCGGATTGGGCGGAGGACGGGCTGGACGCCCTGCAGCGGATCCGCCAAACTCCTTATGACATCGTGCTTCTGGATATACAGATGCCCCGGATGGACGGTCTGGAGGTGGTTTCCTTGATTAAACGGGAGATGCTGCCCTGGAGCTGCCCCGCCTTTATTGCCATCACCGCCTTCGCCCGCAAGGAAGACCGGGCCATCTGCATGGAGGCCGGAATGGACGATTACATATGCAAACCTATCAGGCGGATGGATATCGAGGCTTTATTTGCCAAATGGGCCACCGTCATAAAAAGCTGTTAAAGGCTCTTGGCTCCGGTGATTACCGGCTTCCCTCATGGTGCGTAAACACGCGACTGAGGGATTTTTTATTTTCAGAAAAAAGATTGACAAGGCACAAGGGGACCACTATACTTTAAAACATTAAACCGACTAATAAGGTATGAATTTAAGAGTAAAAACATGCACTTATTAGACCACTTCAAAAAAGAGATAAGGGAGAGAGCATCATGGTGAAAAAGACTAACAGGTGGCTGATTCTGGCTTTGGCGATATCCGTGTTCGGGTTGCTGCTTACGGCATGCGGGGGAAAGGATGAGCCCGGCAATGCCGCAGCCTCCGCCGGAGCAGGGGCATCTCCAGCGGCCAACAAGAATATAAAGATTGGTGTATCCCCCGGCCCCTACGGCGACATGATCAAGCTGGCCATTGCACCGTACATGGAGAAGCTGGGCTACAAGATCGAAGTGGTGCAATTCAGCGATTATGTCCAGCCTGACCAGGCCTTGGGCAGCAAGGAAATCGACGCCAACCTGATGCAGCATACGGTGTATCTGACCAAGTTTGCAGCCGACAACAAGCTGGATATCGGCAAGGTGATTTCGGTCCCTACAGCAGGCATGGGCGTATTCTCCAACAAAGTGAAAAGCCTGAAGGAAATCCCTGACGGCTCCAAGGTCGCCATCGCTGTGGATGCGTCCAACCTGGCACGAACCTTGCGTTTCCTGAAATCCCTGGAGCTAATCGATCTGAAGGCGGATGTGGATGCCACCAAAGCAACTGTGCATGACATCTCCAGCAATCCCCGCAAGCTGGAGTTCGTAACTATGGATGCGGCCCAGATTTCCCGCAGCCTGGACAGTGTGGCAGTAGGACTCATTCCCGGCAACTTCGCCATTGCCGCCAAGCTGGACTTCTCCAAGGCCCTGGCAGTAGAGAAGCTGACGGAGGACTACAAAAATGTGGTGGCGGTCCGCACCCCGGATATCAACGGCCAGCTGGGCAAGGACCTGAAGGCTGCCGTGGAATCCGAGGAATTCCATAAGGCCATTGAGGATGCCAACGGGATCTTCAAGGCTTTCGACAAGCCGGAATGGTATACCGCCAAATACGGCAAATAAGCTGTAGTGCAGCACCGTCCAAGGGAGTGGCCGCCTGAAGCAGGAGCTTCGTGGGAGCCACTCCCTTGAGCCGTACCGAAAAGTGACCGGACAACCGGAACAGTTGAGTCTTTCTTCCAAAGAAAGGGTGTCGGCAAGTGATCGTACTGGACAATATTAACGTGGTGTTTAAGCAGAAGGGCCGGAAATTAAACGCCGTGGAGAATGCCTCCTTATCCATTGGCAAGGGTGAAATCTTTGGCATTGTAGGACCCAGCGGAGCCGGCAAAAGCACGCTGGTCCGCGTGATTAACCTGCTGCAGCCTCCCGCCTCCGGGAATGTGATTGTGGGCGGGCAGAATATTACCCGCTTTAAGGGAGCGGAGCTGCGCAAGGTGAGACTGAAGATCGGCATGATCTTCCAGCACTTCAACCTGATTAGCGGGGCTACGGTATACCATAATATCGCCTTTGCCTTGAAGGCCAATAACTGTCCCAAGGAAAAGATCCATAACCGGGTTACCGAGCTCCTGGCCCAGGTGAACCTGTCGGATAAGGCCCAAGTATACCCGGCCAATCTCAGCGGCGGGCAGAAGCAGCGAGTGGCGATTGCCCGTGCGTTGGCCAATGATCCGGAGATTCTGTTGTGTGACGAAGCCACGTCCGCGCTGGACCTGGAGAATACGGAGGAGATTATCCGGATTCTGCGCAGGATCAACCGGGAAAATCCCATCACCATTGTATTTATCACCCATGAGATGGATGTGGCCAAGAAGCTGTTTGACCGGATTGCGGTGATGGCGGAGGGGAAAATTGTGGAGTCGGGAGATACCTATCAGGTATTTACGGAGCCGCAGCATCCGATGACACGCTCCCTGGTGGAACGGGTGTTGAACATTGAGGTTCCGGAGCACCTGGTGACCGGACCGGATGAGGTATTGCTGAAGATTACCTACACCGGTGAAAAGGCCTATGACCCGGTGATCAGCCGGGTGTCCAAGGACTTCGACGTGCTGGTGGACATTCTCCACGGCAAGATTGAGTATATTCATGGCAAGCCGCTGGGGATTCTCTTGATCAAGCTGAGCGGCATACCCGAGGAGACAGCAAAAGCCAAGGCGTACATAGCGGGCCAGGTGTTCAAAATCGAGGAGCTTGCCGCCCCCGGACATGGAGGTGCAAGCCGATGAATACCACTTGGGATATACTACGCCTGGAATTAATGGACGCCATGGGGGAAACGGCCTTAATGGTCTGCATCGCCATGGCGGCGTCACTGGTATTTGGCCTGCTGATCGGTCTGGTGCTGTATCTGACCTCAAGCCGGCTGTTTTTCCCCAACCGGGTATTGAACGTTATCATGGGCATCATCGTCAATGTGATCCGCTCGGTTCCTTTTGTCATTCTTCTGGTACTGCTGATCCCCATAACGAAAGTCATTGCCGGCAGCAGCATCGGTCCGGTGGCGGCATCGGTGCCGCTGGCCTTTGCATCCATCGCTTTTTTTGCCCGTCTGGTGGAAGCAGCCTTCAGCGAGGTGGATAAAGGGGTGCTGGAGGCGGCTATCGCTACAGGAGCCAAGCTCAGCCTGATTCTGCGCAAGGTGCTGTTTGTGGAGGCGATGCCCGGGCTGATCCGGGCCACCACTGTCACTGTTATCAGCCTCATCGGCTACTCTGCTATGGCCGGACTGGTTGGCGGCGGAGGCGTGGGGGATCTGGCTATCCAATATGGCTATTACCGCTACGAAACCGGGGTGATGTTTGCGACTGTCATCCTTCTGATCGTGATCGTGCAAGGCGCCCAATTCATCGGAGACTGGTTCGCCCGGTTGTTTACCCGGAGGTAGGAGGAAAACAGTTATGCACGAGCTGCAAACAATCATTGCCGACCCTGGCCGGGTGATGGTCTCGGACATTCCGGGGGCGTATGTGACGGATAATCTGGGGAGGCTAAAGGGCACCTGCGAAGCCGTTGTGTTTCCCGTCAGCACAGAAGAGGTCAGCGCCGTGATGAAGTGGGCGTATGCCCATTCCATGCCTGTAACGCCCCGCGGCGCAGGCACCAATCTGGTGGGCTCCACCGTCCCCGACCGGGGTGGTATTGTGCTGGATCTGTCCCGGATGGACCGGATTCTCGAGCTGGATCCGGATACGCTCACGGTTACAGTGGAACCTGGGGTGCTGCTCTCCCGGCTCCAGGCGCATGTGGAGGAGCAGGGACTCTTTTATCCGCCTGATCCAGGAGAGAAGGAGTCCTCCATCGGGGGCAACATCAGCACCAACGCCGGGGGGATGCGGGCGGTCAAATACGGGGTGACTCGGGATTATGTCCGGGGACTCACAGCGGTGCTTCCCAATGGAGAGGTGATCACCACGGGTGGCAAGGTCGTGAAGGACAGCAGCGGGCTGTCTCTGAAGCACCTGCTTATCGGCTCCGAGGGAACCTTGGGCATCATCACTCAATGTGTGCTGAAGCTGGTGCCCAAGCCTGCATATGTGCTGGGCGCCCTGGTGCCTTTTGCTTCCTTGAAGACGGGAATTAATGCTGTTATCCGGCTGATTCATGAGAATACGGGACCCACCGCCATGGAATTCATGGAGCGCAAGGTGGTCGATTTGGGCGAACGCTATATGAACCTGCGTTTTCCGTTCCCGGAGGCAGGCGCCTATATTCTGCTTTCCTTTGACGGAGCAGGTGAAGAGGAGGTCCGTACCCGTGCGGAGCGGGCCCGAAAGGCGGCGCTGGAGAACGGCGCCCTGGACTTCCTGCTCCTCGAGGAGAAGCAGGTGCAGGATGAGGTGTGGCGGGTGCGCGGCGCCCTGGTGAAGGCGGTAGAGGCGGTCTCCGAGCAGGAGCCGGTGGATATTGTAGTGCCTATCAACCGGACGGCTGAATTCATTGCGTATGCCAACCAGGTGGAGCAGGAGAGCGGCGTGCAGTTGATCAGTTTTGGACATGCTGGCGATGGCAATGTGCATCTGTGCGTTGTGCGTGGCGGCCGGGACGCGGAAGTCTGGAAGCGGGACCTGCACGCGGTGATGACACGGATCTACGGCAAAAGCCGTGAGCTGGGCGGACTGACCTCCGGGGAGCATGGCATCGGACTCTCCAAGAAGCCGTATTTCCGCAAGGCGGCCGATCCCGGATCGGTGTTGGCGATGAAGCAGATTAAGCTTGCCCTGGATGACCGGAATATTCTGAACCCGGGTAAAATATTCGATTAATTTTGAACGGAACAGACCTTCCTCTAGCGCTATTCCGGGGAGGGTCTTTTTAATTGTCCGCAAATCAGGTAGAATGGTAAACAGAGAAGTGGATAAGGAGCTGTATGGGCAAATGGCAGACGAAGAGATTTTGTTGACGAAAGAGGGCTTGCAAAAGCTAGAGGATGAACTAAGAGAGCTCAAAACGGTGAAACGCCGGGAAATGGCCACACGTCTGAAGGTCGCCATCAGCTATGGAGATTTGAAGGAGAACAGCGAATATCATTCCGCCAAGGAAGAGCAAGGGTTTATGGAAACCCGGATTAAGGTACTGGAGAAAATGCTCACCAACGTGAAGCTGCTGGACGAATCCGCCATCGATACCTCCAAAGTCAGCATCGGTTCAACTGTAACCTTGAATGATATTGAGTTTGCCGAGCATGTAGAATATACCATTGTCGGACCGGCGGAATCGGATGTGACCGCCAACAAGATTTCCTACGAATCCCCCATGGGCAAGGAGCTTCTGGGCAAAAAGGTAGGAGATACCGTAAGTGTGGAAGCACCTGTTGGCACCCTGAAATATGAGGTGCTGAACATTAAATTTGTATAACGTACATACAGGACTTCCCGGACGACCGTCAAACAGACGGTTGTCCTTTTTTTGTCTCCCCCCCATTCAAAAATAAGTTCAGCCCATTAAAAACCGTGATCAATTACCTGTAGTATGCGGAACGCTTTCAATGTTACGATTCCCGTGTTTGCGAGAGTAGACTATGGAAACGGGTGATTAAAAATGGACTCCGCCAAGGAGTTTCGCTTATTTGGCCTGACCTGGCCGATTTTTTTGGAAATTTCCCTGTTTATGCTCCTGGGCATCGCCGATACCTTCATGCTCAGCGCCATATCCGACCAAGCGGTGGCGGGTGTGGGAGCGGCCAACAACTACTTGCACATTGCGATTCTAGTGCTGGAGGTCATTGGCAACGGCGCATCTATCGTGGTATCGCAATTCCTGGGCTCGCGTCAGCCCCGTGAGGCGGCGAAGATATCCGCCCTGGCGGTGACCTTGAATACACTGATCGGCATTGTCATCAGCGCTTTGTTCCTCTTATTCAACGGCCCGCTGCTGCGTACGCTGAATCTCACCGGTGAGATCTACACCTTTGCCCAGAGCTATCTGTCTATTGTGGGCGGGGCCATCTTCCTGCAGGCCATTATCAATTCCCTGTCCGCCATCATTCGGGTGCATGGCTTTACCAAACAAGCGATGCTGGTCTCCCTGGGGATGAACATGGTCCACATTTTCCTGAATTATGCGCTGATTTTCGGCAACCTCGGTTTCCCTGAGCTGGGTGTTCAAGGTGCGGCGGTATCCACGGTGCTCAGCCGGACGCTGGCGCTGATCACCTTCCTGTGGCTGCTGTATAAGGTGACAGAAGTGAAACCGGAGTGGATGGACTATATCCGTCTAACCAAGGAACGGATCATGAAGATCCTCAAAATCGGCATTCCGTCAGCCTTCGAGCAAATCATGTACCAAGCCTGCCAGATGACCTTTTTGTTTTATGTAACCTTCTTGGGGGAAACCTCTATGGCTGCGCGGCAGTATGCCGCCAATATCTCCATGTTTATCTATCTATTCGCCATTGCCATCGGTATGGGCACCTCGATTATCGTCGGGCGGCTGGTGGGGGCGGATCGCCAGGATCAAGCCTACTCCCGGGTGTGGAGCAGCCTGCGGTGGGCGGAGGGGGCAACCTGCGCCATGCTGGTGCTGATCGTCCTTGTTCGTGTCCCGCTGATGAGCCTGTTCTCCGATGATCCGGAGGTGATCAGGCTGGGCGCTCAGCTTCTGATGCTGGGGATTGTGCTGGAAACAGGCCGGACCCTGAATATTGTGGTGATCAACTCCCTGCGTGCTGCCGGAGATGCCAAATATCCGTTGTGGATCGGGATTTTCTCCATGGTTTGCATGAGCCTGCCCTTGGGATATTTCTTCGTGTTTGTTCTGGATCTGGGGGTAGCCGGCGTATGGCTGGCCATTGCGGCAGATGAATGGACTCGCGCCGTCATTATGATCCACCGGTGGAAAAGCAGGCGCTGGGAACGGTACAGTCTGGTCCATAAGCCGGGAACAGACACTGCAGTGGCAGAGGCCCTGTAAAATTTACCCTTACCAATATTTATTCAATGCATAATCTTCCTTCGGAGGCTACAATTGTAGCAGGAGGAGATGTTATGAAGAAAAATTTGATAACTTTGGCAGCAGCAACTGTACTCACATTGTCGATTTCATCTTCGGCTCTGGCCGCACAAGGTGTGGTGGAGAAGGGTGTCAACTTCCGGACCAGCCCATCCACATCCGGCTCCATTATCGATTTAGTTAAAGCGGGCACCACCTTTGAGGTGCTGGATCAAGTCAATTCTTACTGGGTCAAGGCCAATGTCAACGGTCAGGTCGGTTATCTCTCCACAAATTATGTAAAGATTGATTCAAGCTCCCCCGGAAGCGCGGCTGCCGGTCAGGGTGTGGTGGAAAAAGGCGTTAACTTCCGCACCGGCCCGTCAACCTCCAGCTCCGTCATCGGTTTGGTTAAAGCAGGTACCTCATTTCAGATCGTAGAGAAGGTCAACTCTTACTGGGTCAAGGCAAATATCAACGGTCAAGTCGGATATCTCTCCACTGATTACGTCCGATTGGGAGCTACGGCGCCATCCAATCCGGCACCAGCTCCAACACCGGCACAGCCGGAGCAAGCCTCAAACCTTGCCGACCGCGTTATCCATCACGCCAATAATCTCATCGGTGTAACCAAATACAAGTACGGCTCCAATCTTCCGCCGACTCTGCTGGATTGCTCCTCCTTCACTAAATTTGTCTTCGGCATCGAAGGAGTGGAGCTCAAATGGGGCACCAAGTACCAGCAAAGCGCCGGAACAGCCGTATCCCGCAGCAATCTGCAGAAGGGCGACCTGATCTTTTTCTGGACAAGCACCTCCGGCGTTATCAACCACGTGGGCATCTACATAGGAGACGGAAAAATCATACATAATACACCGTCCATGAACGGTGTCGGTATTTCCTCCATCACCTCCGGGTATTGGGACACCCATTACGTGTCCGCCCGCAGAGTGCTGTAAGAACGAATCCCGAACTTATTCTATATCTCCCATGCGGGCTTTCTGATGAAGGCCCGTTTTTTCATTTGATGCGGGGCTGGCAATCCACACATCCTCCATCATAAGACGTCCATCATCCATTGCGTCCCGGAGCAGTGGAGGGTACCATGAGGATAACTAAACTTGTCCAAAAGGGTGAAAACAACGTGAATATATCCATTCCCGGCCATCTGCCGAAACGACTGACCATCACCATGTGGGATTTCTCCTGGTACACCATGACTATGCCTGGCGAGCCCTATCACAATATGGAGGCGCGGTTCCAGGAAGCGGTTGAGCTTGGATACAATACCATCCGCATCTGTGCCATGCCATATCTGTTGTTTACAGAGGAAGGACCAAGGCCGGGCAAGCTGGCCTTCGGCAACCTGGGCCAGGTGGGTATACGAACCCGCTGGTATAATTGCAAGGGGGGAGCCGAGCTGGACGGTGTGGCCCATCTGTTGGAGCTGTTCCGGCTGGCGAACAAGTACGATTGCTTTATTATCCTGTCCTCATGGGAATACCAGCAAAGCCCCAGCTTCCTGAAGACAAGAGAGCTCTTCGACGAGCTGTTGGCCATTGCTCCGGAGAAGCGTTTTATGGCTATTGCCCGCTCCATGAACCATCTGATCGCCACCGTCAAGGAGGCAGGCTATGGGCAGCGGATTGCCTATGCAGAGCTGCACAATGAGCTGGAATTTGGCCGGATGACCCAGGTGGCGCTGGATGCGGGAATTCCCGACGGCAACGCCCCCAAAACCATTGCGTACATGAAGCCTTATGTGGAAGAGGCACTGGCCTATCTGCAGCAAGAGTATCCGGATACGCTTATTACCGGTTGTTATACCCTGAATCAGTCCTATCCCAAGGAGCATGTGGCGGAAAATGAACAGGTGGCCCATTTCCATCTTTATCTGAACGGAGTTTTGCAGGAGCTGGCAGATGCGGTTGCGATTCACCGGGTGGATCAGACATTCCCCAATCCTGCCGCGGCAGCGCTGCTGCGGGAGGATGCGCCCCCATTCTCGGAATATAGCTTGCCGGAAGGGGAGGAATGGCGGCTTCACGGCAATCCCGTCGGCCTGAAGCTGCTGTATCTGCATGACTGGTGTGATCCGGTGAAGTGGGACCTGTTCCTCTACGACCGGTATGGCGCCCACCGGGTGGCCATGCGGGAGAAGATCGACCAGCGGCTGGAGGAAGCGGCGGAGTGGGCAGAGCGCAAGGGATTGCCCATGGTCATTGGTGAAGGCTATGTGGGTTATACACCTTGGCAAACTAACTTTGAAGAGGGGCCGGTTGGCAAGGATATTGCCGAATATGCCATTAAGAAGGGGATGGCCCTTGGCTTCTGGGGGATGATCCTATGCTCCAATTGCGCGCCGCACCATCCCTTTTGGCAGGATAAGGTTTGGCAGCAGAAGTGGAACCGGTTCATTCTGGAATCCGAATAAACACAGAACATAAAAGAAGCCCTGGCAGAGCAACAGCTCCGCGAGGGCTTCTTTTCCATTATGGGACCTTATTGTCCCAGCAGGATACGGGTATACGGGGAATCGATAGGGAGCATGATAACGGGCTCACCCTGGAAGGTGGTGACGTAGCTTTCCAGTGTCCGGTACAGCTTGTAGAATTCCGGATCCTTTCCGTACGAATCATTATAGATCCGGGCTGCTTCTTGCTCACCCTCGGCGATAATCTTCTTGGAGTCCGCCTCGGCCTGGGCAATCAGCTCCTGGGCCTGGCGGTCGGCATTGGAGGTAATCTTCTTGGATTCCTCATCGCCCTCGGACAGATATCCGGCTGCAATGGATTCCCGGTCGGAAATCATCCGTTTGTAGACACTTTCCTTATTCTCCTCCGGCAAATCCGTCCGTTTGATGCGGACATCGATGACTTCAATGCCGTAATTCTGACGGGAGACAATATCGGATACTTCCTTGGTGATATCATCATTCAGGTTGCCGCGGGAGGAGTCCTCGCTGATAATGCTGCCATAATCGATTTCCGAGAGCTTCCGGCGAACAGTGTTATACACGGCGTCACTGATGCGGCTCTCTGCGGTGGTGACTGTCTTCAGCGTTTGCAGGAAGCTTCGCGAATTGTTGATCCGCCATACGGTATAATTGTCCACGATAATGGGCTTTTTGTCCTTGGTCATGATCGTGGTCGGCTGACTGTCACTGACCTTCTGGTATTTGGGGAGCGTGGAGACTGTTTCAATGAACGGAATCTTGATCTTGATCCCCGGATTTTCGTGAATGCGGACCGCTTCACCGAACTTCAGCACAACCTTGTATTCATTTTCCTTGACGATAAAGAGGGAGCTTGCCGCCAGAATAAGCAGCACCAATGCTCCGACTCCTATTCCCATCCATCGCTTCATCGGTTGCCACCTCCTTGAGTCCCGGCTGTGCCGCCTGTACCTGCTGCGTTATTGCCTGTAGTCGAGCTTCGGAGGAGGTCGTTAAGCGGCAGATAATTCACGGTATTGCCGCTGCCCTCGGTAATAATAACCTTTGCCTTGGGAAGGATCTTCTCCAGGGTTTCCAGCGTCAGACGGTTGCTGGTTACGTTGGGGCTTTTTACATATTCGGCATAAACGGCATCAAATTTGGAGACGTCCCCTTGAGCGTTCAATATCCGGGACTGCTTTTCGCCTTCGGCTCTTTCGATCAGCGCTTGGGCTTCGCCGCGGGCTTTGGGGAGGCGGTCATTGACATATTTCTGCGCCTGATTGATCTTGGTGTTCTTTTCCTCACGGGCATTGGTGACGGACTTAAACGCTGTTTGCACCTGACCCTCCGGCGGTTCAATATCCTGGAACTTCAAGTCGATAATGTGAATCCCGGTATTGTACTGGTTCATCAGTTCCTCAAGCTTGGATTTAACATCGGTCTGGATCACGGTTTTTCCTTCAGTAATGGCATAGTCCAGCTTGGTGGAGCCAATGACTGAACGGATGGAGGCAATCGCCGAATTCCGCAAGAAGTGCTCAGGGTTATCAATGTTATACAAATACTTGTGAAGGTCGGAGACCCGCCATTCCACCACTGCATCCGCCGAAACGATGTTTTCGTCACCGGTGATCATTAGCGCTTCCTCATCAACAGAGTTGACCTTGCCGTTTACCTCCCGGTAGCCAATATGAATCTTCTGAGTCAGCTTGGCCGGTACAATCACAACTTGCTGAATGGGGTAAGGAAGCTTAAAATGAAGTCCTGAGCTTTCTTGTGTTGTCGTGTATTTCCCGAAGGTCATAATAGCGGCCTGTTCTTCCTCCTGCACCGTGTAGATGCTGCTCCAGGCCAGACCGACAATGACCACAACGGCAGCGCCAAAGGCAATTTTCTTTACCGTATTTTTGGGAACCTGGGGAAGCTTTACGGTTTTTCCGTCTTTATCGCCTTGGTATACCTCCAAAAATGCCACTCCCTTTCCATGCTGTTCTTTGGTTGCTGAAACGTACTACGTGCAAACCCCCGATAACGTTTCAAAAAAGATACACATTTGTCACAAAAAATGCACAGGGGTCTTGGACGGACCGTTAAAACATAGTATCCTCCACTACTACCAGCATTATGATTTTCGTGTGCAGGCTGCATTTTTGAATACCAATATACGCCAGGAGGATGGGTAACATGCTATTGCCTTCATTCGGTTTGGATGGAAAGACAGCGCTGGTCACCGGCGCAGGCAAAGGAATCGGACGGGCTCTTGCCGTAGGCTTGGCCGAAGCCGGAGCGGATGTGGCTCTGACCGCACGGACAGAGTCCGATCTGGAGGAAACGGCGGCGGAGATCCGCCGGACAGGTCGCAGGGCTTATATCTGCAAGGCGGATGTGACCAGCCGGGAGCTGGTGGAGGCTGCTGTTGCCAAGGCGGTTGGGGAAGCGGGCAAGCTGGATATTCTGGTGAATAACGCCGGCATGAATATCCGGACGCCTGCCCTTGAAGTGACTGATGAAGAATGGGAAACCATTGTGCAAACCAACCTCAAATCCGCTTTTATGATGTCTCAATGCGCCGGACGGTATATGAAGGAAGCGGGTGGGGGCAGAATCGTGAATGTGGCCTCGGTCGCCGGCCATACCGCCCTACGAACTGGTGTGGTGTATGGCTCCACCAAAGCCGCTATGATTCAGATGACCAAAATCCTGGCGCTGGAATGGGGCAAGCATAATATTCTCGTGAATGCTATCGGACCCTGGTATTTCAAGACTCCATTAACCGAGAAGCTTCTGCAGAATGAGGAGTTTGTAGCCGAGGTGCTGTCCCGGACCCCTCTGAAGCGGATCGGCGAGCTGCGCGATCTGGTGGGACCAGTGGTGTTCCTCAGTTCCGAAGCATCGGGATACATAACCGGTCAAACTCTGTTTGTAGACGGGGGCATGACCATTTACGGCTTCTAAGGCGTGTTTGCAAACCTGCCCTAGCAGATGATAAAACAAGACCGTCCAAGCCCTGGGGCAAACGACGGTCTTGTATGTTGAGGGGGCTGTCCGACGGAACCACCAAGGCACTCCTTTTTTGACGCTGCTGCTGCAATGAGAAACAGGTCATGCAGGATCTAACGGCGGGGAAAGCCTTTATTTCGGCAAAAACCCCTCTTCAAAAAATCTAACGGCGGCCACAGCCTCTATTTGGGCAAATTATTCCGCTGCAAGCCTCTTTTTAACCCAATAGCGTCTCCTGCTTCCGTTAGATGCTGCAGCCCCCCGGTTTTAGGACAAATAGCGTCTCTCACCGCCGTTAGGAACCAGCTACAAGCCATGCTGCGATTTTCCTCCGCACCGTAGACTGATGAAATGTCGGAGGAGGCCCTCAAATCGGCTTCGCCGGTTTCGAGGCTTCCATAACACATCCAGCCTGCGGCACGGACCATGTTATTTCAGGGTAGATCAAACCAACCACCGGCCGGCAGCTCCTTGCGCTTCAGGAAGGTGGCGATCAGCACCTCTCCTTCTTTGCGGGAATTGTAGGGCTTCGCTTCCACGGGCACGGGCAGCCGTACCGCCTTCACGAACTCATCCGCCTGCAATTCCGCCATTTCGTAGCCCAGATCGTCCTTTGATAACGTCTCCACCTCGTATTTCCCCCGGATAAACACCCGGTCCCCCATTACCTTCACCGACCAGCGCCGCACCTTTTGCTCCGGCATGGGGCTGACGACAACTTTCACATAGCGGTCCGTCTCAAAAATTCTCACATGAGGCTCCGGGCCACGGAAATCATCCAATGCTTTTTTGACCTGCTGCGAGGTTTTGGCCACTTGTTTGAACAGCTTTTCCCAATCCTCCCACATCACGCACACCTCCTGTTGTGATCCGCTGATGCTACAGGATATGTGGGATAGGCGCCTAGGGTGTGTTTGAAAACTCCGGGCGGAGCAGATTATCCTGAAATTTCGTTGCAGGCAAGGCGCTCTTGTAAAGGCGTACCGGAGGTAAGCGGCTACTTGGAAATGGTGGTTTCCACGCCGGAATAGCCGGCCTGTCCGGTAATCCGCTCAAGCGGGAACACCTGGCGCACAGTGGCGGCGATCAAGCCGGCCAGCACAGCCTTAATGGCGTCACCCGGCAGGTAGGGGTAACAGCCTGCCGCCATCGCCTTGGCGAAGGAATAGTTGGCCACATGGGCCAGCCACGGCACACCGGTCACGTACAGCAGGAGGGAGCCGAACAGCTCCGCCGCGGCGATCAGGGCTACGATGGTCCACAGACGGCTTCCACGGACATACCGGGAGACCAGACCGATCAGGAAAGCGCCAACGGGAAACATCCATACGAAGCCGCCGGTAGGTCCGGTGAGCAGAGCCAGACCGCCGCGTCCGTCCATGATGGGCAGACCCAGCACGGAGAGGACAATCACCAGGGCGATACTGCCGAAGCCGTATATTGGGCCGAGGATCGCCCCCGCCAGCATCACCACAAAATTCTCCATGGAGATGGGAACAGGTGAAAAACCCAAGTGCAGATTCAAATAGCTGGATAAGACAAAAAGTGCGCTGAATGCGGTCATAAATACAAGTCCTTTGGTGGAAAACGAAAAGGGCATTGCCAAACCTCCTTTGATTTGTTAACCTAATTTTGCGATGTCAGGTTAACAATTCGCTGATGGCATTGTAACATGCCCATGGGCGTTTGAATAGACAGGCGGTGAAAAAGTTGGAAAAGTCCCTGATTGAGCTGCGGGAGGTCAGTGTTTACCTGCCCGGAAGGGAAGAGGCGGTGCTTCATCAGGTATCCGGCGCCATCCGCGAAGGCGAGTGGCTGACAATAGCAGGCCGGAACGGCAGCGGCAAAAGTGTTCTGGGGCGTCTGTTGGCGGGGCTGGACGGGCGTTATTCAGGCGAAATCGGGCGCTCCGTCCAAGGAGCTTCCGTCCGGCTGGTCATGCAAAACCCGGAGGCGCAGCTTATAGGAGAAACAGTAGAGGAGGATCTCCGCTTCGGGATGGAGTGTGCGGGAATTCCCCCGGAGGAGATGGAGACACGTCAACAGGAAACGCTGGCTGCCACAGGGCTGACCGGGTTGGAAGCATGCCCGGTAGGCAGCTTATCCGGCGGGCAGAAGCAGCTCTTGGCTTTAGCCGGTGCACTGGCTGTGCGGCCGTCCGTGCTGATTGCCGATGAAGCTACCTCCATGCTGGACCCGGAGGCCCGGCGCCGGCTGCTGGCTGTTCTGCAGTCCTTTCAAAAGCGGGGAATGACGGTGATTCACATCACCCAGCTGCTGGAGGAGGCGGCGTATGCCGGCAGAATATGGGCACTGGATGAAGGGAAGCTGGTGTTTGCGGGTACTCCGGAGGATTTTTTCTATGGCCCTACGGACTCGCCAACCGGGGAGAGCAGTTCCCCTTGCCGGGAGGCGGGTCTGCTCCCGCCCTTAAGCGTCACCGTAGCGGAACAGCTGAAATCGAGGGGTCTGCTCACGGATTGCTTTCCGCTGACGCCTGAGGCGTTGGAGAGGGCGGTGTTGGCATGAACAGGCGGTACATACATGAGGTTGGTGTCACAAGAAGCAGCGGGCTCAGCCGGGATGGTTTATTAGACTGCTCCTTCGCAGCAGGGGAGCTGACGCTGGTGGCCGGCTGCACCGGCTCCGGGAAGTCTACCCTGCTCCAGCTATTGGCTGGTCTGCGTCCGGCCGAGTCCGGCAGTATCGGGGAGTGGAGGGGGAAGGGGCAGCGCACTCTGGAGCGCAGAGAGCTGCTGGCCACCTCCAGCTATGTGCACCAGAACCCGGAGCAGATGTTTTTCCTGCCTACGGTTCGGGAAGAAATTATGTACAGCCTCCAAAAACGGAAGCTACCTCCGCAGGAGAGACAGGAGCGGCTGGTTTGGGCTGCTGCCCGGTGCGGCATCAGAGAAGAGCTGTGGGAGCGGTCAGCCTTCACCCTATCTGGCGGTGAGAAACGGCGGACGGCTCTGGCTGCAGCGGCAGCCCTCCGCCAGCCATGGCTTCTTCTGGATGAGCCGACGGCAGGGCTCGATCCAGTTATGGCGGCGTCCCTGGCCGGAGAATTGGCGGAATGGACGCGTGAGCAGGGCCGGGCAGGCGGCGGGATCATTATCGCCTCCCATGAGCTGGATCTGTTTCTGCCCTTGGCTGACCGGGTGGTGCTGCTGAGGGGTGGCTCCGTTGCCGGTCAATGGAGCCCCCAGGAGCTGCTGAAGGATCCGTCCCCGTTGACCGAAGCAGGGCTCAGGGTGCCGGACTGCATCCGACTGGCAATAATGGCAGGGGTGGATTCCCTAACAGCCGAAGCCATCGCCCGCTCTTTGGCGGAGAAGCTGGAGACAGGCTCTTCAGCAATGTCCGGGCAGCAGGACGAGACAGAGTCCGAGAAAAGCCTAATGTCGGAGCCGGGTAAGGTGCTCGGGAATACCACCGGGCTGGCCTTTGTGGGGGAGGAGCAGGTAAACCCGGGAGCTCTCCAGAGGCAGTCAAGCCCGAAAACCCGCCTTACCCGGTTAACCGGGTTAGATCCCCGGACCAAATGGCTGCTTTACGCCTTGTTCAGCTTAAGCCTGCTAATCTCCCCCCATTGGGGGGTAACCGCACTGGGTGGTGTGGCGGTGGCGGCGCTTGGCTTGGCAGCCGGAATTCCGGCCAAACGCTGGCTGAAGCCTGTTTTTGCCTTTGGCGCTTTTATTCTGGCGGCGTTTGTCATTTCGGGCGTGGGGCTGAACTTTGCCGGTGGCCAGACCTCACCCATACATGTAGGATTCTCCTGGGAGCAAGCTCAGATTACGCTGAAACGGCTGGCCCCATTGCTGCCGGTTCTGGCCGGCGGAGTCCTGTTCAATATCCTGACCCCACCGCTATCCATCCAGAAGGGCCTGGAGGAGCTGCTCCGGCGTATTCCGGTCATCCGGCATGCCGGAGATACCATCGGTCTGGCTGTTGCCTTGTTGTTCCGGTTTATCCGCTTCCTGCCCGGTGAGCTTGGGCGGATGGCGCTTTTGGCTTCCGTCCGCGGCAGGCCCGGCACAGGTAACCCTGGCAAGCTGAAGCTGCGCCAGCTTCCGGCCTTCTTCATTCCGCTCCTTCTGTCTATGCTGTATCATGCTGAGGAGCTGTCCTTTGCATTGGCGGCGCGGGGTTATGGGCGCAAGGGTGCAAAACGCACAATAGCCGCCCCTCTCCGTTGGCAGCGGAGTGATGGGACGGCGTGTCTGGCAGGTGTGTTATGCATGGCGGGAATGAATGCGCTGCGGCTGTTATTTTGAAGGGAGAAGAAAAGTCAGCAGACTTCCATGTACAGCTTGGTGCCGTCAAAGTACTTGAATACCGCAACCTCGCCGACCATTTCAATAGACGCGATTTTCTTCAGCTTGCGGCGGAAGTCCAGATGCAATTCCATGGATTCGAACAGCTTTTGCAAGGATGAAAGAGGAGCGGCCTCTTGATTGAAGAAGGTGACGGGAATGGTGTGCTGCTTAAATTTCAGTACGGAAGGTTTCATCATACATACCTCTTTCCAATAGTTCAAATTGTAAATGTATGTAGGCTCTCGTTGTTCTATGAAACTATCATAAATGAAAAAAGTTAAACGGTTTTCAGAGAGTTATCAAAGAGGGGTTATTTTTCTTAACATATTTTTAACGGAATTTGTCTAAATTTCGGGATAAGTGTAAGGATGTCGAATGTGTAAATGAGGCTAATCTGTGACTGCGGACGCAATGATAACGATTACAACGTAATATTCGCAATTAGGTTAAAGAAAAACTAGTTCAAAGGTCCCTGAACAAAACAAAACCGCAGGAGAATGTCCGGTAGCCGGCACCCTTCTGCGGTTTCAATTATTGTCTGTATAATCTTAACAGCTTCTTAATACTATGCTGATTCTTACTGTCCCCCGGCAAAAGTAATATGCAATTGCACAAGCTCGGAACGGCTGCCCGTCCGGATGGGCGGACCCCAGAAGCCGTATCCGGAGGACACGACGGAATCGAATTCCCCTTTGATCAGATGGCCCCAGTCATTCTCGTAAATCCGCCGGGTGATGAATTGGGCGGGGGCAATCTGGCCCCGGTGAGTATGGCCGGACACCATAAGATCGATTCCATTGTCCTTGGCAACATCCAGCTCATATGGCTGATGGTCCAGCAGGATCAACGGAAGATTCTTATCCGTCCCGCGCAGCAGCTCCTCCAGAGCAGCCCGGTCCTTGTCGGTTTTGTCCTTACGGCCCACGAGGGTAAGCTGATCAGCCACGGTAACGGACTCGTCGTAGAGCACACGCATGCCGCTGTCCTCCAGCGCACGGATCAGCTCATCCATAGCCCCCGGATTGGTATCGTGGTTGCCCAGGGTGGCGTATACCCCGTATTTGGCCTCCACCTGCTTGAGAATTCCGCCGAAGCCCCGTCTGATAAAAGCATCCAGATCATCGTCGATAATATCGCCGGGATACAGCACCAAATCCGGCTGAAGGGCGTTGATTTCCTTCACCATCCGCTCTGCATGGGCTCTTCCGGAGAGTAAGCCGAAGTGCATATCGGAGGCCATCACCACATTCAGCTGCTCCATTCCATCTGCCTTTTTAGGGATGCGGATGTCATACTCCCGGACCACGGGATTATAGGCGTTGTATGACCCGTACACCATGATCCCGACCAAAACCGTAAGAGTCAGGACGCCTGCCCATTTCTGGGCGGCTCTCCGGGGCAGTGCAGTGAGCCGAAGCACGAGCAGAGTCAGATGTACAACCGGCAAAATCATGAGCAGAAGAGAGAATACCGCCAGCCAATAGGAACCGATCACACCCAGCACATCCGCATGGGGGACGAAGCGGCCCAGTATGAAGGAAATGGCCAAAAATCCGAGAACCACCGCATAAACCCATTTGAACCAGCCCGGCACTGCAGGCCTCATCCAGCGCCAGCCGCTGGCTCCGATATAGAACACCAAAAGTCCGTATACGGCAAGCATCACCAATCCAATCACGATAAACATGAACGCCGCTCCTTATGTACGCCTATTTCCCTATCCTTCATCATACGATCCCCGGACTTGCCGGTCAAATGGTCACCAGGCCCATCCGGAAGTTATGGCAGATTCAGGCAGGAAAATGAAAAACAAAAGCGAAATCCCAAGGACAAGCATTTTCCGGCATATCCTTTTTATGTGGCACCGGTTGGTTGGAAGGTTGGAGGGGGGAGCAGCAAGAAATGAGTGAATCTTCAGGGATACACCGCATCGGAATTGTCTATTTTAGTGGCACCGGGGGGACGGAGACGGCGGCATGCAGCTTTGCGGAACAAGCTCAGGCGAAGGGGCTGGCTGTGGGATTGGAGGAGCTGGGCAGGAAAGCAGGCGCCGCCGCCCGCAAAACATTGCAGGACTCACCAGTGGGCTGGGACTGCCTGCTGCTGCTTTTCCCGGTTTACGCCACCAACGCCCCCGCTCCCGTATATGAATGGATCCGCAGCTGGTCCGGCTCACCCGGACAACGGATTGCGGTGCTTTCGGTTTCCGGAGGGGGAGAGGTTTGGCCCAATACAGGCTGCAGGGTGGAATGCTGCCGGCAGCTGGAAGAGAAGGGCTTCCAAGTCGTCTATGAAGCGATGCTGTGTATGCCCTGCAACTGGCTGGTGCCTACCCATGATCATGTGGCGATGCATCTTCTGGCCGCTTTGCCGCGGAAAACAGAGCTCATCCTCGACCGGATTCTGTCTGGAAGCATCCGCCGCACTGCTCACCGCAAGGGTTTCCTGGTACGCCAGCTGGCCAAATACGAGCAATCCGGCTCCCGTGGCTTCGCCCGGAAGCTTCGTGTAGACGCGCCATGCAACGGCTGCGCCAGGTGTGCCCGGGACTGCCCCACCGGCAATATCAGGATGCACAACGGGCGCCCCAAGTTTGCCAATGACTGCCTGATGTGCTTCAAGTGTGTATACAATTGTCCCGTCCGTGCGTTACAATCGAACAATATCATGGTGCTGAAGCAGGGCTTCAGCCTCTCTGGGCTCCAAAGAAGAATGAAGAACACGCCGCTGCTTCCTGTGGAGGAATGCTGCAAGGGCGTGCTGTGGGCCGGGGTCAAGACCTACTTGACGGACCGGGACCGGTTATAACCAATGAATGAAAGGCGGTTTTGACGTAAAATGATCAGAGTGGGTATCGTAGGAGCGACCGGTAAGCTGGGCCGGGATATTGCCGGACTGTTGACACAGCGGGAGGACATGTCGGCAGGGGCTGTCATCGGACGCAGCGGCAGCCCGTGGCTCGGCCAGGATTTGGGTGCGGTCACCGGAAGCGGCGAAACCGGACTGCGGATTACCGGCGATCTCTTGGCGACGAAGGATGATTGTGATGTTTATATCGACTGCACCCATGCCAAGGCGCTGATGGAGGATAATTTCCCTGCTTACGCTCTGCTGCACAAGCCGGTGATTGTGGCGACAACCGGATTTGGCGCAGAGGATCTGGAGCGGCTGGAGGGACTCTCCCGGTCCATGCCGGTGGCGATTTGTCCCAATTTCAGCATGGGCGTATACAAATTTCTGAAGCTGGTCCGGCTGGCCGCCGAGGAATTCGGCCAACATGCGGACATTGACGTTTCGGAAATCCACCATAAATTCAAGAAGGACCAGCCCAGCGGAACGGCCAAGAAAATCAGGGAAGCCATTCTGCAGACAGGTGTGGAATCACCGGTTCATATGCATAGCATCCGGGCCGGACAGGTCATTGGGGAACATAGCGTTTTGTTTACCACTCCGGAGAACGAACGGATCGAGCTTTCCCACAAGGTTTATTCCCGGGAGGGCTTCGCCCAGGGTGTGTTTACGGTCATTCAATGGATCAGCCAGCGTCCGGCAGGACTGTACGGGCTTGAGGATATTTTCGGGTAAAGCTTTTGGGAAAGAGCAGATTTCGAACATAGAGGGAGCATCAGACAGATGGATTTTTCAGTGGAATTTTTGTCATTTTTCGTGATTCATTCGGAGGGCTCCTCCGAGCAGAATAAGCGTTACCGGCACTTTAAGACTCTTGACGGGGAGGAATACGAAAGAAGCGAGATCAAACGGTTTCTGGACGGGGAATTCGCCCGGATTGTGAAGCGCAAGGCGGAAAAGCATGCGCCAACGGAGGGCTGTCCCACCAAAATCGGCACCTTCGTGGTGGAGCCCGGCTATGAGCTGGGCAGCAATCCCAATTATAATATGATCGCCCGCTGCCGGGAGGCCCGTGACCGGGAGCAGTACCACAACGGCTGTGATGATCTTCTCCGCGCCTATATCGGCACCAGCTCCGTGCGCGGCGGGGCATTTATTGTGGCCCGGGCAGTCCTGCCCAAATATTTTGACGAGCCGTTCCTCTTCATCTTAAAATGCGACTTCGAGCCCAAGATTGCCCGGATTACCGATGAGCACAGTCTGGTGGGGCAGGTGGATATGGCCATCAGCGCCAAAAGCATCAAGTCCATCCAATATCCCCATATGCCGGAGGAAGGGATGCTGGAGTACGGGGAGCTGAAAATCCATCAGGCCTCCCATGCCCGCTACTTCGAGGAATTCCTGGCCTATGTTTCCTATGAGCAGTCCGTGCCGGAGCTGGTGCAAAGCCAGGTGCTGGGGCTGGTTCAGGAATATATGGAGCAGAAGTATCAGCTCCCTCCGGCGCCTAAAGCATCGGCTCCGGTGAAAATTGCCGATGAAAGAGCTATCCGCATGGTAGAAGCTGCAGGTGTGCCCGTGAGTGTACCCATGGATGCAGACGAGGATGGGGAAGGGGAGGACCTCCCGTTTATGGCGGCCGGCCCGGCCCCGGAGCCAACCTTAAGCGGCATTCCCTTCCTGGATGATACACCATACCCGGCAGCGCCGGAGACGCCGGCAGCCAATGCCAGCCCCGATATGCTCCAGGAGGCGCAGGCCTATGAGCTGTGGGCCAACAGTGACAAACGCAGGCTGCAGGAGCGCTGGGACCACGAAATGGTGGTGGAGGCGGCGCAGCGGATCGTGGAGTTCCAGCCGGAGCTGGATCTGAAATTCCATATCGGCGACACCTTCGTCAAAACCAAACTCTCCGATTACGGAAGCAAGGTTCATTTTGCCCGTCTGGGCAACCGGTATGTGGTGCTCTTGGAGGGAGAGGACTTCAAGTTTGACAAGGACTTTTCCCCTGTAGAGCTGCTGCAGCCGGAGGAGCTGGACCAGGTGGTGGACAGGCTGAAGGCGAAGCCGGAGGAATAAGCTCTCGCCGCGGTTTCGTTGCCGGGTTTGCCAAATCATCCTATAATGGGGACACGAGACCCGGTTTACGGACGGGTGAAGGTTCAAGCGGAAAGGCAGGCGGAGGCATGGCGGTTCAAAAGGAACTGGATTATGCAATTGAATACGGCGACCCGGAGATTACAGGCGGCCTCTCTGTTTTTTCGAAGGAATTTGACGAGGCTTATGCTTATGACGGCAATGATTTAGGCTTGTGTTATACGCCGGACTGCGCGGAGTTCGTGCTGTGGGCGCCAACGGCTGCAGAAGCTCAGGTGATGCTGTATGAGGCCTGGGATTCGGCTCAGGGGGAAAGCCATGCCATGACCCGGGAGGACCGGGGGGTATGGCGTCTGTCGCTGCCTGGGGACCTGGCAGGCAAGCTGTATACCTTCAGGGTGCGGATCGGCACCCAATGGAATGAGGCGGTTGACCCTTACGCCCGGGCGGTGTCGGTGAATGGAGACCGGGGTGCGGTGCTGGATCTGGGGAGCACCCATCCTTCCCGCTGGACGGAGGAGAAGCCAACTTTTGTCCACCCGTTGGATGCAGTGATTTATGAGGTTCATATCCGGGATCTGACTATTCATCCCTCCTCCGGGGTACAGCATAAGGGCACCTACGTGGGCGCCTGTGAAACCGGAACGGAAGGACCTGACGGAGTCCCCACGGGCTTCGACCATATCGCGGGATTGGGCGTGACCCATGTCCAACTGCTGCCGGTTTACGACTACGCCACGGAAAGTGTGGATGAACGTTCGCCTTTGGAGCGCTACAACTGGGGTTATGATCCCAAAAACTATAATGTGCCGGAGGGCTCCTATTCCCTGGACCCGTATGATCCCGCCACCCGCATCCGGGAGCTGAAAGCCCTGATTCAAACCTGCCATGACCGCGGACTGCGGGTAATCATGGATGTGGTTTACAATCATGTATATGACGGCTACCGGGCCAACCTGTCCAAGCTGGTGCCGGGCTATTACATGCGCTATAAACCTGACGGCAGCCTCTCCAACGGCTCCGGCTGCGGCAACGACACCGCGTCGGAACGCCCGATGATGCGCAAGCTGATTGTGGATTCGGTGCTGTATTGGGCCAGGGAATACCGGATGGACGGATTCCGCTTTGACCTGATGGGCCTGCTTGATCTGGATACGATGAATGAGGTACGCAGGCAGCTTCATGCTATCGACCCGTCCTTCGTACTGCTGGGAGAGGGCTGGATCATGCCGACGGAGCTGGCCCCCGAGCGCCGGGCGGACCAGGCCAATGCGGCGGAGCTGCCCGGCATCGGCCAGTTCAACGACAACCTTCGGGATGCACTGAAGGGGAGCACCTTCGCGGAGAAGGAAGCCGGTTTTGCCGGCGGCCAGTCCGGCTTCGAGCAGGATGTCCGGCGGGGGATTGCCGGGGCCATCGCCTATAATGACCGGACCAAGGGTTTCGCCCTGGAGCCGGTGCAGTCTGTGGCCTATGTAGAGGCCCATGACAATCACACGCTCTGGGATAAGCTCGCCCTGACCAACGGACATGAGGATGAAAACAGGCGGAAAAGACGGCATCGGGTGGCTTCTGCGGTGGTCATGACCTCGCAGGGGATGGCGTTCCTCCATGCCGGGCAGGAGTTCTTCCGGACCAAGGGCGGCGATCATAACAGCTACATGGCCCCCGATTCCGTCAACTGGCTGGATTGGGAGCGCTGTGCCAGGGAGCAGGCAGCTGTCAGCGATATTCGCCGGCTGATCCGATTGCGCCGGGAGCATCCTGCTTTCCGGATGCGCACAGCCGATGAGATTCGCTCATCCCTGGTATTCGAGCAGGCGGTAGACGGCTGTATCGCTTTTACGCTGCGGAATCATGCCAATCACGACCCTTGCCGGGATCTCTTCGTGGTGCACAACGCCAATCCGTATACGGTTACGGTGGAAATTCCGCTTCCCGGCGTCTGGTCGGTGCTGTTTGGCTTGGGCAACCACGGCCCCTTCGACAGGCTCCGGGGAGGAAAGCTGGAGGTTCACGGTTTAAGCTCCGTTGTGCTGGGTGTTACCGCTCTGGAACCCGGTTTTTATCCTGCTTAATCCCGGATGTATGGAAGAAAAATTTCCCTTCCGGGTGAGAAATGTTACGGCATCCGAATGGAAGGTTGTGAAATAATGTCTGTATATACGGAATTTTGTTGATTTCCGGTACAGCTAACAATTCCAATCCGAGAGGGGATTCCTGAAACAATGATCACATGGCGGGAAACGTATAATGTAGGCGTCGCACAGATTGATGAGCAGCATCAGGAGCTGGTGCACCGGTTGAACGATTTTATGGAGGCCTGCACCAACCAGAAGGGGAAGGAAAAAATCCAGGAGACCCTGGAGTTTCTCAAGGCATATACAGTGGAACACTTCCGGGACGAGGAGAAGCTGATGCAGAGCGTCCAATACCCCGAGCTGGCTGTACATAAGAAGGAGCATGACGAATTTGTGCAAGTTATCGATGAGCTGCTCCAGCAGGTGAACACGCAGGGGACCTCTGTTCTGACTACCATCAAGCTCAACCGGACGCTGGTGGACTGGCTGATCAACCATATTCAGAAGAATGACGGCAAGGTCGGCGAATACATCAGGCAGCATGCCTGACGGGAAATACTGCATTTAAGTACACAGCAGCTCCGGGCTTTCTTGGTCTGTGTTCACCAACACAGGTTAGGGAAGACGGAGTTTTTTGTGGAAACAGGGGGCTTGCATCATGAGAAAACATGCTATTTGGGCAGATGCCGTGCTGCTTTCCGTCACCTTTGTGTGGGGAATCATGTTTGTGTTTTTGAAGGAAGCAGTTGCCGTTATGCCGGTGATGACCCATTTGGCGGTCCGGTTCCTGTTGGCGGCTGGCATTCTGTGGATTGGCTATAGCTGTATGAAAAACAAGGAGCCGATGACATGGGCGGTTTGGCGCCGCGGGGCTGTGATGGGTGTGCTGCTGTTTTTGGCGTTTATGTTCCAATCTGTGGGCATCCAGTTCACCTCAGCGTCTAATACCGGGTTTATCACCGGCCTATGTGTCGTGCTGGTGCCTGTACTCGGTGCTTTTTTTTACCGGATGAAGCTTTCAGTAGCGGCAGGAGCGGGAGCCGGCATTGCCTTGGCTGGTCTTGCCATTATGTCGCTGAGGATTCACGAACCGATGCAAGTGGGGGATCTGATCGTACTGTTCGGCTCCTTCGCCTTTGCCCTCCACATTCTGATCACCGCCAAATATTCGGTGCTGCATCAGCCTTTTTTGCTGGCAAGCATCCAAATCACCGTGGCGGGGGTATTAGATTTAGTGGCGGCGGGCTGCTTTGAGAATATCGGGGAGGCATTGTCCCCGGCGATATGGACGGATTTCCGGGTGCTGCGGGCGCTTCTGATCGGTGCTGTTTTGGCAACGGCCTTCGCTTTTTGGGCACAAACTCACTTTCAAAGGTTTACCACAGCTACTCACACGGCCATTATCTTTGCGTCAGAGCCAGTTTTTACTGCGGCTGCAGCAGTTGCCATCGGGGGAGAGAGCCTAAGCCGGCAAACACTCGTGGGCGGGGCTCTTATATTAGGCGGGATCCTGCTGGCCGAGCTGAAGGGGGCAGGAGGAGACAGGAAAGAAGAGGCTGCTTAAGAACATCGAAGAGTCTTCGTGTAAGAACAGGAAGCGTGGCGCATATTAGGGAGGATTCCATTTTTGTTAAAGGAGAATTCCCATGCCCAATAAAAACAAGCTTCTTGTTCTGCTGCTAGCCATTGTGCTGGTTCTTCCCGCAACCCTGCTGGCGCCGCGTCCTGCCGAAGCCGCATCTGCGGATACAGACGTGTACACAGTCCAGCCCGGTGACAGCTTATGGAAAATATCGGTCAAGTATCAGGTGGGGCTGTCCGAAATTATCTCGGCAAACCCGCAATTTCCTAACCCCAATTTGATTTACCCGGGTGACAAGGTAACAGTGCCGCTGTTCAGTGCCACCAAATCCGTAGAGGAAGAGGTGGTCCGCCTGGTGAACGTGGAGCGGGCCAAGAACGGTCTGAAGCCCTTAACCGCCAATTGGCAGCTGGCCCGGGTGGCGCGCTACAAGTCCGCGGATATGCGTGACAAGGGGTATTTTTCCCATACCTCGCCTACCTACGGCAGTCCCTTCGATATGATGAAAAGCTTCAACATCAGCTACTCCGCAGCCGGGGAAAATATCGCGGCAGGCCAAACCACAGCCCAAGCGGTGATGGACAGCTGGATGAACAGCCCCGGACACAGGCAGAATATTCTGAGCCCGAATTTCTCCGAAATCGGGGTCGGATACTGCACCGGGGGCAGCTACCGGTACTATTGGACACAAATGTTTATTAATCCTTAATGGGGATAATTATTTAGAACGTTAAATATAAATGACGAAAAATAAAGAAGCTTGCCGAAGAGTGGAATCTGCTGTCCGGCGAAGCTTCTTTTTGTCGTTTTAGCAAACTGGTTGTTATGTTCCGGCAGGGTCAGCATTGGTCCTGTCAATGGCCTCCGCCATGGTTTTATCCGTAAGGTGGGCATAAATCTGTGTCGTATCAGGAGACGCATGGCCCAGCTGCTCTTGGGTTTTGTACAGGTCATTACGGACATAATAATCCGTTGCAAAGGAGTGTCGAAGCTTGTGGACGGACAAATAGGGTTTGCCGAAGCGTTTGGCGTACTTGATGACCATCTCCTGGATGGCTCGTTTGGTCATCCGTTCTCCTTCCTTTTTGCCGTTGGCAATGGCCAGAAACAACGCTTTTTCCTTCCGCGGCGCCTTATACCGGGCGGGTCTCAGCTCCAGATAGGTCTCCAGATGCTGAACCGCCAGCTGGCGGAAGTAAACCGGAGTTTTGAAGGTTTCGTCATTTTTACCCTTGCGGTAGACATAGGCCAGCTTCTTCTTGAGGTCCAGGTCGTCGGCATTCAGGTTTACCACCTCGGATACCCGCAGGCCGGAATGCAGAATCAGGCTGATGATGCACACATCCCGTTCCTTGTTCAATTGGTGGAAATAAGTGGCCTGTTTGTTGGCGGCAACCGCCTCCCCGTAACCATGGGCTACATATTCAATAAACTCGGCAATTTCATGCTCCTGCAGCAGCTTGCCCTCCAGCTTGGCCGCGGTATCCTTGGGCTTATGAGTCCGTTTGATCTCCACCTTGGCCATAATGTTGCGCTTCAACAGCGGATAGAAGTCCTCGTCCTCGGCAATCTGGCTGAGGTAATGGAACAAGGAACGGAGGGAGGAGAGCTTCCGGACAATGGTGGTTTTACTGTTGGTATGCCCGCCCACACCGGTGGCCAGGGACATGCGGAAGTTATCGATGGCATCCATCCGCAGCTTCTCAAGATCAGTCAAGGGAACCTCCCGGATATCCGAGGCTTCCGTCAGCCCTTCGGCCATCAGCCAGTTCAGGAAAATCTCATAATCCCGCACATATTCCAGCAGCGAAGAAGGGGAGAGGTCGGGAAGCTTGTAGTTGATGAATTTTTCTATGTACCAGGGCATGGCGGGAAGCCGGCTGTCCAGCTCCTTGCGGTCCTTGGCTTTAATAATGTTCATAAGAGCACCCCCGTGTGGGTTATCCGGATAACCTGTCTAAGTTCAAGTATAACAAGGGAAGGGAAAAGTTTCTATCTTTGTTCGGGAAGATTAAAACATAATATATATTATGTAAACTTAATGACGTTAAATTTAATTCTCACTTCAATTGGCAACAAATGTGGATACTGTATCGTCAAGTAAGAAACGGACAAATTGGACGGTGATGTTTGATATGACAACTTCTATTTGGCGAAGCTCCACCAAATGCCTTCTGCTGGCTCCTCTGCTTGCAATCGCTGTTTCCTGCGGTTACGCTCCTTCATCCAAACCGGCTCCTCTTGTTGCCCCTGCTTTTGGGGATGTGGAGGCCAAACGAAGCATTCAGGAGGATAACCGTGTGTCCCAAGCAGGAATGGACGCCCTGGAGCAATTTTCGATGTTTACTGCTTCCCGTATTTTGAGTGAGGGGCAGGGCAATACTCTCTATTCACCATACAGCTTGTACGTTGCGTTAGCCCTTGCCACCTCCGGAGCGGAGGGCGCGACCCAAAAGGAGATGCTCTCCTTGCTTGGAGGCAACAGTCCTGGGAACATTAGCAGGCTGGCTGCGGACACGGGCAAGCTCATCCGCCTGCTCCACACGGACAATGAAATCGGCAGGCTCAAAACAGCCAACTCCATGTGGATCCAGCAAGGGCACAGCTTTAAGAAGGAATACGAGAAGCTGGCGTCCGCGAGCTTTTATGCCTCTCTGCATACAGCGGATTTTGCCCAAAAGGAGACAGCTAAAAAAATGGGAGAGTGGGTGCGCGAGCATACAGGGGGGCAAATTACGCCTACGATCCAGCCTGACCCCCAGCAGGTTATGGCACTTTTGAATACGTTGGATTTTAAGGATGAATGGTTGGATGCCTTTAACGAGAGCCAAACCGTCCAGGGAATGTTTTATCCGGAGGAAGGGGGGCAGCTGACCGCGGCTTTTATGAGCAGGAATTATTATACGGCGGATTACATCAAGGAAGACCGGTTTGCCTCCGCAACCCTCCGCTTGAAAAACGGAGGCGCCATGACCTTCGTATTGCCGGATAAGGGGGTTTCCATCAAGGAGTTGGTGACCACACCCGAGAAAACCAGAGCACTGCTTCCGGCATCGGGAAAAACCACATATAAGCTGGACCTGAAGGTGCCCAAATTCGATTACAGCTCTAAGCTGGAGCTGGTGCAGGCCCTAAAGGCGATGGGTATGAACGCCCCGTTTACAGACCAGGCGAATTTCAGCGTGATGAGCGATACTTCGGTTTTTATCAGCCAAATTACCCAAAATACCCACATAGCCATTGACGAAAAAGGGGTGGAAGCAGCCGCTTTTACAGAAATATTGATGGTGGGCAGTGGGTTGCCCAAAGGTGAAGCTGCTGAGTTGGTTTTGGACCGGCCGTTCCTGTACAGCATCACCGCTGCTAACGGCACCGTCCTGTTTACCGGCATCTGCCAATCGCCGTAAGGCATCGGCCAGACATAACAAAGAACCGGATTCCTGGGAGTCCGGTTCTTGTATTGGAGAGTTGGTTTTAGCTTTTCCGGTTCCGCAGCCCTGACACTGCTTGAGCCATGTCCTCCGGCATCGGAGCTGTCACATGGATTTTGTTCCCTGTCCACGGGTGGTAACAAACCAGCTTCTCTCCATGCAGTGCCTGACGGTCAATATGGGTGCGTTTGCCGCCGTACATGCCGTCACCAGCGACGGGATGACCGATATGGGCCAGATGGACTCTAATCTGGTGCGTTCGTCCTGTGCCCAGCCGCAGGCGGACCAGGGTATGACCCTTGAGCCGTTCCACCACGTCGTAATGAGTGACGGCAGGCTCTCCTGTTTCACTGACCCGGCGACGGGTGGAGTGGAGCCGGTCCTGGCCGATAGGAGCGTCAATGGTGCCCTTTTGCTGGATGATACGTCCTTCCGCTATGGCGACATAGAGACGTTCGATCTTCTTATCCTTGAGGGATTTCTCCAGAATGACGCTGGCCAGCTCATTCTTGGCAAAAATCACCGGGCCCGTGGTGTCCTTGTCCAGCCGGTGCACAGGACGGACCTTGCAGGTTTTGCCGGTCATCTCATAATAAGCGGCCACGGCATTGGCCAAGGTGCCTTTTTGGCCGTGGGCGCTGGGATGGACTTCCATACCCATAGGCTTGTTCACGATAAGCAGGAAATCATCCTCAAACAGGATGTTCAGATCATGCCAATCCGGCTCCATTCCCAGGCGTTCCTTGGGGAACAGGCGCAGCTTCAGCAGGTTGCCGCTTTTCTGGATGGCGTTATCCTGAAGAAACTTGCTTGCCATCTTGGGAGGCAGGGGAAGAAAACGCAGCATCGCCGATGCCGGGGCAGTGCCGTATTGATCCGGCAGACGGATCTCATACCACTCGCCCTTGCGGCGTCCGGAGAGAGACAAGGCTCCGGCATTCTCGCCTGCTTCCGGGCGTCGGGGAGAGCCTTGTCCGGCAGATGCAGGGGATGGGCCGCGGTAATCGGTGCTCCCGTAGGCGCTGCTTGAGTCTGCGTGACGTTGTCTTTTGCCCCGGCCTTCATTTTGGTGCCGTTCAGCGCCGCGGCGGGCCGGGCGGTTCTTATCGGATTGTTGTTTATGGGAAGAGGAGCCTGACCTGCGGCCGTTCTCCGGATTCCGTTTGTTTGCCATGTGAAACCACCTGTTCTAGTGTTCTAAGCTATAAAAGCTACCTGTATCATGACATAAACCGCGGCTGCATACAAGGTTTGGCTTCAGGAGCTCCCTCCGGACAATATCTGTCCCGGAAAAATCCGTTAAAACTATTTTTGCCGCGGGGAAGGGATGGCTGAGGAGGCCAAAAGAGGGTAAGCTGAAAACGGAATCATACTTACCATCCAAAACGGGGGTTCATACAATGGCCAATGTGTTCGAGCACTGGACGAAAAGCTATGTGCTGAAGGATCATATCACCAACAAAAATATTATTGCAGGCGACTACTCCTATTACTCCGGATTTTACCACCAGCAGCACTTTGAGGATTATTGCGTCCGATACCTGTCCCCTGACCGGGATGATGTGGATCGGCTTATCATCGGCAGATACTGCTCCATCGGGTCCGGTGCCGTGTTTATCATGTGCGGTAATCAGGGGCACCGGATGGATTGGGTCACCACTTATCCGTTCTACTACACACCGGATCTGTATGAAGGCGCGGCAAACGGCTATTTGACCAAAGGCGATACAGTCATCGGCAATGATGTCTGGATCGGCACCGAGGCCATGATTATGCCCGGCATCACCATCGGGGACGGGGCGGTCATCGCATCGCGGGCCGTAGTAACCAAGGATGTTCCGCCGTTTGCCGTAGTAGGCGGCAATCCGGCCAAGGTGATCCGGCAGCGCTTCAGTGACGATGAGATCCGGCTTCTCCAGGAAACCAAGTGGTGGGAGAGAGACATCGAAACCGTCAAGACGCTGATTCCACTGCTTACGTCCAACAAGATCGAAGAGTTGGCCAATAGACTACGTAGCCTTACGTAAAAATTCTGGCCCCTAGAAAGGGCACTTTTGAAGTGTCCACTCTAGGGGTCACAGTCCATTCCTTTCACATTTACCTGAAATGAAACATTATTTGGTTTTGGGCTTCACTTTTTTCGCTTTTTTCTCTTTTTCCGCAGCCTCTAATTTCTCCCTGGCCAATTTCATGCTTTCAATAAAGCCCACCCGCATGCTTTCTCTTACAATGACGGCACTAACCTTTTTTATTTCTGTTTCCTCTTCCAGTCGCAGATTCCTGATAAAATCCATAAAAGAATCCGCTACAACGTAGAGGTTTTCCCAATAATCATCTATCGAGGTGATGCCATTCAGATCCATTTGCAGCATGATTTTTGCGGCCAGCTCATTTTCGTGATCCCAGTAGTAGATTCTTCCGTCCGCTGCTCCGCTTAGTCCCATACAAATCAGATTACCCGTAAGATCCGTAGCAATGGGTAAAAGGGATGACGGAATTCTTTCGTAATAATTCTTCACATGTTTTTCCAGGCTATCTGGTCCATCGACAGCAACCAAGAATGAACCGAATGAAAGCATATTGTTCTTGTCCGCCCGCGGTATGGATTCTATCGCCGGATAGTGAATATCCTGATCCGGTGCACCCTCCTCGTACATCAATAGGAACTGCCGATACGGCTCCGGAATAGACAACCTGTACTTCTTTTCTATCTTTTGAAGCTTTTTTTCATCTAGCTTTTTCTCGTTAGCTGTAATACCCAGCTCTGCCAACCGTTCAATCATCTCATTTTCGAATAGCTCAGGCTTCATCACTGACCTCCAATGTTTCATGTAAACATAGTATACGAGTAAAGATATGATCATAAAAGATGTTTTTTCCATAAAGCGGTTATTGATATTCTGCCGGCTTTGTGGTATAACTGGCAATAATCATTGTTCTTCAACTAATCTAACATTCAAATTCGCTGACGAGAACAAATAAGCTGTTTGCCCGATCTCCAGAGAGTTGGCCCCGTGCTGAAAGCCAACGTTCAGGAAGCAGCCGAATATCCTCTCCGAGAAGGAAGGCTGAACGAAAGTAAGCCGACCCGGAATCCCCGCCGTTACAAGGGCCGCGTATGAACACGTACGCCGGAACAGTGCCGCATGGGCTTTCATGCCAGCGGAACAAGGGTGGTATCGCGAGAGCAATCTCGTCCCTTAGGGGGCGGGATTTTTTTGTCTTCCGGCAGAAAAGAAAAGATGAAAGGATGAGCATACAGATGAAAACCGTCGATGTGAAGGAAAAGGCCCGGCAGCGGGAGCTACGGGTGCTGGCCCAATGGGAGAAGGAGGATACCTTCCGCCAATCCATCGTTAACCGGCAGGGCAGTCCCCGGTTCGTGTTCTACGAAGGACCGCCTACCGCCAACGGCAAACCCCATATTGGTCATGTGCTGGGGCGGGTGATCAAGGATTTTATCGGGCGTTACAAAACCATGTCCGGCTACCAGGTGATCCGCAAGGCAGGCTGGGATACTCATGGATTGCCCGTTGAGCTGGGGGTCCAGAAGCAGCTGGGCATCTCCGGCAAGCAGGAGATTGAGACGTATGGCGTCGCCCGATTTGTGGAGGACTGCAAAGCCAGCGTTTTCGAATACGAGCGCCAATGGCGGGAGCTGACAGAGGCCATCGCCTATTGGACGGATCTGGACCATCCCTACGTCACCCTGGATAACGATTACATCGAAAGCGTCTGGCATCTGTTGTCCACCATCCACAAGAAGGGTCTGCTTTATAAGGGGCACCGGGTTAGCCCGTATTGCCCCTGCTGCCAAACCACACTCAGCTCCCACGAGGTTGCCCAGGGATATGAGGACGTTAAGGACTTGAGCGCTACCGTGAAGTTTCCCAGCAAGGAGAATGGGCTGGTATTCCTGGCCTGGACCACCACCCCATGGACGCTTCCCGGCAATATCGCTCTTGCGGTGAATAAGGACATGGATTATGCCTTGGCCCGCCAGCAGGGAGAAACCTTCGTGGTCGCCTTGAATCTGGTGGAAAAGGTGTTGAAGGCGGATTATGAGATTCTTTCCGTGAAAAAGGGTGCGGAGCTGGTGGGGTTGACCTATGAGCCACCCTTCGACAGCATCAAGGGGGCAAATGGCTTCCGTGTGGTGGATGCGGACTATGTCAGCGACACCAGCGGCACCGGGATTGTGCATATCGCGCCGGCTCACGGCGAGGAGGATTACAGAACCGTCCAGAAGCATGGACTGGACTTTCACAATGTGGTGGATACGGCCGGACGGTATACGGCACAGGTGCAGGAATTTCAAGGGCGATTTGTGAAGGATTGCGATGTGGATGTGGTTCGTTACCTGGCCGAGAAGGGGCTTCTCTATGCCAAGGAGCGCTATGAGCACAGCTATCCCTTCTGCTGGCGCTGCAAATCCCCCTTGCTCTATTACGCCACCGAAAGCTGGTTTATCCGGACCACGGCGGTGAAGGAGCAATTGATCGAGAATAACAGACGCATCGAATGGTACCCCGGCCACTTGAAGGAGGGTCGCTTCGGGCGTTTCCTGGAGGAGCTGGTGGATTGGAATATCAGCCGCAACCGCTATTGGGGAACGCCGCTGAATGTGTGGGTGTGCCCGGACTGCGGCAAGGAGCGGGCTCCAGGCAGCCGCCAGGAGCTCCGGGAATGGGCTGCAGGGCCTGTGGCGGAGGATGTGGAGCTGCATAAGCCTTATGTGGATGGAATCAAGCTGCAGTGCTCCTGCGGCGGGCTGATGGAACGGACCTCCGAGGTCATCGACGTTTGGTTTGACAGCGGGTCCATGCCTTTTGCCCAGTACCATCATCCGTTCGGCGACGGGGAAACCTTCCGGGAGCAGTATCCCGCCGATATGATCTGCGAGGGGATTGACCAAACCCGGGGCTGGTTCTTCAGCCTGCTGGCCATCTCCACCCTGTACAACGGACAGGCGCCGTACAAAGCGGTGATATCCACCGGTCATGTCCTGGATGAAAACGGATTGAAAATGTCCAAAAGCAAGGGCAATGTCATCGATCCTTGGGAAATCATCGAGGAATATGGGGCAGACGCCTTTCGGTGGGCATTCCTGTCGGACAGCGCGCCGTGGAGCAGCAAACGCTTCTCCCGCCAGATCGTGGCGGACGCCAAGTCCAAGGTGGTGGATACCATTCAGAATGTCCATGCCTTTTATGCCCTGTACGCCTCCATCGACGGCTACCGGCCGGAGGCGCACCCGGTAAAGCCGCCGCAGCATGATTTGGACCGGTGGATCCTCTCCCGGCTGAATACCCTGCTGCTTCAGGTGGAAAAAGGGCTGGAGGCCAATGATTTCCTGAATCCTGCCAGACTGATGGAAGCCTTCGTGGATGAGCTGAGCAACTGGTATCTGCGCCGCTCCCGGGAGCGCTTCTGGGCAGAGGGCTTGCCAACGGATAAGCTGGAGGCTTATCAGACACTGAGGCAGGTGCTGCTGACTCTGGCCCGGATGACCGCTCCTTATATGCCTTTTTTGGCCGAGGAGCTGTACGGAAATCTGGGTGGGGAAGGAAGCGTTCATCTGGCAGATTATCCCCGCGGTGACGCTGCCCTGTCCGATCCCTTGCTGGAAGAGCAGATGGAAACCGTGCGGCAGGTGGTGGAGCTGGCCCGCAATATCCGCAATGAAACAGGACTCAAAACCAGACAACCCTTGTCCCGCTTGCTTCTTGTCATGGAACAGCCTTTGTCCGTGGAGAGATTCGGCGCCATCATCCAAGAAGAGATCAACGTGAAGGATATTCAGGTTTTGGAGGAGGATGCCGAAATGGTGGATCTGTCCTTCAAGCTGAACCTCAAGCTGGCAGGCAGAACCTATGGACCACTGGTGGGACCCATTCAGCAGGCCTTGAAGGTGCTGGCAGGAGACGCGGCACGTCAGGCATTGAAGGATGGTTTTCTTGAGGTGGTGTTGGAGGAGAAGACGGTCCGGATATCCCTGGAGGAGCTTCTTGTAGAAAAGAAGGCAAAGGAAGGCTTAGCCTCCGCATCGGGCTATGGCATTACCGCGGCGCTGGATACGGCACTGACCGCTGAGCTGATCGAAGAGGGCCTGGTCCGCGAGGTGGTGCGGATTATCCAGGATTACCGCAAGAAGCTGGAGCTCCCCATTGAGAAAAGAGTTCTTTTGGTGCTGGATGCCGGCCGGTCGCTGGCTTTGGCCCTGGAGCATTTCGAAGGGGTGCTGCGGGAGAGTGTCCTGCTGTCCGGCATCCGCTATGCCCGGGAGGATGGGATGGAGGAATTTGCCGTTGGAGCGGAAATGCTGCGGATAAAATTGGAGTAGACTTCCATTTTGAGAGGCTGTAAAATAGCTTCTCCAAGAGAAACTAGATAGAATCGGTGGCGGGAGGTTGTTGTCGGTGATCAGGTTGGCAAGGAAGAACTATGGGAAGGCGGAGGAGGCGCTACGCCGTCTTCCGATTAATACGATGTTCGTGCAAAGTGTGCTTCGGGAATGTGTGGAGGGAGAGGTTTATGCGGACCGGGAAACAGAGCCGGAGGCCTTCTATGTAGCTCATCCTTATGGAATGGCGATGTTGTTCGGGAAGAAGGGCAGCAGCGAATTTGAGGCGGAGCTGGCCCAACGTCTGACCAACGCGGATGGCAGCCGTTCCAAGCCGGAATGGCTTCAGACGGAGCCGGAGGCCGGATGGGACAGTGTGGTGGGTTCGGTTATGCAAATCCATCAAGCATCATTGGCGGAAGCCGGACTGCCGGAGGATGGGGAGAAGGCAATCTGGAAGAATACCCGGGTGAACTTCCGTTTTAATCCGGACAAATATGCTGAGGCCAAACAAAAACATCTGCACCGGGAGCACGACATTGTGCGGACCACCGGAGACTTGTTCCACCGTCAGCCGGGGGCGGTTGTGCCCCGCTTTTATTTCCGGAATGCGGAGCAGTTCGTCAACGAGGGAGTTGGCTACACAGCGCTGAACGGCGGCGAACCGGCGGCAACGGCCTTCTCTGCTTTCCGTAACGAAACGAAGCTGGAGATCGGAATCGAAGCCTCGGAGGGGTTCCGTGGCAGGGGGTATGCCTTTGCTGTATGCTCGGCCCTGATCGATTATTGCCTGGAGCACGGCCTGGAGCCCGTGTGGTCCTGCCGCCTGGAGAACGATGCCTCATACCGTCTCGCACAGAAGCTGGGGTTTGTACCGACTGTGACGCTTCCGTATTACCGTTTGCCAATTTAGCAGAATCGTGGAGCAAAAGCAGGCAGCAGATCGTGCTGTCTGTTTTTGTATGCTGAGGAGTCATTGACTTTGACGCAGCGTCAAGTGGTATTATTTTGATTATCGAGGAGGTGGACTGAAGATGGAGCTTGTCAAGATCACCCAGCTGTCGCAACAGCTCGGGCTTTCATCCCGTACACTGCGTTATTACGAGCAGGCTGGCCTGATCGAAAGCGTGCGCCCGGAAAATGAGAAATACCGGTTTTATGCGCCGGAAGCCGTGGAGCGTCTCAAGCAGATTGTAATCCTGCGCAAGCTGCAAATCCCCATTAAAGACATTTTGCGAATATACCAAAGCCAGGACATGGGGGTAGTTGTGGAAACCTTTGTGAACCGGATTAAAGCGATTGAAGAGGAAGTGATCGCACTTTCTGAGCTTAAACAGATTGTTAACGAATTTTTGCAGACCATGATCCGAAACGGAATTAAGCAAATATCCGTCCTGCCGTTGTTGTATGAAGAAATGGACAAACAATTGAAAAATGTTGAAAAAATCACCCCCCTAACCTATGAGCAATTATCCGATGTCAGCGAAAGGCTTGAAAAACCGGTTGATGTGCGGATTGTGGAATTGACGCCCATGCGGGTTTTGTCCTCCCTTCATAGAGAATCGGAGATTTCCGATGTTGACGGATTCTGGGATTGGCTGATCCAAAAGGGCATTCCAGCCGCAAAACCCGGACAGCATATGCTCTTTGAATATCAGGACGATACATATCAAACCATTGTTATCCGTGCAATTCCCGATAGCTTCATCAATGACAGCCCTTATATGGACGACACGTTTCACGGAGGGCTCTTTGCTGTTGGAAGCGTATACCTGGATGATGATTTGAACACAGCCTTCCGGGGAATGATCCGGTATTTTGACGGCAATGCCTATTATGAAGTGGACTACATGCACGATGGGAAGCTGCGGCAAGAACCCCTTGTTGAATCAATTATTTCACCGGATGCCCAAAGGGAGAAGGTCGATTTGTTCCTGCCCGTCAAAAGCCGGGTACCAAATGCTGCCCTCTACGTCCCGAACCGTCGGGCGGCAGATATTTCTCCCACTGAGATTGAAGAGGCAAACCCTGTTTTGTGGGGGCGGGACATTCCGATGGATCAATTGATCCCGATATTTAACCCGCATTACCGCATGACCGAATGGGGAGAAGCGGAGTACATCGCCTATATCGATAAACGCCTGTTATCTACAGGGATTGAGGTGAGAATCCCTTTCCGTGTTGATATGGAGTTCCGTGTGGATGAAGCCAGCAGCAGGTTTGCCCATGGAAGTGATGAAGGCAGCATCCGCTTTTATCACGGCAGCCATGTATACGGGATCAACATGGAGAACAACTCAGAAAGCGTGCTTTCCAAGCAGGCTATCAGCTTCAATCAGCCGGTTTTTGGTGACTATTTTGTATTCCCTAAGCTGGGCAGCATCAAACCGGATGTATACAATCATCTGACTTGGATCATCGGCGAAAAGCATTTTGCTGTGATAATTAACGGTGAAACAAGGTATTGCGGTGTGGATTTTCCCTATATGACAACGGATCTGCTGATGCAGCCGGCACATCCTGTTCTGCTCGGCTCGAACGGCAACGGGAAACGGTATTTCCGCTCTGTCCGGGTATCGCAGCTGAAGCAACCCTTTAAACCGAAAATAAAAGGAGGAGAGCTTACCATGATTACCAAACAAAGCAACAATCTTTTGCCTAACATCCATCCGTTGATCACCATGCATGACGGGGAGAACTATTGGTTTAACGGTTGTGCGAGATATGTGATGGAATGTCTCGGAGAGCCCGATTACGATTATTGGTTTTTTTCCGGGCTGACGGGGGATAATTTGGCCCAGGTTTATGCCCATGACCGCTTCCGGGGGGATGGCGCAACGGATTATCAGGTGGGCAGCGGGGAAAAGGGGAGGTTCATCGAGGGTATATTTGCTGCATGCGGCTATGCCAGCACGTTCGTTCCCCAAAAGGATGTAAAGGCGAACCCTGAGATGTATCTGCAAACGCTGATGGCGTGTATTGACAAGGGCAAACCTGTGATCCGGTATTTTTATGAATGGGGCGTTTTTGTCGGCTATGAGGATTATGGCAAAACCCTGCTTTATCTGACGGCAGACAAGCCCGAACCTGAGCGTATTCCCTTTGAAAAGGTTTTTGCATCCCCTGAACGTTTTGGAGCGGCATCCAATGAGTGGACAGATTTGCTGGGATTTGGATGGTGTTTTGTAGGCGAAAAGCAGAATCAACCAGAGCTTGGCAATATTTACCGGAAGGTCATCCTGGATATGCCGCGACTATTGTCCGTCCAAACCAAGGAATTCTGCTTTGGCGCCGAGGCTTTCCGTTGTTGGGCAGACGAAATTGAGAAAGGCCGGTTTGAAGGAATGCAGCCGGAAGTGTTTGATGACTGGGCCATGTACAAAATTTATGTATGCAATCTGGCAACCAATGGCAGCTGCCGCACATTTCTCGAACGGGCCTTGGAGAAAAACCCGGACATGGCCTTTCTTGCAGAGATCATCCAGCAATACAAACAGCTTGCTCTCCTATGGAACGGAGGCGATGGCCCGACGAAATACCAAGGCGAATGTTTGGAATCCCTTGGCGGCGGCTTTAATGTGACGCTGGAGGCTTTGACTCATATTGATAAACGCAAAGCTATCGCGGACAAGATCCGGGAGTGTGCCGACTGTATGTCCCGTGTGACCGATATCCTGAATGCTCATTTGGCACCGTAGAAGAACGGATTAGAGGCCTTAGTCCTTCTTCCGTTTCCGGACACGCAGCATGCCGGTCATCTGGCCCAAGGTGGCACCGGGTGTCAGCTCCAACGGGAACTTGGCGCTGCCGATACGCTGGGAGGTATAGATTCCCGTGTGGCCGGACACCAGATAGCTGATGAGGCAGACCATGAACATATACAGGGCGCCCTGTGAACCAAACAGCTCAATGCCCATAATAAAACAAGCGATGGGGGTATTGGCGGCTCCGCAAAAAACGGCGATAAAACCAAGACCGGCCAAAAACGGAGCGGGCAGCTGCAGAAGCCCGGATAAGCTCTGTCCCAAGGTGGCGCCTATGGCAAACAGCGGTGTCACCTCGCCCCCTTGGAAGCCTGTGCCCAGGGTAACGGCGGTAAACAGCAGCTTCCAGGCAAAGGCGAAAAGTGCAGCTCCGCCGCTGAAGGCATCCTGAATCAGCGGGATGCCCAGTCCCAGGTAATCCCGAGTTCCCACTGCATAGACCAGCAGAATGACAGCGATACCGCCGACGAAGCTTTTCAGCATGGGATTGGCGAACAGACGGGCGGACCACTTCTTGAGAAAATGGGTAAGCTCGCTGAAGATCAGACTCACCAGACCGAATATGACTGCAGCGACAACAACCTTGCCGGCCACCTCCAGCGTAAGCTCCGGGATAGCACCCATGCTGTAATGCAGATGGGGCACACCCCACAGGGCAGTGGTGGTCAGATGACCCACCAGGCTGGCGACAAAGGCTGGAAGCAGCGCCTCATGGGAGATGAGGCCGATAGCCAGCACCTCCAGGCTGAAGACCGTTCCCGCCAAGGGTGTGCCGAAGACAGAGCCGAAGCCGCCGCTGATGCCGCAGATGAGAAGAATGCGACGGGTAGCCGGGGACACCCGCAGGAGCCGCCCGAAGCTGTCGGCTAAGCTCCCACCCATTTGCACGGCGGTTCCCTCCCGTCCGGCTGAGCCGCCGAAGAGATGGGTAATGAGGGTCCCGGCCAGAACCAAAGGAGCCATCCGCAGCGGAACGGCTTCTTGGCCGTTTTGGATTTGGTCGAGGATCAGATTATTGCCTTGGCCGCTGGTTTTGCCGACCTTCAGATAGAGAAAGCTGACCAGCGCCCCGCCAAGCGGCAGCAGGAATAGCAGCCATCCATGCCGGAGACGCATATCGGTTACATAACTTAAGGCCGTCAGAAAAAAAGCGGAGGCGGTGCCCGACAAGAGGCCCACTCCACTGCCAAGAAACAGCCATCGCCACCAGGCACTCAGCATGGCGGCGGGTTTTAGCTTTTGGGATTGTGCATTGTCAAACAGCTGGATCATTTTCGTTCACGGTTCCTTCCTGGACCAAACACGCAGGTTTGCTGGCAGTGCTGCTCACGAATATCTATCCAGTATACCAAAAGTGGAGGTTTCCTTAAAGAAGGAACCGTAGTCTTTAATATGGGTATTCAGGCGGGGTTAACTGCTTGCTCCGTACCGGCTCAACATTGCCATCCTTGTCCGTGCTGCGGTATTCCAGCAAGATGGTTTCGCCATGAGTCAATATAGCAACAGGCTCCGTATACGGTAACCAATCGCCGCCATTAATGCGGAATTCAGTAAGCTTAACACCGCTATGATCATCTTTAGCCTCCAACGTTAAACTCCAGAATTCAATGTACTTATAATCTTTTTGCCAGACTGCTTTAGCCGTTGTTGACGGAGGCAGGGCATCCTTCCAGCCGGTGATTTGGATGATGGTTTCCACGGAGTAATTGCCGACGAATCGGTACGTATAGACCCCATCCTCTCCGGATTTATCTTTCAGCTCTCCCTCCGGTGTTATGTATGCTGTTGTGAACGCGTAGTGTAACGAACCGCGGGGCTTCGCCGTTTGATATGTAAGCTCTTTGGCGTAAATAGTAGGCTTGCCGCTCGAACTTCTGATCCGGAATGTATCGCCAATAATACTGACAAACACATTACCATCAGGAGTAACAGCAGCGAATTCCAGACGGTCGGTTATATCATATTTATTTTCGGTGGTTCCCCAGTAATTGTTCCGCCAAAATTCTTCCATGTAATAGGTGGCAGTAGCTGTGGGGTATGGTGCCGGATCAGCCGATGCAGTCATTGGAAGCTGGGATATGCTTAAAGCAATCATGAGGATAAATGCAAGCCATTTTCGCTTCATGAACATCTCTCCTTATAATAAATGATACTATCTGTATCATTTTAAGGGATGTTATTTTATTTGCAAGTGTCCAAAGTCTGGTATTGTCTCCCCAGATATGTCGAAAGCCAGAGCGAAAGCGCATAGTCTTGCCGGTATTGCGGTACAGTTGAAACAAAAGTCGGAGGAGTGTCACCGCCTGCGGAGATGGGCAGAAGCTGTAACGGAATTCAGCGACGCTTAAAGACAAAATTCGGGCTCTCCCGGGAAAATGTAACGGCTTGCAAAATGGGATTGATTTTTCATGAACATTGTGGCAACGTGGAGATAGTCAGGAGGGAGCCCATTGAACCACAGCTGGTATAACCGCTTGCTCATCTCGTATATGCCGATTTTTATTATCGTCCCCAGCCTGCTGCTGGTTATTTTCTATTTTGGCTCCGCTGAGCTGTCCCAGAAGGAGACGGCCAAGGCCAATGAAGTGTTTTCCCGGCAGGCGGTGCAATCCCTGGATTATTCCTTCCGCGCCATCAGCGAAATGATGAACCGGGAGATCATCTCCAATGAATTCGAGCCTTTTTTCTCCGATACCGGCAACCCCTACATTGCCGCCCACAACGCCTCCACCCGGTTGATCCAGCTGAAGCTGTCCAACCCGCTGATCGACTCCCTCTATTTGTACCGTTTATCCGACAAGGTAGTGCTGAGCCATCAATCCATCAGTCCCCTGGAGCAATTCTCCGATCGGGGTGTTATTGAGCGTGCGGTAAACGGGCCTGTGCCCACCGGGTGGTCTGAGCCGAGGAACGCAGGACCGACGCAGGAGGTGTCCCATATGGTGGTGACCCTCATCCGCAGCATCCCCCTCATTACCGGGGAGAAGGGGGTTATGGTGGTGAATGTGTCCGCCGATGCCCTGCGGAATCTCCTGCGGGACATGATCGGCAATGAAATCAGCTTCATCCATCTGTATGATGCCAACGGCCGTTTCCTGCTGGGCACCGAAAACGGGCTTCAGGCGGAGGAGGGAGCAGCGCTTATTCCCCCCAACCAGAAGCAGGAGCTGTCCCGGGTGGTGTCCACCTATACGGGCTGGCAGATCCGCAGCGGGATGGTTGGCGGTTCCTTCCTGCAGATCCTGCTGAAAATCTCGTTTATCTGGATTGTTATGGTTATCCTCATCATTACCGTTGGACTGGGCTGGCTGGTGCTGGTTTCCCGCCGCAATTATAAGCCTGTAGCCACCATGATGCAGCGGATCAGCAGCATGACCGGCAAGCTGGTGCCCTCCCCGGCGCAGAAAACGGGAAATGATGAATTTTCGTATATCGAATCCACTCTGAGCGAAATTATCCAGGCCTCGGACGAGTACCGGAAGCAGCAGAAGGAGGATATCATCTACAAGCGGCGCCATTTTTTCCATGAGCTGCTGGAGGGGAGCCGGACGGTAACACGGGATGAGTGGAGGCAGGAGCTGCCGAAATACGGACTGGAGCCGGATTTCCGCCAGCTTGCCGTGGGGCTTCTGGAGATCGACCGGTTTACCGAGTTCAGCCAGGCTTATACCCACAAAAGCCAAGAATTGCTGCGGTATGCATTGGTGAATGCTCTGGGCGAGCTGTGCCACAAACGCAGCCTGGCCGTGTGGCCGGATTGGCTGTCCAATGGACAAATGGGGATGCTGTTTCTCATCACGGATACCTCCCAAGGCCCGGATTTTGACAAAACCATTATGGAGGTAGGCCAAGAGCTTATCGTGTGGGTGGAGGCCAACCTGACCTTCACGGTGACCATGTCCTCCGGCGGCTTCGTGGCTGAGGTATCCGACATTTACCGGTCCTATGATGATGCCATGGAGGCCATGAAGTACAAGTCGGTGCTGGGGCGGGGACGGTTCATCGGTCAGAAGGATATTGGTGTGAAGTCCGATGCGGAGCTCTACAAAGGGCTGCAGACCATCCGCTCCTTGGCTCAAACATACCGGCTGGGAGACCCCCAGTGGGAGGAGCAGTTCGAGGCGCTGTTCGGCGATCTGAAAACCGGCCTGCTGTCCAGAGATGAATTAATGAACATCATGAATTATCTGGTCTACCACCTGTTCCGCGAAATGATGGAGCTGCCCGGGGAGATGCAGGAGATCTGGCGCCAGGAGGCGGCTCCAGGCTTGAATGATGCACTGGAGCGTTTCGAAACCATGGAGGAGCTTCATGCCGACTTCAAAAAGCTGTTGGACGATAATGCCCGGAAGCTCCGAATGCTCCGCCAAAGCAAAAGCAATCACGGTGTTATTCAGGAGGTGAAGCGGTACATCGAGGAGCATTATTCGGATCCGAATATGTCCTTATCCCTGATCAGCGAGCAGTTCCAGATCAGCACCAGCTATCTGAGCCGGCTCTTCAAGGATGAGTTTGGCGAAAATTTCGTGGACTACCTGGCACAGGTGCGGATCGGCCATGCCCAGCAGCTGCTGAAGGAAACCCGAGAGACCATTCATGAGGTTGCCAGCCGGGTGGGCTACACCAACTATATTTCCTTCAACCGCGCCTTCAAGAAGGTAACCTCCACCACACCGGGGGAATACCGGAGCCAGGAAGGGGCTTAAACCACACACGAGGATGGGATTGCGGAAGCGGTCCCGTCCTTTTTTATGGCCATTCAAGAAATGATAGGAGAGCAAAATGTGAATATCCGTTGAACAAAAGCCAACAGCAGCGCGGGTTTTCAGCCGATTCAAAAAGTGATAGCCTCCTCAAAAGCTGTCAATTGTCCGAAGCCCCCGGTTCAGGTTACATTGTGAATGCGGCTAGCCGGATCGGCTTCCCGGACCGGGCAGCTGTTTGGCCGGCAATCGGTAACAAGACGGAGGTGAGTACGATGAACGATATGGAAATCGCACAGACAAGCAGCACAGGCCGCGGAACGGCGGCAAAACACACCTTGTCCGGGCGGAGGCGGTGGATGCTGAACAAGCCCCTCATCGTCATGTTTTTGCCGGCAGTGATCTTTTTCGTTCTGTTCAAATACGTTCCCATGCTGGGGATTGTAATCGCCTTCAAGGATTACAATTTCGCTGACGGCATCCTGCACAGTCCTTGGGTAGGATTGGGGAATTATGAGTATCTGTTCAACAACCCGAAAACACTGACCATCATCCGCAATACCCTGGTGTTAAGCTCTCTCACCGTATTCGTGGGATTCCCGTTCCCCATCATTCTGGCGATTCTGCTGAATGAGGTGCGGAAATCCTGGTTCAAAAAATGGACGCAGACGCTTTTGTACCTGCCTCATTTTCTCAACTGGGTTATTGTGGGCGGTCTGGTGGTCATGGTCTTCTCCCTGGAGACCGGCATTGTGAACCACTGGGTCAGCAAGCTGACGGGGGAGGCCTATCCCTTTCTCTTTAAGGAAGGCTCATGGATCGCCATCTTTGTAGGCTCTGGGATCTGGAAAACGGCAGGCTGGTCGGCTATCATCTACCTGGCAGCCTTGACCTCCATTGATCCCAGCTTGTATGAAGCGGCGAATCTGGACGGGGCCAACAAATGGCAGCAAATCCGCCATATTACCCTTCCTGCGCTGCAGCCGACCATCGTTCTGATGTTCATTCTGAATATCGGCAATGTAATGGATGTGGGCTTCGATCAGGTGTATGTACTGCAGAACTCCGTAGTCATCGGTGTAGCGGAGGTCATCAGCACCTGGAACTACAAGGTGGGCTTAGGCTCCGGCCAATTCAGCCACGCCACTGCCATGGGGCTCTTCGAATCCCTGATCGGCCTGACACTGGTGTTGGTGGTCAATACGATCGCCCGGCGTTATGACCGGGGACTGTGGTAGGAGGGAGAAGAGGGATGAGAATTTCCACTGGAGAAAAAATATTTTATGCCATAAACTATCTGATTCTGTCGCTGGTTTCCCTAAGCTGCATCCTGCCCATTCTCCATATCATATCGCTGTCTCTGAGCAGCGCCGAGTCCATCACCATGGGCCAGGTAGGGCTGTGGCCGGTAGAATTTACGGCGGAAGCGTACCGCAAGCTGGTTTCCGGCACGGATGTGCTGGGCGCCTTTCGCAACAGTGTGCTGATTACGCTGGTAGGCACCGCGCTTAATATGGTATTTACTGTATTGACAGCCTACCCCTTGTCCAAGCAATATTTTTATGCAAGGCGTTTTTTCACCCTGGCGATTGTATTCACCATGTTGTTTACGGCGGGGCTGATTCCCAACTACCTGCTGATCAAGTCGCTGGGGCTGGTGAACACCTACGGGTCCTTGTGGCTGCCCGGACTAATCAGCGCATATAACCTGCTCATTGTCCGGACCTTCTTCGAGAATATTCCCGAGGAGCTGGAGGATGCGGCACGGATCGACGGCTGCGGAGAGTGGCGGCTGATCATCCAGATGGTGCTGCCCTTGTCCCTGCCGGTGATTGCCACCATTGCACTGTTTTATGGAGTGGGCCATTGGAATGCCTTCTTCAACGTCCTGATCTACATTAACGATTCCTCCAAGTTTAACCTGTCCGTGCTGGTGCAAAATATGATCCGCAGCCAGTCCCTGATGTCTGAGCTGGCCCAGCTGGATCCGGACGCCTTCCGGAACCTAACGCCGGAGGCCATCAAGTCGGCGGGCATTATCGTCATGGTGCTGCCTATGCTCATTATCTATCCGTTCCTCCAGAAGTATTTTGTCAAGGGTGTGCTGATCGGCTCCATCAAGGGTTAATCCCGCAAGGGTACTATAAAAACACATATTATGGAGGGGTTGTAATGTCCAAACGGCGTATGAAAAAAGGAACTGTGCTTTCTGTAACGGCCGCTCTGTCACTGGTTACAATGCTGGCTGCCTGCTCCAGTGCCAAAGACGAGACAGTCAAGGGAAGCGAAAAACCGGCTGACTCCGGCACAGCCGCTGCCACCACCCAGGCTTCTGCAGCTCCGGCCAAACGCGGCAATATCTCCGTGGCCATCTATGACCGGGGCCAGGTGCCGAAGGAGGAGGGCAGCTACACGGACAACCGCTGGACCAAGTGGATCAATCAGAACGGACCTGCGGATGTCAAGTTCGTCACCATCCCCCGGAATGAATCCCAGCAGAAGTACAGCATTCTGTTTGCCTCCGGCGAAGCGCCTGATCTTGTGCTGGAGTTCGACAACGCCTTCATCAATACCCTGTGGTCCCAGAAGCAGCTGCTGCCTATTAATGACCTGATCGATAAACACAGCACGGAGTACAAGAAAATTCTGGAGAAGTTCCCGGCGATCAAAAAGCTGGCCACCAAACCGGACGGAAAGATGTATGAGTTCGCCAAGGTGACCAAACCCGAGGTACTGGGCACCATGGTCATCCGCAAGGATTGGCTGGATAAGCTGAACTTGAAGATCCCGGAAACCGTGGAGGAGCTGTACCAGGTGGCGGACGCCTTCGCCAACAAGGACCCGGACGGCAACGGCAAAAAGGATACCTTCGGCATGAACCTGAGCCAGTTCGCCTCCTATTATGTGGATGCCATGTTCCAAAATGAAATGTTCATCGTCGATAACGGGGAGCTGATCCGCCAGTTTGACCGGATTAAGCCGGCCTATGAATTTAAGAAGAAGCTCTTCGATAACGGCATCGTAGATAAGGACTTCCTGTCCGACAAGAACGGGCAGAAGGCCGAGCAGGACTTTGCCAACGGCAAGCTGGGGATTTACCTGGCGTATACCAGCGTCGTCAGCAAAAATTTCGATACGCTGAAGAAAAGCACTCCCACTGCAGTGATCGTGCCCATGGCCTTCCCGAAATCCCAATATGGGCAATTCGGGCCTGATTTTAACCCGCCGCTGGCTCTGACCGCCTCTGTGAATGCCAAAACCAAGGACCCGCAGGCCGTGATGCAGTATGTGGACTTTATGGTAAAACCCTCGACGGTGGAGGTGTTCACCAACGGCATTGAGAATGTGAATTACAAGAAGGACGCCACCGGCTGCCCGCAGCCCATCGATGCTGCCAAGAACAAAACCGAGATGGGCTACATCAACGATTACAAGATGTTCATGCCGACCTACAACCTGCAGCAATGCACCATTGGGGGAAGATCACCGCAGTCCGCGAACCCGGTGGATCAGGAATGGATCAAGATTGCCCAGGAGATGGATAAAATGTACCTGGATCCTGCACGTCCGCATCCCGGCTTCACCCATTCCAAGTTCCGTCCTTCCCTGGACAAGGACATGAACACCATTTTCAACGACGGCTGGAACAACATGAACGATATTATGGCCAAATCCGTAGTCAGCGGCAATTCCTATACCGTAGACCAAGGCGTCAAGGATGTGAAGGATGCTTGGGATAAGGCAGGCGGCAAAAAGCTGGAGGACTGGTACAAAAACTGGTACAAGGAAAACAAGAGCAGCTGGATCTTTATGGATGAGCTGTACAAAATGAAATTTGACTGACGTTTCCCCATCCGTTCCCGCATGACCAGCAGCCGGCTTATTGCGCATATACCGCAAAAGCCGGTTCGCTTGCGGCATCCAATCACACCATGGCATGACTCAGAACCTTTCATTATGAATAGGGAGAGTGGAACATGACCGGTTTGAAACGGAGATTAAGCTTGATGTTATCCGGCTGTCTGATTCTGACAGCTATCCTGCCTGCAGGAGCTTTGGCTGAGGAGCCGGCTTCCGGCAGTACGGTCTATTCGGCTTCGACAGGCTTCAGTGAGGTGCAGGGACAAAATCAATGGAGCTACCAGCGGTTGGCCGGAGGGGTGTATAATGATCTGCCCCACTACGATGCCGCCAACAAACGTTGGCAGCAGTCGGGGGCTTCGCCTATTTACCCTTGGATGAAGGGAGGGGAGATGCATCCCTCCAATAACGGTGATGCTGTCCGCACCTGGACCTCTCCAGCCAAAGGAACTGTAGAAATCACCGGAGAAGTTCGGAAGGGGGATAATAACGGAGATGGTGTAAACGCTTCCGTTAAGAGGAATGGTACAGTCTTATGGAACGCCTTAGTTCCGGGCAGTACACCGTTGGTGCCTAGCGGGCTCAGCGGCATTGCTGTAGAAGCGGGTGACACCATTACATTCGAAATCAACCGAAACGGCAATTTGAATAATGATCACACGTTCTGGAATCCGGCGGTGCAGTTTACGCCCCAGCCTGTTGTGGTGGAGCAGGAGATTACGCTTGCTGCTACGGAATCCGTCAACAATCGGGGAGGCAGCAGCGGGGGAGTGAACCATGCGGCTACCAACCAAATGATGAAGGTTCCTGCTGCCAGCCCCGATCCGGCCGCCGGTACGGAATTTTGGGTTAAGGCCCGAATCCTGAACGGCTCTCCCGATTTCGTGAACACCCGGCATGGATATGTGAAGTTTGATCTGTCCGCCTTCGCCGGGGCTTCGTTGAACAGTGTCACCCTCCGGGTGTACGGGAAGGAGGAGCTGACCAAGGATGTGCCGGTTACGGTCAGTGGGCTGACCGGGTCTGCTTGGCAGGAGAGTACCATTACGTGGAATAATGCCCCGGCAGATGCGGGAACGGCCCTGGGTACACAAGTGATTCGCAGCATCGGCTGGTATGAGTATGATGTGACGTCTTTTGTTAACAACCGATTGGCGGCAGGGGAAGGCTCTGTTTCGTTCCGGATGACAGATAACAGCGCTGTAGACCTGAATGCCAAGTTCTTCTCCAGCCGTGCTGCGGGTAACGGACCTGAGCTGGTGGTGAAAGCAGGACAGCAGCCGGCAGTTTCTCCGGTTACCGCTCAACCGCCATCTGGAGCAGTAGCTGCCGGTACACAGATTCAGTTATCGACGCAAACCGTTGGAGCCGACATCTACTACACATTGGATGGAAACGATCCGGTGGTTGGCGGGACCTTGTATACGGGGCCGTTTGCGTTGAACAGCGGTGCTACCGTACGGGCCTACGCCAAAAAGCAGGGTTGGACGCAAAGCCAGGCTGCCTCCTTCACGTATACTGTACTGCCTCAGGTGCCAAACGGTGTTACCAACCTGCCGGACAGCTTCTATAACCGTCCCGGTCTGGAGGCCATGCCCCGCATTGATTACGCCTCCATGAAGGTAGCCAATGTCCGGGATTACGGAGCCACAGGGGACGGGATTACCGACGACAAGGCGGCTTTTGATCTGGCCATCGATGCATTGAATGCCCAGGGCGGGGGTGTGGTCTATATGCCCGCAGGCAAATACTTCTTCGCCCCCACACCCACCAACGGCACCACGCCGGAAAGCCGCCGTTTCTGGGACAGAACCGGGGCAAGAGCCTTGAATAACATCCATTTTGTCGGAGACGGGGAATCGACGGTTATTGTCTTCAGGAATCCCGGCATCTCCTCGGTGCCCAACGGCCAAACCTACAGCAATTCCGGCGGGGCTTACATGAGCGGACGTCCCTATGGCTGGCGGCTGGACGGCACCAACTACTCCCTGCGGGGCTTCAGCACCTCCTGGACACCGCGTATGGATATGCGCTCCATTAACGGACCGTACAATCTGGGCCTGTCCGGGCAAAATATCCAAGCCGTAAACCTGAATGTGGACCAAGGCGGCATCGGCATGGTGTTCTGGCAGAATACACGCAACGTTTGGGCTGTGGATAACGTTGTCCGCAATACAGGAGCAGACAGCATCCATTTTGCCAATACGGTGGATGTGGTGGCTGCTTACAACTGGGTGGAAAACAGCAATGACGACGCGGTGGGATTTGTGTCCGACGCACCCGGAACCAACAACTGGCCGGTCTCCCAGAACAACTATGCCTTGTACAATACCATAATCAAAACACCCTGGGGCCGAGGCATCAGCGCCGGTGGCATCGGGCACAAGCTGGAGAACAACTGGATCGAAAGCTCGCTCCTGTCCGGTATTTTCACCAATTCCTTAGGGCAGGCCGGGGAATCCGGGATTCCGGTGCAGGATGTCTCCATCATGGGGAATACCATCCTCCGCTCCGACCAGAATAACCGCGCCGATAACAACAACCGCAACAGCGGGGTGTACAAAGGCTCTGTGGTGCTCAATAACAACGCCACACGGGTGAACATGGAGAATAATAAGATATATGGCAATCCGGGCAACGGCATCTTTTTCAGTGCGTGGAGCTCGGCTCTGCAGGGGAAAAATCTATCCGTCCGGAACAACCGGATTGAAGGCTCTCTGGAGAGTGCTGTGAAAATCAACGGCAATGCTGTGATCGACGGACTGGAAATGACGGGCAATTCCTTCCTCGGGAATGCCAACAGTGTGCTCTTCGGCGGAACACTGAAGGGAACACTCACCTATTCGGGCAACCGGGTTTCCCAGCCTACGGTGCCAGTGCGTGCCGGCTTCGACGTGGTAACCGACCAGCCTGAATATGTGGATCTTTATCAGGCGCTGGGCAGCGCCGCCAGTGAAACCGGTTGGGCGGAAGCTCCGGCCGTGTTGCCTGCTGGCAGCGGCCAGGAGATCAATGTGAGGACCTTCGGCGCCAAGGGTGACGGGGTTTCGGATGATACCCCCGCTTTCCAGGCCGCGTTGGATGCGGTGCCTGCCCAAGGAGGCAGCCTGTATGTGCCTGCCGGGGTTTACAAGCTGAGTCCGCAGGCGGGGCAGGATAAGCTGGCCTTTACGGCCATCGGACATCATCTGGCGGTAAAAGGAAAAAGCAATCTGCGGATCCGCGGAGACGGGGACGGCAGTGTGCTGCGTTTTACCTCTGCCGAGCATCAGGGCTTGCGGCTTGCCGGAATAACAGGCGCTTCTGTGCAGGGACTGAAGCTGGAGCTGGCGGAGCAGCCGTACCAGCGGCATAACCGGGCGCTCTTGGATCTGACCGGCAGCACCGGTGTAGCTGTGGATCATGTGACAGCCGCCAATTCCGGCGGACCCGGCATTCTGGTAGATACCTCCACCCGGGTGTCGGTCAAGAACAGCAGGGTTGTGAATGCGGGAACTGTTGGTGTGGAGATTCTGGCTAGCCGCCAGGTCTTCGTGGAGCAAAATACGGTGGAGAACTCCCGGGATTCGGCGGTGCTGGTCAACAAGCTTGGCACTATCGGCCGGGAGCCCCAATATATCCGGATAGCGGGCAATCAGCTGGCAGGTTCACGGGACCAGTCCGGCGTCAGTATTGCCAGCGGCAACCAGATTGAGGTGGCGGGGAATACCATTACGGACACTCATCTGGCGGGCATCGCCGTGTATTATACCAGCGAAGCCTTCCATGTGGAGAAGGTGCGGATTCAGAACAATACGCTGACCCGGACCAACCAGGGCAGCTCCACGTACCACTACGGAGCTATTACGGTGCTGCGCAGTATGAAGGGAGATCTGCTGATTTCCGGCAATACGGTGGATACGACTCCGTATTTCGGCATTGCCTTGGACCAAAGCACTCTGACCCGCCTGGAGCTGGGGCAAAATATCTTCCGTTCGCTGGGCAAGGAGCCGGTGCGGCAATTCAATACCACCATCTCCACGCAAGTGGATCTGGATAAGCTGGCCAATATCAAATCCATCGTTCCGAAGCTGGTGCAGCCGGGAGACTGGCAGCACTGGGCGGTGGAGGTGGAGCTTGAGAATCGGAGCACCGTCCCCATCAGCGGGACGGTGGGTTTGGGGCCAACGGCCGAGTGGCCTCAGCCGGGAGCAGCGGTTCCGTTGGCCAGTCTGGCTCCGGGGGCGGCAGCGAAGCTGTTGCTGCCTGTGCCTCTGCCCCCGGATACCCGCCGGGTGGACCTGGAGGTGGTAGTGAACCTGGATTCCGGAGTCCGGCAATCTGTGGTACAGCCGGTGAATTTCCTGGCGGCGAAACGTGCGGCGGCAGTGATCGTGCCGGACGGTGTGGTCGGCTCGGAATGGGCGGGAGCCATGCCCTTCCGGCTGGCGGAGGCCGCCCAATACAAGAATGTCAGCGGCGGCACGGTGCCTTGGGGCGGAGCAAATGATCTGAGCGCGGTGGGATACACCCAATGGGACCAGAATAACCTCTACCTGGCTGCTGTTGTGAAGGATAATGTCCACCGCCAGGCCAGCTCGGACGGTGCTGCCTGGATGGGGGACAGCATCCAGTTTATGATCGACCACGGCCGGCTGGAGGGTCCGGGCAGCGCCGGGTACACGGAGCTGTTATTCGCCCGTTCGGATGCCGGGGATACGGTGAAATGGCGGTGGTCGGGGGTTGCCGGCAAGCCTGTGGGCGCCTTGACCGCTGCACAAGCTGCCATCGTCCGGAACGAGACAGAGCAAACAACGGTTTATGAGGTGGCAGTGCCCTGGTCGGAGCTGATGCCTGCGGGGGCTGCCATACCGGTACCGCTGGTGGGCTTCTCCTTCCTGGTTAATGATGATGACGGGCCAGGCCGGCATGGCTGGCTGGAATACATGAGCGGCATCGGGACGGGGAAGAATCCTGCCCAGTTCGGTGAGCTGGTGCTTTCTGCGGCGGGTGAGCAGCCCACGGGAGACCGTGTTCCGCCGCTCATTACCCTGTTGGGTGCATCGGAAATGGAGCTGGTGCAGGGGACAGCTTTTGCGGAGCCCGGCTTCAGCGCCGTTGACGAAACCGACGGTGACCTGACTGCCTCGGTGGTGATTACCGGCAGCGTGAACACGGCTGTCGTTGGGCAATACGTGCTGCAGTATAATGTCAGGGATCAAGCCGGCAACCAGGCGGTTACCGTTGTTCGTACCGTCAGGGTGGTGGAGGCGCCGTATCCCTTCCGCTTGGAAGCGGTGGGTGGACTCCAGCGGGCCTCCGGACTGGCGGCTACGGTGCGTATCCTGCGGGAGGATGGTGTACCCGCACCTGCGGGCAAAGCGGTGGCAGTGTTCCAGCTGATGCGGGGAACCACCCCGGTCAGCTACGTGGCCTCCAGCCAGGTGTTTGACGGAGGCGAGGAGATTACAGGCCACTTCGATGTAGTTGATCCCGGCAACAGCGCGTACACGGTCCATGTGTTTATGCTGGACCGCCTGAACAGCGGTGGAACCGGTATGCCTGCTCCTTTATCCCCCAAGGTGGTGCTGGAGTAGAATTAATAAATCAGCAGTTGCGGACATGTGTGGGAGAACTGTAACAGATCAGTGATGTGGGCATTAGCGGGAGAACTGTAACGGAACTATACGACGCTTAGACAATGAATTCGGCGCGTTGTGATGCGTAACGGAACTGAGACGCTCTTAAAACACAAATTTGCTCTTGAATGCTGGATTTTGGTGCGCTAAGGGCTTCTCAGTTCCGTAAGAAATTTGAAGTGTGCATTTTGGGCCTCTAAGCGCTTGTGAGTTCCGTTAGCGGTTCCCGACCAGTTAGCGCTAGTAATAAGTTAGCATATTCCACACAAGAGGGGAGGGGAAAGAGTGCGCGGATTTCTTATCGGAGCTGTGGTTTTTGCAGCCATGTTGACCTCAGTTGTCCCTGTTTCTGCCAACCCGGCTTCCACTCAGCCAAACTCAACGGATATCCCGGAATTGACTGTTGCCCACGCCGTCACCCTGGAATCGCCGGGTTCCCGGTATCCAGGGGATACAATTGCCATCCGGGGCAGCACCAGTCTCTCCCGGATTGTGGTTCAGGTTCTCCGCCCCAACCAAACGCTCCTCTGGACAAGTATGGTTTCCCAAGACCATTTTGCCGCCGGACTCCCGCTGACGCTTCCTGCTGATGTGCCTTATGGCGCTTACACCATCCTGGCAGGCTCCGGTAATTACCGGGCGGAAGCGGTGTTTCAGGTGGTAGAGCGGCAAACCGGCCAGGACTACCCGGTGGAAGAGGAGCCGGAGGAACCGCCACCAACACCCGAACCGTCAGAGCCTGCCCCAACAGCTTCTCTCAAGCAGCTTCCAGACGGTACAGCTGTGCTGAGCCTCAAGCCGGAGCAACCGAACGCAGCCGGACTGGCTCAACTAGTGATTCCTGCGGAAGCATTGGAGCAAGCCAAAGCGCTTCACCCCCGGGCCATCAGCCTGGAGCCTATATTGCCGGAAGGCACTACAGGAGTTGAGGCTATTTTGCCGGCACAGACGTTAACCTACTGGCCGGCAGATACGCGGGTGGAGCTCCATACCTCCTTTGCCAAGGTGCGAATTCCCGTTGGGGAGCTGACTGGAAATTCGCCTGAAGGAATCACACATATTTCCTTGTTCGTGAACCGTCTTTCTACTGCACCTGGAGCTATCACAATGGCCAGCCAACTGGAGGCGATACGGAGCAAACCCATGGTGGAGGTTAGGCTGAAACGCGATGGCCACCTTGTAAACGCCACTTCCGGCAGAAATGGAATAACCGTAGAGCTACCCTATAGCCCCACCCAGACAGAGCGCAACAACATGGAAGCACTGGTTGTCTGGTCCTTGAAGCAGGAGAACATAATAAAGCCGATTATTAACAGTAGATATGCTCCCTCCTCCGGCTCCATCATCTTCCGCTCCTCAAGCTTTGGCGTTTTTGCAGCCGCGTACTCACCGCAATTCTTCACGGATATGGACAACGCGCAGTGGGCGACAAGTCCGGTTGCAGCATTGGCTGCCCGCGGAGTGATACAAGGAGTATCGGAGCGGGAGTTTGCGCCGGACCGGACCGTGACCCGTGGGGATTATGTCCTTCTCTTGATGAGAGCCTTCGAGCCTGTCAAGAACGAACAACCGTACGAAGCCTTCCCGGATGTCCCTCCGGAAGCTTACTATTACGATGCGGTGGCCACGGCCAAAAGCCTGGGTATTGCAGGAGGCGACGGCCAAAACTTCCATCCCGAGGCAGCCATCACCCGGCAGGATATGATGGTGCTGGCGGACCGCATTATTCGCGCCGCTGGAACCCTGCCTTCATCCCCACTTGCACCGCTGAACAGCTTTTCCGACCACATGCAAGTAGCGCCTTATGCCCAAGAAAGCATCAGTCGACTCGCAGCGCTTGATGTAGTACAAGGAACAGGCGGACAGCTGGAGCCTCTTCGGTCCACCACCCGGGCGGAGGCTGCGGCCCTGATTCACCGGCTCCTAATCCGGCTCCAGCCGGAATCATAGATAAGGAAGGGCCGGAGGCAGCGTAAATTACCGCCGTACTCCCGGTCCAATCCGTTTGCAGGAGGGAGAGCAACCATGGTGTTTTATGAGGATCAGAAATTGGAAACCATACGCAGGCAAATCCGAACGAATCCTCTCGTCGAAAAAGGCTGGTGCAAGCTGGAGGCCGAATCAGCCGGTTTTGGCAGCAATGAGGTGCAGGAGGTAGCGCGCACTCAGAAGGATATGCAGGACAGGGTCCGGCAGTTCGGCGGCAACAAACGTTTTACCTTGGGCAACTATATCCGGGAGCAGGCCAAACGGGCACATCATCTGGCTTTTTTGTACCGGATGAACGGCGGGAGGGAGCTGGCTCGGGGGATCAATGAGCTGCTTCTCCTGATCTGCCAGGAAGAATCCTGGCTGTACCAGACCGGGTCAGGAAGGGCCTCCGATCTTTGGACAGCGGATATCGGACTTCATCTATCCCTGGCTTACGACTGCATCCGGGATACGTTAACCGTGGAAGAGCAGTGTACCATCGAGGACCAGCTGTATAATAAAGCCTTTCTCCCCTTGTATACAGACTGGCTGGACCCCACCCGCAAAATTCATGCCTTGGATACCATGGGCCATAACTGGTGGAGTGTTTGTGTATCCGGAGCCGGGATGGTTTTGTTGACTCTGGGCGGCAAGGTGAAGGGATATACGTCGCTGCTGCATACCATTGTGGAGGGATTGCGGGAATGGTTTGCGTACCCTGGCAATGTGCTGCAGAACAAAAAGGCCAACTTCGGTCCCGACGGCGATTATATCGAAACCATGAGCTATCTGGATTACGCTCTGGGCAGCTTTATGGTGTTTGAGGATCTGTACCGGCGCACAACGGGAGATACCAGCCTGTTTGTCCAGCCGCTCCTCAGCCGTATTCCGGACGCTTATCTGGAGACGGTATTCCATCTGGACGGGAAGCTGCACAGCTTCACCTTCGGCGATTCGGGAGCCCGCAACGGCAATGGGCATGTGTGGCTGCGGCTGGCGGAGGAATGCGGCAGAGGGGATTTGCTGGATTTTTTTCTGGCCAATCTGGAATTCCCGGCGGGACCGCTGGAGCTGTATTATTATCCCGAACACATGGAACCCAGGCTCCCGGAGCACCGGTCCGGTGTCTCCATATTGGCCCACAGCGGCTACGGCATGATCCGGGATGAAAAAGCGACGGAGGATGGCGGCACCCTTCTGGCGGTCAAAACCGGGGAAAGCTGGAACCATAACCACCTGGATGTCGGCACCTTTGTACTCGTCAGCGGCGGCCGGGAATGGGTTATGGATTCAGGCTATTGCATCTATTCCAAACCCCTGTACAATGCCTATTACCGCCAATCTGTCGCGCATAATGTGGTGCTGCTTGATGGAGAGGGCCAGCCCCCGGACATGATTGATTTCGGGACTAAATTCGAAGGAAGACTTCCCGCTTCTCTGGACGCCCCGGATTACCGCTACCTGCTGGCGGATTGTACGGGACCGTACATGCACCTGTATCACCGCTTTTACCGGCATTTTCTCCTGCTGGACGGATATCTGATTCTGGTAGACGACCTGTTTGCCAACCGTGAGGGAGGCTTTCAATGGCTGCTTCATTACAACGGCACGGCCGAATTGAACGGGGAAACCCTTCATATTAGCCCAAACGCTGCCACAGCCAACGAAAGCGGCAAGCTGTCCGTACGCCATCTTTATCCCGAGACCAAACAATACATCCGTGAAAACGGTTATTCCACCGCATCCCACCGGGGGACAGATCAGGAGGATATTTTTCCCGAAGCGGAATATATGAAGGTCTGCGCCGAAGGAGAAAACCGCAGGATCAAGTTTATGACGTTGTTTACCCTGCCCCTTGCACCTGCCGTAACGGTGGAAAAACGTGCTGATGACCAGTTTCAAACCATCCGGCTGATGTATCCCGATGGACGGGGGCTGCTGGTGCTGTGTAATCTCCATGCCGATGGCCGGGTGATGCATGACAATGCCCACGGGAGCTTCGCCGGAATCGAAACCGATGCCTTCCTGAGTACGGCGCTCTACAGTCCGGAAGGGAAGCTGGAGCGGATCACCCTGCATAACGGCAGCTATTGGAAAAGCGGCGGGAGTTGCCAGTTCAGCTCGTTGTTGAAGGCGGACGCCTATATCGATTACCGGGATGGTCTTGCCATTCGGACCAGCCTGACGGCGGATGCATGGTGTTACTTTGCCTGCGGAGAAGTAGATGAGAACACGCTTAAGGACAATGGATTTCTGAAGGACCACCTATCCGGACTCTGGAAACGGCAGATGAAGCAAGGCCATGACCACATCCGGCTGGAATCGCCACATAATCACACGCCTAACCCGGCAGAGGAGGTCCGCCATGTTTTGGACTGAGGAGAAATTGAAGCAGCGTATTGCCGAAATCGGAGAACTGCGCTACCGGAACATCACCCGTTTTGAGGTACTGGAGATGCTGCCGGATGAACACGGGGAAATAGCTGCCGTGCCTCCTGCCGAGTATACCTGGGAAACCTTACAGCTCGGAGAGCGATGGAGCGGAAGAGACCGTTATGTTTGGCTAAAAGTGGAGGCGCTGCTGCCTGAGCAAAAGGCGGAGCACCGTCTGGTGGGGCGGTTCGATTTCGGGAGGACCCATCACGGCAACAGCCAGGGCTTCGAATCCCTGCTGTTTCTGAATGGCCGCCCGCTGCAAGGCGTGGACAGCAATCACCAGGAGGTATTCCTGGATGAGCTGGCGGGACAACCTGCACAGCTTATTTTCCGGCTGTGGTCCGGCCTGGAGGGCGGAGGTGTGCCACAGCTTCAGATTCATGAGATCAAACGGGCGGAGCTCAGCTTCCTTCATGCGGCTTCTGACGATCTGTATTATACGGCGCGGGCTGTCCGGGAGACTGTAGCTGTGCTGCCGGATACGACACCCGACAGGCAAACATTGCTGGCTTTGCTGAACCGTTCACTGAACAAGGTGGACTGGTCCAAACCCGGCTCGGACGCCTATTACAGCTCCGTATCGGAAGCAGCGGCGGCACTGCGGGAAGGCTTAGAGCTTCTTCCCGCCAACCATCCTGTTACTGTGCGCTGTATCGGGCATACCCATATTGATGTGGCCTGGCTGTGGCGGCTGCGGCATACCCGGGAAAAAGCGGCACGCTCCTTTTCCACGGTGCTGCGCCTGATGGAGGAATATCCGGAATATTTCTTTTTGCAAACCCAGCCCCAATTGTATGAATATATCAAAACCGACTATCCGGAGCTGTACGCCCAGATCTGTGAACGCATCCGGGAGGGGCGTTGGGAGGCCGGCGGAGCCATGTGGCTGGAGGCGGATTGTAATCTGACCTCCGGGGAATCTCTGGTGCGGCAGCTGCTCTTCGGCACCCGTTTCTTCCGGGAGGAATTCGGCGCGGAATGCAAGTATCTGTGGCTGCCCGATGTGTTCGGGTACAGCTGGGCTCTGCCGCAGATTCTCCGCAAATCGGGCATCACCTCCTTTATGACTACGAAAATCAGCTGGAGCCAGTACAACCGGATGCCCCATGACTCCTTCGTCTGGAGGGGAATGGACGGCTCGGAGGTGCTGACCCATTTTATAACGACGCCTGAAATTGAATTTCCCCACGAAACCTACTACACCTATAACGGCTATGTGGTGCCTGAGACGCTGACCGGCATCTGGCGGAATTACCGGGATAAAGCCTGGAACGAGGAGCTCCTGCTCTGCTACGGCTTCGGGGACGGGGGCGGCGGCGTCAACCGGGATATGCTGGAGATGCGCCGCAGACTGGACCGGATGCCGGGCTTGCCCAAGGCGGTAACAGGCCGGGCGGACACCTTCTTCCGGGAACTGGAGGAAAAGGCGGCGACCACGGATCAATATGTCCATGTCTGGGACGGGGAATTGTATCTGGAGAATCACCGGGGCACCTACACCAGCCAGGCCTTCATCAAAAAAGTCAACCGGCAGTTTGAGCTGTCTCTGCGGGAAACGGAGCTGTGGTCGGTATGGGCGGGACTATTAAACCCTGCGGTATCTATCAGGCGAGTTCAGGAGCAGTTAAATCAGGTCTGGAAAATCGTGCTGCGCAACCAGTTCCATGATATTATTCCCGGCTCCTCCATCGCCGAGGTGTACGAGGATGCCAAGGAGGAATATGCGGAAGCGGCGCAGCTGCTGGAGCTGGTAAAGCGGGAAACGGAGGCGGCTTTGTTAAGCAGCGGTACAGCATCAGGTTTTGGCGATAGCGGCCGGGATACGGCCAAGGGTTATACAATTCTGAACAGTGGCTCCTGGAACCGTTCGGGGCTGGTAACCATCGCGGCTGGGGATGGTCAAACCGCCGGCTGCTGGAGACGGTCCGACCATTCCCCTTTACAAGCCCAACAGACGCCGGAGGGCTGGCTGGTGGAGGTGCCGGATGCCCCCTCCTGCGGATTATTGCCCATCTGGTATGAGCCGGAGGGGAGGGCAGTGGAGGCAGGCAGCCTTCCCTTCACCTATACCGGTATAAGCCTGGAAACGCCTTATCATCTGTTGGAGTGGAACGAAGCGGGGCAGCTCACCCGTATCTATGACCGTAAGCTGGGCAGAGAAGTGTTGGCCCCCGGCGCTTGCGGCAACCTGCTCCAGGTATTTGAGGATAAGCCCATGCAGTTCGATGCCTGGAATATTGATCTGTTCTACCAGGAGAAATGCCGGACAGTTACGGAGCTGCGGTCTGTCCGTCTGCAAGAGGCCGGTCCCCTGCGGGCTGTGGTAACCTTCGAATGGCGCTATATGGATTCCGTGATCCGCCAGGAGCTGGTGGTGTATGCCGGCAGCCGCCGGATGGATTTCCGCACGACGGCGGACTGGCGGGAGCAGCATCAGCTGCTGAAGGCGGCCTTTCCCGTGGATATCCGTGCGACGGAGGCGACGTATGATGTCCAGTTCGGCAATGTGAAACGGCCGACCCACTGGAACACCAGCTGGGATTATGCCCGGTTCGAAAATGTGGGCCACCAGTGGGTAGACCTGTCTGAACGCGGCTACGGCGTCAGTCTTCTGAACGATTGCAAATACGGCTACGATGTAAAGGAAAACGTGCTGCGCATTAGTCTGATTAAGTCCGCCACCTATCCCGATCCACATGCGGATCAGGGAGAGCATCAGTTTACGTATTCGCTTTTGCCCCATGAGGGGGATTGGCTTATGGGAGGTACGGTCCAAGAGGCATGGGACTTGAACTGTCCCATGAGAGCAACCGCCGGATTGCCGGAAGGAGAAGCGGGTTCCTTCATCACCTTATCTGCGGACCATGTGTGGGTCGATGCGGTTAAAGCCGCCGAGGACGGAACCGGAGTTATTCTCCGCCTGCATGAGTTTGCGGGACGCCGGGGACAGGTTACAGTCCGTACTGCCGGTGATTTAGTCTCTTGGCAGGAGACGAATCTGATGGAGCAGCCGGACGGTGAGGAGCAGGCCGGTCCCTTCGAGTTTCATATAAAGCCGTATGAGATCAAAACCTTCCTGCTCCGCCTGAAGGGGGAAGGGGAATGAAGCCTAACCAACCGCAATGCATAGAAACAGATGTTCTGGTGGCGGGAGGAGGCACGGCGGGCTGTCTGGCTGCCCTGGCTGCTGCGGAGGAAGGCGCCCGGGTAGTGCTTGTTGAGAGTGACAGCGCATTAGGCGGTGTGGCTACAAGAGGAGGCATCCACCGGTACTATTATGGCTCGCCGGGTGGGCTTCAGGAGCTGGTAGACCGCCGGACAGAAGAAATTGCCAAGGTGTTTGGAGGGAAAACCAAGGGTTTTCATCCGGAGGCCAAACGGGCTGCACTGAGCGCTCTGTGTGCGGAACGGGGGGTGCAGGTGTTTTTAAATTCAGTGGTAAATGGCGTCACCATGTCCGGTCCAACCGTGTCCGGCGTTACAGCCGCATCCCCTTGGGGGCAGCTGCGGATTGAGGCCAAGGTTACGGTGGATTGTACGGGAAACGGCAGTATCGTCCGTATGGCCGGAGGCACACTCCGGTACGGCCGGGAGCTGGACGGCATTTACCATAATTATTCCTATATTCCCCGTGGACTGCAGGACGGTGTACTGGGGTATGACAACCTGGACGCCGGCTGGGTGGATCCCTATGATCCGTGGGATGTGACCCGGGCCTTCTTCCGCGGCCGTGAATGGGTGGCGGAGGCCTGCCGTCAGGGCAGCCGCTACTTCGGCTTGTCTGCGATGCTGGGCCTTCGGGAAGGGGGGCGGATCGAAGGAGACACCACCATCCGGCTGGAGGATTATATTGAGGATAAGCCCGCGCCGGATGTAATCGCTCGAAGCTACTCCCACCTGGATAATCACGGCTTTGATACCGGCAACGAAAGCGGGTTCAGCCAGCTGTGGATTGCCGTATTGGGCCTGTTCACCAAAGGACTGTGGTGCGATATCCCCTACGGCAGTCTACTGCCCCGCGGATTGGAAGGAATCCTGGTTGGGGGGCGCGCGCTATCGGTGGACCGGGATGTCTCCATGGGTGTCCGGATGCAAAAGGACATGCATAAGGTAGGCGAAGCGGCAGGTGTTGCCGCTGCTATGAGCATTCGTTCCCGTGTGAGTCCGCGGCAGCTTGACCGGAAGGCGCTGCAGGAACGTCTGGTGGAACGCGGTGTATTGGAGCAGGGGGACCTGGAACGGAAGCAGGGGCGCAATCTCCGGTTTACTCAAGAACCGCTTGTCCATATTGATTCAGAGGAAATCAAAGCAGCGCCGGAGGGTCTGCTGCGTGATCTGGTCCATGCCTTGGGAACAGCAGAGGGCTGGAAGGCAGTTTGGCTGCTGTCCCATAAAGCCGGTCCCCGTCCGGCTGTGATCCGTCTGCTGACTGGAAAGCTGCAGGAGGACACTCCGGTTGAAGAACGGATGATGGCTGCTATTACACTGTGCCTGATGGGCAGCACTGAAGCCGTTCCGTTCCTGTTGGAATTCATCCGCACCAAGGAAAAGACGAAGCTTAGCGATCATCCCAAGTGTGTTCCCTTTTGGGTGGCGGCGTTTGTATTGCTGCGGCTATTGAAGAGTAAAGTAGCGATTAGCCTGGCCGTGACGGCTCTGGAGGAAACAGAGTCCTCCGTAATCCAGACCTTCTTGCTGGATTACCTGTCGGTGCTGTTGCCGGATATGTCCCGCGAAGAGCAAGACATTACCGCTTCTGTGCTGTCCCGTTGGCTGGAGCATCCCCGTTTAGGGGCGGATTATCTGATGCATGGCGAGCGGCCGGAATCCCTCCGCTGGAGTCTGGAGCTGCGGGGAGCTATTCTGCTGAAGCGGTTGGGCCGCGAAGCCCCCGTACCGGATGTATGGTCGGAAGCTGCAGCCGACCCCCGGAGGTATGTAGGCCAGGCGGCCGAATATCTGCTGAATCCGGCATTAGCAAGCCGAGCCCAACCTTCACAAGAAATAAACCTGGGGGAATACGATGCCGCTGTTATTGGGGGCAGTGTGGCCGGAGTAGTGTGCGCAGTCAAGCTGGCCCAACAGGGATTGCGTGTGGTGTTGGTGGAGAGCAGCGGAAGCCTGCTAACCGAAATCACCCGTTCCCGCCGGACACAATGGTCCATCTCAGCACAACCCACGCCGGATTCTGCTTCCGGCAGGTTGTTGCTGTCCTTGCAGGAGGCCGGTGCTTACCGGAACAGAGAGCTGGAGCCGGTTCTGGTCCAGCTGGCGGCAGATCGATATATCCAAGGGTCGGGAACGCATGTTCTGTTTGAGGCGGTATATCAAGAAACAGTTCCTGATCCACAGGAGCAAGGGTATGCCTTAATCCATTTGGCGTTGAAAAACGGCACCGGAACCTTACGGGTGCGGCACACCATTTTCCCCAGCAGCCCAACAGATGCACACGAGCCACCAACCGCCCGTTTGACCCTGGCTGCGGTTCTTGTCGGTATGGATGCCCAACAGCCCTTCACCTGTGAATTGCCTGCTATACAGGGAGATGTCACGGTACAGCTGCGCCCGGGCTTTTACCCGGAGGAAGCCATTATGGAAGTAAGCTGGTACGGGGAAGGACCATCACAGGAGATGGCCGCTATGGCTATGGTAATTGAGGCGGTGAAGGAGCTCCGAAGGCTAGGCCGGATTCCGGAGGAAGCTTCTCTGGCCAATATTGCCGATATCCCCTGGCAGGAGCCGGGGGCAGAGGAGGATCGTCGAAGCGGAGAACATGTGCCGCCACTGGAATCTCTTTTACAAACGGGGGAGGATGCAGCGGATCGGGTTTGGAGCCAACACAGATAAGTAAAGCGGAGGTATCTGGAGCAGAAGGGGAACCTCATCATAGGAGGTATGGCTTCGGATCTGTCCCTGAATGCCGTCACCCTGGGGGTTGTGGTCGTGGTTTTGGCAGGATTCGTGTTGTTGGTTTCTTCCTCCAGGCGGCACGGATATAATGCTTCAACCCGGAGACAATAAACCAAACTTGTCAATTCCAGGAGGATTATTATGAACGTGCAATCCGGCATTTTTTATTGGCCGACCACCTATTCCGATGCCCCGTCGTACCCTGTTTTGGAGAGCGATACAGAATGTGATGTAGCGATAATCGGAGGAGGAAGCTCCGCGGCGCAATGTGCGTATTATTTGGCAGGCAAAGGTCTGTCCACCCTTGTTCTGGAAAAAGGAAGAGTAGGGAGCGGGAGCACAAGCACCAATACCGCTCTGATCCAATATTCCGGCGAGAAGATGTTTACCTCTTTGGCCAATACCTTCGGGGAGGCCTATACCGGACGGCATCTTATGCTGCTGAAGGAAGCCATTGACGATATCGAAGCCGCCTCCCGCCAGGTGGAGATGGATGTGGAGTTCCGCCGCAGGGATACCCTGTATGCCGCCAGCTGTCCGGAGGATGTGGAACGTTTGCACACCGAATATACCTATATCAAAAGCCATGGGATCGAGATCGACTTTTGGAGCAAAAGCCAGGTAGAAGCCCATTATCCCTTCAGCCGCGAGGCAGCGATCTATTCCCATAATGACGGGGAATTGAACCCCTATAAGTACACTCATGCCTTGTTCCAATATGCGGTGAAGCATGGCGTTCAGGTCTTTGAATTATCGGGCATGAACGGGCATCACTATGACGGGAAGCTGAACCGGACGGTGATCTCTACAAAAACCGGGCATAAGGTCAGCGCCCGTTATGTTATTTTTGCCGCGGGTTATGAGAATATGGATATCCGGAAGGAAAAGCAGGCCTCCTTCGTCAGCACCTATACCGTTACCACCCAGCCTGTATCGGATTTTTCCTCCTGGTATAACCGGACGCTCCTATGGGAAACCGCCCGGCCGTACATTTACATCCGTACTACGGTAGATAACCGGATTATCATCGGCGGTCTGGATGACAATACCCACTATCCGGAGGACCGGGACAGCAAGCTGATGCACAAAAAAGACCAGCTGCTCGTGGAATTCAACAAGCTCTTCCCCGCCATCCGGGTAGAGCCGGCTTATTATTGCGCCGCCTTCTATGGGGGCATTACCGACGGGCTGCCGATTATCGGCAAATACCCGGAGGTGCCCGGCAGCTATTTCCTGCTGGCGTATGGGGATAACGGTACCGTCTACAGCCAACTGTTGGCCAAAAAAATCGTCCAGGAGATCGTGGAAGGTCACAGCCCCGATCTGGAGCTGTACCTGCAGGATAGGCCATTACTTGTTCAGGTTTAAAAACGAATCCGAGACGGCATGGGACACATCCTGTGCCGTTTTTTGCTGCCTCTTGACAAGGTGACATGTGTGTCGCATAATTCCATTAACGACATGCGTGTCACTTGTTTTCGAAAAAACCTTTGAGGCGGGAGTATTTCCATGGCATTAACTGTAAAAGGGGCAGAGAAGAAAAGGTATATATTGGAGAAGGCTGCTGCTGTTTTCATAAGAGCGGGCTACACCGCTGTCACTATGAAGGATATTGTGGACGCGTGCGGGATAAGCCGGGGCGGGTTATACAAATATTATTCCTCCACCCGGGAGATTTTTGAGGATATTTTATCCGCCGGAAAAGAAAGTGATTATTGTCTTTTGACGAAGGGGATGGAGAATGGCATACACGCCCTGCATCTGCTCACTGATTTTTTCCAACAGCAAAAGGATGAAATCCTGAATGTTGAAAGCACCATTCGAGCAGCTGTTTACGAATTCTTTTTATCCCATAAAAACAATGACTTATTAAACAAGTTTTACACGGAAACGGCAGCCGTTATCGCTCAGACACTGGAGTACGGGATCAGGAGAAACGAGATTACCGGAATCACCTCCAAGGATGTCGGAAAGCATGCCAATCATATGATCATTATTCTGGAAGGGTTAAATATCGTGGCTTTAAGCAAACCCGTATCACCTGCCTTTATAGAGGAGCAGCTAGACTTGTTTATGAAGAATTTGGTGTGACCTCAGGGGGGGATAAAGGATGGATATTTTAGTGTTGGGTGTAGGAGTTATCGGCACAACATACGGATACGCCTTGCAAAAAGCAGGTCATCACGTTGAGCATTGGGTAAGAGAAAGCAAAAGAGGGGAATTCGGTTCAGCATTAACGATCAAGCTTCTTGATGGGCGGGAACATGCAAAATGCGTTGATAAAATGGATTCCTATTCCATCAAACTCGCCTCTTCCGGCAGCTGCTACGACTTTATTATCATCAGTGTATCCATGGGAAAGCTAGAATCGGCCATTCAATCGCTATCTGCAAACAACATAACAGGAACGCTTGTTCTTCTATGCGGTATATGGGAAAACAAAGAAACGGTCGATCAAATAACGGGTGAATATGCGTATATCCTCGGTTATCCGGTTGCGGGCGGTCAAATGAGCACCTGTCTTCTGGATGGTGTGTTATTCGACCATATTATGCTGGAGAGGCGGGAAAACGCGGCTATTCCCAATTACTCTGCCGTTAAAGAGGCATTCGGCAGCGCCAATATCAAAATCGAATGCCCGCATAGAATGCTGGAGTGGATATGGATTCATATGGCTATCAATGCGGCAGTGATCTCCACAGCAGCACAATATTCCGGGTATCAGGATTCGGAAAAGGCCGCAGACGCTCTTATGGGCAGCGCACAAGCATTGTCCAGGGCCGTTCATGCCATACGTGAAACGGTAAGAATTGTGGAAACAAGAGGAGTAGACCTGAAAAAATATAAACGCGAGCTCCTGCCTTACAAAATCCCGGCAAGGATAGCCGGATTGGTTATGAAACGAATGTTTGCCACAAACAAGCTTACCCGAAAAATCATGCAGATTCACAATAATGCTGATGATCTTATGTACGTCTCCAAAAGCGTCTATGATTGCGGTCAGCAGCTGCACGTACAAGCCCCGGTATTCTATCCATACTATCAAATTTTCTTGAAGCATTTGCATCAAACCTAATTCCGACAGCCTGATGCACAGGCTGTTTTCTATTTTTCCGATAAAAATGGAACTTTTCCGGATTTGAATTGTCTGTTTAGTGGAGGTGAGGCAGTGGGAGAGGACTACTTGAAGCATAGCGCTCAAATCGACAGCAGTGAAATGGAGCGGCTTGTCCGCCGTTATTGGAAGGATGTTTGGAATTTTGCCTTTCTGTTGACCCAAAAATATGAGGTTGCTGATGATATCGCACAGGAAACATTTATTCGGGCTTTTCGTTCTCTGCACAGCTTCCGCGGCGAAAGTACGGTGAAAACCTGGCTGCTAAAAATCACGCGGAATCTGGCAGTGAACTATAAACGGTCATCCTTCTTCCGGAAAATCGTTCTGCTGAATACGGATGAGAATGGGCTTACCGCAGCTCCGTCTGCAGAAGCGGCCTATTGGGAGACTCAGTTTGCAGATGAAATATGGGAGCTGGTGCTGCGTCTGCCGGTTAAGCAGCGGGAAGTCATTCTGCTGAATGCCCATTACCAAATGCCCCTTGGAGAGATTGCCGCGATGCTCAGTCTGCCGGAGGGTACAGTCAAATCAAGGCTTCACCGGGCCAGACGAAGGCTGGAGGAATGGGTACAGGAAGGGTCCCATGAAAGGACGGATTCAAAACCGAAGGGAGGCTTCCGAGTATGAGCACTCATGAACCGCAATGGTATTCACGGCTTTCCGGCCAGCCTCTTCACCGCGAGCCTATGCCGACAGACGGGCAAATCCGGAGGATTCAAGAGGAAGCGGGACGTCCAGTCAAGCATCGAAGGTTGGGGAGAGCAGCAGCGGCTGTTTTCGCAGCAGTGATTCTGTGTATGGGGATCATTTGGTTTGTGCAGGAGCAGGGAAATCATCCTTCACAAACGCCCGGCGCTGGCAAAAAGGAGTTTGGCCAAGCGTTATCCGAGCTTTACCAGGAGGAGAGCTTTGTTTTCGACGGGCTGCCTTGGCTGGCATCCAAGGAAGAGGTTCTGGCCCAAAAGCAAATGGACCGCAGTTATTCTGAAGACGGCGGTATGTTAACAAGAAAAAGCGATTTCCCCCTGGACCCTTCCATCCGGCAGTATGTCATTTACATTTTTGAAGACAATCGTCTGGTTTCGGGAGAATACAGATTTGTGATAGAGGACAAAAGCCTATTCACCAAACTCAGCAAGGAGATGCTGGCCATTCTGTCGAAGGAGTTCCCCAAACCGCAGGGGAACAGCTTGAATGCCCTTGATCTCGAGCAGGATCATTCGTATCAGGAAAAAAATGTGTTGTGGGAAGGGAAGGATCGTAGTACATTAAAAATCACTATTACCCCTCCCGGGAGTCAGAGCAACTACAGTGACTATATCCTGCAGGTCAAAAGCTCATCGCCTCTCCCGGAGAGGAAGAGTCTGCAGCCATAAACCTTATAAACAGGCAAGAAAGAGGAGACAGGAATGACCTTCGGGCAAAAAGTCGAGCAGCTGCGCAAACAGGAGAATATGACGCTGCGTAAGCTGGCGGAAAAAAGCGGAATCAGCTATTCGCTGATCCAATCCATGATCAAGGATGAGCGGGTGCCCACTCAAGAGGCAGTGCTTTCGTTGGCCAGGGCCTTGCACTACGAGCATCCGGAGGAATTAGTCCAATTAGCCGGCTATGAAAGCTGATAGAAGGAGGGAGGGAGCAGCATGTGGATCATTGTCTGTACCTATTTGCTGGTAATCAATATAGCCGGCTACGGATTTATGCGTTCGGATAAATCACGCGCCCGGCACAAAAAGTACCGCATTCCGGAGCGGCAGCTGTTTATAACCGCCATATTGGGCGGATCGGTGGGGGTCTATACAGGTATGCATCTGCTCCGCCACAAGACCAAACATGCATCGTTTTACATGGGTATACCAGCGATCATCATTGTCCAGGTGATATTACTTGGGTACATGCTGGGGAAGTTATTGGTGAAAACAGCTTAATTCAAATCAGCTTAATTCAAATGGGCAAGGTACCGGAGCAAATGGTAGGCATATGATGGTGTATCTGTAGAGAAGGGAATGAAGCAAGATGCAGGTTTTTCCCCAACCATCCTATGGTTACGCGTTTTATCCGTACGAGGCTGTTTATTATCCGTACCGATATAATAATCATTACAATTATTATATGAATCGATCGAGTATGCCGGAGCATCCGATAACACTGCAGGATTATGGCAAGGAGCCTTTGGTTATCAATATCGAACAAGCGGCAGAACAAAATACCAACTACCGGACCACCTTGTGGACCGGTGACCATTTCCAGGTCACGTTAATGAGTATTCCGGCCGGTAGTGATATTGGTTTGGAGGTTCACCCCGATACCGATCAGTTTATCCGGGTCGAAGAAGGTCAAGGTTTGGTACAAATGGGAGATTCCAAGGAAGATCTGGAGTTTCAAGCTCAAGCGTATGAAGGCTATGGTATTATGATTCCTGCAGGAAAATGGCATAATTTAACTAATACCGGCAGAAAGCCGCTTAAGCTGTATGTGATTTATGCGCCGCCACATCATCCGTTTGGTACGGTTCATCCAACCAAAGCGGCTGCAATGGCAGCTCATACCTAATGCAATCATGTGTTACGAAGTACATGAATATTAAATAGAGTGAAAATAGATCATAATAAAGAACCTAAATATACAGTTGAAAAACAAGCTGAATAAACAAGCCGGTAGCCCTTGTCGCTATCCGGCTTATATACTTTTACACAAAATTCGTATTTTATACAATAGTCTATATGCTGGGATTTGATACGTAATACCATGCTTTAGAATTTATTATCATCACTATTTATTCTTTGTCCAAGCTCAAAAACTGTACGCAGATGCTTATTCCAATTCAGACGCCTTTTATCTTCATTGAATTTAGTCATACAATCCAATACAACCATTTCTTTATGATTCGCTCTGTCAAATATTCGATCTCCCAGCATAACAGATTGCATACTCTGCAAATGCCCATGCTCCTCAAGGTGTGACTGGGACCTTCCTGTAATACATATCACATACGCCTTATCCAGTTTCTTCATACTACGGTTCCCATATGCAAATCCATATGTCCAAACTCTGTCGAACCAGCCCACCAATTTAGCCGGAGCTTCCGTCCAAAAAACGGGATATATAAAGACAATGCAGTCACAGTTGTTAATTTTCTCTTGTTCCTTTGCCACATCATCACTTATAGGAAGCTTACTTAAATAGTTTGCTTCCCGCTAATATTCGCTTTCAGACATATCCGTTTGAAAGTTCATCTTGTACAGATCTGAAACCACAATGGTATGACCGGCTGCTGACAAGCTCTTTATCAATTCTTCCTTTACCGCAAATGTAAATGAATTCTCACTTGGATGAGCATACACAATAAAAATATTCATTAGGATCCTCTCTCCTCACTCGCTTGCTATTTGACCGCTTTGATAATTGCAGAGACCACGTAATCTTCCAGCTTTGATCCAGGAACCCATTCTTTTATAAATTCTTTGGATTCCCCTTTCGATTCAACCCGGATATCGGTAAAACCGGATTGTTTCAACATTTGCTCCACCTCTTCAAGGGAAGAAGCTCCAGATAAACAACTGGAATAGGCATCTAAATCCCCTTTTACGCTCTCCGGTAGTTCTGCAGTAGCAATAACATCCGAAACTGCAATCCTCCCACCGGGTTTGAGCACTCTATATGCCTCTTGATATACCCGCGGCTTGTCAGGAGACAAATTAATGACACAGTTGGAGATAATGACATCGACAGTTTCATTTGCAACCGGCAGATACTCTATTTCACCCAAACGGAATTCAGTGTTAGTAAAACCGCCTGTTGATGCATTTTTTCGTGCTTGGCTTATCATTTCTGGCGTCATATCAACACCGATTACAAATCCTGTATCGCCCACTTGTTTGGAGGCCAAAAAACAATCGAATCCTCCACCGCTGCCTAAGTCTAGTACCGTTTCTCCCGGCTTCAATTCGGCTATGGCTTGAGGATTGCCACAACCTAAGCCTAAATTTGCCCCTTGCGGAACAGAATTCAGTTCATCCTGAGAATAGCCAAGTTTGGCTGATACATCATCAGCTGAAGAGCAATCATTTACATCCGTGCTGGAGCAACAAGTAGCTGAACCGGATTGTAATACAATTTCTTTGTATCGGTTCCTTACTGCTTGCCTAACCTCATCCTGTCTAATTTCATTCATCGAAATCCTCTCCTTATTATGAATTTGATTATTTCAATAATTGCGATTTGCAATCATTGTCCCAAAATATACTCCTCTTTATAGAGGAGGTGTACAACAATTCGGACTTTTGACCATGGCTTCATTCATAATTTGCAAGCTTTCCAAGACTTGGTCCTGTTTTCCCTGGGGAATATGATCGAATAAATGTTGAATATATTCCTCCATTTGGCTAGCTATGGTAGTTGTTTGCCTTGTTCCCGCGTCAGTTAAAGAAAGAACCACATATCTACGGTCATTGGCATCGGGGGTGCGGTCCAAGAGTCCGCTTTCCACCAATTGCTGGACTTGCCGACTTAATGTGCTGGTATCTACCGCCAGCGCTTCAGAAAGTTCATTAAGAGAGAGCCGCGATCTTCTGGACACCTCGTAAAGAATATGGCTTTGGATGACTGAAATTCCGCAGCATTGAGCGCTATCCTTTTGCAATAAGCCGAACCGGCGTACAAGAAGCTGAAGCACCTCGCGGACATTTTCATAAGCATGAGTAGAATTCATATCGCATCACCTGACTATGTTATATCACACATCATTTGCAACCTGCAACTATTTCTTTTTTCATCCATATCGTCACGCGGATATATAATTACTTGATTATATAATTATTCGGGAATATACTGTGATACGTAGAAACATTTCATCCCACCATAAGGAGGTTCCAGTATGCCATCGATTGAGCAGCTGGCAGATGAACTGAAATTAGCCGGAGATAAAACGCGGCTTACCATCCTCTCCTTTTTAAAAGAACGGGAATGCTGCGTCTGTGAGCTGGCTGAGTTACTGCAAACCAGTCAACCCAATATCAGCCAACATATGCGCAAACTGAAGGACGGGAAGCTCGTAAAGGAATCCAGAAGAGGGCAATGGATTTATTATTCCTTGGACTTGGCTGAAAAACCTCATCTGACTGAGTTATTGGCTTTTCTCCCATCCCAGAAGGATAGACTGGAACAGATCTGTGCAGAAAACCCGGACTGTTGCAGCTAGCAGATAAAGGAGTGATTAACGGTGAATAAAAACAGGAGACTGTCTTTTTTAGACAGGTATCTGACCCTGTGGATTTTTGCGGCCATGGTGTCCGGCATTCTGCTAGGAAACTTTCTTCCTTCTTTAGCTGAAGGTTTGCAGAAATTGCAAGTTGGGACTACCTCTATCCCTCTTGCAGCCGGGCTTATTATCATGATGTATCCTCCGTTAGCCAAAGTCCGGTATGAGGAACTGGGACAAGTTTTTAGAAATGGGCGTGTATTGACCTTATCTCTGATTCAGAACTGGGTGATTGGGCCTGCTCTCATGTTTGCCTTGGCCATCCTTTTCCTGAGAGACTACCCGGATTATATGGTGGGCCTGATCATGATTGGCTTAGCCCGCTGTATAGCCATGGTTATTGTCTGGAATGATCTCTGCAGAGGCGACTCGGAATATGCCGCGGGTCTGGTTGCTTTCAATTCCATTTTTCAGGTTTTGTTCTATTCGGTGTATACCTACATTTTTATAACCCTGCTGCCTAAATGGCTTGGCCTTCAAGGAGCAGTTGTCCATATAACCATGTGGGAGGTCGCTCAAAGTGTTTTTATCTACTTGGGGATTCCATTTATCGGGGGTATGCTCACCCGTTTTACCCTGACAAAAGTCAAGAGCAGAGATTGGTACGAAACATCCTTCCTGCCCAAGATTAGCCCTTTGACGCTGATTGCTCTTTTGTTTACGATTGTCGTCATGTTCTCCCTGAAGGCGGACATGATTGTTAAGCTTCCGTTGGATGTTGTCCGCATCGCGATCCCACTGCTCATTTACTTCGTCGTTATGTTTCTCCTCTCATTCTTCATGGGCAAAAAGGCAGGCGCAAACTACCCTATTACCTCCACCCTCGCTTTTACGGCGGCAAGTAACAACTTTGAGTTAGCTATTGCTGTAGCCGTTGGAGTGTTTGGTATTCACTCCGGAGCAGCGTTCGCCGCTGTTATCGGTCCTCTAGTAGAAGTCCCGGTTATGATCGCACTTGTTAATGTAGCCCTTCGGTTCCAGCAAAAGTATTTTGTAGCTAAAAGCAGCGTCCCACGTTAGAGTCCAAATGAAAAGGAGTTTTTAGAATGAATAAAGAGCTAGTGTATTTCCTCTGTACCGGTAATTCCTGCCGAAGCCAAATCGCAGATGGTTTTCTAAAAGCTTTGGGAAGCGAAAAGTATGAGGTGAAAAGTGCTGGCTTGGAGGCACATGGATTGAATCCCCGTGCAATTAAAGTTATGAGCGAAGTTGGCATTGATATTACCCAACATACGTCCGATGTGATTAACCCGGAAATTCTAAACCAGTCCGATTATGTTATTACTCTATGCGGTCATGCAGATGAACATTGCCCCGTTATTACCAATCATAGTGTGACCAAATGGCATTGGGGCTTTGATGACCCTGCAAAAGCCACAGGTTCAGAAGAAGAGATTATGGAAAAGTTTCGTGATGTCCGCGATTCCATCAAGAGACGTATTGAATCATTTATACAAGAAGGAAAGTAGGCCGATATCCGTCACTTCCTACCGATAGTTATGTGTTGAAATTTCTCTACTGATGGCATATTGAGATATGCTTGTTCAGATCCAATCCAGTTTAAGTTTGTTAAACTATTCGGTTTCACGCTGAAGAACACCTCTCAATCGGGAACAGACTTCTTCTACTTGATTAACTGTACCATGTGCTTCTTTATAGTTTCTGATATTGGTTGGATGCCAAAATTCTTTGGGTGTGCCAGGATACCTTGGGATAAGGTGAATATGAAAATGAGGAAAAGCATCACCTTGAACAAAGCTGTATACATGTTCTGCGCTTTCAGAGTTTTTTAATATTAGACCCAATGTGTCCCACATACACAAATTCATCTTCATAAATGCACCCACCATTTACTTTAAGTTCACCATTATGCTTGCGGCATATAAAACAATCGTTTGAAGACATCATTTTAGTACCCACTCCCTTATCCTCAATTAAATACAATTAAAAAAACCTACTGCCTACAAAGAGGCGATAGGTTTTTACCAAGCGTGGTGCCACTCTTCTTGATTCATATTAGTTTAATCTTATAGTTAACAATATCTTCCTGTCAATAACCTTCGATCCTTTTTCCTCCATCTGATTCTGATATACCCTCCTGCTTATGCCAACTTATGGTTCAATACCCCAAACGAGCTGGCTGCTCTTAAACAGGGTAACCTTCATATAATCCGTATAAGAGGTTAAGGTCGGGTCGTAGGAATAGTCATTAGCTTCATTCAGATTGCTCCATTCGCTATTGGAAATACGAATCTGAATGTCTCCAGTTTGACCGTTTGGTGCGATGGAGCCTGCTGCATCTGTAAAGCTCACCTCCATATAGGAATCCGTGAAGGTCCGGTTAATATTGGCGCTGCCAATCACAGCCCAGTCCACCCAAGAGTTCAACGCCAGGCTGCCCTCTTTCGTGAAATAATACCGCAGCTTCAGATCACTCAGCTTAACTGCTGTAGTACCATTATTCTTAATATTGAAGTGAGGTTGCATCTGACTGTCGGTGGCATTCGTGTTGCCCGCCTTGTATTGAACAACGAGCTCCCCAGCTTGAGATGTCGGAGTAGGTGTCGGTGTTGCTGTAGGCGTTACTGTCGGCGTTGCCGTTGGTGTTGCGGTGGGTGTTGCGGTGGGTGTTGGAGTCACAGACGGCGTCGGCGTGGGTGTGCCTCCGGCAGGAAGACCGATTAACTTAATGTTATCCACCGTGAAGGTACCAGAGCCTGTATTGCTTTGGAGGAACTGAATATTCTTAATCTTCTCCAAGTTAAAATATTGGTTTCCGTCCTCGCCTGGCGGCTGATAATCAATCCGCTTTCCGAATTCTGCGAAGGGGATAACCACCGTTGTCCAAGCTGTAGACGGACGCACGGTATAGGACCAGTTTTCCCCGTCTGAGGTTTGATCAGCGGCTTTTTCGGTCAAGACAACGTTGAAGTTGTTCACCTTATCTGCCTTAATATCAAAGGACAGCTTCAGCCAGCTGGACCAGTCGGCATTTATATCGCGGACTACACCCCAATAACCAGACGAGCTGTTGGAGAAATCCACCGTCATTCCTTTCCCGGTTTTTCCAGCTGCCAGTACGGCGGTAACCACGGCGCCTGAACCCTGATACCCTCCCCACTGCAGTGTTCCTTCGAAATCGTCTACCATCTTTTCCCCTGTTGAATACACCGGAGGTGTCGGTGTTGGTGTGGGTACGGGAGTGGGAGTTGGTGAAGGCCATGTGAATGGGCCTGTTTCCTTGATCTTCTTGAGAGTGTCCTGGTCAAAGGTACGGGTCTTGCGATCATACAGCTTAAACCAGCCTTCATCATCCCAAACGGAGGAAGCGAAGCCATACCTTTGTGCAATATCCGAGATAAAATCATACCAGACTAGGCGTGTGGAAGCATCTGTCTCCACCTTCGCGCCATATTCACCCAGATAGACGGGGATATGATTCTTTTCAGACCAGGCCTTTACAGCGTCAAAGGATTTTCTGACCTCCGTCTTATCGGCTTCCGTACCCCAGGTTCCGGTTAGCTCATGTGTGAAGGCATATGGATCATAATAATGAAAGGTCGCAATCAAATTCGGGTCATCGGGAAGTCTCAGATTATAGACCAGAGACCTCCAGCTGTTCCAGAAGCCTGCACCTATAATAACCTGACGAGTCGGGTTGGTGCCGCGGATAAGAGTCAGAATCCGTTGGTTCATATCATTAATTTGGCCGTCCGTAATATTACCGTTGGGCTCATTTAACACCTCGAACAGCAGATTCTCCGATTTATTCTTGAAGCGCTCCGACATCTGACGCCAGATTGCCTCCAGCCGCTCAATATTATGATCGTAATCCTCCATGACCCATGTATCGTGATGGGAATTGATAATCGTCACCAACCCTCTGGACAAGGACCAATCGACAATTTGCTCAACGCGATCAAGGAAAACGCTATCAATTTTGTATGGATAAGTTTTCTCGGTATGGTTGTCCCAACGAATGGGAATCCGTACATTCTTAAATCCCGCTGCCTTATAATCGTCAAAATAATATTCCTTCGCCTCCGTCGCCCAATCTCCCTCAAAAGGCGGCTCCAACGTATTCCCCATATTAATACCCGAGCCCATCCGCTGGACCATCTCCGCAGAGCTTGCTTGGCCCGCTTGTGCAGCCAACGGCGCAAACGCAAACAATAAGCTAACGATACAGCAGTAGACTAACCATTTTTTCATAAGCCGTCTCTCCTTTTGTCAAATTCAGATTCATTCAAAAACACAGATTGCATGGCATACTGGAAATTCCATCTGCAGCAAATGCTTCTCGTGTGCATACTAGTATTCTATTGGCTCCTCCTCTCTTCTTTTCTAACCATGACGCCTATCCTTAAATTCATATATAAGTTTATATAAGTATGAATTTCTAATCAATTACATATCATCCCGATCTGCTAACCTATTCTGCAATAGTCATTGACAATTGAAGCTTGTACTACTAAACTAAAAATGCATAATATTTGCTCTTGAGGTGAATATATGGAAATTTATAATATTGGATATAATCATTCTCACGATGCTGACTTTATCATAAACAGACCCTGCGGATCTGGAGACTACCTGCTGCTACTGCTCAAAACCCCCGCTATATTTACCCTTCACGGCTCAGACATTATTTCCCGGCAGGATTCCTTCATTCTCTATAGCAAGAATACCCCTCAATACTACAGGGGACTAGGCGCACAGTTCTCTAATGATTGGCTTCACTTCGGCCTTCAGGAAGAAGAGGAAGCATGGTTAGACAATCTCATGATTCCTCTTAATGAAGTTATCTATATCGGAGATTTGAATGATCTATCTTTAATCATCAACAATCTGTGCAGCGTTACCTACTTATCGAATCGGCACAGATCCGAGATTACAGAATTGTATCTTAGACTGCTCTTTATTAAGCTAAGCAATAAAATCTATGATTCCAGCCATGAGATATCCAGTACGACCCACTATAATAAAATGTCTATCATCCGTACCAAAATCTACAATCAGCCCTATCTGGAATGGAATATCGAGGGCCTGTCTCATGAGCTGACGATGAGTAAATCCTGCTTTCAGCACTTATATAAGGTTTTCTTTGGTGTAAGCCCAATCACGGATGTCATTCTCAGCAGAGTGGAGCATGCCAAGTACCTGCTCTCCACAACAGATATGCCAGTGAAGCGGATAGCAGAGATGTGCGGATATAATCATGAGATTCATTTCATGCGGCAGTTTAAGAAGCACACGAGCCACACACCTACAGCGTACAGATTATACAAGGGGAACGAGAATACGGGGACGTAGCAAGCGTTAAGCCTTAGCTCCAGCCTTCGACTCTCTTTGTGGATATAGAAATTAACGATATATTAGGAGATGAACCATTTAATGTTCGCCATTCCAACCAATCGCCTCGTATTGCCCGCCGCCCGCTCCATCCTTATGGAAATGACCTCCCTTAAGAATCGAGGAATCGACCCGGAAGAATTAATCATCATCGACAACGGTCCCTCCCATGTGGTGGCCACAAACAAGAAGGACGTGGAGGCGCTTCAGAGAACCACCTCGATCCCTATCATTCACCACGATATCCATGACCAATTGCAGTGCTTACACTATTGGCGGGGTATCGCCAAGCTGGCGAATTATGAGCTCATTCACTTGTCTGAGCGGATGGGAAGCTCGCTAATCGCACTAACCATTAGAAGCTTTATACGAAGCCGTAAATTCTTCGATAATTTTGCTTCCGCCTTGATCCTGCCATTTCTTCACGGCGTCCTGGAAGCCCTTCTCATCAATTTTTCCTAGTATAAATTGGAAGGTGGCATCCTTAATGATATCTTTAAGGCGTGCTCCCGATTCTGTATTGGTTTTCGAGTCCAAGGGATTGGTTGGATCAGTAATCGCGAATTGGAGGGCTTCATTGGTTAATTGATCCGCTTTTTCCGCTACCTGTCTTGCAAAGTATTTCGGCTTCATATTGGTGGTGCGGTTCAATAGAAACCCATAGTAGCTGGTAACTTCTTTTTCCAGAAGCTTCGTGTCGGTGACCGGCAGTACCTTACCGTCCTTTAGTGTATAGTGGGTCCCTTCTACTCCATACACAAACAGGTTCGCAAGTTCAGGATCAAACAATTTATCACAGAAGGCAAGAATTTTCTTTAGCTCCGCTTCGTTTTTTATAGCCGATTTCGGGAACAGAAGCGAACCATAGCTATTAGCCGACCAAATACCCGGTTTTCCGTTCACGCCAACAATCTTATTCTCCACATCAAATTTGGCTTCTTTCACATTAGTCTGTGTTTTTTCCTCTATGGAGTTCACGTCCGGCATTGAGCCAATATACATTCCGGATTTACCGGTGTACATCAGGTTTTGCTGGTCCGTTTTGCTCGTTACCGGAAAATCCTGATTGATTAAGCCTTCATCGCGCAGCTTCTTGACGAACTTCATGGTGTCAACGTAACCCTGTGTCATGAACTCAGGTATCAATTTTCCGTCAATGACCCCCCAGTTATTGGGCGTGCCGAAGTATGAGCTCAATGTTTTGAATGAACCGTAGACAAGATCGTTGCGGTCGGCTAACGGAATCGTCGACAATCCGGACTCTTTGAACTTCTTCAACATAGTATAGATGTCATCCACAGATTTAGGGCTGGACAAACCAAGCTTATCGGCCCAATCCTTACGGTAGATAATCCCCTGCCTTGTAAGCGGTGTCTCCTGATAGAGCGAATAGAGCTTTCCGTTGAGCTTAATATTGTTCAATATATCCGGATTTAACTTGCTCAGATTCGGATAATCCTTCAGGTAAGGTCCAATTTCCCAGAATAGATTGCTATTGATTGATGCCCTTATACTGGTAAAGGAGTTATTATTCCCAACGTATAACATATGAGGAAGTGACCCTGTTGCCAAAGAAGCCTGAAGCTTTTCTCCGTATGAACCGTCTGGTACGAATGTGAAGGTCAAGTCTGTGTTGGTCTTTTCTTCAAGGATTTTCTCCAATTTGTCAGACGGTATCTCCGGAGTATTCAAAACGGTCATGATATTGATTTTGGTGGTTCCCGCTTCTGCCGGCTTGTCCGTATTAGAGGAGGTAACCGCTTCCTTTCCTTCTGCGGAATCTTTCGATTGCCCTGCACATCCGGTTGCGAGTATAGCGGATGCCAACAGAACGATCCCCCATGTTTTTGCCTGTTTCTGATTCTTCATAGATGCCATTCCTTTCTAAACCTGTTTTTTGGATAGAGCAATTACGTGACCCCAATGCATTGTATTTCGATATCTATGGACATTATAGTTCTAACTTTGAGCTCCAAAAAGTAATTATTTGCCCATTTGTGGTCAAAAATTGCTCATTTCATAGCAAAAAGGACCTGGCTCACAGCGATAGCTTGAGCTCGGTCCCGTTATATTCAAAATTTTTTCCCTATATAAAATACACATCCGTAATATGGTTTGCAGGCTGCTGAAAATGTTGTTCAAATTCGTTTTGTGGTTCGAGAATGACTGCTGAAACAGCCACAATCGACTTCCTCCTTCAAGATGGCATATTGATACGCATCATGCCATATCAGTTGCCCGTCTGCTGTGGTTCTGAAAAAAGCCGCTTTTTTGAAGTGGCCTTCACGGCGCATATGCAGACGCTCCAATAATTGCCATGAGGCTGTATTGTCGGGATTGCACATGGCCATTACCCGATGAGCGTCCAATTGCTCGAATCCGTATTTCAAGATCCGTTGACAAGCCTCCGTAGCATAGCCCTTTCCGTAAAATACCGGATTAAAAATGTAACCCAGCATCCAAGTTTTAAATAGCACAGGTTCCTTTTGCGCAAAATAAACATGCCCGATCATTTTATGGGTTTCTTTCAGGCAAACAGCCCAGAAACGATCTCCCTGCGCGCGTTCCCTGGCCATCTTCCTGCAATCCTCTTCATCGCTTATATCACCGGGTTCGTAGCGCAGCACCTGCTCTTGGGATAAGTATTCGTGCAGATCCCTCCAATCCTCTTCCGAAAAAGGACGAATGATTAGCCGTTCCGTTTCCATTGTCATATGAGTCAGCCTTCCTTTTCACTTAACCAGCTTATTTATTTCCTATACTTGCGTATGGTTTCATCGCTCCATATATGGGCTTCGATATACCGCTCCGGACCGAATCGCCCGTCATCATTCCATTCCTGCGGCATTCCGTATTTCTGAATGATCCGGAGTATTTCCTCATAGGTGTACAGCTGCTTCCGGTATTCTTTACCGTCATTAATGGTGGGACTGAATGTGGGCATGGAATCCCCATATGTAAAGGAGACCGTTCTAAGATCAAATTCCTCAATGGGAATCCGGATGTTAACGCTATTTTCAAACCAGGTGCTTAACCACGGGCTCTCTCCCACTACCATATAATGAGGGGAGTTCCTGGTAATCACACCCCCTTTAGTGGCAAACGCAGACCGGATGATTCCCTCGCAATTCCGCCGGTACTCCACGTATTTATCATGCCGCTGGGCGCTTTGGGAGTGGGGTTTTGTTGCTTTTATCGTATCCAGGACGGATTGTGCTTCATCCACCGGCAGGTCGGACAAGCTGACGAACGGGCCGATGGTTGGATCATAATAGTGATATAAGTGCATGTGAATCGCCACCTCTCCCATTAATAAAGACGTTGATGAACCTCCCCCTCCGCGGTAACCTCCGTAAATATCCCCTCCGGTGTAAGAATACGTTTGGGCAAGGTGCGGCCGTCATACAGCTCCCGAATCGCCTGCATCAGTCCCGGCCCAAGCATGGGATTACACTCCACCACGCTGTTGATCCGCCCCCGGACCAGCTCCTCCAGAGCTTTTTTGGTCCCGTCCACCGAAACGATGATGATATCCTGGCCGGGCGTGAGCCCGTACTCCTCCATAGCCTCCAGCGCGCCTAACGCCATATCGTCATTATGGGCAAACACTACCTGGATCCGCTTGCCCTGCCGCTGCAAAAAATCCCTCATTATCCGTTTGCCCTGATCGAAGGTAAAGTCTCCGTAAGCACTTTCCACAATCTCCATATCCGCCCTTTTCCTGATGACCTCCCGGAAGCCTCTGCCCCTGTCAATGGACGGAGCGGAGCCCTCGGTGCCCTTCAATTCGGCAATGCCAATAGATCCTTTATGGTCAGACAGCTTATCCAGCACATATTTGCCTGCCCGCTGCCCCTCCTGGTAAAAATCCGAGCCGATAAAGGTCAGATACAAGGCGGGGTCCTCCACATCGATGAACCGGTCAATGATGATGACGGGAATGTTGGCCTGCTTGACCTCCTGGAGAATAGGCTCCCAGCCCTGCTTCACAACAGGCGCAATGGCAATCACATCCACCCTCTTCTGAATGAAGGAACGGATCGCCTCGAACTGCTTCTCCTGGGACTGCTCTGCGTTGTTCAATTCCAGCCGGATTCCCGCTTCGTCCGCTGCCTGCTGGATGGACCGTGTGTTTGCCCTCCGCCAATCGCTCTCCGAACCCAGCTGGGAGAAACCCAGGGTAAGGATACGTCCCTCCGGCGACAGTACAGCCGCCAAAGGCCGTTCTGCCATTCCCGCCGCGGCCTGAGTCTGATCAGAACCGGGAACCTTATCCTTTGAACAGCCTATAAGAGCCGCCGCTATGCCAACGGCCAGAAAAACAAGGAACAGGATTTTGTACAACCGGGTCCCCCCTTCGGATCACATCCACCAGATACATGTAAAATCGGAACAATTATAGCATAATTATACGTATAATTCCTATGATTGCGTTTTAAAAAGGAATCGTTCATAATTCTACTAGAGTGGTCTACTAATATTTTCCTTAAGTGGGGTTTCATATGCTCACGATCTTTCGCCGGATAACCTCCAGTCTGCGCGGCAAGCTGCTTCTGATGTTTATTTGCTTAACCTGCCTGCCCTTGATTAGCGTAGGACTCATTTCTTATCAGAAAGCGTATAACACGCTCCTGCAGAACAGCAAGTCCGCTACGCTGCTGCTGTCTGACCAGGTAATCCGGGATATGGATAATCTCTTCCTGGAGACAAGAAAGCTGCTGGAGCTGGAGAAGAATCCCAGTGTACTGCAGTTCCTTTTCTCCCAGAACGATACCTACCGGAATGCGAAGGATATTCTCCAAACCATGGGCTCCTACCGGCAAACCTACCAGAATGACAATGTGCTGAATGTGATTATGATCAATACCTACGGCCGGGGCATCAGTGAAAGAAAAGGCGTGTTCCAGGTCAACCTAAATTCCATTTCCGGTCCCCCCTTTCAATCGCTCCTGAAGCAAGCCGACACAGTATTGAATCTTCCATCATCAGGAGCATCCGCACTGATTCCCTTGGATGGCTCCCGGTATAAGGACCATTACATCTCCATCGTTTCCACCATCAAACAGCGGGTAACGCATGAGGTGATCGGGTACATGATCATTGATCTCAACGACCGGACGGTGCAGCAGTTCTGTGACCAGGTCACCATTGGCAAAAGCGGTTTTCTTTATATAGTGGATGAAGCCGGAAGGCCGATATTTAAACCTGCCACATTAGCTGATAACGAGATGCTGCCCCAAGCGGAGGTGTTAGCTCCTCTCATCCAAGGCACGGAGAAACACAGCATCGATCTAACGGCAGGCAAACCCCGGTTTGTGTTCGCCAACCGTTCGCAGGTTACGGGCTGGAGCATTGTGGGAAGTGTGCCCCTGCAGGATATTGTCTATGATGCCAATTCCATTCGGAAGCTGATCATTGTCAGTGTGGTGCTAAGCATTATTTTTGCCATTACCCTTCATTATTTCCTGACCAAACGCCTCACTCTGCCCCTTCATATTCTCAAAAAGAAGATGCAGCTGGCCGCCTCCGGCTTCCTGGAAGCCAAGGTAACTCCCACGGGCAAGGATGAGATCAGTGATCTGGGCAGAAGCTTTAATTCCATGATCGATAAAATCCGGACATTGTTAGACCAGAGCATCAAGGAGCAGCGTGAGCTGAAAAAGGCGGATCTGCGTGCTCTGCAAGCCCAAATCCACCCCCACTTCTTGTACAATACGCTGGATTCCATCCTCTGGCTTGCCGAGGCTGGCCGCAAGGAGCAGGTGATTCAGGTTGTGCTGGCCCTCTCCCGCTTTTTCCGGATCGGTCTAAGCAAGGGCAAGGATTGGATTACCGTCAATCAAGAGCTGGAGCATCTGGAGAACTATCTGATTATTCAACAGATCCGTTACCGGGACATCCTCGATTATGAAATTGATGTGGATGCCGGCATCCGCCATCTGCCCATTCTCAAGATGATTCTGCAGCCCCTGGTGGAGAATGCGCTGTACCACGGCCTGAAGAATAAGCGGGGCAAGGGCCAAATCCGGGTAAGCGGCGGCATAACCGCAAACCGGGAAATCCGCCTGGTGGTAGAGGACAACGGCAAGGGAATCACCGAATCCAAGCTGGAGGTGCTGCGCGGCGAGCTGAAACAGCTTCAGATCCCGGAGAAAACGGAAAATGAGGTGTCCGGGGGATTCGGGCTGCATAATGTGCATCAGAGAATTTGCTTGTATTACGGGGAAGCATACGGCGTCCAACTGGAGAGCTGGCCGTCCCAAGGAACAAAGGTGACCGTTACGGTACCGATCAGGCTGGAGGGAGATTATTGAAGAAGATTCTGCTGGTGGATGACGAGATTGTGTTCCGGGAGACGATCCGCGACAGCATTGATTGGCATGCAGAAGGGTTTGTATATTGCGGCGATGCCCCTGACGGTGAAGTTGCCCTCCCTTTAATTGAGCAGCTGCTTCCGGATATTCTGATCACGGATATTGCCATGCCGTTTATGAATGGGTTGGAGCTGTGCAGCATTGTGGTCAACCGGTTCCCGGCCATCAAGATCATTATCTTAAGCGGCCACGGGGAGTTTGAGCATGCCCGGAATGCCCTGCGGATGGGGATTCAGGACTTCTGTCTGAAGCCCTTCTCCCAAGCGGAGCTCCTTGCCACCCTCCATAAGGTCGGTGCAGTCATTGACAAGGAACGGGATGAGCAAGCCCGGATCCGGCAATGGGAACGCAATGAATCCGGCCAGGCCCAGGCTTCCCGCCATAAGCTCCTGAATGATCTGTGCAGCGGCTTCATCACAACTGTGGAAGCACTGCACTTGAGCACCGCCCTGGATGTCGATCTTATCGCCCGCTACTATAACGCGGTGATTATCGATGCCGGACGAACCTCTCCCTCCCCTCTGGAGGAGAAGGAGCAGCAGTTATTGGACCGGATCAACAGCTTGAAGGAAAACAGCCTTCTTTTGCAATTCCAGAGAACGAAAACGGAAGCCGTCTGGATTTTGAAGGGGGACACGTTAGAGCAGCTCCAGTCTGAGCTATCGCCCTTCAAGGAGCTGCAAGCCGCCATTCCCGACAGCTCCTCCCTGTCCATGTCCATTGGCATCGGCTCTGTACAGGACCGTCTTCAGCATGTGCATCTTACGTTTCTGGATGCTGCGGAGGATATGCATTGGCGCAGACTTTCCCGGCAAAACCGCCACGCCCTGTGGGAGGATTCCATGGGACAGCTGGAGCCGGCGCTTTTTCTGGAAAGAGGCTGGTTCGTGAATTTCCTGAAGATAGGTACAGCTGCACAATTATCTGCCTTCATAGAGGAGTATACGGTTGCGCTGAAAACGATCAATTGGCAGACCTCCTCCGTCGGCTGCTACATTCTCAATGATCTGACCATTGAGGCCTTCCGCTCCGCCAAGGACATGTACCGCCATGTGTCCGATCTGGATACCGTTCTGACGCAGCTGCAGCAGGAAATCGCCTCTGTGTGCACCTGGCAGGAATGCTGCGCCTATCTGATCAGGCTGACCGAGCTCTTCTGGTTCTGGCGGAGCCGGATGGACAAGTACAACGACATGCTGATCAAGGTGAAGGATTTTATCCAGAGCCGCTATGATCAGGACAGTATTTCTCTGCAGGACGCCGCTGATTATGTCAGGGTCAGCCCCAGCCATCTGAGCAAGGTGTTCAGCCAGGAAACCGGGCAAACCTTCATCGAGTATCTGACCCAAATCCGGATCGGGAAGGCCAAGGAGCTGCTGAAGGCCACTACAAGGCGCTCCTATGAAATTGCCCATCAGGTTGGGTATAGCGATGCCCATTATTTCTCCAATTTGTTCAAGCGAATCACCGGGCAAACCACACGGGAGTTCAGGAAAAGCGGCATTCAGGATGAATTTCTTCTGAGTCTGAAAGGAGAAGAGCTTCGTGAACGGTAAATATGCAATCCTGCTGTCTCTGGTTTTGCTGGTTCAGCTTCTATTGCCGGGATGTCAGGCTTCCTCTTCGTCCCCTGTTACGCCCTCCGGAGCATCAGCCGTTCCCGCGCCGGGGGATGAGGAGAATGCTGAACCCCTTACCTTCGGCATTCTCTATCCGATGGCGCATCCCTATTATGAGATGATGACCACCCGTATGGAGGAAAGCGCCAAGCAGCACCATATCCGGTTGATGGTCAAGGCGCCTGCGGAGCTGAATCTGGAGCAGCAGCTTCTGATGATGGAGAATATGATCCGGCAAAAGGTGGATGCCATCGCCATTAGCCCTATCGACTCGGAGCAGCTTGCTCCTGTTATCGATAAGGCTGTGCAGCAGGGTATTCCGGTGATTTGCTTCGAAGCTGATGTGCCCTTAAGCAAACGAGCCAGCTATATCGGAGCGGATGCTTATCAGGAGGGGCGGTTAATGGGCGAGATGATTAACAAGCAGCTGAAGGGCAAGGGTATGATTATGATCCAGGGAGGTCTGGAGCAGGCCGTCAAGGAGCAAACCCGGCTGGAAGGGATGCTGGCCTTTCTCAAAGCAAATACCAAGGTTCAAATCCTGGAAGTCCGTTACCATAACGGCCAAAGCCAGCTGGCCCTGGAGGAGCTGGAGAACATGATCGATGCTCACCCCCATTTTGATGCGCTGGTAACCTTGGACATGATCTCCAGCTCCACCTCCATCCTCGTTTGGAAGGCCCAGGGGCTGAAGCGCTTCGCCTTCTCCTACGGCTTGACCCCTGAGGTAAAGGAAGCCCTGATTAACGGGCAAATTCACGCGGTGATATCGGAGAATGAGGAGCAGCTTGGCGAACGGATCATCACCGCCCTATTGCAGGCCGCTGCCGGGACTGCCCTTCCGGACTGGATCAACTCCCGTTTTCAAGAGATCACCGGGCAGGATCTGGACGGTTCGCTCTAATGCTCCGCCCATTTCCGCTCGCTTAACACCTTCTGAAGCAGGATGAACAAAAACAATAGGACCCCGATGACAATTTTGGTCCACCAGGAGCTGAGTGTTCCCTCGAAGCTGATAATGGTCTGGATCACTCCTTGAATCATGACGCCGAAGAAGGTTCCCGCAATATATCCGACTCCGCCGGTGAGGAGCGTCCCCCCGATAACAACCGCGGCGATGGCATCCAGCTCCATTCCCATGGCATGCAAGCCGTAGCCGGACAGCATATAGAAGGTAAACACCACCCCGGCCAGTGCCGAGCAGAAACCGCTGAACATGTACACCAGCAGCTTGGTACGGCCAACAGGCAAACCCATGAGCAATGCGGATTGTTCGCTGCCGCCCAGGGCATAGGCGTTGCGGCCGAAGCGTGTATAATGGGCCATGTATATGCCAACCCCCACTACCGCAAGGGCAATCAGCACACTGATGGAGATGAAACTGCCTCCCGGCAGACGGAGCTTGGTCTGGGCTGCCGTCCGGTAAAAGGCATGATCGATGGTAATCGTATTGATGCTTATGATGTAGCACAGCCCTCTGGCCAGAAACATGCCGGCCAAGGTGACAATAAACGGCTGGATCTTGAAGTAATGAATCACCGCTCCCATCCCCCAGCCAAACAACGCTCCGGCCGCCAGCACCAGAGGAATCACCAGCAAGGGCGGCCAGCCGTGATTGACCAGCACAGCGGAAATCATGGTGGTTAAGGCAATCATGGAGCCAATGGAGAGATCGATTCCCCCCGTAATAATGACAAAGGTCATTCCAACTGCTGTGATAAGAAGAAAAGCATTGTCAATCAGCAGATTCATCAGTACCTGAATGCTGAAGAACCCGGTGTACCGGAAGGAGCCGATGGCGAATATAAGCAAGAATAAACCTATTGTTACTAGTATGGGTAGATACTGCTTTTTAACCATGCTGCTTCACCTCCCGTTCTGCCGGATAATGCCTTGATCTCCAGCGGGAAACGAGGGTTTGCCGGAAGGCTTCCGATTGGATCAGACACACGATCAGGACAACCAAGGCTTTGACCACCAGCGTAATTTCGGGTGGAACCCCGATCATGTAAATGGTTGTGGTTAGGGTTTGGATAATTAACGCACCCACCAAGGTTCCCGCCAGATAGAAACGCCCTCCATTCAGAGAGGTGCCGCCGATGACTACCGCCAGAATGGCATCCAGCTCATACCACAGCCCTGCGTTATTGCCGTCTGCACTGGATACGTTGGAGCTAAGGATCAAGCCGGCAATACCGGCGCATAGGCCGCAGAACATATACACAGCCAGCAGCACGGTTTTGGAACGGATACCGGCAAGACGGCTGGCAACGGGCTTGCACCCCACCGATTCGATAAACAAGCCAAGGGCTGTTCTGCGGGTAAATAATGAAGCGGCCAGAAATACGGCTGCCACAATAAAGATGGAAAACGGCAGCGTAGCCAAGGAGCCTGCACCGATAAACTTGTAGGGAGCATTGGAGACGGCAATAATCTGGCCGCTGGTAATCAGCTGGGCAATCCCGCGTCCGGCTACCATCAGGATCAGAGTTGCGATAATCGGCTGCATCCCTACTCCGGCAACCAAAAAACCGTTCCACAAACCCAGCACTAGAGCGAGTACCAGGGCCAGAATAACCGCTGTCACCATGAGGCTGAAGGGGCTTCTGTCTCCCCCGTTGCTGATGGAGAGGCAAGCAATGGCCCCCGATATGGCCACTATGGAGCCTACAGATAAATCAATGCCGGAGGTGGCGATCACCAATGTCATCCCGATGGCGACAATAATCAGCGGAGAGCCGAAGTTCAGAATATCGATCAGACTGCCGTACAGATGCCCCTCCTTCATTTGGATGGAGAAGAAGTCAGGGGAATAAATCAGATTGAAGAGCAGGAGTGCTCCCAATACAGCCAACGGCCAAAACAAATGATGCTTAAGCATTCTGGTTAACCTCCCGCAATCGCCTTCATCACATGCTGCTGGCTCATCTCGGAGCCGGATATCTCTTTGACCATGTGACGGTCACGCAATACGATAATTTTCTCACTTACCCGGAGAACCTCCTCCAGCTCCGAGGAGATAAACAGGACAGACATCCCTTTTTGGGCAAAGGTAATCACCAGCTTCTGAATCTCCGCCTTGGCGCCAATGTCAATGCCTCTGGTGGGTTCATCGAGGATCAGCAGGTCGGGCCGGGTCAAGAGCCACCGCGCCAGCAGCACCTTCTGCTGGTTGCCTCCGCTCAGATTCTTGATGAGCTGCTCGGGATTGGGGGGATTAATGTTCAGCGCCTGAATATATTCAACCGCGATTTCATCCTGCCGCTTCCGGTGGATCTTCCTGAACCAGCCTTGGGAGGCCTGGAGAGCCAGAATGATATTTTCCCGGATGGTAAGCTCATCAATAATCCCTTCCGCTTTCCGGTTTTCCGGGCAAAAGGCAATGGATTGGTCAATGGCTTGTCTGGGTGTATTCAAGTTTGCTTTGGTTCCTTTGATCCGGATCTCACCGGAATCTGCCTTGTCCGCTGCGAAGAGGAGTCTGGCCAGCTCCGTTCTTCCCGACCCCAACAGGCCTGCAAGCCCCACTACCTCCCCTTGGTAAATCTTCAGCTCCACCGGTTCGATGGCGCCTTTTCTGCCAAGATTCACCGCATGCAGCAAAATCTCAGTCCGGCTTTGCTCCGCCTCCGGAGCCTTGGGCAGCTCCTCCAGCAGCTTCATATCCTTGCCGATCATCTTCGACACCAGCTCGATCCGGGGCAGATCCTTGGCCAGATGCTCCCCAATCAATTCTCCGTTCCGAAGAATGGTAATCCGATCCGAAATTTCGTACACCTGGTCCAAAAAGTGGGTCACGAACAAAATCGCCAGTCCTTCATTTTTCAGACGCGTCATAACCGAAAAAAGCTGCACGACCTCCCCCCGGTCGAGACTGGAGGTAGGCTCATCCAGGATAAGCACCTTGGCGGAGATGCTGACGGCTCTGGCGATGGCAATAAGCTGCTGCACAGCCACGGAATAATGCTCCAGCGGCTGGGTGACATCGATCTCCAGATTTAACCGCCGCTTCAGCAATTGCTCGGCATTGCGGTTCATCTCCTTCCAGAGAATGCGGCCCCACCGGCGCGGTTCGCGTCCGATATAGATATTCTCCGCAACAGACAAATTGGGGCATAGGTTGATCTCCTGGTACACCGTACTGATTCCCGCATCCTGCGCATCATGCGGACTGGCGATCCGGATGGGTTTGAAGTCCAGCTCCACTGCACCCTGATCGATGGAATATACGCCTGTCAGCACCTTGATTAATGTGGATTTGCCGGCGCCATTCTCCCCCATGAGTGCATGAACCTCTCCGGCGAACAGCCGGAAGTCCACATTGGTCAGCGCCTTAACACCGGGAAATTCCTTATGAATCCCGTTCATGCTCAGCATTGGCTTCTGCTCCATCATGTCTCTGCTCCTCCTCCCAAAAAAATCAGGCCGCCTCTATGTGTGACAGAACGGCCCGATTCTTATTTTAATTCCACTTAATATTGGCGGTTGGGCAGCTCACGCTTGGCATCCTCGGAGGTAAATACCCCTTCCTTGGTCACAATGCGCTTGGTCACTTCCTTGCCGTCCACCACATCCTTCACCGCTTGCATCAGCTGCGGCCCCAGAAGCGGGTTGCACTCCACAATGAAGTTGATCTTCCCTTCACTGGCTGCGACGAAACCGTCCTTCACGCCGTCTACCGAGATAATGATGATATCCTTGCCGGGTTTTAGTCCAGCCGCTTCAATGGCTTGGATGGCACCCAACGCCATGTCGTCATTATGGGCATAGAGCACATCGATTTTCTTCTGGGCCTTCAGGAAGGCCTGCATGACTTCCTTGCCCTTGGCCCGGGTGAAGTCTCCGGTTTGGGAGGCGATGATCTTCAAATTGGGATTGGATTTGATGATTTCCTCAAAACCTGCTTTGCGGTCATTGGCTGGGGCCGAGCCGGTTGTGCCCTGCAGCTCCACAATATTAACCTGCTCCTTGGCATCCTTGTAGGTGTCCACCAGCCATTTGCCGGCGCGACGTCCCTCCTCCACAAAATCGGAGCCGATGAAGGTTTTGTACAGGGTGGTGTCCTTGGAATCCACCGCCCGGTCCGTCAGAATAACCGGAATGCCGGCATCCTTGGCTTCCTTCAGAACGGTGTCCCAGCCGGATTCCACAACCGGAGAGAAGGCGATCACATCCACTTTTTGCTGGATGTAGTTGCGGATGGCTTTGATCTGGTTTTCCTGTTTTTGCTGGGCGTCAGAGAATTTCAGGTCGAAGCCCGATTCCTTGGCCGCATCCTGCACCGACTTGGAGTTAGCCGTTCTCCAGCCGCTTTCTGCCCCTACCTGGGAAAAGCCCAGTGTAATTTTCTTTCCTGCCGCCGGTGCTTTTGTTGCTGCTGCAGCTTGGGTCGCCGCCGCTGAGGGTTCATTGGCATTGGCTGGTTTGCTGCTTGAGCTGCCGCATGCCGCTGAGACGAGCATAAGCATGGAAGCCATAAAAAGCCCTGCTGCCTGGATGGGTTTCATAGTGAGGATTACCTCCCTTTTGGATCACCATATCTGGTGTAGCTTCATGATAAACCGCTTTCATAAGCAAGTATACGGAGTTTCATATCCGTTTTTTTGCAAATTTTTGATGGAGATGCGTGTTTTGTTGCCAAAAAGTGTTGTTTTTTTGTTGGGAAGTTGGATTTTTTTTGTGGGAGCTTCTAACGGCGGTAGAAGCCTCTATTTCCGCGAAAACAGCCCTTCTGAAAAGCTAACGGCGGCCACAGCCGCTATTCGGTCGAATTGTACGTCCGGAAGACCCTTTTAAGCCTAATAACGTCTCCTGCTTCCGTTAGATTTTACAAACCTCCGATTCCGGGCAAATAGCGGCGCTCACCGCCGTTAGAGGTATAACCTTGCCAACCCCAATTTAGCCTTGCTAAACTCAGCATAGCCAGGGTCTGAATTAGTCCCGCTAACGCAAAAAAACCGCATTTCTGCGGCTTTAAGCATTGCCAGTATGAGTATGCTGGACCTTAACCTTATTTTTGCTCCGTCAAAATAATCGAGCCCTCTGCCGTGACGGCAATGGTATGCTCGTACTGGGCGGATAACGAACCGTCCACAGTTCTCGCGGTCCATCCGTCGGCATCCACCTTCATGGCCGCTTTCCCGGCATTCACCATGGGCTCGATGGTGAACACCATGCCTTCCTTCAGCCGGAAGCCTTTGCCCGGGAGCCCCACATGGGGGTAACTCGGCTCCTCATGCATGGCCCTTCCGACCCCATGGCCAAGCAGATCGCGTACCACAGAGAAGCCGTTTTGCTCCGCATGGGCTTGAACCGCGTGCATCACATCCCCGATCCGGTTTCCGGGAACAGCTTTCTCAATACCCAGATACATACATTCCTTCGTGACCCGCATCAGCTTACGGGCTTCCTCCGATATCTCACCGACTGCATAACACCAAGCCGAATCGCCGATCCAGCCGTCCGCCTCGGCAACGATGTCGATTTTGACGATATCCCCCTCCTGGAGCGGCTTCCGGTTGGGAAATCCGTGGGCAATCACATCGTTGACTGAGGCGCAGGTGGCATACGGATAACCGTTATAACCAACCGTATAAGCACGGGCGTTATGTTCCTTCAGGAACCGTACGGCAAACAACTCGATTTCATGGGTCGTGATTCCAGGCTGAATCATCCCTGCAATCGCCTGGTGGAATGCCGCCACGATGCCGCCCGCTGTTTTCATAGCTTCAATCTCTGCTTTTGATTTCAGGATGACCATTCCAAACTCCCCTTCTGCTGCAAACCTGAAAAAATCATACTGACAATCCCGTCCACGTCCATTTCGTGGCCCATATGGTGGTGGATATTGAGCCCAGCACAGCCAACCAATGAGCCGAATATTTGATTCGCGGTTTTCTCCGGTGACGCAACAGACCCGGCGCCTTCCCGGATCATTCCTGCAAACGGCAAGAAAATCCGTTGCTGAAAATTCTCAAACAGCTTACTGAACCGGTTCCCCGGGAAGTGGTGGAAGTTATCCGCAACCGTTTTGAGCAGAATAAATATGGAAGGATCCTGAACGCATGCCTGTAGAAGCAGTCGGGAGAAGGACGCTGCCCGCTTCAACGAATCCCCCTCCCCTGTCAAAGCAGGTGCTACCGCCTCCTCCGTTCGAGCCAGGGCATCCCACAGCAAATCCTCCAGAAGCATGTGCTTATTCTTATAATAATGATACACCGTTCCGTAACCCAGCTCTGCCTTCACGGCAACATCCCGGATTTCCAAATGAATGCCCTTCTCCAGATATACGTCTGCCGCCGCCTGCATAATTTGCCCCATCCGCATCTCCCGGATGGCATCATTCTGTTCCCTGGTACGTGGTGACATAGCTCCTCCTTTTTTAGACCTGCGGTAATGTCAATGTAAAAACAATATACCTTATTTATAGATGAGGATCAAGTACCGGATGCGGATGAGATAAAGTGGAAACCTTTTCCTCCACCATGCGTATATAGCCCATACCGTATAGACTGAAGGAGCGTTTTTTATGATCGGCATTATCTTGATCCTGCTGTTGTCATGGGTTTTGCTTCGGTTTACAATCAAACAGCCGCTGTCCGTACTCGGATACAGTCCGATGATTCTGCGGTTGCGGCAGTTTGGAGTTTCGTTATTGATTGGTCTGGCTGTTTGTGTAGTCGTCAAATGGACGGGGTCATTCATTACTTCTGCAGGTTGGGAAATGAACTCCAGCTATGGGTGGTCTCAACTTTTCTCCGCCGGCTGGTGGAGCTTGAAGTCCGTATGGTTTGAGGAGCTGCTCTTCCGGGGGGCGCTGCTTGTCCTGCTGATTCGATGGTTGGGAGTCCGGTGGGGGATTGTTCTTTCATCAGTCTCGTTTGGAGCCTACCATTGGTTTTCGTACGGTTTGTTCGGTAATATTCCTGCTATGATTATTGTGTTTGCCACCACGTTTATGATGGGGCTGGTGTGGGCGTATGCGTATGCGGCATCAGGCTCCGTAGCTATCGCAGCGGGCAGCCATCTGGGCTGGAACGTCACCACTGCAATCCTCTTCTCCGACGGTCCTCTGGGAAACCAATTGCTGATTCCTGTAAAAGGTGCAGACTATACACCCCTGACCGGCCTGCCCTCCCTGTTCTTCTTCATCGCTTCGAATATAGCATTGCCGCTTATCCTCTTCATATGGATCAAATACAGGGTTCCTGCACGCCAATAAGAAAAGCCCGCTATACGCGGGCCCATCCATTCACAGATTATAGAATAAGAGCAGGGCGATCATCAGAATCCCTGTCCAAAAGGCCGCCAGCATCCACTTCCGGTTATCATGCTTTAACATAGGCCTGACCTCCTCCTTTTTTCCATCGTTCCCTGATTTCCTGCATCCTCGTAATCAGTGCGGTAAGCTCCTCTTCTGTAACCGGCAGATCACTGTACTTGGCTTTTTCAAACAGCAGCAGAATGGCTTCAACATCCCCTGGCTCCGCCCCGTTTCCTTCCTTGCCCCAACGCTGCACGGCTTCCCTTACGGTCTCATGCTCCTTGCGGGAATAGCCTTTGCGTCTGGCATCATGCAGGAAACGCTCCATTTCCATTAACACCTGCCGGTTCGTACTCAACGGACCAGTAATGGGCCGGATGCTACGCAAAAAGGGGAGGTACCGCCGGAAAACCCAACCGAAACCCAGAAGAACGGCTGCCGCGGCCACACCTGCTCCCCATCCAAGGAAGCTGCCCCGGATAATCGGCTCAGCAGCAGCTGCAGCCGGCTCAGCGGGAGCAGCTTGCTCCGGCGCGCTGGTTGCTTCCGGCTCCGCCGAAACCTCCGGTACCAGCTCAGCGGCTGCATTCGCCTCCAACCCATTAACTGGGAGAGAGAAGCCGGATGTAGGCTCGAACGGAAGCCAGCCGTATCCGGGAAAATATACCTCCACCCACGAGTGGGCGTCGGAATTGCGGACCAGATATTCTCCCTCCGACGCAGCTTCTCCCGGTGCAAAACCTTTGACCCAGCGGGAGGGAATGTCGATGGAGCGCAGCATTACCGCCATGGCAGTGGAGAAATAGTCACAATAGCCTTCCTTGATTTCGAACAAAAACCGGTCCACAAAGTCCTTGCTTTGGCCTGCATTCAAATTAGGTGTAGTCGTATAGGGAAACGTAGCAGCCAGGTATTGCTCCAGCCGCTTCACCTTGTCGTAGAGGTTCTGCCCAGGTGCGGTCACCTGCATGGCCAATTCCCTTACCCGGGCCGGGAGTGATTCCGGAAGCGCCAGATAGTCCTCCAGTCCGGCAGTGGATGGCAGAGCCGCCGGGAGCTTGCGCAGCTCCTCCTCCCTCACCACCGGGATCTTCGAGGTCAGGGTATATGAAACCGGGTAAATCCGCTGGCTGCTCCCTGTCCATCTCAGCTCGGATAACCGCGGCGACCATTGAAGGGGAGATAAGTCAACGCCCGGGCCATCGGTTGTGATACTCCGCACCCTGTCAATGGCATACGCGCCGAAAAGCACCGGATATTCCTTTCCTAATTCAGCCATGGTAACCGTCTGGGCCACCTCCACCGTTTGGAGGCGGGAGGAATCTGATTCCCGTACTGAGGCTACGGGCAGCTTTGCAGAGACGGGGGACAATACCGCTTCCCGTTCCACCTCACTGGTGACCCACCCTTCCCCGGTATAATGGGAACGGGTTTCACCGCGCCAATAGCTGCGCTGGGGCGAAACCACCGACATCACCGGCGTTTGATTCAAGGTCAGCTGTCCGCCCAGAGATGAATCATCCCGGCCATAACCGGAGACGGCGCCTCCGCCCAGGGTAAAGATGGAGGAGTTTCCGCCTGTGGATAAGAAGGAACGGTTCGTTTGCAGGTTAGTCCAGAGGGTATAGGGATCCGTTAACATTGGCCGGACACGGGGAGCCTGCATGCCAAGAAATACCACAAGGATAAGAAGAAGGGCCGCAGGCAGAGTAATAAATGAGGCATAACGGGAAATCTGCGGTCCGCCTTCCGGATTGCTTTTTTTCAAATCGGCAGCATGACAGAGGATGATAAGCAGCAGGCCGCAGAATATCACTATCCCCACCTCTCCCCGCAGGTCAAGAGTGCCGAAGGAATCACGGACCGCAAAGGCAATAACAGTGAGTACCAACACCGTGATAACCAGCTTCTTCGTCTTCATCATGGAGATGGCAAACAAGGTAATCAGCCATGCGGATAAGGCAAACCAGATGAAGGGCTCTAACTGATTGACATTCTCTTGGATCAGCAGAATGGTGTCCTTAAGCTCCACCGGCTTCCGCCAGACAGATACATAGCCGGTCATATAGCCGGTCACCGAAAATAAGAACGTGAGCTGGAGCAGCTGCCGGAGCAGCCAGGGCAAAAAGCCCATTAGCTCAGTCAACACGGTGAACAGAAGCGTGAGCTTAACCACCGTCACGGTTTCCGGCAGCCAGACTCCATCCTCCTTCTGCATCCACAGGACGTACTGCAGGAGAAACAAACCCGTTAATACAACCGAAAGTCCTCCCGGCCAATTCCCCCATATGATGATCTTCCATCGCTGCTGTTTCATTTCATCCGGTCCTCCAATTCAAGAGCAAGCTCATCCAGCGATGGTATGGCATACCCCCAGGCACCAGCCGCCCCCAAGGGCCCGCTCCACTGCTCCCGCTCGGACAGGTCCGTGCCGGGGGCGATCCACATGTGGCAGCCGTTTATGCCCCGCTGTTTGATCCAGGCCAGGGGCCGGGTCATGGCTGCCCCGGATTGCGGGGAGACAATAATCAGGAATAAACCGGGGACAAGAACCTTGGCCCATTCCCGGAGCACCTCCATCAGAGGCAGCCCGCTGTCCGGTTCCACATCAATCAGATGGTTCGCGATTCCTTTGAGGTGGGCGCTGCCCGGCTTCGGCTCCACATACGTGGAGGTTTTCCCTGCGGACAGAAGTCCCACCGCCAGTCCCTGCCCGATGGTATAATCCGCAAGGGAAATGGCCGTGGAAACAGCCAGCTCCACATGCTCCCGGCTAGGATAGGCTTGTTTTTCCCTGTCCAGGATGATCATCACCCGGGGGACAGCCTCCCGCTCAAACTCCCTTGTTTTCCAGTCGCCGGTTTTGGCGGTGGCGTTCCAGTGAATACGGGACAGTCTGTCTCCGGAGACGAACTCGCGCACACCGTTGGGCTGCATGGTCTCCCGGGGATAACGGGCCGTTGCGGAGGAATGGCGGCCGCCTTGGAACATCCGGGTCAATTGCTTCCATTCCCGGATAAACACCTTTTGCGGCAGCACCGCAACGGTATCCGTCAACCCGAACCTCCTGCGCTGCTGAAACAATCCGAAGATGTCTCCGGTTGTGCATTCCGTATCTGCGAAGCTGTAAAAGCCTCTGCCAAGCGGCGCTGTCCGGTAGGTAAGCTCTGCCCTCCGCTTCCAGCCGGGAACAAGCAAGGTTTCCACCGTTTCCTCTCTCCCGTCCCGGCGGACCAACCGCTCCTTCACATTGAGGTAAGGAAGGGGCCAATACCCCGGAAGCTGTACCTGGAGGCTTACCCGAAGAGGTGTCCCCGCCTCCATAAGCGCATGATGGCCGGAGCCGGGGAAGGTACGAACGATCCCCGCTCTGGAGATTCCGCTCCAACGGCTTATGACCAGATAGAGACACACTGAGGTAACGATAATGAAGATCATGGCAGCAAGCTGGCCACCCTGTATCAGCATAAAGAACAAACTGGAGATGAATATCAGAATAACGCCGAATAAACGACCGGAAACAGGAATCCTTTTCCCCAACCCGGAAATTTGCCCTGCATTCTTCGCCGGTTGCAGCCCTGCCATCAACGCTCCACCCTAACCGGGACCGGCACCCGCTGGAATATGGATTGGAATAAGGCCTCCAAAGCTCCACCGTCCATTCTTGCCTCGGGGTGGAGGATTAACCGGTGCCCGAATACATATGGAACCAGATATTTCACATCATCTGGCGTGACATAGGTGCGGCTGCGCAAATAAGCCAGTGCCTTAGCCGCCTGCAGCAGGGCGATGGTTGCCCGCGGACTGGCTCCTAAGAAAACCGCCGTGTGCTCCCGGGTTTCCCTGGACAAGTTAACCACATAATCGGCAACGGCATCATCCACATAAATCTGCCTCACCCTTTCTTGAATGTCCTGTAATCCCTCCATATCCAGGACCGGTTCAAGCCGGCTAACCGGATGGTTTGCTGCATGGGTGGACAGAATCATTTTTTCCGCTTCCCGGTCAGGGTAACCCAGACTTAGCTTCAGCATAAAACGGTCAAGCTGCGCCTCGGGCAGTACATACGTACCGTCAAAATCTACAGGATTCTGTGTGGCCAGCAGCAGAAACGTCTCAGGCAGCCTATGGGATTCCCCATCCACGGTTACATGATGCTCCTCCATGGCTTCGAACAAGGCGGATTGGGTCTTCGTAGACGCCCGGTTAATTTCATCCACCAGGAGAATATGCGTAAACACCGGTCCCTGCCGGAACACAAAGGACTCCAGCTTAGGATGATAAATCGAAACTCCGGTAATATCCGTCGGCAGCAGATCGGGGTTGCACTGGATTCTCCGGAACTCTCCTTGTACCGATTTGGCCAAGGCCTTAATAAGGACCGTTTTCCCTGTTCCGGGCACATCCTCCAGCAGGACATGTCCCCCCGCCAGCACAGCTGTCAGCAGCAGTTCAATTTCAGCGGCTTTACCGAGAATACAAGCTTCCAAATTGGCCTTCAATTGCATCATGGTCAGCATATCTTTGGCAAACGTTGTTTCCATCGCTCCAGCTCCTCTTGGTGGACTTTTCTTTAAAACAAAAGCAGCCGCCCGGGGCTGCTCGGATTTACCGAATGATTTTGACCAATCCCTTCATTCCGTGAAGCGGTGTTTCCTGCTTATTATAGATGAAGACGCAGTAGCTTCCCGCCTGCTCCTCTGTGATGGCCAATCCCTGTTTGGGAACAGCCAGCCAGGTTTCCTTTTGTCCCGAACCCGAATCTGTATTATTCTCACGGACCAGCTTGATGACATAATCTTGACTGCCTGATTCCGTACGGATGTCATAACGGACCGTATCTCCGGCCTGCAGGCTGTAGGTTCCAGCCATCGGCACCATCGCCTTACCTTCCAAACGTTGCACATCCACATCAATGATTTGCTTCTTCTTTTGTTTATAAGAGGAGGATTCCTGCTTGGTTGTTCCTGCCACGAACTCTTGGTTCGGCGAATCGAAGGCAAATACCATTCTTGCCCCCATAATCACCACCAGTGCGATGCATAACAGGGAGATCCCCGTTTTTTTGGGCGTATTGTCCATGATGCGGAAGATCCGGGTCCGGACACTGTTGCCCTCCCTGTAAAAATGAGTGGATAAAGAGGTCTGAAGTTTGGTTCCCCGTTTAATCAGACCGATGATGGTTTCGCTGTACCGTTGGCGCTGCTCCAGGCTGGTTTCCCGGACAAGTCTCTCGTCACAGGTGAGCTCACATTGCACTTCGATGGCCTTGGCCATCAGATATACAATGGGATTAAACCAATGGACGGCAGTTGTAAACAATACCAGCGATTTGTACCACAGATCATGCTGCTTATAATGGATCAGCTCATGCCTGAATACAAAGGCCAGCTCGTCCGCATCCATGGGAAGAGAAGGCATCAGGATCACCGGGCGGAAAAAACCTACCATCATGGGACTGGAAATGAAGGAACACGATACCAGCCGGACCTGCTTGCGGATGTTCATGTCTACCTGTATGGACGCCAGGAGCGATAAGATTACCGGATCGGTCACGTCCTCTCCCCAACGGTTCACCAGGCGGAGAAACCGCTGATGGCGCCAAACATTATAGGCCATGATCGCCACTGCACCTAACCCCCACACCCCTCCGATCATCCACCAAAGCGGAATGGAAGCTGCGGGCAGAGTCCCGCCTGCCGCCAGATTGGCTTCCTCCATAATCAAATATTTGGCCGGGATAACTGGCAGCTCCGGTATGGATACAGGGAGAAGCTGGTGCTGGAGCTTGGGCCAGAACGGCAAAATCCAGCCCAGAATAACCATAAACCAAATGTAATAAAGCCATTTGGCGGAGTAGCGTTTGGACAGATAAGGTGCAGCAGCCAGGTAGCCTATGGATAAAACCGACATGACAGCAGAACTGCCTAATAAGGTTGTCAGGAAAGCCGGCATATCAGTCCCTCTTTTCCTTCAGCCAGATCATCAAATCATCCAGATCCCTGTCATCGATCTTCTTGTCGTTATACAGCATAGCTACCAGACTTCTGAACGAATTTCCATGGAACCTGTCCATAAAATCCCCGGATTCAAACTTCAGATAATCATCTCTGCCGATAATCGGGAAATAAGTGCGTTCCTTGCCCTTTTTTTCGGTACGGACAAACCCCCGCTGCACCAGCCTTACCATAAGTGTAATCACCGTTTGGGCCTTCCATGTTTTGTCCTTGCCCAACTGCTCCATCACTACACTTGTGGTAATCGGGGGTTCATTCGCCCATACCACCTTCATCACTTCAAATTCAGCATCCGGAAGCTTTTTCATGAGATCAATACAGAACCTCCATTTTCTACAACTGTCTGTATTGGTATTCTACATTTGTCTTACATTGTTGTCAACTTAACTGCGCTCCTCCCCTGTTACCGGAACAGAATCAGAATCTGGTTGGAGCCGGTGCGCCGCAGAACGCGGTAGCCGGTATTGTCCGATGGCACCGCCATACCACGGCTGTCCGGACTACAGTATCCGTTGGGTTCACAAGTTCCGTTGTCACGAACCAGGAGCTTGCCCAGCATTCCCACAGCAACCCATTCCTCCCTCCGGCTGCGCGGCATGTATTCAAGAGCCGGATCCCAGGCCGGGTTCAGAACAGGACGACGCACCGTCCGTTCAGGGACCGCGATCAAACCACGGGAATCGAATACCGGCGGCTCCATTACCGTTTCGTACAGAATTACTCCCCACTCGTCGGTCAAAAATTTATCCTTCCAGCGCATCTCTCCACTGTCAGACAGGAAGGCCGGTTTGGCGCTGGTCACGCCGAGAATATAGCCGTCCTTGTCATGTGCGGTCCGCACCTTATCTTCTTCCAGCGTTATAAAATAACCGGGGCCGATGGGCTGGCCGTCCGCCGTTTCGAACATTTCCGCATAATCGGCTGCAGGGCTGCTGACGGTGCCGTCAATTTTCACATTGCCGTCGCTTAAGATTTTTGCGGCCAAACCGGGTGTGCCTGCATCCGTTCCATTGGCCAGATACCAGGAATAGGAGAGCTCGTTGGCGGATCCGAATTGACCCATCACATGCACACCCTCCAGCATGTTAGCGTTAGTTGACTGTCCTTCCGTGTGGGAGAAAAACCCGGATGCTACAGTGTTGACTCCCTCGGCGTGGGACGTAAATCCGCTGGCGGCATTGAGTGCTCCTTCGGCGTGGGCATTCTGGCCGGAGGCAACCGTCTGATTGCCCTCCGCATGGGACAAATCCCCTGAGGCGATGCTCAGCTGCCCCTCCGCATGGGCATAGATGCCACTGGCGGAGGTTTGGAATCCTTCCGCATGGGTGGCGCGGCCGGATGCCGATGTGGCTTCGCCTTGGGCGTGGGAGGACTGACCGCTGGCGGAAGTCCCCTGACCCTGCGCATGAGCGGTAGTCCCGGAGGCTACCGAGTTTTCCCCTTCGGAATGGGACGCAATCCCGGAAGCAATCGTCTGATTTCCCTCGGCATGGGCAAACAGGTTCATGGCGGTGGTATTGGAGCCTTCCGCATGGGAGGCATTAAACAATGCCCTTGCCCCGATGCCCTCCCCATGTGCCCCAGCTCCGGAAGCATTGGACATCAACCCCTCCGCGTGGGCTGCTGCACCAGCGGCAACGGACAGATAACCCTCCGCATGTGCAGCGGTATTGGAGGCTACCGTATTGGAGCCCTCCGTATGGGAAGCATCCCCGCTTGCGAAGGTCTGGAAGCCCTCCGCATGAGTAGAGTTTCCCTGGGCAAGTGTATTGGACCCCTCGGCCAGCGAGGCGGGTCCGGTAGCGCGGGTTTGAAAGCCCAACGCTGTTGAACAGGAACCGGAGGCGGTCCGGTTGCAGGCATCTGCCATCCCTATCACCCTCATTCCTACAGTTTATTTCTTCTATTCTATTAGTTACCCGGTGATGGGGAACGGCAGATCTACTATGTTTACCACAAATATACGGACCGCTGCCGTACCCGCGAATTCCGTTCTTTGCCATTGGTTATACTGAAGCCGAAGGATACTATATGAGACGGAGGCATGTATGTGAAATACCAGGATTTTAGCCCTGCCGAGCTGGACGACCACTCTGTTGCCGCTCTGAAAAACTTTGAAACCGAGCTCAGCAGCAAGGCCCATCAAAACATTGTGCTGATTGCCTACAGCGCTAATGCAGATGACCATGAGCAAAAGACAGGCCGCATGAATAATTGAACGTCGCGCGTATAAACAAGAGACCTGCCTTATTTCCTCCGGCAGGTCCCTTGTGATTGATTCGGATTATTTGCCTCTTACCAACGCATCATCAAACACTACATCCACAGAGGTTGTCCGGAACCCCACCTTCCCTCCTGTCAATTCGGTGACCGGATTGGTCCATTCCATTTTCAACGCTCCGTCCACATAGGCCTTGATAGTATTACCCTGCACAGCGGCTTTAATGGAATACCATTGCTTCGGTGTGGCTGTGAAGGGTGTGCTGGACACACTGGTCAGGGTTCCGTCCACACACTTGAAGAGCTCTAATGTGCTCGCGGAGGAATTGATCCTGTACATATAATAGTTGTTGGCATCCTGGACCCGGAAGACAATCCCGGCATTGGCATTGGAGATGGGAAGCTTCACCTTGGCTTCGAACACATAATCGGTCCAAACGCTGCCCGTGGTGATCAGAGCCGTTGTCGATGCCTTCTGGGCCAGCACCTTGCTGCCGTCGGTTACCACACTCCAGGTTCCGCCGGTGGGGGTCCATCCCGTTATAGTACCACTCTCGAAATTATCGCTGAACAGGCTAACCGTAAATCCGGGATTGGGAACCGGCTCAATCACATCTGTAATCTGGACCGTGAAGCCTTTCTCAACAAAAAGTCCGCCGGAATCCAGGCTTCTCACCCGGATGCTGTAGCTGTTTTTGGCTTCGTAATCCGGAGTAATCCCCAGAATCAGGGCATCCCCGGCTATCCTGAAGCTCCGATTATCCGTATCCCCGCTGCCAGCCACCAGTGTATAGGTGAAGCTTTCGCCTGCATCCGGATCGGTGCTGGTGAACCTTCCAACCGTGCCTCCCGTAGTGCTATTCTCCGGTACCTGGTTATGGGACAGGGAGATGTTTACAGGCGCATGGTTGATGGGCCTCACAACAGCATCATCGAACGACACATCCACAGAGGTTGTGCGGAAGCCTACCTTTCCTGACGTCAATTCGTTAACTGGATTGGTCCAATCTGTTTTTAGAGCTCCATCCACATAGGCTTGTATTCGATTACCTTCCACAACAGCCTTAAGGGTATACCACTGCTTCGGAACAGCCGTAAAATCGGTACTGGATACCAGGGTCAGGGTTCCGCTGACGGATTTGAACAGCTCCAGCGTTTTGGCCGTTGAATTGATCCGATACATATAGTAGTTGTTGGCATCCTTCACCCGGAAGGCAATACCTGCATTGGCATTGGTGTAAGGCACCTGCACCTTGGCTTCATAGGCATAGTCCGTCCAGGCGCTGCCTGCCGTAATGAGGGCTGTAGTCAAGGCTTTTTGAGTCAATACCTTGGTGTCATCTACAACCACATTCCAGGTGCCGCCTGAGGCCGTCCATCCGTTGGAATTCCCGTCTTCGAAATCGTCGGAGAACAAGGGCGGTTTGGAGTTGGCAATAATGACATTTTTCACATTTTCATTGGCGATGTTAATATTCAGTTCATTCACAGTGGTAGCAAGCTGGCCTCCGACATACACATCCGAGAACGTGACTCCGTCGACAATCCCGCCGTTGGTGACATTCCCCGAAAGCCTGGAGCTCTGGCTTCCGGTCTCCCGGACATTGATATTCCGGAGCAGCACATTGCTTACATTGCCGGAGGTGCTGGTGGACACTCCCAACCAATAATTCCCGAATTGATTAATGCCGACTCGCTCAATATCGATGTTCTCAAAGGTGATCGTCCTTGCCCAGCCCTCCTCGGGAAGGGTATTGCCGGTATACCCATGATCCACCAACAGCGCCCTGGCGCTCTGATACACATAGGAATTCCGGACGGTGACGCCGATCTGCGGTGTGCAAATCCCCATCCCAATCTTGAAGGCTACACACCGGGTCCAGGCGAAGCAATCCTCAAACACCACATTTTCCAGATGCTCAATGGCGCCCGGCCAGTCCTTGGACATGCCTTTTTGCGGCCAGGTTTTGGTGGAGAAGGTGTCGTCGTCCGATATGCCAATGGCATGCTGGACCAGCACGTTCTGGCTTTCGTTAATATCAAGGGCGTCATTCTCGATTTTGTACAAGTCCTGAAAGCCCTTATAGTTGGTGATTTTCACGTTGTCGGAACGGACCACCATGAACATCCAGAAGCCCGCGTCCCGCAGAATCAGTCCATCAAAGGTAAAATTGCTGGTTTGAATCGGAACCAACAGGTTATTCAGGAACCCTTCGCCCTGCTTATGGGTCGCCGGCGGAGCCGTCATTTTGCGCTCCCGCATTTCGATCCCTTTCCCGTCAATGGTTCCGCGTCCCCGGATCGTAATATTGCTGGAGTCCACAGCCGTGCGGATAAAATAGGTGCCGTCCGCATTGCGGGAATCCTTGCGGAAGTCATTCCGGTAGTCCTCGCCTTTGCCTGTGCCCACAATAACGGCGCCTCCTGCCAGGTAGAAGGTCACATTGCTTTTTAAGGTGAGGTTGGCGCATTTATAGACGCCTGCCGGTATGAATACGGTGCCCCCGCCTGCCTGATTGGCATCGTCAATCGCCTTCTGGATCGCAGTCGTTGCCATTGCACTTCCTGTACTGTTGGCATTGTAGGGAGAGTTGGTCACATTGTAGATGCCCGGGCCCGAGGAGGCGGGAATATCTGTTTCCAGGGGATCCGCGGCAATGACAATTTTCTTCAGATTGTTAATTTTGACGATGACATAGGTGGAGGACGTTAGGGTAAAACTCAGCTTTTTGCCGCTGATGGTGCCTTTGATGTTTTTGGACATGGGGCTGATGGAAAAGGAGGAGATATTTTCACTTGCCGTTACCTCAATATTGACGCTTCCGGAAAAGGAAAATTGCGCATAATCATAATCCCCTACGTAGCTGATGACCGGTACACTGCTGCCGTTTGCTTGCAAGGAAAACACACTGGATGCGGTGTAAATGGAGGGCATGGGATAGTTCTGAAGCACGGTGGGAACCGCCGCCGCTGCTTCCATGGAAGGCTCGGATGCCTCCATATTCTGAAGTGGTGATTCAGCGTCCGCGGAAGTGCTGATGTATTGCTCAAGCGTTTCCTCTGCAGCGACCATCTGCGGGATGAAAGTTGTGAACATAACGGCAAGCAAGAAGACAATAAATAAGCTTCTTTTCCTCATAATTACCTCCCAGAAATCATTTATTTGTCCGTACATGCTCTGCTTATTGTCTTATGTAAGCGTTTACATGAATGCACACAACAATAAGCAGGCTATCATAATTCGCCGCTCCTTCATTCACCTCCTTGTTTTTAAGAGAACCTACCATTTATTGTAATTCCAATTCAAAAGAAAAGGAGTGGGGAAATCCCACTCTCTAGGGAAACTATTGTACTGCTCTTAACCTATCAATATCCATGCCCAAGCTCTGAAAATAAAAAACCCGTCCATATGGACGGGCGAATGTAAGAACTGTTCCTTTATCAATGCCCTACCTGCTTGATCGCGTGTTTGCCCACCTTTACCCGCTTCACGAAGAAGGAGATGGCAAGCCCAAGCAGGCACAGCACCAAAGCAAACATAAACGCATTTTGTACGCCTGAGGTGAAACCGGCCAGCTTTTGCTCCGAGCTATCCGGGTTGGCAACACCCTTCAGGTAGCTGGATTGCCCCGCAGCCAGAATGCTTACGGCTACGGCCGTACCGATGGCGCCGGATACCTGCTGCAGGGTGTTCATAATCGCCGTACCGTGAGGGTAATATTCCGGCGGCAGCTGGTTCAGGCCATTGGTTTGGGCCGGCATCATAATCATGGAAATGCCGATCATCATGACAATATGCAGGGTAATAATGATCCCCAGGGCTGTCCCCGGATTGATGCCTGTATACATATAAAGAGCCGCCGCGACGACAACAAGACCTATGATCACAAGCCATTTGGGTCCGAATTTATCAAACAGACGTCCCATCACCGGGGACAGAAAGCCGTTGAGTAAGCTTCCGGGCAGCAACACCAGCCCTGCTGTTAATGCGCTGACAGCCATCCCCTGCTGCATGTACATGGGCAGAATCAGCATGGACGACAGCAGCATCATCATGGCTATGAAGATCAGGATCAGCCCAATGGTGAACATGGGGTACCGGAAGGCACGCAGATCCATCATCGCCTCTTTCATCCGCAGTTGTCTGATGCTGAACAGCAGCAAGGACAATGCGCCGACAACCAACGTCGCGATTACCACCGGACTCGACCATCCGCCGCCGCTTTCCCCGTGTCCGCCTGCACTGCTGAAGCCATATACGATACCGCCGAAGCCCAAGGTAGATAAAACAATGGACAGCACATCTATTCTGGGCTTCGTCAGCTTGGAGATATTGGGAAGGAACATCAGCCCGCTGACCAGGGAAATGATGAAAAACGGCAGCGAGATCCAGAAAATCCAATGCCAGCTGAAGTTGGCCAGAATAAGCCCTGCAATACTTGGCCCGCTTGCCGGAGCAAACATAATCACAAGACCGATCAGCCCCATTGCGGCGCCGCGCTTTTCCACAGGGAAAATCAGCAGGATTGTATTAAACATCAACGGTAATAAAAGGGCGGTCCCAACCGCCTGCAAAACCCGCGCAACCAGCAGAATTTCGAAGCTGGGAGCCATCGCTGCCACCAGTGTGCCGGCAATGGAGAAAATCAGCGACGTTGTAAACAGCTGTCTGGTCGTAAACCACTGCAATAGCATACCCGACACCGGTACGAGAATTCCCAACACCAACAGATAACCGGTGGTTAGCCATTGAATGGTGGTAGGCCCAACCTGGAGCAAACCCATTAAAGGGGTTAGCGCTACGTTTAATGCCGTTTCTCCAAACAGGCCAATAAAACCGCTGAGCAGCATAGCGAACAAAATCGGGAAAACCTTGTACTGCTGTGTTTCTTGCTCTGTATCTTTTTCTTTGACGGCTGTTCCAGCCTTCATGGAAGCCTCCACGATTCCCATCCTCCCGTATCTTCTATCTCTCTTTATATAATCTAACCTCTAGGGTCTATCTAATTAAAGCAACATCACGAATCTTTGTCAATCGTGTGACAAAATGAGGAACTTAAAGGGCACAGAGAAGTGGTACCCGCGGACATTCGGCTAACGAATCTGACACACGCTATTTTGCCAAATACGGGCATAATAAAAATCTAACGAATCTGTAACACGCTATTCGCCCGTTTAGAAGCATTTCGGCGCCAATTCGGACAAATAGCGTTGCTGAGATTCATTAGATTCTTGAAATGCCGTCATGTGATGAAATAGCGTTGCACAGATTCGTTAGAGCTATTCCCTTTTTTGGGGCGGTTATAATCCAAAAACTTCTCCAACACTTGATTCACCTCATCCAGCAGCAGCTTGTTTTTCTCGGTGAGCTGTTGGTGCAGATCCTTGGCAATGGCCGGGGCATGGGCTGCATTAAACTGAAGAATGTCTTCCTTCAGCTTGATTACCCGGTCCTCCAGCTTCTGCAAAGCCTCCGGATTGGTAGCGGCCTCCTTCATCCCATCATCTCTTTCCTTTTGTCACCATTGAGAATTGGTTTCATTTACAAGCTAATCAGTTCATTTGGGCCATAAACCGATGCATACGGTCTCTTACCCGCTGGTTACCCATTACTTTCATGATGTCATACAGATCAGGCGTTTGAATTCTGTTCGTTAGTGCAACTCTGATGACCATAGCGATGTCACCTACATGACCCTTATATTGTTCTGGGTTAGCTTTAAATTGCTTCATATCCTTGGCGTAGCCCAACTCCGCGGCAAGGCTTTGTATTTGGTTGAACCAAACCTCCTTATCACACTCCAATGTGAACAATTCGATGTATCTCCTGATAATCGCCTGTGCGTGGTTTATGCGAATGGAATTGGGAAATACATAACCGCCTGCTGCATCCTCTTCAAACCATCAATCATAAAAGAAAGCAATCATGGGTTTGATATCGGCCCATTTAGCATAATCCTTCCTGGGTTTGGCGCCATCTCTCCCAATACTTAGAATCTTCACTGTGTATTCTTTGTCCTTTTGAATGGCTTCGAAACATTCAGAATCATACTCCATAGACCACTTGTACAAATATTCATATACATCTTCGCTAGTGAGCCTTGATATGACCTCCTTGCTGGTATCGTTTAATTTATTCATGTCCAACAAAGCACCGCTGGAGTTCATTTTATCAGTCGAAATCAAATATTCATGGTAGGCTTTTTCCAAATTCTTTGCCCTCCACTCTTCGAATCCGGAATTAATCAGATTCATGAAATATTCACCTAAAGCCAAACCCGGATAACCCTGGGCTTTGTAATATTCCGCAGTTCCGTCGAGATCCTTCCTTTTGCTGAATTTGCGCTTAGAGGTTCCTTCCAGTTTCATGATGGGGGCGATATGCCCGTACTTCGGCAACGGAAAACCAAGGATTTCAAACAGTTGAATATGAATGGGCAATGAAGAAAGCCATTCATCTCCTCTAATCACGTGGGTCGTTCCCATTAACCGGTCATCGATGGCATGGGCAAAATGATAGGTCGGCAACCCATTTGTTTTCATGATGACAATATCCTGGTCATTCTCGGGGAATTCAATTCTGCCCTTCACCAGGTCATGATGAATGACTTTTTTATCCGGATTACCGGAAGATTTTAGCCTGATCACAAAAGGTTTGCCTAAAGCAATTTCTTCGTTCGCTTGTTGGAAGGTTATCCCCCGGTGTTTAGCCCACTGGCCATAATAACCCGGTGTCACCTTCGAATTCTGCTGGTTTCTCCTGATTTGGTTTACATCCTCGTCATTACAGAAGCAAGGATATGCCAGCCCTTGCCTGATCAAGTGCTTCAGAAATACACGGTAAATTCCAGCCCGCAAACTTTGTTTATAAGGTCCATAGCTACCAACATCTTGACCCGACAAGGAGGGCCCTTCATCCAACTGTACCTCAAAATAAACCAAGGACTGAAGGATGTTTTCCACGCCTCCAGGCATTTCTCGCTTTTTGTCCGTATCCTCGATTCTCAGATAGAAAACACCGTTGCTTTGATGTGCCAATCTCTCGGAAAATAACGTTGCGTAAAGTCCGCCAATATTCAATGCGCCCGTTGGGCTTGGGCCAAAACGGGTAACCCTTGCTTCCGGAGGCAAATCCCTTGCCGGATACTTTAAAAATAGATCCGCAGGCATCTGTGTAACATCCGGAAATAATAAATCAGCCATCTGTTGGTGTGACATCTCCACATTCCCTCCCAATAAAATTAAAAAAAGCCCTTCATCCTTCTGTTGAAGGACGAAAGGCTAGCTTCCGCGTTACCACCTAAATTGGTTTAAAAACCCGCTTGTGAACAGCATGAAGTACATGGCTGCTGCATTCGTTAACGGGAATACCCGGCAGACTTACTCCCTCTTTCAGTCCGCTGCTCCAAGGCTTCATTCATTAATGCCGGATACCCATTTTCACCGTTATGGGCTCTCTGCGATCCGGAGGATTAATTACTTTTCCTTTTCCCTGCATTTAACAATATGTGGATGTTATATGGTACTATAATCCATCGAAACCCTGGATGTCAATAGATCTTCCTCAAGTAATCGAAGCCTCATAGATGGACTGGATGGAACGGGTCAGCGTATCGTTAAATTCCTCATCGGTTTGCTGGTCGGCCAACCCTTCCGCCAAGGCGCGGGAAAAGCTGGCGATCAGGCCGTGATTGAGGGTCAGCCGTTCGTTGGCTTCCTCGCGGCTGTACCCGCCGGACAACGCTACTATCCGGGCCACATGGGGATCGGCCATAAAATCCCGGTAGAAATTAGCCTCCGTCGGTATGGACAGCTTCAGCATAACGGTAACATCCGGAGCAAGTGCAGCCAGCTGCTTTTGGAGCTCCTGCTTCAAGATCCGTTCTGCTTCCTTCTTATCCGGGCTGTGAATGTCCACCTCCGGCTCAATAATCGGAACAAGTCCGGCCGACCAAATCTGGCGGCCCAGGGCAAACTGTTGTTCCACCACCTGACCGATACCCGCTTCATTCCCCTCATGAATGACCGAGCGCATTTTGGTTCCGAATATATGACGCTCCACTGCCCGCCGAAGCAGATCATCAAAGCCGGGAATCGGCTTCAGCAGTTGTACGCCGTTGCTTATTTCCGCCAGTCCTTTATCCACTTTCAAAAAAGGCACGATTCCTCTTTTCTCCCAGAGGTAATCGGCTGTGTACAATCCGTCAATCTTGCGGTCCATGGTGTTTTCGAAGAGGATGGCCCCCAGTATGTATGCTGCGTCGAACGCCGGGCTTTTGATGATGCGTGTCCTCATTTCATGCACCAGCGCATACATCTCCTCATCGCCGGAATACCGCTCCGACCCAATGCCATAGAACTGAAGCGCCTTGGGTGTACTTCCCCCGCTTTGATCCAGTGCTGCGATGAATCCCTTCCCTGTACGGATCCGTGCCATCTGTGTCTGATTCATAATAGACGTTCCTCCCTGGTGGTTTGTTTTATTTTGTCCATCGCCATACTCTATTTAAACCGGAATTAGTTATAATGAATCGTTCCCTTCCCTAACCAGGGACAACCGCGTACAATTAGGGAAAACAATAAATGGAAACTGGTGATTGAATATGACCCGTCTGGAAGTTTTGGAAATGCTGGCCCATTTGAGTATATCCCATCATGTCATAGACCATCCCGCAGCCCATACGGTTGAGGAAATGGATGACCTAACCCTGCCCGATACGGATCAAATCGCCAAAAACCTGTTTCTTCGCGACGATAAGAAGCAGCACTATTATTTGGTGTCCGTCCAGAAGGATAAAACGGTGAATCTCAAGGCGCTGCGGAGCTTGCTTGGCACAAGGCCCCTCAGCTTTGCTTCGGAAGAGGAGCTCTCTGCCTATTTGGGTTTAAAAAAAGGTGCCGTAACCCCATTTGGACTGCTGAATGATGAGGAGCAGAAGGCCTGTTTTGTCTTAGATCAGGATTTGTTGCTGCTTCCGTGTATCGGCGTCCATCCCAATGAAAATACAGCCACCGTATGGCTTCCTCCAGGGGACTTAGTGACGATCATGGAATCCAGGGGGAAAGTGGTCCGGATCGTGACCTTCTAATTAAAACAGCCGCGCTAACAGAATGATCTGTTTGGACACGGCTGTTTTTCTTTATTCGGCATTTGCGTTCAAACGCCCCGTTAACCAATCCTGCAGGGACAGGCCCTCCTGCTCCGCTCTCCGCAGCAGCTCTTTCCTCTCCGGCCCCGAGACGAAGAAGGTAACAGGAACCAGTCCGGTATCGATAAGCGTGCCGTCATACTTGGAAATGACCTCTCCCGACTTGATGAACAGCTTTAACTTATCGATTAAGTCCGGGTGCGTAGCCGGCATAACCCCCAACAGGACCGTTTTTCTTACTTCAAGGAGAATATGCCCGTTATTCTGCGACAGCTTCATATTGGCAGGGCCGATTTGCTTGAAAAACTCCTCTATAATGGTGTAGATAATGGAGTCTTGTGACTGGGGCTTGGGGAATTCGAATCGGGCATAGCCGTATCCGTTAACGGCCTTGCGTTCGGTGATTTCGATTAAGGGCTTCCAGCCTTGACGGCGCGCTTCTTCATAGCTGAAGATTTCCCCGTCTCCTGTTCTCAGCCTGGCTTCGATTTTTTTATTGTTCAGCCTCTTCAGCTCCATAACCCTGGCCACAGTACCCTCCTTGCCGAAGGGCTGGTACAGGAATACCCCGCTTTTCTTATCGTAAATGGCATCCGACTTCCCGGAGTCGGGATGTTCCTTTTGGTAACGCTCCAGCTCCTCCTCTTTAATGAAGAAAGTCCGTTTGCCCCGGTATTCCTCCTCATAATAACCGATCAGACCATCACGGATCAGCTTATGGATGAAGGTGGGAGATCTTCCCAAACGCCGTCCTGCTTCCACCGAGGTCAGATCCTGTTTCACATAGCTTTTCTTAAACGCCTCCACTTCCGTTGCCCGGAACCGGTAGCCTCCATCTCCACGATGGGTTGTCCGGTTGACGGGCTCCAGCCGTTTCTCCGTCATCTCATGGTTGATTATCTTGTAAAGAGAGGTAGTAGTAATACCAAGCAATTTCGCTGCTTCTGTCAGACTTATATAGGTGTCCATAATCGTTCCTCACATGACTTTGTTTTATATTACTATATACAATTGGGACATTAATTTCAATTGATGTTAACATTCGAACTTAATATTTTAATTTTAGCTACATATTTATATGGAATGCAATAATTATGTCTAAACAAAAAGAATGTACCGTTATTTTTGATTGGACACAAAAAGACATTTTTAGCATATGAGTCCCCACTTCGAAGGTAAGGTTTGGTATAATGGAGAAGTGACTTTATGTTAAGGCGGTGTCTGCTTATGAATGAATTAACCATAATAGATCAACACGCATTCTTTTCCACTAGTTACATAATGTCTGGTGAATCTGATGCTCAGCTTGTCCCCACATTGATGAACAGCCAATATTACCTTCTCCTTCGAGAACGTATATCTGGATTTGAAGATGAAGATGGCAATTATGATTACTCTGGGATTTCGAACTTGGGGATGGTCTATCTGTACGTCCATAACCGGGAGAAAAAGAGGAAGGACAAAACAAAAGAGGATTATGTACGGACCCTGACCACCTTCTTGGTGGAGGTAAGTGAATCGGGTAAAGGGGATCTCCGGGGGCTGTCCCGTTTTGATATGGAGTTGTTCCAAGCACGTTTGGAGCAGCGTTACTCGAAATCCAACACTCAGGCCAAGAAGATTGTCATTATTCATTCTTTCCTAACTTGGTGTTATGAGGAGGGGTACCTTGCGAAGAATATCGCGCGGGGTCTTCGGCAGGTGGCGAAAATCAAGGAGGAAATTCCCGAACGGGATATTGAGGAAGCCGACCTGAGGCTGGCCATTGAGTTCCACAAGGAAAATCCCAAGGTGCAGTCCCTCCTCTTGATCCTGGCTACCAGCGGCATGCGGTTAAACGAGGTGATCCTGCCCCGTTGGGGAGATTTGTACTACGACCGGAACCGGAAGCGGCATTATCTGATCACCCGTACCAAAGGGGACAAGCTCCGGCATGTCCATATCAAGGACTATGCTTTGGAGGTTCTGATGGAATACCGGCAGCGGGTCGGGTTACCGGTTGTGATGAGCAGCGGGGATGATTCCCCCTTTTATCCCAACCGTCACGGCAAACGGTACAACTTGACCAGCCTGTCCACCTTCTTATCGGAACAGATGGCAGCCGCCGGGCTTACCACGGTTCACGGGCATCGGGTGACTCCCCACTTCATGCGGCATTATTTTGCCCAAACCTCCTATGCCAACGGCGCTCCCCTGGATTGGATTTCGGAAACGGTAGGCCACTCCTCCACCAAGATCACGAAGGATAATTACCTCAGCCGCCAACTGAAGAAGGAACGGGATGTCAGCGATTATGTGGACTTGTCGTAAATCGCCGGGCGGACCGTCCGATTACGCATTTCCTGTTTACGGTAGGCCAATTGAACCGAAAGCCGTTTTTGCCTGATACCGGTCAGGACCGCTTCGAACAGACTGTACCCCGCGAAACCACCAAGCGTGTTGTGCAGAATGTCGTCCATATCAAAAATCCCTCTGGCAGTCAGGAGCTGTGCTGTTTCCACACCCAGGGACAATAGAAATGATACCAGTAATACCGGAGCTGCCCGCTGAAACGGTTTTCCCAGCAATGGCAGCACAAAGCCTAACGGCATAAACATGATCAGATTCAAAACAATCTGTTGGAACTCACCAAAAGACTGGTTGTTCCATGCACTCACATAACCGCTGAATAGCCAAAAATTGATCCGGCCTCCGTAATCGGCGCCGCGGTCAAGCAAGGTTAAGCCCACCACCAGCATCAACCAGGCAGTGAACAGGAAAACGGCTATAACCTGCTTGGGAGTGATGATGGCTGTGCCGCCTTTTTTTCTATAGAACCCATATACGGCTAATAGAACGCCTACTGTACAAACCCCTGCACGCACCGCAAGGGAAGCATAAGGTAAGATAGTTGAAACCATGCTGTTGAAGTCCATTATACTCCCTCCTTCTGTTCTGGTTTATTTAGCTTAGCGTACAACCATTGCTTTCTTCTAAATAAACCATTAACAAACTATTAAGGTTGTTCTTTCGGGGAGCTTCTGTATAATTAAATGAGAATGGGATATATTTACTTAAGGTTTTCATTTCATGGAAAAGGAGCCTGGTAAAATGTCAACAGTCAAATTAGCGGTGATTTATTACAGCTCCACCGGAACCAATTATCAATTGGCCCAGTGGGCAGCCGAAGCCGGCAAACAAGCTGGCGCGGAGGTAAAGATTCTGAAGGTTCAGGAGCTTGCCCCGCAATCCGTTATCGATGGCAACCCTGCCTGGAAAGCTCATGTAGAAGCAACCAAGGATATTCCCGTTGCCACCCCGGACGATATCGTCTGGGCAGATGCGATTATCTTCAGTACCCCCACTCGCTTCGGCAATGTGGCAGCGCAGATGAAGCAGTTTCTGGACACTACCGGCGGCATCTGGTTCCAGGGCAAAACCGTCAATAAGGCAGTTAGCGCCATGACCTCCGCCCAGAACGCCCACGGCGGCCAGGAGCAAACCATTCTGCAGCTCTATACAACCATGTACCATTGGGGAGCCATTGTGGTAGCACCGGGCTATACAGACCCCGCGGTATACGGCGCCGGCGGCAATCCGTATGGGACAAGCGTGGCGGTTGACCAGAACAACCAGATCGTGGGAGACACCCAGGCCTATCAAACTGCAATCGCCCATCAAACCAAACGTGTCCTCTCCGTAGCTGAATGGATCAAAAAGGGAAACCAATAAAATAAAAAAATGACCGGGTCATGAGCCATGAACCCGGTCATTTTTATTGTCTAGGAATCAAAGGGCTCGATCCGAAACAGATCGGTGTCTTCGATTTTCCATTGGCCATCCGCTGTACGTTTTACGGTGTATGTATATTCCCGAACAGAGCTTCTGGCTTCCTTGGAATCAAAGCTGCGATTTCTCTGTACAGTCTTCACAAGAAAAGAATCCGTACCGGTTGGGCTTGCTGTAATACTCTCCATGTCGCTTTCCCACTGCTTCCGGACAAAAAATGGAGCCAGTGTTGGTGCCTTTTCCATTATAGATCGACTGGAGTCCGTCAAATCATTTGTCGCTTTAGCATCATCACCTTGTGAGATATGCTTCATGAATCTGGTGACTGCTTGTTTGGCTAATTGCTCTGGGCTGCCAACCCTCACTTCCCGGTCCACTCCATCCCACTCCACCTGGAGGCCTGTAGCTTCTCCTATAAACCGAAGTGGTACATAAGTTGAACCAGCAATGATTTGCGGAGGTGCGGCCAATGGAACAGGCTGTCCGTTCACCTCAGCCTCCTGGCTCCCTATCCTAAGCTTGATCTGTGTGCCCGGTTTTGTTCCCGAAACCGTAGCTGAGGAGTTATCCCATTGCACGGTTAAACCAAGCTTTTCAAAAACAGGCCGGAATGGAACCAGAAGCGAACCTTCAACCAATAAGGGCTTTTGATCGAATGCAACCGGCAAACCTTCTATTGTGACATCGATGCCCGATTTAGCGATCCGGAACAACCCGATATCTCCGGTTACCCCGATTATTCCTCCGTCAGGAGTTAGGGACATACTAACAGAAGTTTTTAAAAATAGATTTCGAATAAGACGAACTATTTCATGTCCTTCTGCATCCAGACCATATATATCGCCATATTTATCAGAGAAAAAAACGTCGCCATTATGATTAACAACCACATTCATAGGTGAACCGAATGTAGACTTTTCTATTACATACGTCCACAGCACATGGTCATTATTGTTCTTGGCGATTAGTTTGTTTTCTTGCTCAATAGTCTCATAACTTCCACCCCACCATTGCGTTTTAAATGAAGCCGCATTGAAGGGCTTTGGGTGCAATAAATATGCACTACGTACAGCAGCCTCAGTGAGGCGTTCGTTTTGCCACAGGAATAAACCATCCTCTCTTTTTAGGACAGTTATGAATTGTTTCGAATCAATAGGCAAATATTCTTTTGTAACCTTTTCAGAAGATAGGAGCTTCTGATTCGAATCGAAAGTCAGATATGTGCCATCATTTAAATAAAGCTCGAATGCACCATTTTTTTGAGGGAAGACCCTGTTTACATTGGAAAGCCACTGGTTGTTTTTATCCAAAGTTTGATGGACTGGCTCCCCTATTATCCAAAGCTCCCTACCATTAATATCCGTACAGACCAGACCATCTTCTGAAAGAAATAGCAGTTTGTCGTCCGTAAATAAAGGTGTACTCTCGAACGATTGACTTGGCATGATCATGAGTTTATCCATGAGTAGTTTTCCCTCAGGGCTAAAGAGGTACAAACGGTTATTAGTAATGATCTGTTCCGGTGACCAAAAAGTTAATCCACAAATCACAAGCAAATTCCCATTGTTCAAGCTATGAAACGAATTAATGCTATAAGGTAATGGTTCCGATCTCCAAACCCTTTCGCCATCAGCATTTATCACATGAACCATATTACTGTAATCGTAATAATGAAACAAGCCGTTGCCGCTATTGCCGAATCCCTTAAAACCATAGGTCTTGTCGATTGCATTCCACTCGTACTCTCCAGAGGAACGGAAAATAGGTTGTTCCTCAATGAGATTATCTGCATCTCCATAAAGAAACAATGACATGGGAAGCACTTGATCATAATCCGCAGACAATTCCTGCCCGGCTCCTGCTGCATGAGCGGAACTTGCAATGAATAACGAAACGCATAACATAATCCCGATTCGACAACAACTGTTCATTCGACACACTCTCCACAAATGTTACAAAATATGACTGTGTCTATACATTCGATGTTTGGGGTCTAGTTCCTTCAATTTTTATAAATTTATCCATTTCTATTATGGATAATCACAAGGAAGGCTGATGCGGAACAGAGTGGAATACCGGGTATCCTTCTCCAATTGAATAGTGCCTCCATGCAGCTCAATAATTTTCTTGCAAATCGCCAACCCCAAGCCGGAGCTGTCCTTTCCCGATCCTCCACTATGGACAAATTCGTCGAAGATATGCTCTTTAATGTCTGCCTCTACGCCAGCGCCGTTGTCTCCAACCCAGAGAATAGCCTGCCCATCGGCTTTTTCACATGATACGTACAGCAACGTCCCTATCCGATTGTGCTTCAGGCTGTTCGTGATCAGATTGGTAATCACCCGGGTCATATGGAGCTTATCCAAGAGCACGAATAACGGCTCCTCTGGAACCTGAACCTCCAACTGGAATCCCTTCTCTTCTATTTCCGGATAGAATTCCACAATCTGCTGCTGGAACCACTTGGTAATATTGACCTTCTCCTTATGAAGAGCAAGCAATCGGTCATCCAGCTTCGCAAGCTCGAACAAATCCTTAATTAAATGAGCCATATATGCGGATTTATCATAGATGTATTGAACGTATTTGCGTTGTTGGGCTTCGTCTGGAATCTGATTGTCCAGCAGAAGCTGCGAATAGCCGTAAATAGAGGTGATGGGTGTTTTTAGGTCATGGGATAAATGCAAAAGCAGGCTCCTCTTGTTATTCTCCATAGCTTCCTTCTCCATAGAGGTACGCTGCAGCCGCTCCGCCATCCCGTTAAAGGCTTCTTGAATTTCAGCGAATTCTTTCTCCGCCGAATAATCCAGACGTTTGGTATAGTTAAATTGCTCCATCTCTTTAATGCCGTCCACAATTTGCCGGAGAGGCTTCTTGACCTGCCGGACCGAATAACGGGAATAAATATAATTGGCTATAAAAAGAAGCAGAGCAAACAACGCAAAGAAAATCCCCAGCGCTGCGGAGATTTTCCCCAACGGCTCTGGAATCTTCCATAGAAGTGTATAGGGCTCGCCATTAGGTCCTTCACCCGGATAAGCATGATAGCTGATGGAGTCATCATTTCGTTCCAGATCCATTTTCGCATAGATTTGTCCCGCTGCATAATGCATAATCTGATCCTTCTTATTTCCTTTTACGAAAATGATTTCCCCTTGCCCGTTCACGACTTCAAACCATCCGCCATACTCGTCCAGCAGCTCGTCCCCGATGTTTTCGAAGGGGTATTGGTACATATCCGAGCCGTCTATTGTTTTAAAATCCAGCGGATCAATGTAGCGGTCCATCAAAAAATCCGCACCGAACAGCGACAGGATCATCGTCATGAACAACAGACCGCTTATGACCATATAGTTGTGAAAGAACAGTCTTTTTAACGGCCGCCTATCCGGCAGTTCTCTAGCCTTTTTCAAACCGGTAGCCTAACCCCCTTATGGTAATCAGGAAGACGGGCTTCCTGGGATTATCCTCGATTTTTTCCCGCAGCTTGCTAATATAGACCATGATGATGTTCTCATCCCCCAAGTATTCCTCTCCCCAGACCTGCTCGTAAATATGGGCTTTGGTGAAAACTCGGCCAGGCTGTCCCATGAGCAGCGCAAGGATCTTGAATTCAAAGGAGGTCAGTTCCTTGATCTTTTCCGATTTGTACAGCCTGCAGCTTTTTAAATCCAGCTTGATATCGCCGATTTCGATTACCTCTTGATCCTGCTTTTCGATCCTGGAAAAGGCATCCAAACGCCTGAAAATGGCTTGAACCCGGCTTACGACCTCCAGCGGATTAAAGGGTTTTCCAATATAATCGTCTGCCCCAAGCTGCAAGCCGAAAATTTTGTCCATATCGTCCGATTTGGCGGATATAAAAAGAAACGGAATGGGCGAATGAGGACGCATCCGCTTCAGCAGCTCCAAGCCGTCCATTCCCGGCATCATAATATCGGCGATAACCAGATCAACATTCTCCCTCTTCAGCGTTTCCAGTCCTTCATGCCCATTGCCGGCAGCCAGCGTTTGATAACCGTTATTATTCAGATAGATGGTCAACAGCTCCTGAATTTCCGGTTCATCGTCAATGATGAGAATGGTCTTCAGCTTCATTCCTCCTCTCCTATAAGTCAAAAAAACCCCTCCCGCCTTGAACTGCCAAGCAGGAGGGAGCTTGCCGGATCAGGGAGTTTTAAGATACTCCCTAGAATAGCCTGTCTGCAAACAACGATAACAGTGCGGCAGCTTCTTCCTTCGTCATCGGCTGCTTGGAGTCATAATTGTAAGAACCGTTTGCCCCTTCAACTGTTTCCGGACCGAACAGCTGCTTGCCTACTATAAAGCGGACGCCTTCCTCTGCCCAGGAATCCGTTTTCCCGGAAAGAACAGCATCTTGCGGCTCGGCATGTAAATAGCGGAATGCCATCCGCCACACAACAGCGGCTGCTTCCTGCCGCGTCAACAGCTCCTGAGGGTGAAACCTGTCCGTTTCATCCCCTTGGATCAGCCCAAATTCATAAGCCGCCTGAATTTCCTTGGTATAGGCGCTGCCTTCAAGGTCAGAAAACACCGGCTTTTGCCGGGAAGGGGCAATCCCCGCCCATCGGATAAACCAACCAATAAACTCCTCCCTGGTTATCGCCTCTTCAGGCTTAAAGCGATCAACAGAGCTTCCATCGGCAAGAACCTGCAATTGCTGCAGATGCCTAATGTATGGAGCATAATCATTATCTGCAGCAACATCTGCAAAAGGATGCGGGTCGGACAATTTTTGTGCCCAGCTATCAGATTTAATCTCATAATAAAAGGCATCTATTTCTCCGCTGCTGTCCAGCTTGAAGGCCGCTTTGGCACCTTGCTCATCCTGGAACAGCAGCGGCTCCACTTCCTGCAGGATATGCTCACCCAGCGGGTCCTTCACAATCAGCTTGCCGTTCTCAGCGCGGATGCGGGTGGTCCACATCCGGTTGCGCAGGTCGCTGTATACACCCTCCAGCTTCTTCAGATCTGTCTGGGTTTGGTTTTTAGGAGCCTCCGAATTGCCTTGCCTCGGGAAATAGTGCTTCATGAAGGCTTGGATAAAGGGCTGACGGATTTCAATATCCTTGTTGACGGTTAGAAACACGCCAACCTTCTCATCCGGGATCAGCCACATGCCGCTATGATATCCTTCAATATCCCCGCCTTTTTCCACCACATGATATCCATTGTAATCCTGCTGGGCCGCATATTCAAAGCCATATGCCATATTCGGCAGTTTAGTATGAATGGCAAGCTGGGGTTTATGCATGTCTGCCGCTGTGTCTTTCTTCAATATCGTTTGGTTTCCCAATGTCCCTCCGTTAAGGTGAGCCAGCATGAATTGAGCCATGTCGGAGCCTGTGGTAAGCATTCCGCCCCCTGGAAGCTCTGTTGGCACCGTTGCATAATCCGGCATGGCTTCTCCCAGCTGGTTGTAGGGAACAGCCAGTCCTTTCGTAATGTCGGGTATCAGACGGAAGCTGCTGTTCATCATGTCTAGCGGTTCAAAGATATGCTTTTGCACATATTCGCCGAAGGGCTGCCCTGTCACCTGCTCCACAATATAACCTTGAAGGGTGAAGCCCAGATTATCGTACCGGTAATAGTCTCCCGGCTTGCGGACAACAGTCGGGATATTGTCCAGCATGTACTGCTTAATAGGGGCCTCTCGCTTCAGATCGTTCGTCGACATTTCGGATGTATCGCCGTAGTCAAAGCCGGTGGAATTCGTCAGCAAGTGCTTCATGGTAAGCGGAGCGCCTGTCACATTGGGAATCTGGACATCCCCGGTATAGGCGGCAATGTCTTGGTTCAGATCCAGCTTACCTTGCTCAGCCAGCTGCATCACGGCCGTTGCTGTTATCACCTTGGAAATGGACGCTATACGGAATACGGTCCGGTCCGGATCAACCGGCACCTTTTTGTCCACATCTGAATACCCGTAACCCTTCTTCAACAACACCTTACCGTCTTTGACTACAACCAGCGCGGCTCCTGCCAAGCTCTCCTTAATCGCTGACTGTTCAAAAAAACCATCGACAAACTGCTCTACCTCCTTGGTGTCCTGGGGTCCAATTAGGCCGGAGGCTGCCTGCGCGTTTGGTGCTAGGGCTCCGTTAAACAGGCTTGTGGCTACCGTTACGATTAGTGCGGCAGCCGTCACCCTGGAAAGCCTGGATTTCTTCGTCATTCTCGCTTCACTCCTCTGCTTGTTTCTCCCTTACGTAGTCAAGAATAAACAAACAGACTTAATCCGGATTCTATCTAACCTTAATGTAATGTGAAATTTTTATGGTCCTGTATTCCGCGGCTCACGCTGCTTTGGAAGAAACCTGCTCCTTGGCGGAGGCGGAGCTTCCCTTCAACTGGGGATAGGCTATACCCAACAGGATAACCACAATCCCGAACCATTGGAGAGAGGTTACATGCTCATGCAGCACCAGAACCGATGCGGTCACGGCAACCGGGAACTCCCCTGCGCTTAGAATACTGGCAAGGCCCGGATTAATCTTAGGCGCGCCTAACCCAAACAGCAAAACGGGAATGACTGCCCCAAAGGTTCCTAACAGAATGCCGTACGGCCATATGGCAGGAGTCTCTACAAGAATCAGGACCACCTTGGGTGTAAAAATGGTAAGCAGCATCAGCAAGCTCCCAGTCGTGACGTAGAAGCTGCGGGCGATAATCGGCAGCTGGGTCTCCACTCTCCCGCTGCAATAAATGAATAACGCCATCATCAATGCTGATCCCAATCCATACAGCACACCGGCAGCACTCAAATTAATGTCACCGCCACCCAGCATTCCCCCTGCCAGAATTGTCCCGCCAAACAAGATCAGGATGGAGATCATCGTTGCTCTGGATGGCCGCTTTCGGGATAGAAGCGCTTCAAGCCCCACACCGATCCAGGTAAACTGAAACAAGAGCACAATGGCAATGGAAGCAGGCAGGGTCTGCAGGGACATATAATAGAAAACACCCGTCAGACAGGTGCATGCTCCAACGCCCGCCAACCGGATAAATTGCTTGAGGGTTATTTTGGTTCTTGAAAATATAAGCATCAGGGCTAACATCAGCAGCCAGCCAAAGCCGTATTGGCCGCCCATCACATGCTGAATTGTAAACCCTTCGTTATATGCTGTTTTTACAATCGTGGACAATATACCAAATGAACAAGCACCCAAAAATACATACAATGAGTTCTTCCAAACCTGAATCAATTCTTGCTGCCTCCTTTAAAAAAATATAAAACCACCCTATTGTTTTGGAATCCAAAAAACAATAAAGTGGTTTAATCGCGTCTTCAATATTCAGTTGTTTAGACCCGTTTTATTATAAGCGGCGGGAGGCCAAATGTAAATATGGAATCTATTTCATTTCCTTCGGCAATGCTAAGGCAGAACAAAAAAAACAGCCAGCTGCTTATCTGTAAGCGGATAACCGGGTTTGTCCTCGAACTCCATCACATAGGCTTTTAAAGTGTCCTGGGTGTCCATGGCCAAATCAGTGGTGAACGAAACGACCTGTGTTCCTTCAATGGTGTTATCGATTTGTGCATCTGCATAAGCGGTGCCCTTTAACTCGCCGTTGGGCTTATACACCTGAACAATCCCCCGGCCATAGCTGTTCAGATCCCCTTGTTTGGTCACGGACAGGGAAATCACATGCTTATTGGCATCTAATGCTACATGATTAATCATCAACGGATAAGCAGAGGGTGTGACATACGGCTCGGGGTAAGCACTGTTCGGGGCCGGTCCCAAGCTGGTAATGGAATCAGGAACCGTATACGGCGTTTCGTCTCTGGCTCCTGCCAGTACACCGGCTAATACCTTTGCCTGGGGAGCTTCAGGGTCAGCTTCCACAGTAGCTTTGGCAGCATCCATAAACATTTTGGCAAAATGATCCACTCCCGCATCATTGGGATGCGTACCGTCCACCTCCACTCCTTGCATTCCGCGGAAATAATAATCCGTATTCGCCGCAGTCCTGCCCAATTCTGCGCATAATTCGGTGTACCAAGCCAGTGACGGCGCATTCAGATCAACAAAGGCGATGTCGGTTGCGCCTGCAGCAACCTTTTCTTCCACATACCGTTTCCCGGCAGCGGAGAAAGCATCCAGGGTAGATGTCCATTGGTTACGGGAGGCGTCATATTGGAATGCCCGATGCCGGTCGATGGGGCCGACAATGATGAAGTGGGCACCCTTAGCGTGAATGAAATCATAATAGTAGGAGATTCCATTATAAAATCCGTCCGGCCCGTCCGTTTTATGGTTGTGTCCAAACTCAAAGAAGACGATGTCACCCGGCTGGATCCGGTTTTTAAACTGGTCGAAATGGGGTTTGCTGGTATACGTCTCCAATCCGCTTTCCGCATGGTTGGAAACGGCTACATCCGCCCCCACGTATTTGGATAAGGCCTGTCCAACACCGGAATAGTTTTGCAGCCGGAAATAAGGCAAGGGCGCCAATTGGTCATTCACCGTAGAGTCTCCCAACACCCAAAGGGTTCTTCCCCTCTCCAGTTGCTCGATTTCTGCCGACGCAATCGCTGCATGATGGCCGCTTACCGCAATATTGAGCATCGTATCCTCATAGGTTCCGGTTACCTTGGAATATACGTTCTGCACATGGACATGAAATTCATAAGTCAGACAGGTCCCGGCAGGAATGATTCTTGTGACATACACGGCAAACCGGATGGGCATCCCCGGATCCGTAACCGCTACGGCATCATCATCAACGCTTTGGGGATCTGCCCTGGCAACCTCTTGAAGCTTGATCTCCTGCCCTTGCTTCATTACAAATCCGTCGCTTCGGCAATCCTCCTTATATCCCTCTGGTCCCAACCCTAAAAAGCCATAGCCTCTTTCCTCCGAATAGGCCAGGTCGGCCGGAACCTTTATGTAACCGTTATGCTCATTCTGTATCGAGCCAAAATCGAATTTCCATGCTGCAGATGTAGCCATACGATCCACTCCCCCTCGTCCATCTATTGTGATAGATCGTCCGATTTCCTGCAACAGCACATTTTTGAAATAGGACGCAGCCAATAAAAAAAAGCGCCCCCATACATCGGGAGACGCTGCAAAGCAATTTGAATAACAGTGGTCCTACCCTTCGGTTGTGCTCAGATCGCATTCTTCCAGCGGTACAAGCTTGCTCTTCCGGAAGAATCCGTAGCCCAGCCAAATCAGCAGGAACAGCGGAAGGCTGACGTACGAAACAAGTACACCGTACCAGTCGATAGACTCTCCGGAGAAAGCGCCCATGTTCTGACCGAGGATGGCGATGATGCAGATCACGAAGGCGAATATGGGGCCGAAGGGAAACCATCTTGCCTTGTAGGGCAGCTCATTCAGAGAATGGCCCTGTCTCACGAAGGCGCGGCGGAAGCGGTAGTGGCACACTGCTATGCCCAGCCAATTGATGAAGCCGCACATGCCGGAGGCATTCAAGAGCCAGTTATAGACGATTCCGTCCCCGAAAAAGGAAGCCAGGAAAGCAAGCATACCCACAGCGGTTGTGACCAGCAAGGCGCCTACCGGAACTCCGCGGTTATTCAGCTTGGCAAGCGCGCGCGGGGCCATGCCGTCCTTGGCCATGGCGTACAATACCCGGGTGGAGGCATACATGCCAGAGTTGCCTGCCGACAGAACGGAGCTCAGGATAACCGCGTTCATGACCGATGCAGCGAAGGCCAAACCGGCTTTTTCGAAGATGATCGTAAAAGGGCTCACGCCGATATCGTCAATGCCGCCCCGCAGAAGATCCGGGTTGGTGTAGGGAATCAGCAGGCCGATGACCAGAATGGCGAAAATATAGAAGATTAGAATCCGCCAGAACACCTGACGGATGGCCCGCGGCACGTTCTGGCGCGGATTTTCGCTTTCGCCGGCGGCAACCCCTACCAGCTCTGTGCCCTGGAAGGAGAAGCCGGCAGCCATGAATACGCCCAGGAAGGCGAAGAAGCCGCCATGGAAGGAGCTTCCGCCAAGCTCGAAGTTGCTGAAGCCTACGGCCTCGCCGCCCAGAATGCCGAAGATCATCATAACGCCGACAACCAGGAAGATAATAACCGTCGTAATCTTAATAATGGCGAACCAGTATTCGGATTCCCCGTAACCGCGGGAGGATAGGATGTTTAGCCCGAACATCAGAAGCAGGAAAAGCAGGCTCCAAATCGTCGAGTTGCTATCCGGGAACCAGTATTTAATAATAACCGTGGCGGCAGCCAGCTCGGCGGCAATGGTGACCGCCCAATTGTACCAGAAGTTCCAGCCTACAGCGAAGCCGAATGCCGGGCTGATAAACCGGGTGCCGTAGGTGCTGAAGGAGCCGGAGTCTGGCATATATGTTGCCATTTCGCCCAGACTGGTCATCAGGAAGTAGACCATGATGCCAACGGCCAGATACGCCAATAATGCGCCGCCCGGGCCGGAGGAGGCAATGGCCCCGCCGCTGGCCAGGAAGAGCCCGGTGCCGATGGAGCCGCCCAGGGCAATCATGGTCAGATGCCGGGCTTTAAAGCTTTTGCGCAGTGTCTGTCCGTCGGTACTGCCGCCGGAGGGCACTGCTTGATTCACTTGCTGCTTGTGCATGAATAGGGACACCCCTTCGTAGTGGTTGTCATGGAGTTCATGAACGGGAGTGCCTGCCAATCGGGCTGCCGGAAAACGGGCCCGAACGCAAAAAACCGCCGGCGAATGCAGCGGTTCCATAAGTAAGCCTATGGCTGCCGCATCATACTCCCTGTCAAGATAGCGCAACACGAGTGCCGGATGAAAAGCCCTGCGGCTTCCGTTCCGTTACAAGTGACAGTTCCGTTCCTTTCGGAAACGGCCCCAGTCCGCGCCGCTAAGAGGAGCAGCAGCACAGGCTTCGGCGGATATGCCTTTCCAGCAGGATCACAGACGGCTCTTCAACGTCTCCCCTGATGTACTCTTCACATCCGCGACCTCTACCTCATCCTTCGTATGATGAGGCTATCTTAATTTCATTATGAACACATGGACAGGGTTTAGTATAATGCATAAACACCGGAACAAGCAATAACAAATTGCGGAAGGTTCGTGTCAGTTTAACCAGTGTTCAAATTCTTCAAGGAACCACAACTTGATCTATGACACCTTGAAGCAGAATATGAGTGACGGCAGCTTGTATCTCTTCCCCCTGCCCTTGCAGACGAAGCCAGCTGAGATGAATTTGCCTGAAGGCGCAGGAAGCGGTTTGGATGTCACAGGTAAAGCGGATGCCGTGGTTATACAAGGTTTGAACAGCATCAAAGTTCTGAGCATGGTATATAGCAAGCCGTTCTGAGGATACCTTGCGGGCAATCCACTCGGCTGTTGCGGTGTCCATTTTGATCAGTAAGGGATATTGAAGCATCAATTGGCTCATAGCCCCAAACACCTGGAGAACGCGCTCCTTGTTAGGCAGATGGGAGTTCGAGGCCAATAGAGCCTCCAGATCCGCAAAAATGGTTTGCTGCAGCTTCTGAACGATGTCCAAATAAAGATATTCCTTGCTTTCATAGAATGCATAAAAGGAGGCCTTAGCGATACCCACAGCTGCCACCAGATCATCGATGGTGACCTTCTTAATGCCAAATTCGGCAAACAGCCTTTCTCCCTCTGCGTAAAGCTTATTGTGCAGCCGTTCCTTTTCCGCATCACTGAACCGTGGCATACTCCACCCCCGTTGACTTGAATTGAATATGCAGGATTTGACTTCTGTTTTTGGTGGCAGGCAAAATATTAAGCATTCTAAGCAGCGGAGGTTGACGTTGCCTTAAGAGATCACCGGCACTCCATGCTTGTACCAGTTGGATGTAATTGTCCAGCTTTTCAATGTCCTTCGCATGATCGATCCCCCATTGAAAGGGGCTGCTGATCTTTTTTTGAATAAAATAGCTGTGAACCACATCCAAAAACATATGCGCCCCCGGAAAACGTTCCGCAACAAATTCCAGCAGACGGGCAACATCAGCCTCGCTAAAATACATCAGAAGGCCCTCCGCGATCAGGATAACAGGGTTATCGTCCCGGACTGGTATGCGGTCCATCCAGGTTTCGTCCAAAGCCGATTGAGCGATAAAGTGAACACGTTCGTTCTCTGAAAAAAATTGGCGGCGAAACTGGATCACCTCCGGCAAGTCAAGATCGTACCATGTTAACAAACCATTGTCCATCCTGCATATGCGCGTATCCAATCCTGCCCCCAGATTAATGATCGTGGCTGCTGGCTTATTGTTCAACATTTGTTGTACTTCTTCATCAATGATTTTCGTCCGGGCCAGAATGCCAAGTGTAGAAATCATGCCTCCATCGGTTATTTTGCCCCCCAGGTCCAGGGTTTGCAGGATTTCAACCGACTTTTCGTCCATAATAACGGGATGGCTTGAAGTTGTTTCTGCAGCGCGGGCTGCCAATGGAATAAACAAGGTTTCAGACACAGGCAGCAAGGCATTGCTATAATCGATCATCATTTTTTAGCTCCTTTTTAATGTTGAATGACTTTATATGAACTAAATAATTATATTGGTATGTATAGTATATATTATTGCTCCATGAACTGTCAATAAATGGGTCGTGATGCTAAAGAAAAAGCCGGCAGCGTCTTGAACGCCACCAGCCTCTTCATCAAGCTTTCTATTTAATAAGCGGCAGCTCCGCTTCAATCGCTGCCCATACCTCGTCGTAGCTGTTAAACCGGTACTCCGACAAGGCGTTGATTTCTTCCCGTTCCCCGTCGGAATATTTATCGTACATCGCCACAGCCTGTATCCCCGCATGATGCGCTGCTTCCACACCTACCAGGGAATCCTCAAAAATCAGGCATTCCGAGGGTGCAGCGTTCAGCTCCCGCATAATCCGCAGGTACACCTCCGGGTTGGGCTTGATTTCCTTGGTATCCTCCCTCGTGTAGAGGATAGAAAAGCACTCGTCCAGCTTGGCTTTGTCCATGATATTCCGGTTTACCGTCAGATAAATGTCCAGATTCTTGCGTCTGGTGGCAGTTGCCACTGCCATCACAAACCCGTGTGCTTTCAGCCTGTGCAGCACCTTGTCCGCGCCCGGTTTGTAGTCAATGGTATTCGCCAGGTATTCATCGGCTATATCATACCGCAGCTTCAGGACCTCCTCAGCTGTGCAGGAGGGGTTATACATGTCCTTCAAATACCGGCAGTATTCCAGATAGGGATGCTCCGCCTTGCTATTTCGCCGCATCACCGCGTCCCGCTGCTTCTGGATTTCCGTCTCCGCCGGTGCTGTGCCGCCGATTTTCCGGATGACCAGTCGGTCTACCTCATTCCATACCCCTACCGAATCCACCAGTGTGCCGTCCAGATCAAACATGATGACTTTTTTACCTGCAAACATGCCGTTCTCCCTTCCTGTCCTGCCCTTTATCCGGCCAGCTCCTGCCAGTTCAGGATTCTGCCGCATAACCGTCCGGCCAAAGCCGCGTCATGGGTGACCGCCAGAATGCCCGCCCTGGACTGCTTGGCCCATTGAAGGACAGTATACCATATCTGTGCTTGGGTAATGGCATCCAGCATGGTGGTCATCTCGTCGGCAATCAGATAACGCGGTCCTGCGCCAAGAGCTCTGGCCACGCAAATCCGCTGCAGCTCTCCCCCCGACAGCTCATTGGGGTACCGGTTGAGCCACGCGTCCTCCACAGCAAGCTCTCTCAGCAAGACCTTATCCGGCATTCCGGCCTCATCCAGGGTACGTCCCAGCTTCCACTTGGGATTCACTGCCTGCTCCGGATGCTGAAGCACCAGCTGCACCGGATTGGGCATTCCTTTAGCTGCCTGGGCAGGTACGCCGCTTAGGAGAATATTTCCCTCATGGGAAGTCTGATGACCGGCTAGCAGCTTGCCCAGTGTAGATTTGCCGCAGCCGCTTGGTCCAACCAGGCCCACCACCTCGCCCGGTTCGATCCGGATGTCCAGCTTGCGGAATACCCACTGTTCTTTGGTGTACCGGTATCCAAGCCCTTTTCCCTCAAGTGGCATGCAAACACCTCGTTTTTCCGTTTCTCACTCCGCGCAGCCCGGGAAATTGATCCCGGCACTCCTGCGTAGCCGCCTCACAACGGGAGGCGAAGGCGCAGCCCGACCGCTGCTCACCGTGTTGGGGCTGGACGCCGGCCGTAGCGGTAAATTGCTGGGAGGGCAAAGCCGACCACAGCGCCTTGGTGTAGGGATGCCGCAGGCCGGCCCCGTGATCCGCGAAGTCGCTGCGGCAGGCAATCTCTACCACCGTGCCGGCATACAGAACGGCCACCCGGTCGGCGACGGTAAGGGCAGCTTCAATATCATGGGTGATCAGCATCACCGCCCCGCCCTCCTCCGCCAGCAGCCGGAAACGGCCCAGTGTCTCCTTCATCGCCGGAGCATCCAAGCCTGGGGTGGGTTCGTCGGCAATAAACAGCCGTGCTCCGCTAACCGTAGCGGTGGAGACCAGAACCTTCCGCGACATCCCCCCTGACAGTTGGAACGGGAAAAAATCCGCAACCTGCTGGGCCAGATTGAATTTGCGGAAGGCACTCTGCTGCTTTTCCACCGGATCGCCTTGGCGGACGGCCTGCCGTACCTGCTCCCCAACGGACATCAACGGGTCCAGATATTGGACGGATTGCGGGATCAGGGCAATGTCCCTGCCGCGCAGCTGTTTTTGCCGTTCCGGTGTCAGCGCTTCACCCATAAACTCCATCCGTCCGCTGACCCGGGCGTTACCGGGCAGGATACCCAGAATGGCATGGGCCAGCAGGCTTTTGCCCGAGCCGCTGGACCCCACCACAGCCACAATCTCTCCCGCTTGGATAGACAAGGAAAGATGATGCAGCACCTCCGTCTGCACCTGCTTCATCCCCCGCTGAAACCGGCTGAACCGGATCGACAGATCCTGGATATCCAGCATCGCTGCCACACCTCCTCCAAATGATTGTTTATTCCTCATGGGCGTGACGCGGGTCCACCCATTGCTTCAGATTCTCGCCAAGCACGGCAAAGCTGCGGACCAGAACCAACAGGCATATTCCCGGAAACAACGCCAGCCACCACAGCCCGGAGGACAGATAACGCATGGATTCCGACAAAATGATGCCAATGGCCGGTTCGTGAGGGGACAGCCCCATGCCAATAAAGGTGATGGATGCCTCATGCAGAATGGCATGGGGCACCACCAGAATCAGTCCCACCAACAGCTGAGGCAGCAGATGAGGTGTAATATGCCGGATTGCAATCCACCAGCGGGACTTGCCGAAGTTCCGGGACATGGCCACATATGGCGCCGTGCGGAGCTGCAGCACCTCAGCGCGGATGACCCGGGACAGGCTGGGCCAGTGGGTCAGGGCCACCCCGATAATAATCCCCTTGGCTCCTCCCCCCAGCACAAAGGCGATGAGGAGCAGGGTCACCAGATGCGGAACACTTAAGAACAAATCGGTGATCCAGGCTACCACCCGGTCCACCACATTCCCCATAGCGGCGGCGGCTAGTCCCAGAATACCGGCGATCACCACGCTGGAGGCCCCGGCGGCCACACCAACCTGAAGGCTTAATGCCAGACCCTTGATGGTGCGTGTCAGCATATCCCTGCCCAGCCAGTCCGTTCCGAAGGGATGGGTCCAAGACGGTCCCAGGTTGCGCTGATTAAGATTCGCCTCCAGACCGGAAGGATCCATGCCATAAGCGGTGAAATAAAGCGTTAATAGTAGGAGGACCGCTGCTGCCGAGGTGATCCACAAGCGTTGCCGGTAATGCACCCGTTTACTCATGAGCGGGCACCCGCTTTCACTCTGGGATCAATTAAGCGGTAGCTGATATCCGCCATGGTATTGCCGGTAAACACAAACACCGCGCTGCACAGCACAACGCCCAATAAAAGCGGCACATCCCCGCGGAGCCCCGCCTCCACTGCCGCCTGGCCCAGGCCGGGATAGGAAAACACCTGCTCCGCCAGCACGGCTCCGCCGAAGAGCTCGCTAAAGGAGGCAAATTGGAGGGTGATGGCCGGCAGAGCCACATTGCGCAGGCCATGACGCCGGAAGATGGTCCAGCCCTGCTCCCCTCTCGCTTTGGCGAACAGCCAATATTCCGAATCCATCACATCCAGCAGCTTTTCCCGGGTATGCAGGGCAATGGCCGCAATTCCCGTCACGCTGAGGGTCAGGACGGGCAGCAGCATGTGCCGGATGCGGTCAACCAGATGAACCTCATCCGCAGTTACCCCCGCCGGGACCGCCAATCCCACCGGCAGCCAGCCCAGCCAAACGGCAAAAACCAGCATCAACAAAAGCCCTATCCAGAAGGTTGGTGTGGAGGATAGAATGTAGCAGTACCAACGGACAAGTCTGTCGATCCAGGTATTCCGGTTCATCGCTGCCGTTACCCCGCAAATAAAGCCGATGATGCCGGACAGCACCCAAGCGGCGCCCATCAGAGCCAAGGAGGCGGCGAACCGTCCCCCGATTACCTCCAGCACAGGCTGGCGGTAGATCATGGAGGTTCCCCAGTCGCCGCTCACCAATGCGCTGAGCCAGCTCCAATATTGGGCTAGCGCAGGCTTATCCAGCCCCCAGTAGTCCACAATCGCCTGGCGCTGCTCCGGGCTGACCTTCATCATATCCGCCCCGACATACGCCTGGATGGGGTCAATGGGCGAATAATGTACCAGCGCAAACGACACACCGCTGACGGCCAGAAGCAGGAGGATAAGCCCTATGCATTTTCGACCAAGGAAAGTGAGCACCGCTCTCCCTCTGCGCTTTCCCCAAAAAGAATGCTGCTTTACGGTTTCCATCGCCACTCCTCAATATTGTCGGTGACCGGCCAGCCATGCCCGTGGGGATGGACTTTCTGTTGTCCAATATCCAGACCCGACTTTACCAGGTAGAGATGATCGAGATTCACCAGCCATGCCCAAGGCGCATCACCCTTGGCGCTTAAGCCTGTTGTGCCGTCCCATTGCGCTTTTTTCCAAAGCTCCCATGCATCCTTTTCATTGGTGGCGCGCAGGGCCTGATTCATATACCCTTCCACCTTCGGGTTGTTGTAAAAGCCGGGATTGTAATATTCCACACCGCCGAACTTGGCGCTGTACACGTTGTACATCTCCAGCGGATCATGGCTGCCCCAGCCCAGAAGCACTGCATTGGCATGCATTTGCTTGCCGATGTCATCCCAGCTTTTGCCCTCCACCTTCACCTGGATCCCCAAGGGCTTCAGCATATCCGCAGCCGCAATGGCCAGGGATTGGCGTGTCACGTCATTGGACGGATAAAGCAGATTAAACTGGGCCTTAAGCGCGCCCTTTTCCAAAATGCCGTCCTTATCCGCGTCTACCCAGCCGTTATCGGCGAGTAGCTTCTTGGCTCCATCCATGTCCGCATCCTTGATCACCGCTTCTGGATTGAACCAGGGCAGCCCGTCGTTTAAGGTATAGGCCGGAGTGCCGTGGCCCTCCAGAATTCCTTGCACCAGCGCCTTCCGGTCCAGCGCGGTGTTGATCGCTCTGCGGATGGCGGGATCAGCGGTCACATCATTGCCGATGGGGTTGCCGTCAGCCGTTTTGCTGCCTGTCTTCACATACGGGAACATGATGCCCCGGTTGTCTGCGGAGGGCAAAGCAACCAACTCCATCCCGGCCACGGTTTGTTTGCTGAAGGCCGCCGGAATGGCCGCCATATCCACCGTGCCCGCCTTGGCAGCGGCATAAGCGGCGTCCTCATTTAGAAACAAGAACGTAATCCGCTGAAAAAACGGCTTGCTGCCATAATAGTCCGGATTGGCCTCCACAATCAGCTGCTGGCCTTTATCCCACTGCACCAGCTTGTACGGTCCGGACCCAACCGGCTTCAGGGCATAATCCTTGCCGTGGGCATGTTTGGGGACGATGCCCGTGGACACCAGCATCTGTGTGAAGGTGGACTGCGGCTCCTTCAGGGTAAGCTTCACTGTCAGGTCACCGTCTGCCTCCACCTTGCTAAGGTTGCTCAGATCAATGGAGGAGCCACTTTTGGCAGCAGTCTCATAGGTATACTGCACATCCGCAGCCGTTAAGGGCTGGCCGTCGCTGAACTTCACGCCGTTCTTCAGCTTCACGGTCCACAACAGGCCGTCAGCGCTGACTGTATAGCTCTCCGCCACATCAGGCACCACATTCAGCTTGCTGTCCCGCTTCAGCAGGGTGCTCTGGAACAGCGGCGAGCCGTAGCGTCCCCAGCCTGTAGTGGGATCAAACCCGGCTTCCGGCTCCCCGCCGATAGCGAGAACCAGCTCCTTCTTTTCCCCGTTGGCGGTGCTGGCCGTTGGCTGGGGTTTGTCCTTCCCGCAGGCGCTGATGGCGAGCACCAGAGCCAAAAACAACCACATGAAAGCAAAACGCTGCTTCCTCATCCCTCATCTCCCTTTCTTTCGTCCCCGTGGGAATGGTTATGCCCATGGTGGTGATGGCCGTGTTCTGCGGACTCATCGATGAAAGTGACGGACAGCTCCGCATAAAACACCCCTTTTTGCACCTTGATCCGGTTGGTCAGCTCCCGCAGCCGTTTGACCTGGCCACGCACCACGATGATCTCCAGACATTGGTCGTGATTCAGATGAATGTGCATGGTGGAGATTATATCGTGATGATACTGGTGCTGCAGCCCCGTCAAGGTGATGGATAGATCGTTTACGTGATGGTCGTAGACCATAACAATGGTACCGGCAGCAGACTGGTCCGGTGTGGCATGATCCGAATCCAATATGGCCTTGCGCACCAAATCCCGGATAGCCTCCGAGCGGTTTTCATAGCCTTGTTTGCCGATGAGCTTGTCGAAGCGGCCAATCAGCTCCTCCGGCATGGATACCCCAAACCGGACAAGCGGAGATTCTTTTTCGGACATTGGATCAACCCCCGTGATCATATTGGAAAATTTATGTACGGTGTTACAAAACATATAAAACGTAACACGAAATCAGCAGCTTGTGAAGCAAAATTTGGTTGAAACGGGCGCGGAAGAGCGACTTTTTGAGCTGCTAAGAGCTTCTCAGTTCCGCTACAACTTTTTTTAGGATATAATGGTCATTATTGGATAAGGAGAGATTGCATGAAGCTGTTGAAGGACATTTTCAAAGTCTTGTTTATCATTCCAGTCGGAACGGTAATCACACTCTTCTTCGGACATCAGCCGGTAATGCTGGCCAACGACATGATGAAGAAGCAGGACAGAGGCGCAATGGAGTACCAGCGGTTGGAGCGGATATAAGAAAGAGACCTGAACCAGGCCTCAACAAGGACACACAAAAACAGGGCTGCCCGGAAGTCAGTGAAAACTGACCTGGACGCCCTGTTTTAATTCAATAAACGATTTTCAAAAGCTCATATACTTCCTCCACCGTCAGCCCAAAGGATTTGTAATAGGCGGTATCGTCCACCATTTGCTTCAAAACCAATTCGTTGCGTCTTTGAATCATTTCATCGGATGAGAGCGCTGCAACAAAACATCCTTTTCCTGTCACGGTATTAATCAAACCTAGCCGCTCAAGTTCCTCCCACGCTTTTTTGACCGTAATGATGCTTACACGAAGCTCAGTCGCCGCTTGGCGGATGGGGGGCAAACAATACCCGCTTTCCAGCTCACCCTTCAAAATTTGTGCGCTGATTTGTTCATAAAGCTGCTGATAAATGGGCTTATCGGAGCTTTGCGAAATCGCGATATTCATTATGTTTCCACTTTCTCAAACCTTTTGATGGCAATATGATACGTGATTATTGTAAAGAATGCAAATACCCCAATGCCCGCTAACAATAGAGATAACTGGGTTCCCCATTGATCAGCACCCGTTCCTTTGAAAAGCTCAAACACATACGAATTCTGGACGCCAAGCCACTCCGCCCCTGTGGCAAACAGCATGGCAGCGGTAATGGATGCAACTGTTGCCGCGCCGTATTTATAGGCGGTTTTGAAAAACATCGACAGGAAGATGATGTTGAAGATTGCCAGCATGACGAAGCACAGTCCCCAAAACCCCATGGTGGGTTTGAAAAAAAAGTAGGTTACATCGGGATACAAACGGACACTGATCATGCCAAATACCATGGCTACAACAATATGCAGGAGCTCCAGAAGGATGATGAAGGATATCTTTGCTTTCACAATGTCTTTTTTGGCAACGGGCAGCATGTTTGTGAAGATCAGATCATTCTGGCTTTTATACTGGGCGAATATGTTTGGTATAGTTATAAAGCAAAAGTAGAGAATGACAAGGAAATACAACCATCCTGGAATAAACATTAATCCGCCTGTCACAAAGGGCAACGCATAAAAGGCAGGATGCACACCTAACTTCAATTCTTTCATTAATAGGTTAACCATGTATATCCTCCTTCTTGGCGTAATAAACCATGATTTCTTCGAGGTTTGGTATGGATGATTTCACATCCCATGCCGGATTCAAATCCTTCGTCCGGATCAAACCTGTAAAACCGAAGGAATTGGTTTTGTAGGCAATCAGCCGGTTTTTCAAAAGAGCCAACTGTTCGTTTCTTCCATTCAATAACCGGTATCCATCCATAAATTCTTCCTTCTCTGCACTGTTGACAATTTGTCCTTTATGAATGTAGGTAATATAGTCCGCACACTTTTCCAGGTCGGAGGTGATATGTGTTGAAAACAGAATGCTAATTTCGCCGCTCTGCACCAGCTCCTGAAAAATATCCAGCAAATTGTCCCTGGCAACCGGATCCAGCCCGCTTGTCGGTTCATCCAGAATAAGCAATTTCGCCCCGTGTGACAAAGCGATGGCCAAGCTGTATTTCACCTTCATCCCGGTGGAAAGCTCAGATATTTTTTTGTTCTCGTTTAACTCGAATTTCCTCAAATAATTGGCATAGGCAGTATCATCCCAGTTGTGGTAAAACGGTTTAATGACGTTGGTTAAGGTTTTGATTTTACTCCTATTGTAATAATCAATGCCGCCAAAGGCGGAGCCAATATCCTGCTTCAAATCAAGTTCATGATGGATCATATCCTTGCCCATGATATGAATCTTGCCGCTATCCAAACGGATCAAATTCAAGATAGCCTTGATTGTTGTGGTTTTTCCTGCCCCGTTGGCTCCGATGAATCCCATAATGTAGCCCTTTTCCATCTGAAAGGATACATTTTTTAGTTGGAAATGCTCATATTTTTTATTTATGTTTTGGATGTCTAATGCCAGCATAGCTTTCCCTCCATATCTATATTGTGTATGTTGTATATACACAATATATCAACCCAAGCTTCCAGAGTCAATTCATTTTTATGCACAAAAAAAGCTGGACGAAAAACATGACGTTTTTCCGACCAACCTTCTATTTTTAAAGATATTTGAATGTTTTACACAGAAACAGCCTTCCGGCGTTTGCTGCCCACAGCGGATTTCCGCCCACCCAGCTTAAACACGACAATTCCGGCTGCGATGACCAATACCCCCAACAGCTGCGTTCCCGTGAAAGGGACCTTTTCCAGTCCGAACCAGCCCAGGGTATCCCAAACCACCGCAAAACCCAGCTGCGAGATCATTGCTACAGCCGCGGCATACGTAGGCCCGAGCAGATGGGTTCCCCGCACCATACACACTACCACCCCTACGCCGATCAGGCCGCTGAAGAAATACCACGGCTCCACATGCTCCGGCCGGAACATGGCCATACCCTCTAAGGCGAAGCCGATGAGGAAGGATGCCAAAAATCCCATACCCAGCACCAATGTAGTCGTAATCCACAGACCCGCCTTCACATGGACCCGGTTGTTAAAGATATTCTGCAGGCCCACAAGCGCACCTGCAAGAGTCGCCATCATAATCCCGATCAGCATGGCGGTCACTGCTCCTTTTCATAGATATTGTGCTTGGCCAGCGCCTGAAGCTTGCTCCGGTCTGCCACTGTAATCCCCTTCCGGCTGCGCTCCACCAATCCGTCCCGGCAGAACTGCCGGATCACCCGGTTTACATGGCGGTAGCTGGTGCCGATGAGATGGGCCGCATCCGTCAGATTCACCGGACGTTTGGAACGGGATTGTCCCCCGCTCTCTCCACTCTCTTCCGATACCGACAATAAATAACTGGCCAGCCGGACCTCCACCGGATAGAGCAGATTAAAACTCAGGGATGCGGACTTCACGAAGAACTTCTCGGTTATCATCTGCAGCAGAAAATGGAGCAGCGGCGGATGATCCCCATATTGGCGGAGAATGCGGTATGGAACAGCCAGCATCGTGACTCCGGTCATCGCCTCCACCGTGTTCATAATATCCGTGCCGCGGATATATTCAATATCCCCGATCAGCTCCAGGGGCGTTTTGAAGCTGAGAATTAACGTTTTGCCCTCCTCGGAGGTGGTGAAGATCTTCAGCTTACCCGCAACCAGGATATATAAGGTTTGGCCGGGATCACCTTGGGTGCATACGAGCTCCCCTTCCTCATAAGCACATAACGTCATATGCTGCCGGAGCTCCGGCGGGATCACATCCACTAGCCCGTGTTCGGCAACTGTCCGGTTCAAAAAAACGCTGTCCTTCCATTCCTTCATACTGAAGACCCCGTTTCGCATGTTGGTACCATCGGATCATAATCATGCCCATCATAATCCAAGAATGACTACACCTGCAATCATCAGCGATAATCCGAGAAACTGGGGAAGATGCATCTCCTTCTTTTCAATTCCGAACCAGCCCTTGCTGTCTGCCAAAAAACTCATACCCAATTGAGCGATGAGCACCGCGGATACCGATAAGGTAGCCCCAACATGATGGATGGCGGTAATATTGCTGAAAATAATCACGGAGGCTAACGCCCCGCCGCCCAGATATAAAAGCTTCACTTGCCGGAGAGGGCCCAATGCGGGTTTCCCTCCGGTGACGGCCAGCATCAGGAGCAGTGCCGCTATAAAACCGGTGAATTGGGTAAGCGCCGCTGCCTGCCAGGTTCCCATATCCGTCCCGATCCGGGAGTTGGCTACTCCCTGGAGGGTAATGAGCGCTCCGCCCAGAAAGGCATAAACAAATCCCTTCATCTTTTCTTCTCCCCTTGCTGCAAATTCGTCTTCCACCATTAAACGATAATCAATAAATCAGCCGTTAGGACATATGTCCTGTTACAGGCAAGAACGTGCAAACCGTAATATCTTGGACCTTTTGTTTATCTTCCCCGCCTCACGGGGTAATACTATAGAGGAGAGTCTTTCGCCATCCATCCCAAAAAGGAGTTGTGCACAATGAAACAAATGACCAAGAAGGTTGCATTTCTGCTGGCGGACGGATTCGAGGATTCCGAAATGAAGAATCCGTATGAAGCCATAACCAAAAACGGCAATGACGCGGTTATTATCAGCTTGAATGCCAATGAAGAGCTCCACGGCAAAAAAGGCACCATCACGTATACATCCCATTTATCTGCCAAGGAAGCCAACGCTGCCGATTATGAAGCCGTCATTATTCCTGGCGGCAGATCCCCGGAGAAGCTGAAGCATGATCCGTATATGATCAAGTTTATCCAGGAAGCGGACAAAGCGGGCATCACCATCGCCGCCATCTGCCATGGCCCGCAGCTGCTGGCAGAAGCCGATTTGCTTAAAGGTAAAACCCTTACCTCTTACCCGGGCATCGCCCAAGAGGTCATTGCCGCGGGCGGCAGCTATCTGGACCAGCCGGTGAAGGTGGACGGCAATCTCATCACCTCCCGCACACCGGAGGATGAGCCGGTCTTTATTGAAGAAATCATCAATAAGCTGGGCGTTACCGCCTACTGATTTCTTGCGCATTAAAGTCCCATATAAACAAAAAAAGCCGGTTCTCCGGCTTTTTTGCATGCTTCTCATTTTCCCCTTCCCTGCCCACCTCTGCCCTTCCCCGCTATACCATAACGCCGCAGGGTCAATCCGCCCAGAAAACCCAAGGCCCGGTCGGCTGCAAAGCCCATCATGCCCAAGGACAGAAGCCCCACGAAGATCCAGTCCGTTTTGAAGTACAGACGCGAATTCCAGATCATAAACCCCACCCCACTGTTGGCGGCCACCATCTCCGCCCCGATAATCGCCATAAAGGAGGAGCCCATAGCCAGGCGGATGCCGGTAAATAGATACGGGACAGTGGCGGGTACGATCACATGGAGCAGAATCTGCCATTCGGACGCCCCCATGCTACGGGCCGAACGGACCTTATCCTCCTCTACAGCCAAGGCGCCGCTCATGGTATTCAGGAGAACGATGAAGAGAGTGGAATACAGAATCAGCATAATCTTCGACTTCTCTCCAATGCCGAACCAAAGCATGAATAAGGTGATGAAGGCCAACGGCGGGATAAACCGGATAAAATTGAGAAACGGCTCCGTTACCGCCCGGACCGATTTGAAGCGGCCCATAATAATGCCCAACGGAATGGCGATGGTGCTGCCCAATACCCATCCCGTCAGCACCCGCAGGAAGCTGATGCCGATATACCGGAACAAGGAGCCGTCCCGGGACAGCTCCAGAGCTCCCTGCAGAGTCCGGTACGGGCCTGGCAGAAAGTCCGGGTTGGATACGGAGGCGGCAGCTTGCCAGATCAGGAGTCCAATGATCCAGGTAAATACCCCCGCTTGATAGCTTTTGCGCAGAATCAAGAGCATAGTAGCAGCCTCCTAAGTATTCTTTATCATTCCTCGAAGTGTCTCTGGATGGAGCTGTAATGGGCATTAAAGGCGGAGTCGGTAATGGTCCGGGGATAGGACAGCGGCACCTCGTAGATATCCGTGATCCGGGAGGCGGGACCCACAGACATAATCCCCACCCTTTGACCCAGCAGAATAGCCTCTTGAATGTCGTGTGTGACAAAAATAACCGTTTTCCCCGTCTCCTTCCAAATCCGGATCAGCTCATTCTGCATGGTCCTCCGGGTCATGGCGTCCAGAGCGCCGAAGGGCTCATCCATAAGCAGAATGGCCGGATCGTTGGCCAGCACCCGGGCCAGCTGCACCCGCTGCTTCATCCCGCCGGAGAGGGCATCGGGAAATTTGTCCTCATGGCCCGTGAGCCCCACCAGCCGGATAAACCGGTCCGAGCTTTCCCTGCGCTCCTTCCGGGGAACATGCTTCATCCGGAGTCCGAACTCCACATTCTCCCGTACAGTCAGCCAAGGGAACAAGGAGGCATCGGCCTGTTGGAAAACCATGGCCCTATCACTGCCCGGTTTACGGATTTCCTCCCCGTCTACGGAGAGCCGCCCCTCTGTTTTGCCGACGAAGCCGGCAATCATACTCAGGAGTGTGGACTTGCCGCAGCCGCTGGGACCCAGAAGGATAAAAAACTCCCCTCCCTTGACCACCAAATCCACATCTTTAATAATGTAATGGGGCTCTGCAGCCGTACCTGCCGTGAAGCTTTTGCGCAAACGCTCAATAAATATCGTATTGGTTTTGGCCACTAATGACATGGCGCTCCCTCCTGCCAGTTTTATTTGGTGTAGGTCACCGTATCGGGAAAGGCGGCTTTAAGAGCCTCCACATCAATTTTATCCTTCAGCTCGTATTTGTCTTTGAGGATGCCTCTTTGCTCCAGCCATGTTTTCATGTTCTGCAGGTGCTGGTAATCCTCCTTGGTGAAGCCCAGGACATAATTCTGGGTATCCAGATCCTTCAGCACCCCATCCTTGGGCAGCTTGATGTCACGGAAGGCCAGCTCTGCGGTTTGCTCCTTGTGGGCGGGTATGTAGTCGATCCCATCCTTCACGGCCTTCAAATAATTGGTGACAGTTTGGACATTGGTCTTCAGGTACCCGGCATCAACAACCTGGAAGGAGCTGATTTTCACATCCGTCTGGTTCATGTCTCCCAGGCTTTTGATGCCATCCACCTTGAGGAACTTCTCCAGCAGGGCCCCGCCGCTCCATACGGCGTCCATTTCCCTTTTGCTCAAAGCCACAATGGCTTCATCGGGTGTGCTGTAATAGACCATCTTGACGTCTTTTTCATCAATGCTCAGCTTCTCCAGAAATTTCGCCCAGACATATTCGTAGACCGTTCCCCGGGCAACCCCCAGCTTCTTGCCCTTTAGCTCCTCGGGCTTGGTGATGCCGCCCTTCACCAGCAGGACTGTGGTACGTGAGGAGGCCTCCGTAGCCCGGGTCAACGTGCTCACGATCTTCATGTCACCCTTGCCCAGGGAATTCAGCAGCGCGTAATCCGCAGCCATGGCGGTATCCGTCCGCTGCACCAGCAGCGCATTGATGGTGTCGATGCCATAAGCGAAGTTGCTGATTTCCGCCTCAACAGCATATTTCTTGAAAAACCCCTGCTCCTGGGCCTGCCGGAACTGCAGAGAGCCTCCTGCCGCTGTATCCAGGCCGAAGCGGATTTTGACGGGTTGACCAGTAGTGGCTGGCTGGTTCTGGGCAGCGGATGAAGCTGCTCCGCCGGAGGAGGCCGGGCTACCGGGAGCAGCTCCGTCTGCGGTGGCACCGCAGGCCGAAGTGAAAACCGCCAGGGAATAAACCAGCAATCCGGCGCCTACCCCACGGAACAAACGTAAAGAAGTATGGGACTTTTTCATCATTTTTCCCTCCTGTTATCCTCATCAGCCCGGGCAACGCATAACGCCCCTTCCCCAAAAGAAGCGGACACATTCACCTCGGCAACGGAGACAGCTCCTTTGGGGGCAGCTCCCGGTACCCGAAAGTCAGCCGGGTCCAAGGAATCAATGGCTGCTTCCTCCGGCTTCTCCAATTGGGGCACCCAATCATAGGGAACGCGGTAAGCACGGTACACCATATTGGAATTGCGGTTGTTCTTGTAAGGGGAAATATACTCCCAGACCAGCTCATGCTCCCGGGTTACCTCGAAGATCCGTCCGTCCGCCCCTTCCGTAATCAGGGTGTTGCCATTGGGCAGACGTTGGGCAGAGCTGATGTAAGGGCTATAGAAACGGTAGGAATCCAGCGGAGCCTGGAACCCGGCCTCGGTTGGCGTATATTGCCATTCGACCGCAAGCGTCACCGGGTTAATCTCCAGAATCCGGGAATGGTCCCGCAGCGCATTCTTCTGCCCGTAAGGCGAAGATGGATTGGGGAGGCCATACCCCGCCCAGCCGCCGTTATCGAACACCAGCAGATTGCCTTCACCGGGCAGTCCCTTGGGAATGATATGGGCATGATGCTGGCCGATGATCCAGCCGATTCCCTCCAGCTCCGGCGAGGAATAATCCGGTCCGAGGCGCCAGACGATCCTTCCTGTTGCCCTGTCGATGATCGCAATAATGTTGGTTTCCCGTCCGTCCCAGATGATATTGTCGGGATGAAAGCGCAGATCCCCCTGGTCATAAAACTTGTTCGGGCCTACATAGGAAACGGAGTTAATATGCATCCAATCCCCGCCGCCGCTGTTGCCGAAGGCTCTGCCGTTGGGATCGCGGAACAGCACATTTCGGGCGCTCTCATCAAACCCCAGCTCCTCAAAATGCTCATTGCAGGCCCATTCCCACAGAATGCGGCCCTCCCAATCCACCTCCAGAATCACATCATCCAGAAGGGGTTTATCCGAGATGGAGGGGTTGCGGACATCCTTATGGGCCAGGATCAAGGTACGTCCGCCATGAACCTGGGGCTTCAAGCCGGGAGCATAATATCCCACGGGATTCCCCTCCCTCTGGAAATCATGATGGGCTCTGGCCATCCAGCGCGGCTCATGATCCGGGTCCTCGATCCATTGATAACGGTCGAATCTCCAGACCACATTGCCCTCCCAATCCACCTGCACCACATCCACCTCGTCCTGGAAGCCGTACTTAGGGTCCCGTTGGCCTGTGCTGCCGAAGACAAAGCCGCCGGGCAGCAGCTTATTGGGAAACCCCCGCAGCCCCTTCCACAGATGCACTTCCTTGCCGCTCATATCGATCAGCAGCGCCCCCACATCGGCGGCCTGATAAAGGGTATAGCCGCTCCACGCTTTTTCCGGGGCATAAACCGTGGTTCCTGTTGGATAAATGGTGGGATGTCCCATAATATTGCCTCCTAATGATTATTTATATCATTAAAGATTAATAGCTTAAATAATTGTTTTTCTGCGGATTCATGTCCAAATTCCCCGTTGTTTCCTTTTTCTCCGTGGGCTGAAGGAGCTTCGTTTGCCCGTCTGCATTGGATTCCGCCAATTGGAGAATGGTCTCGGAGAAATGCTCCAGCTTCGTGTAGAGGGTCCGGTAAAATTCCGTCTGCTGCCGCAATTCCTCCTCTGTGAAGCAGTCGAAAAGAATAGTGATGCACCTTCCCCCGATATTACGGTTGCGTTCGAACATGTCCCTGCCCTTCTCCGTGATAGACAGCACCACCGTCCGCCTGTCTTCCTTAGGCCGGCTCCGGACCGCATAACCCTGTTCCTCCAGCCTGTCGCATATAGCGGTAATGGCGCCGGAGGTTAAGTCCATTTCTGCGGCGAGCTCTCCCATTCGCTGTTCTCCGTACATAGACAGCTTACGCAGAATCATCATACCGGGCAGAGTCACTCCCTCCACCAGAATTTTATCCCGTTCCTTGACGAATCTGCGGACCATTCTGCGGAACAGCCAATCCGTTTCCTCCATCGATCTTTTGCTCGTATCCTCCATTCTGTCTACCCCCGCATTTCCTTAACTTCCTTCAGTGTTCATCATTTTAACGTTGAAGGATTGGGCCGAAAAAAAGAAAAAACACAGGAGCATCCGCGTAGGTTACGCAGGAGGCGTCAGCTGTGTTTCCGGTGGTCCGGTCAACTTAGTCATTAATTCCTATGTGTTTAATCGGTTATCCGTATACTAGCATTTCCCATGTTATCCGTCAATACTTTTTATTTGTAGTTGGAGCAATGGTTCCTATCAGAACCGGATCTCGTATTCGCAATGCTCATGTCCACTCACATTGCACTTGGTTTCACGGACGTTTACCCGTTTTCCCCATATCCGGCTTAATGCGCCCTCCATAATCGCGCCCTCCAGATCACAGACCATCTTTTCGTCCATCACCGGCAGCCCCTTACAGAAGCAATCATCCATGGCAACGCGCACAATCCCCTCTTCCCTGGAGAGAACCCGGGGAATCCCGATCTTCAGGTCCTGGATCAGCTGCAGCAGCTCCTCCAGGCTGTTCACAGGCAGGCTTTCCCCGATTTTCCGCCCCACGGTCAGGGTGGTGCCTTTGCCGCCCATAGGCAGCCCTTGGTACATACCGATCAGCCGGATGGTCCGGAACAGCTCCAGCGGCACCTGATCCCCCAGCTGTGTTCTGGTGATGGAGCCCATATCTGAAAACGTGAAAGCATTCATTGCTCTTCCCTCCCTTGCTGGTTGTTTACAGGCCTATCATGCCACAATTTGGCGGCAGCCGCCTTGATTCAGATCAAGTTTGCCACCGGCAAATGTGACCCTCATCACAATAGGCAGCTGCCTGTCCGTGTAGCCTATAAACAAATGAAATCATACCGGGAGGGACTGTACGTGCAGCAATGTGAACGGTGCAGCACAGGCTTAACCAGCTTTTTGCGGAGAGTACCGGTCTTCCAATCCCTCACACTGGAGGAGTTGCAGCTGTTGTCTGCGTATGCAGCCTTCCGCTTTCCGGACAAGGGTGAGGCGGTTTTCCGGGAAGGCGGGCGTGCCGATGCACTCTATATTCTGGTAGACGGTTTGGTGAAGCTGAGCCGGAATTCCAACACAGGCAAGGAGCATATCCTGAGGCTATTGTACCCGGGGGACGCCTTCGGCCAATTTGCGCTCCTTCAGGAGAAGCAGTATTATGCGACTGCAGAGGCGGTGGCTCCCTCTGTTGTCTGCCGGATTTCCGGCGGGCATTTCCTGCCGCTCCTGGAGCGCAAGCCCCAGTTAGCCTACCGTTTCCTGCAGGCTGCGGCTGAGCAGCTCCAGCAGGCGGATGAATGGGCAGATGCCATGAATGCGCTGGATGTGGAGCAGCGTTTGGCCAAGCTTCTGGTCCATTGCCGGGACAAACGCGGGTCATGCCTCACTCAAGAGGTGGAGCTTCCCGCCGCCAAAAAGGATCTGTCCGCTCTTTTGGGTACCTCGCCGGAAACCCTCAGCCGCAAGCTTTCCCAATGGGTGCAGAACGGCATCATCAGCATGCGCCACAGAACCATCCGGGTGCTGGATCAGGAGCGGCTCGTCCGGCTGTCCAGAGGCTACAAATAAACGGATACCGCACCATATACCAGCATCAAGGCCATAACTGCTTGGAAAGGACGGCGGTGTTTGCCCAAAAAACGGCTGAATATCCCTCCGAACAGAGCCCATGAGCCTGCCGAAAGGACGGCAGTTCCTCCTAGAATCAGAGCGGTGAGAAGCAGCGTCCGCCATGAGTCATCGAAGGGCATCACGAAGGTGGATATAGCCGAAAGCGCGTAGAGAATTCCCTTGGCATTCAAAAATTGAAGGGCCACTCCTGCCCGGAAGCTGTTCAGCTCCCTGGTTTCCCCTTCTCTGCCGGGTTTGCTACAGGCTATGGCGTAAGCCAAAAATAGCATATACAAACAACCCAGCGCATTCATAACTCCGCTTAATGACGGAAGATATTGCCGAAGCAGCACATTAAACAGTCCACATAGTATGGATATCAGAAAAAAACCGGAGGCCGCCCCCAACACAAACCGGACGGTGCGCACAAAGCCGAATTTGCTGGCATTGTGCATGCTCATGATATTGTTGGGTCCGGGTGTAAAGGAAGACACGAATACATACATAAAAAAGCCGGCTGAAAACATGTTTTACCACCCCATTGATATGTTATAATATACAAAATGAACGCAATAACGTCCGTGTACGTCATATTATATATTATGGACGTTATACAGCACAATAGGGGGCAGTAAAATGGACGACATTAATGTGGTGCTGGCGAAAAACCTGAAAAACCTCCGGGACCGGCACCGGTTAAGCCTGGACAAGGTGGCAGAGCTATCCGGGGTCAGCAAAACCATGCTGGGTCAAATCGAACGAGGGGAATCCAATCCGACCATCAATACCGTTTGGAAAATCGCCAACGGTCTGAAAACCAGCTTTACCTCCCTCATCAATGAGCCTGTAACCGATGCAGCGGTCATTACCTCCGGGCAGGTGCAGGTTCTAGTAGAGGATAATGGGAAATGCCGGTACTATGCCTATTTTCCCTTTGACGAAAAAAGACGCTTTGAGATGTATACCATTGAAATGGATAAAGGGGGATATCTGAGCTCGGAGCCCCACCGGGAGGGTACGGAGGAGTCGGTCACCATATTCGAGGGGGAGCTGACCATCCGGGTCAACCAGGAGGAATATACCGTCAAAAAAGGGGACGCCATCCGCTTTCTGGCGGACAGGTCCCATTCCTACCACAATTCCGGGCATGATATGGTCCGGCTCAGCATGGTGATTCACTATCCGAACGGAGACTAGACCGTTTGCCGAAATCCTCTGCCAGCTGCTGCGGCAGACCGTTCCGGTTAGCTGCTGTTACGGGAAGCACCGTTACCGCCGGGTGGCGGATAATGGCGTCCATCCAGGGATGGCCGGATTGCTTTAGCACACCCAGGATGGGGATAGGTCCATCAAGGGCCAGCAGCACCGCTCTCTGGAAATGGCGGGCATCCCGCTCCAAGGGACCCAGCTCGTCCATGATCAGGAGTCTTGCCCATGTCCGGCAGGCGTCCAGATAGCCGCAGCCCAATTGATCGAAGGCAATGGAATCCGGCCGCGGCGGCAGCCCGCCTCCGAACCGGGCTACGGTATGGGCTTCGTCGCAGACAGGTTTCTCCCAAGCGGGATTCAGATACAAGTTGCGGTCTGGGCTGGCACGCTCCGGTCCGAAGCTGGTGACATAGCCCCCCGGGCGGATATCCAGACTGGCCAGTACCTTGCGGATCACCGTGCTTTTCCCCACACCAATCTCCCCTGTCAGGAACACATGCATGCCTGCGCGCCTCCTTCAATCCGGAACACACCCATATGTTTGGTGTAGGGCAGATAATAGGCATGCGGGGCCTGCTCTGCTTGGACCAGCCGTCCGGCCAGATAGGCTTCCGTTTCCCCGGGGGTGCAGCCATAATACACCTGCAGGAAACGGCTGGCATCCGGCTTGGAGACGAAGGGCTGGCCGAATTCCAGGGATACCGGCTCCAGCGTGTAATGCCGCCCGGCCTGCTGCAGCTGCCGCTCCAGCTTGTCCGCTGTTTGCCGCTTTCGCTTGCTTCCGGAAAGCCCCTTGCCCCCCATGCTGCTGCCTTCATCCAGGTCCACGATAGAGATCAGTTGCTTGCAGAACGGCAGAAATAGCTCCAGTGTGCTGCTTCCGAAATACGACATGAGAATAACGTCGCAAACCGGTTCCGTTTGGTAACAATCCCCATGCAGCGTGGAGATGTTGCCGATCCCCCGGGCAGCAGCATCCGCCTCCAGAGAGGCAAGCGCCTCCCGGTTCATATCCACTCCGACAATCCGCCCCACCTCCCCGGCCAGCTCCTGGGATAACAGCCCCAAGCCGCAGCCGATATCGTACATCAGCTCCGTCCCGCTGACCGTCTCCCGCAGCAGGTCCGCCAGCTTCCGATGGAAGCCGGTATAGATGCTGGCGGCCTTAAACCAGGCAATGGTTTCCTCATTCCATGCAAAATGCATACGGGTTCCCTCCTATTGAGATGATTGCAATTGAGATGATTCAAACCGCAGGCTGACCTTCTGGCCGCTGGTATATATTTTGAGATGTTCCTGCCCGGAGCAGATCCGCCGGGCCTTATCTCCGTCCTTGATCACAATACCGGATAGATCCGAAATACCGAATTCCCGCAGCATGGGAGCCATGGGCGTAGATGGCCCCACCAGCACAACCTTGGCCCCTTGGGCCAATTGCAAAAAGCGGGGCAACGTCTTATTCACCAGCGCCACCGCCGTAATCACCACAAACTCCGCCTCCGGCAGCAGCGCCTCCGCCGCCCACTCCGGATAGTCTCCCTCCTGTGGGACAAACTCCAGCACGGATAAATCGCATACCGGGCGGAACAGTTGGTCCAGATAGTGAAAATGCCCCACAACCACTACTTTTTTACCGCGGATAACATTCTGGTAGGAAATAAACGGGTCGTGAATCCGATCCTCCGCAAACCGCACATGGGAGACAGGAACACCATTGGCCGCAGCCACCGGCAAGGCGTTGTAATAGGCGTTGATCGCGGCCTGACCGATGCTGGCCTCCTCCAGATTCCAGGACTTGACACATCGGGCCAGCTCCTTCAGCTTCATACCCGGAGGTTTGGACAAAAGTGTCACAGGACGGGTCCGTCCGGCCACTATGCCGCTGAAGCCAAAACCCAGCTCGCTTTCCACCAGAACCCGGCCATGGCCGCAAACCAGATCCTTCACCAGACAATCCTCCGGTATCCCTTCTATCATAGCGTCATATAAGGCCCACATTTAACCCTCCCCCTTCCATACTCCCGGTCCGATCCGCTCCCCCTGGCGCAGCCGGTGGCGGACCCCCATGATTTGCCTGTCCATCTCCTCCAGAAGAGCCAAGCTCTCCCGCTCCTCATCCGAACCCTCCAGAACAGCTGCTATACCGCCATTTCGGATTACAATCCGCTTATCGGCGCTTAAGGCCAGCACCGGGTCATGGGTGGACATCAGCACCATCTTGTCCTGGCCGGCCAACAGATGAACTGCCTCCCTGCGGTCGATGCCCGCATTCTCGATCTCGTCGATGAGCACGATGGGAGAAAAGCTCATATAGGCCGTATCCGCAATCATGAGCGCGCGGGATTGGCCGCCAGAGAGCTGCGTCACCTTGGTATCCAGGTTGAATTTCTCTCCCGCCAGCCCGTTGGCGCAGGAGAAGCACTGCTCGACCACAGCCTCCGGATCCGCACAAAGCCTGCTCCAGGCATGCATGGTCAGAAACTCCCCCACACTCAGATCGACCACAAAATTCATATTCTGCGAAAGCTGCGCCACCAATCTGCCCTCCATGGCAAAGCGGAACTCATCGTCCGCGGCGGCCCCGTTTACGAGAATCCGCCGTCTTGTGGGGGTGTCACCCTGAGCCACACATTCGATATCCCCGAGGAGTCTGCTTTTGCCGGAGCCGGTGGGGCCTACAATGCTCACAATCTCCCCTTTGCGGATGGTCAGCTGTATATCCTCCGCCTTACCGGTTTTGTCCCGGCCGCCAAGAATGGTCAACGTCTGGATGTCCTCCACAAGCGGGTTGGCCAGCACTGACTCCAGGAACTCCTCCAGCTGCCCTGACACCTCGCCGGGTGTACAGCCGAACTCCGCCAGACGCTCCGCATTGGCGTACTCCAGTGCAGCATGCAGCGGAAGATGGTCCGGCAGGCTCTCCAGATTCAGATTCAGCAGAAAATCACGGGTTACCGGATAAAGCTGCTCCAACTGCCGGATGGTGTGGGAATGAATCAGCTCCGAGTAGGTCATGGCGCACATCCGAAGTCCATTTTCTTCAGCATCCCCATCTGGTAGCCCTCCCCGATTCGGGTTTCCCCCGTACAATAGGAGCAAACGGAGGCCGGTGTGGTAAAACGGAGCCGCATGTCCCGAAGCGTGAGGGTTTCCGGCGCCGCCGCCACATGTTTGCCCAGCATAAACGCCCCCTGGCCTGTGATGCCGTTCACATGCAGGATGGACGCACGGCTGTTCACCTGCCGCACATTGAACCGGAAAACCTCCCGCTCCGCCTGGGAGACAATATCCCCCTTGGTAATCACCGCCAGATCCGCCAGCTTAAGCATCGGCCCGATTTTCCGGGGCGTATGAATGCCGGACAGACTGTCGATGACACATACCGCCAGAATGCCGCGGATATGGGGAGAACACCGGTTGCATAAGCCGGCGCTTTCGGTAATCAGCAGATCCAGCCCCATTCTCCGCCCCCACTCCACTGCATCCTCAATATTGCTCACATAGAAATGATCAGGACACACTTTCCCGGAATACCCCACCTGGACCTGGATGCCTGCTTCCCGGTACCGGTGCTGGTCAAAGGAGGTCAGACAGTCGAATTTCACCACACCCAGAGTCCCGCCCTTCTCCTTAAGGGCTTCGGCCAGCTGGAGAATTACCGAGGTTTTGCCGGATGACGGAGGCCCTGCTACTGTGACAAGCTTCATGCTCTCACCCTTTCTCAATTCAGACTAAACATATCTAAATATAGTAATTAATCATAATCTACCGGGTATTTTCAGAATAATCAACCTATATTTCATAACTTTCACAAATTAAATATATTTAATTATATCTAAATATAACTTAATCATTGACAGAGTTTTCCCCATCCTGCTACAATTGTCGAAAAAATAGGGAGGGATACAGTTGTCCAGCCGCAGGATGATCCCGCTTATATCCGGACTTTCTTTGCTTCTTCTTGTCCTGGTGATGCTGTCGCTCAATATGGGGCGTTATCCCATTTCACCGGGTCAGGTGCTTCATATGCTGCTGCCGGATATGGGGAAAAGCTTTGGCTTGCCCGATACGGACAGTCAAATGCAGGCGATATTCTTCCAGGTGCGGCTTCCCCGGATTGCCCTGGCCTGTCTGGTGGGCTGTTGCTTGTCTGCTGCCGGAGCGGCTTATCAAGGGATATTCCATAATCCCATGGCGGCTCCCGATGTGTTGGGGGCATCTGCCGGAGCAGCCTTCGGCGCCGCCCTGGCCATTCTGCTGGAGGGCTCCAAGCGGGATATTACCGCCAGCGCGTTCCTGTTTAGTCTCATTTCCGTTGGGCTTGTGCTGTTTATCGGGCGGCGGGGCAAGGGCAGGCAGGTGCTGACCCTGATTCTCTCCGGCATCATGATCGGCTCACTCTTCTCCGCCTGCACCTCGTTTGTGAAGCTGGTGGCAGATCCCAACGACCAGCTTCCGGCTATCACGTATTGGCTGATGGGGAGCTTGGCCGGTGCCCAGCCATCGGATGTGCAGTTCATTATGATTCCCATGCTGCTGGGGATGGTTCCACTATATCTCTTGCGTTGGCGGATCAATGTGCTGACTCTGGGCGAGGAGGAGGCACGGGCGATGGGGGTTCATACAGGGGCGGTTCGCATGACAGTCATTCTGGCGGCTACTTTAATCACCGCATCCAGCGTTGCCGTCAGCGGCATGATCGGGTGGGTGGGCCTTGTGATTCCTCATTTGGCCCGGAAGCTGGCCGGTCCCAACTACAGCCGGCTGCTGCCGGCAACCATGCTGGCGGGGGCAATTTTCCTTTTGACCGTGGACAATGTCTCCCGGAATGTATGGGTGAGTGAGATCCCCATTGGCATCCTGACGGCGCTGATCGGAGCCCCCTTCTTTTTGAGCCTGATTCTGAAAAACGGAGGGAACAGCGAATGAGCATTCGCGTGGACCGGCTAACCTTCTCCTACCGGAGCAAGCAGGTGTTAACGGACATTGCTTTTTCTCTGGAGGAACCTTCCTTGTTATGTCTGCTAGGGCCCAACGGGGTAGGCAAAAGCACCCTGTTTCGCTGTATGCTCGGGCTTCTGACGGGATATTCCGGCACCATTACGGCGGAGGGTCAAAATATCCGCAGGCTCAATCCGGCGCAACTGGCCCGGCTGGTGGCGTATGTGCCCCAATCCCACTCGCCGGCCTTCAGCTATTCGGTGCTGGATATGGTGCTGATGGGCACCGCCTCCCATTTTTCGCTGATGTCCTCTCCCGGCCGGAAGGAGCGCGGGCTGGCAGACGAAGCGATGGAGCGGCTGGGGATTCTCCATCTGCGGGAGCGCAGCTTCCTGGAATTAAGCGGCGGCGAACGCCAACTGGTGCTCATCGCCCGGGCCTTGGCTCAGCAGGCGCGGATTCTCTTCATGGACGAACCCACGGCCAACCTGGATTACGGCAATCAGCTGCGGGTGCTCCAGCAGGTGAAGGAGCTGACCCTGGACGGGTTTTCGGTGATCCAGTCCACCCATAATCCCGACCAGGCGCTGTTGTTTGCCGACCAGGTGTTGGCCATGAAGGAAGGCCGGGTATTTGCCTGGGGAACACCCGGAGAGGTTATGAACGCGGAGCTGCTGAAAGAGCTGTACGGCGTGGATATTGCTATGGAGAAGCTGTACGGCGGGGCAGTTTCCGTCTGTATTCCGGGTTTTGCCGTTCCGGCAGGAGCTGTGGGTGGCGGCGAACGGAAATTAGCCGACGTCAGTGGCTAGAACTCGCTGCTTGGGAGTGTTAGCGGAACTTAGAGACACTTAGAAGCCGAAGTCCGCGACCTCAGCACTCTAACGGAACTTAGCGACTCTTAAAAGTCAAAATCCGCTTCCTGGGCGCTCTAACGGAACTAGATGACACTTAGACTGCTTTTTCAGACTAAATAGGGTACAAAATGTGCGCTAAGAGTCGCTGAATTCCGTTACAAATCAAATTGGTTCATTTTTAGCTTCTAAGAGCTTCTGAGTTCCGTTAGCGCTCCGTCGATTCGAATGGTTCGGCAGCCTAACCTTTATTTCGTGACAGTCTCCAACTATACAAAGGGAGTGAATCATATGAACATTTTACTTAGCAACAATCGGTTACGTTCAGCGAAAATGGGACTGGCAGCTCTGCTATTCGTTACCTGGCTACCCGCTTGCGGCACCTCAGGCAAGGAAACGCCGCAAGCTGCTTCAACGGTTTCCCCCTCTTCCTCCTCCGCCCCATCGGCTGCCGCCAGTGTGCTACCTTCCCCTGCCACACCTGCCGCTTCCGCCACGGTCACCTTCACGGATTCAGCGGGGCGGAAGGTAGAGCTTCCCCCCTCCATCGAACGGATTGCCCCCTCCGGCCAATTGGCGCAGATGGTGCTCTTTGCCCTGGCGCCTGACAAGCTGGTGGGATTGTCCAACAAATGGAGCGGCGATGCTGGGGCTTTTATGGAGGACAAATATCTGAAGCTGCCGGTGTTCGGTCAGTTTTACGGCTCTGCTAATCTGAACAAGGAAGCGTTGGCCGCAGCCAAACCCCAGGTGATTATCGACATCGGCGAGAAAAAAAGCAGCATTGTGGAAGACATGGACGGCGTGCAGAAGCAGCTGGGCATCCCCACCATTTTCGTAGAGGCCACACTATCGACCATGTCCACCGCTTATGATACTCTGGGCCAGATTCTCGGTATGCCTCAGGAAGCCAAAACACTCTCCGATTACACCAAGGAAATTTACTCGACCACTACCGACACCATGAAGAAAATCGGAGATAAAAAGGCAAAGGTGCTTTACAGCCTGGGGGACACGGGCACCAACGTCATTGCCAAGGGCTCTTTCCATGCCGAGGTCCTGGATCTTATGGCGGATAATGTGGCGGTAGTGGATAACCCCTCCGGCAAAGGTACAGGCAACGAGGTGTCCCTGGAGCAGATTGTCCAGTGGAAGCCCGATGTGATTCTGTTCGCCCCCAACAGCATGTACGCCAAAGCTTCCTCCGACCCCACATGGAAAACCATGAAGGCCATCTCCGGCGGCACATTCTACGAGGTTCCCGCCTACCCCTTCAACTGGCTGGGCTCCCCGCCCTCCATTAACCGGTATATGGGCATGGTTTGGTTGTCGGAGCTGCTGTACCCAGATTCCTTCTCCTATGATTTGAGAAAAGAAGTCAGCCGTTTCTATACCCTCTTCTACCACAGCAAGCCGTTAACTGATGAGCAGTACATGAGCCTAACCGGGAAAGCCATCCGCAAATAAGCAATTACCGTTCCTAGCTGCAAAAAGAAAAAAGCAGTCCCCGCCGCCATCAACGGTAGGGACTGCTTTTACGCTGCTCTCCTTATTTCCTGCCCGCAATATCATGTTGAACCAACCGGAGCAGCTCCTCCAAGGCCATGCTGCCCAAATCTCCAGCTTCTCGCTTGCGGACGGCAACCACGACCCCCTCCGCCTCAGCATCTCCCACTACAAGCATGTACGGGACCTTTTCCATTTGGGCCTGGCGGATTTTGTAGCCCAGCTTCTCCCGGCGCAGATCCGCCTCCACCCTGATCCCTTCCCGCTGGAGGGCATCGCACACTGAGAGCGCATAATCCGCATGGGCATCCGACACTGCCAATACCTTGACCTGCACCGGAGCCAGCCATGCCGGGAATGCTCCTGCATAATGCTCAATCAGGATGCCCATAAACCGGTCAATGGAGCCGTATACTGCACGGTGAATCACCACCGGACAATGTTTGCCGCCGTCCTCCCCCACATAGGACAGTCCAAACTTCTGCGGCATCTGGAAATCCAGCTGAATGGTGCCGCATTGCCAGCTCCGTTTCAGCGCATCCCGGATGTGGAAGTCGATTTTTGGCCCGTAAAAGGCTCCATCCCCTTCATTAATCCGGTAGGGCAGCCCTACCTTCTCCAGCACATTGCGCAGCGCATTCTCCGCCGCATCCCACAGCTCCGGCGATCCCATGAAATCCTCCGGTCTGGTGGACAGCTCCACCTGGTAGGAGAAGCCGAACACGCCGTATACCTGCCCGATCAGGGCGATCACCCGGGCAATCTCTTCTTCGATCTGCTCCGGCCGCACAAACAGATGGGCGTCATCCTGACAGAAGGTGCGGACCCGCATCATTCCGTTTAAGGCGCCGGAAAATTCATGGCGGTGCACCTGGCCGAACTCGGCCAGCCGTATAGGCAGCTCCCGGTAGGAATGCTGGCTGTTCTTAAACACCAGCATATGGCCGGGACAATTCATAGGCTTCAAGGCAAATGCCTCCTCATCCACCTGAGTAAAATACATGTTGTCCTTGTAGTGGTCCCAATGGCCGGAATGCTCCCACAAACGCCGGTTCATCATCAAAGGGGAACGAACCTCTTGGTAGCCCTGGCGGTTCTGGACCTCACGCAGGAAGTTCTCCAGCTCTGAACGGACAACCAGCCCATTAGGCAGATAAAAGGGCATACCCGGCGCTTCCTCCGAGAACATAAACAGCTCCAGCTCCTTGCCCAGCTTCCGGTGGTCCCGCTTCTGCGCTTCCTCCAGCAGGTGCAGATGCTCCTTCAGATGGGCCTTCTTGGCGAAGGCAGTTCCGTACACCCGCTGCAGCATCCGGTTACCGGCATCTCCCTGCCAATACGCGCCAGCTGCATGCATGAGCTTTACCGCCTTAATGCCGCCAGTGGACGAAAGCATTGTCCCCTCCTGCAGATCCAGAAAGTCCCCCTGGGCATAAAGGGAAAGCTTGCCGTCCTCCTGCAGAGGCAGACCGGCCAACAGCTCCAGCTTATACGGCTCCCGGCGGAGCAGCAGGGCCGCATCCTCCCGGCTGACCAGCCGGTTGACAATGGGGCGGTCCTCCCGGATGATCCGCTCCATTTCCTTCTCCAGAGCAGCAAGATCCTCCGCAACAAACGGTTTTTCCACGTCAAAATCGTAATAGAAGCCATCCTCAGTAACCGAGCCAACACCCAATTTCACCTGCTCCGCCCCATACAGCTGCTTCACAGCTTGGGCCAGAACGTAAGCGGCAGTTTGGCGTATCATCGACAACATGTTATTATTTTCCATTTTTAACCCCTCCAATTTTCCTGATCCAAAGCAAAAAAACGCACTATCCCTAAAAGGGACGAGTGCGTTCAGCTCGTGGTTCCACCCTGGTTCAACCTGGCCCGCGTCCGCTTCCATACGGGGAAGCCGGAGCAAGAAACAGGTCCTTGAAGGAGTCCGTTAACGGAAGACCGGCCGGTACCGGATACTGCCGCAGCCACAGAGGCCCGGGGTTCACCGGTACTGCTCCAAAGGGGTAACCTGCACATCCGTTAGCCGGAGAAGCTTTCAGCCGGTGGCTTCTCTCTCTGAACGGCCCGTCAATGGCGGTCATGTCTTTGGTCAAGCGCATTGCAATATGAATTGAACTCATATTACCAGCGCCCGATACCAAAAGTCAAGAGGCACTCTCCCCCAATTAAGCCGGGTCCAGATATCCCTTCACCAGACCAGGAGCAAGTGGCGAGGGACGTTCACAAGAGGTTTGCAGCTGCACATATTGTGCGCTGTCGGCACTGGTGTGGAAAGCATGCATCAGCTCCAGCACATGCAAGGCCAACTCTCCATTGGCACGGTGGGTATCCCCGGTGATCAGGGACCGGGCCATATCCGCTACGGCAATCCCTCTGCTGTTCTCATCATAGGCATGGATCAGCGGGATCTCCAGCGCCTCCTTGCGTCCGGCAGGCTGCAGCAGCACAGGGCCGCCGAAGGTATTGGGATCGGGAACGTACAGGGTGCCTCCCGTTCCGTAGATTTCTATGCGAGGGAGCTTGCTGTTCCAGACGTCAAAGCTGGTAATCATGGTGGCAACGGCACCGTTTTGGTAGAGGATGGTTCCGGCTACATGGGTAGGCACCTCTACCGGAATTTTTTGGCCAAACTTGGGCGCGCTGGTAATGGTCCGCTCTTCATATGCCGAGGCGGTCATGCCGCAAACTGTCTTCGCCGGTCCCAACAAAGAAGCCAGCGCCGTCAGATAATACGGTCCCATATCGAACATCGGACCGCCGCCGCCCTGGTAATAGAATTCCGGCGCTGGATGCCAGCTCTCATGGCCGTGGCAGGCCATAAAGGCCGTTGCCGCCACCGGTCTGCCGATGAAGCCGTCGTCGATGAGCTTGCGGCAGAGCTGCAGCCCGGCGCCAAGGAAGGTATCCGGAGCGCAGCCCAGCATCAATCCCTTTTCCTTGGCCAGCTGCACCAAAGCCGTCCCTTCCTCAAGAGACAAGGTAAGCGGCTTTTCCACGTATACATGCTTGCCGGCCAGAAGCGTCTGCTTGGATACCTCGTAGTGGTGCTTGGGTGTGGTCAGATTGACCACAATTTGAATATCCTCACGTGCCAGCAGCTCACTGGTGCCAAGCGCATGAGGAATGCCATACTGCTCGGCCGCGGCAGCAGCCCTGTCCAAATCCAGATCAGAGCAAGCCACCACCCGGGTGTTGGCGAAGGTTTGGGTCAAATTGGTGAGATAGATGCCGCTGATGTTGCCGCAGCCGATAATACCGATGTTTATTTTGTCCATATTTATACCCCTTCCCCGCTCCGGGCTGCCCACAAGAAGCCGCGGCGCATGAATTCCTTGGCTTCGGGAATATCAAACACATCCGCATGATGACCCAAGGCATTGTAGAACACCTTTCCCTTGCCCCACCGTTTGGTGTAGACAACCGGCATCACAATGCTGCCGTTGGCGGAATGGGCCCCCTCCGTTACGGGAAACGTGGTGGTAGCCAGCACCTGCACCGCCGGATCCACATGCAGGTAATATTGCTCCGACACAACCGTAAAATCCTTGATGCCCTCCACAATCGGGCTGGAGGAGGACGCCACTATGTTTACCCGGTATTCCACCCCGTCGTTCAACGGATGGGCTACCCATTGGGACCCGGTCATAAATTGCCATTCCGTGCTATTGCGGAAGGCGTCACACATCCCGCCGTGGCAGCCTGCCAGACCAACGCCGGCTTCCACTGCCTTCATCACCGGCTCAAGCTGCTCCTTCTTGATCTCGCCCATGGTCCAGACCGGAACGATCAGATCCAGAGCAAGCAGCTTCTCCTGGTCAAGGAAGCTGTCCAGTGTATCGGAAACCTCCACCTGGAATCCTTCCTGCTCCAATATATCCGCAAAAATCCGGGAAACCTGATTGGGCTCATGCCCGTCCCAGCCACCTTTTACAATTAACGCCTGCTTTACCTGTGCCATCCTCAGCTTCGCCATCCCTTCTGCCTCTGCAGATCAGTTGATTCGCTTTCATTGTACGCCGGAGCCAACTTGTTTTCTCGCCATTTCCATTGAGGATATGGACATTTTTTGCTATATTTATCACATTAACGAAATAACCTGAAACCCAGCAAAGGGGCAAACGCATGAGAGCCTTCCACGAGAACAGGCAGTACCGGACCAATCTCCGCTTCCAGTCCTTTGTAACGCGAAACATCCATTTTTTGGCTCATTGGCATCAAGAGGTTGAGCTGGTTTATGTAATAGAAGGCTCCATCTGGATGGGCATAAACCGCGAGGTGCGCAGGCTGGAGCAAGGGGATTTTGCCTTTTGCGCAAGCGGGGACATCCATTTCTATGACAGCAAGGAGGAGCCCTCCGCCCTCCTGATCCAGATCTTCCATCCCGGACTCATCGGATTGCCGGGAGGCTGGCCCCAGGATGTGCGGCTTGTTTCCCCGTTTCTGACCAAAAGCTCCGGTGCCCGTTCTTCTGAGGATTATTCCGCCCTTACCGCTGCTATGGAGGCGCTTATGAAACGGGCCCAGGAGGAATGGCAGCAGGCAGGTCCCTGCCACGAGCAGATCATCACCGGTATTCTGCACGAAATGTGCGGTTATGCCATACGCCATATGGAGCTGGAGCCGGCGGACGAGGGCAATGCCAAACGGCGGGTGGCCAATATGCGGGTTATGCAGCGGGTGCTGGATTTCCTGGAGCAGGGTTATGCCGGTGACATTACCATGGAGCAGGCGGCCCAAGCCGCGCAGATGAGCCCCTTCTACTTCTCGCGGTTCTTCCGGGGGATGACGGGCATGAGCTTTCCTGCCTATCTAAACTCCATCCGCGTTAGCAGAGCGGAGGAATTGATCCGCAGCACCAACCGCACGATGTTGGACATTGCGCTGGAATGCGGCTTCAGCAATGTGCGCACCTTCAACCGTGTGTTCCGTCAGTTCCATGGAATCCCTCCCACCCGGCTGCGGCAGGGCTGATCCTGAGCACAACAACATTGCTTCACTTCATCCTTATGGAGGTTACCCCATGAAAAATCTGCTTGTGGCGGATGATGACGCCAATATCCGGACACTGCTCCGGTATGTTTTGACCAAGGAAGGGTACCGGGTCCTGGAAGCCCGCGACGGCTTGGAGGCCATCCGGCTGCTGGAGGAATCCGCCGTGGACCTGGCCGTTATCGATATTATGATGCCGGGTACCGACGGTTATGAGCTGTGCGGCTGGATCCGGCAGCATACGGATATTCCGGTGATTATGCTTACCGCCCGGGACCAGCTGCAGGATAAGGAAAAGGGCTATGACCGGGGCACCGACGATTATTTGACCAAACCCTTCGAGCCTGCGGAGCTGGTGTTCCGGGTGAAGGCCTTATTCAGACGTTATACACGTACCGCCAGCGACCGGCTCCGGTTGAACCGGATCATTATCGACCGGCAGAATGTGGAGGTTACCGACGGTGAAACGGAATTTTTCCTTCCGCTGAAGGAATTTGAGCTTCTGTCCCAATTGGCCCAATTCCCCGGACGCCTCTTCTCCCGCGACGAGCTGATTACGCTGGTGTGGGGAGCGGATTACCAGGGGGATGACCGGACCGTGGATGTGCATATCAAGCGGCTGCGGCAGCGGTTTGCGGAATACGCTGCAGATTTCACCATCAAGACGGTCCGCGGCATCGGCTACAAGCTGGAATTGGGGGACAACGGATGAAATCCTTATATACACGGGTGTGTCTGGTTGCGCTTGGAGTGATCCTCTTAAGCTGCATCCTGGGTTTTCTCGGCTCCAATATCTATTACCATGCCAAGCTGAAGCCCTATAATGATACGAAGCTGATCGGCATTGCCAAGCAGCTCCAGTCTTATGCGGAACGTGAGGGCACAGATGTGGACAGCTATCTGCATAATGCCGCCGCGCTGGGGTACCAGATTTATCTGACGGATAACCGCGGGGATGACCGATATTACGGGAGTGAATTCCGGGAGCGGCAGCTGAACAGCGGCATCAAGGAGCAGGTTTTGCAGGGTACTCAATATCACGGCGTTGCGGATTATCCCAATCAGGCATTTATCTCCGGTTTTTTCGAGAATGCGCTCAGCAATTCGGTCGGTGTCCCCCTTCGTGTTCAGGAGCGGAGTTATGCCCTGTTTCTGCGGCCGGATGTAATCCTGCAATTTGGGGAGCTGCGTATTTTCTTCGGTCTGATGGGTGTATTCGCTGTGGCTATCAGCATCTTGCTTTTCCTGGTGAGCACCCGCTACGTGGTGAAACCCATCACCCGGCTGTCCGCGGCTACAAGGAGAATTGCCCAGGGACATTATCATATGGAGCTTCCTGTTTCCCGGCGGGATGAAATCGGGGAGCTGTCGCGCAATTTCCGGCTGATGGGCAAGGAGCTGGAGCGTGTGGATGAAGGCCGTCGCCAGTTTGTGGCCAATGTCTCCCATGAATTCCAGTCCCCTCTCACTCTCATTCAGGGTTTTGCCAAAATCCTGGCGGAGCAGGAGCTTTCCCCTGAGGAAAGAGCCCATTATGCGGGCATTATTGGTGACGAAAGCCGCCGCCTGTCTGTTCTGGGCAAGCAGCTTCTGCTGCTCTCCACCCTGGAGCAGGGCCGGGAGGCGCTGCAGCGGAATCTCTTCTCCCTGAAAACCCAAATCCGCCAAGCCGTCCAAGTATTCCAGTGGCAAATTGAAGAAAAGGCGCTGCTGGTGAAGCTGTCCGTGCCGGAGGCGATCCGTCTTCACGGGGACGAAGTGCTGGTTATGCAGGTTTGGACCAATCTGATCGGCAATGCAGTCAAGTACATTCCTGCTGGGAGAATGGTGGATATCCGTGCAGAAGAGCAGATGGCTGGCGGTGGCTGCAGGGTATTGATCCGGGATAACGGGGACGGGATTGCTAAGGAGCATCTTCCGTTTTTGTTCGACCGCTTCTATAAGGCCGATGCCGCCCGTGAACGCGATGCGGGAGGAACGGGACTTGGGCTGTCCATCGCCGCCAAGATTGTACGCCTCCACAACGGGACAATTGAGGTTTCCAGCAGCCCGGAGGGAACCTTGTTTACAATTTCTCTGCCTAACTTGTAATCCGGCGTTCACACGGCGTTCATTTTCGCTTCCTATACTGGGTTCATGATCGGATTCATGACGAGGAGGGAAGCGAGATGTTTCTAGCAATACGTGAGCTCCGGCACGCCAAGGCCCGCTATGCCCTGATCGCCGTTATTATGGTGCTGGTGGCGTTTCTGGTTCTGTTCGTCACCGGTCTGGCCCAGGGACTGGCCTACGACAGCGCTGCGGCTGTCAAGAATATGAAAGCCACACATTTTATACTGGAGGAGCATTCGGATAACCGGTTCACCCGTTCACAGATCGGGGATGAGGCCTTGGAAGCGGCGCGGCGGATTGCCGGTGCCGGGAATGCTACACCGTTAAGCCTCCGAATGACGACATTGGTTCCCGAAGGCGATTCCGTCAAGCTGGATGTGACGCTGTTTGCGGTGGATCTGAACGGATGGCTGGCGCCTGATACAACGGAGGGGCTCTCCCCTGCCGCCTTGTCCTCGGGCGAGATTATTGCGGATGACAGTCTGCAGGAATCGGGTGTACAGCTTGGATCGGTGCTCCAAGACCAGGCCTCCGGCCTTACATGGACAGTGCGGGGATTTGTAAAGCATGAATCCTTCAGCCATACGCCGGTTGTGTTCCTGCCCGCAGAAGCCTGGACGGAGCTGAACGCGTTGTCCGCCGGAGGACAGACGGCCAATAATGGGCTCTATAACGCCATTGCCGTACAAGGCTCGGGAGCAATGGCGGAGCAGTTGGTCCAGGCCTTGCCCGGGACGGATGTTATCACCAAAGGTGATGCCGTCTCCGCCATTCCCGGGTACAAGGAGGAACAGGGTTCTCTTTTGATGATGATCGCCTTCCTGTATATCATTTCGGCGTTTGTTCTGGCGGTGTTCTTCTACGTCATCACCATCCAAAAAACCGTTCAATTCGGCATCCTGAAGGCCGTCGGCGCCAGAACACGGTATTTGGCTCAAAGCGTGGCACTCCAGGTACTTGTGCTGTCCGCAGGAAGCCTGGTGCTTAGCACCGTTTTGGTGAAGCTGTTTGAAGCGGCTCTTCCCGGATCTATGCCCTTCCTGCTGGATACCTCCACCCTGGTGCTGACCTGTTTGGCCTTTCTGGTTATTTCCCTGGTTGGATCACTGGTTTCCGTTTGGAAGGTTGCCAAAATTGACGCGTTAGATGCCATCGGGAGGGCTGCAGCATGATAACCCAATTGGAGCTTCATGAGATTACCCAGACCTTTCAGGACGGCGGGACGGAGCGGCATATTCTGGATAGGCTGAACCTGCAGGTGGCAAAAGGCGAGCTGGTGGCCGTAACAGGTCCCTCCGGCTCCGGCAAAAGCACCTTCCTCTCCATTGCAGGCGCCCTGCTTGCTCCGACCAGCGGCCAGGTCCTGGTGGACGGTCAGACCATCCGGAACAAAACGGAGCGGGAGCTGGCGGCTCTGCGACTGCACAAGCTGGGCTTTATCTTCCAAAGCGCCCACCTGGTTCCATATCTCAAGGTGAAGGAACAGCTGATCCTGGTGGCCAAGCTGGCAGGACAGGACAAGAATCAGGCGTCAAAACGGGCGGACAGCCTTCTTCGCACTCTTGGTCTGGCCCACCGAAGCCAGGCTTACCCGGAGAAGCTATCCGGCGGCGAACGCCAACGGGCTGCCATTGCACGGGCGCTAATGAACGATCCGTCCGTTCTCCTGGCGGATGAACCCACGGCCAGCCTGGATGCCGAACGGGGCTATGAGGTAGTAAGCCTGATGGCGGAGCAGGTAAAGGCCGCAGGCAAAAGCGCGGTGCTGGTTACCCATGATCAGCGGATGCTGCCTTTGTGTGACCGTGTGCTGCGTCTAGAAAACGGAAAGCTGACGGAGATTCCCCCTGTACAGCGTGAAAAACGCCAGCTCGGATAAACTGCCTTCGGCTCAAAAACAAAAAACTGCCTGTCCGGTAATCGGATGGCAGTTTTTTGTGTTTTCCAGGTTGTTGCACTACTTCAACGGCAGCTTGCGGCTGCTCAGAAATTCCTTCATGTAAAGCCGCTTCGGGTTAACCAGCTGTCTGGCGATGGCCCCCGTCCACCCTTCCGTCCGGTTGCCCGCTGTGCGCTCCAAGTAATACCGGGACATGTGCCCGTTATATTCCTGCAGGAGCTCCTTATGGGACAGATCCGACTGGTACTGCTCCTCATGGTAAACGGCAGCCATAGGCAGCCTCGGTTTCACTGCAGAAGGCTGCTCAGGCTCCCCAATACACAGGGCAAACAGCGGAATGACCCGGTCCGGGGTTTGCAGCAGCGCCGTAACCTGGGGCAGCTGGTTCCGCAGGCCGCCGATATACACCGTTCCAAGACCAAGGGATTCCGCAGCCGTCACCGCATTCTGTGCGGCCAGCGCAGCGTCGATAGTGCCGACAATGAAGGTTTCGACGGATTCAAGAGCGGTTAATGTCTCCTCCGTGGGAACCCCTTCCAGCTCCGCAGCCAGCGACAGCCGGTGAAGATCCAGGCAGAATACCAGGAGATGTCCGTTTTTGGCCACATAGGGCTGGTTGCCAGAGAATTGGGCCAGCTGCTGCTTCTTCTCCGGATCACGGATGCCGATGATGGAATAAGCCTGGACGAAGCTGGAGGAAGGTGCCGCTTGGGCGCTCCGGATTATGGCCTCCACCTCTTCCTGGGTGAGTGGCCTTTCCTTAAATTCACGGATGGAACGGTGCTGCAGCAGCAATTGAATGGTGTCGTTCACGGTAACCCTCCAGTTGGTCAGTGTTCTAGGCCGTGTTTGCAAACAAGCCTTAGTTTACATAACATTTATTATGTTGCTTATTATTGCAGTTGTCCTTTATTGTTGCGGTTTCCCTTTACTGACCCAAAACACGACTTTATCTCCTTTAACGGCTGGTGTCCCTGCAGCCGGCTCCTGGCGAAGCACTGTGTTTTGCGCTGCATCCCCGTTCTCCAGGAGATATTCATACCGCAGCCCTGCTTTTAAGGCCGCTTGGGAGGCTTCCTCCAACGTTTTGCCTGTTAGAGCCGGGACAGTGGTTTGCTCGATCTGGCCGGCTGCCGTGGAAGGATTAGACCCGGACGGCGTACCGGGTGAGGGCGATAACCGCGGTGAAGCTGACGGTGTAGCAGAGGCTGCTCCTGCCGGAGGTTTGGCCGAGGAGGCCGTTCCTTTGCCGGGAGAGCCGCTGGCTGAGGTGGAGGCAGCTCCTCCCGCTCCCCCGCTTCCTGCTGCCGGAGCAGAGGCTGCCGAGGGGGCAGGCGCTTCAGCGGAGGGCGGCCGGGTTACAAACCAGACGCCAAACACACCCAGGAAGCCGATCAGCATCACAATGCCGCTGAAGATCAGCCAAGGCCGCAACCGGGATGAAGGAGCACCCTCCTCTTCTTTATCCTCAGGTGGTGCAGCCGGAGCGGCATACTGCCGGACAGGCTCTTTTGCCGGTTTCGCAGGCTCCTCCGCCTTTTTCCTGCTGCGGTTGCGGATATTCGCGGCTCCGGCTCCAGCCTGCTCCGCGGCATTATGCGCCGCCGGCCGGGGATTTAACAACCGCTCCAGCCCTTCCTCTAACTGCCGCAATGTGCAGGACGGCAAAAACGCGGAGCTGGCCCAATCCGCCGCTTCCTGGGAAGTCCCCCCCGGCAAACCGTTCAACCGGCGGCTGATGGCCTGCTCGAATTCCCGCATAGAAGCTGGCGCATCGGTGCCTTCGGTGCAGAGCTGGTACAGGAGCGTGGCGAAACCGTACACATCCCGCTCCTTTTCCGGTGCAGGCAGCCAATATTGAATGATTTGCAGCTTGCCTGAATGATCCAGCCACAGATTATCTGCGGTGATCGCAAAATCCGGCAGCCTCTCCCGTTTTGACTCGCGGATGGCGGGAATCAGCTCCTTCAGCTGCTCCAGAATGTCCCGGCTGCTCCAGCCCAGAGTGTGAATCCGGTCCGACAGACGGAAGCCTTCCTTTTTGGCCAGTACCGCATATACCTCGGTTCCGGTAACCGATACATCCAGTATGTGCATAAACCGGTTATGGGAAAAACGGGCCGCCGCTCCTAAGCGGCGCAGCAGCTCCTCCTTCTCGACATCGCTGAGCACAACCGTCCGCCACAGAAGCACCTCACGGCCCAGCTTCGGGTCATGTGCAGCGGCCAGCCATCCGTCGGCGGCTTTGCTCCAGGGTTCAGATAATTGATAACGGTCAGCAAAAAATGGCATGATGATTCCTCCTTCTCCTTACACTCTTACTATATTCGGGAGAAGGCTTCATTTTCCGGCTTGTTCAAGTTTTCTTGGAATATTCTGCAGACCGGAAAGACTGCTGGCGAAAAATTGCCGGAAAGCCGCACTGATCTCCTCTTCAAACACGCTGTTAAGCTCATCCTGCATATCCATGTAATAGTTTCCCGACGCAATCTCCACAGATATGGAATCCAGGGGAAATCCGGCATCCCGGGCCGGATGCGGCGTGTCAACCAGCAGAAAGGCTGATCCTGCCAGCTCGTCCCCGTCATACTCGATGATGTGGGCTTCGTCCCATACCAGACAGATGGCATTCCGGTAGCGGGCCTTGACTGCACCTCCGTGTGTTTTGGCCAAGTCCGCATAATGCTGGATCATCTCTTCGTCGGTCAGCACACGGCCGTTAACCCGGCGGACATGCACCCCCGGCTGCTCCTCTTGAGGCAGACCATCAATATATAAACCCGAATCACACGAAAAAACCGGGTGGCCCAGTGCACGGTAATACGCCATCGCCTTGATCCGCGCGTTCTCCAACGGCTCCCTGCCGCTTTCATCCACCTCAGGGAGGTACGTACCCGCCGTGGCTGCAGCCTCCTGTAATCCTTCCAGCTCCAGCGGCATTCCGCGGAGCATTTCCCTCATGGTTTTCAGCTTGGCGGGATTCCCCGTTCCAAAGATCAGCTTCATCGGTTCCTCCCCCGGGTCAGCTGCCCGATCCCTGCCAACAGCTTATCGTAATAGCTTTGCGAATTGGGAGTCATATCCTCCAAGGTAATCCGCCGCCCGACTTTCTGTGGGGAATGCCCCCATTCATCATAAATAATGCCGTTTGCGGATGCGGATTCCGCCTCCCCCCGGACCAATGCCTGCCACTCCTCGACGGGTACAGCCAAAAGACCGGATACCTCCTCCGGCTGCAGCTTATACGCCTCCAACGGCAAGGCGCAGGCATACAGGTGGATATAGGAGAATTCCCGGTCCATCCATCCGTCAGGCAAACAGGTTTCATCTGCGGATACACTTGCGAAGAACAACTCGGGATAAGGGACTCGGATTCCCAGCTCCTCCTCCAGCTCCCGCACTCCGTCCTCCACCTGCTCACCGGCCAGCAGATGTCCTGCGCTGGATACATCCAAGAGCCCCGGATAGGTGTCCTTGTCCTTGTGCCGGAGCTGAAGCAGAATTTCCCAGCCGAAGCTTCCCTTGCGAAGCACCCAACAATGAAAGGTCCGGTGCCACAGCCCTTGTGCATGGGCATCCCGGCGGGTTGCCGTTCCAATATGGTTCATATGTTCATCGTAAATATCAAAATATTCATCCTGTGCCATGGGACATGTTTCACCTCTTGCCCATTTTAGCATGTCCCCTTGCGGGCTTCCACTCCTCAGATGAGAAGCATACGCCCATCACTTACCTCAACGTAACCTAGTTATAATCATTTCAGTACTTTTAAAATGGGGACAAGTGGGCTAGGATGGAAGAGTATGCCGATAACCATGAAGGAGGAATGTTCCGTGCAATACCGCAAATTGGGCAAAACCGGATTAAAGGTGAGCGAGATCAGCCTAGGCAGCTGGCTGACCTACGGAGGCTATGTGGAGAAGGAAAATGCGGTGCAGTCCATCCATAAAGCCTATGAGCTGGGAATCAATTTTTTCGATACGGCCAATGCGTATGAACGTGGAGAAGCGGAAAAGGTTGTAGGTGATGCCCTCCGCACTTATAGAAGAGAAAGCTATGTTCTGGCTACCAAGGTGTTCTGGCCTATGGGCGATAGCCCCAATGACCGCGGATTGTCCCGCAAGCATGTGTTTGAGCAGCTGCATGCCAGCCTTCGTCGTCTGGGTACGGATTATGTGGATATTTACTACTGCCACCGCTTCGACCCGGAAACCCCGGTGGAGGAAACTCTCCGCACCATCGACGATCTGGTGACCCAAGGCAAAATTCTGTACGCAGGCGTCAGTGAATGGACTGCCGTTCAGATGGCGGAGGCGCTGGCCGTAGCGGACAAGTACCTCCTGGACCGCATTGTGGTCAATCAGCCGGTGTACAATATGTTCAACCGGTATATTGAAAAAGAAGTGATTCCTCTGGGTGAATCCAAGGGAATCGGCCAGGTGGTATTCTCACCGTTGGCACAAGGCCTGTTAAGCGGCAAGTATACCTCCCTGTCGGATATTCCGGCAGACAGCCGGGCGGCCAAGCTGGAGAACATGCGCAAGGGACTGACCGAGGAGAAAATCGCCAAGGTTCTGGAGCTTACCGCTATTGCCAAGGAGCTGAACATTACCGTGGCACAGCTGGCGCTGGCCTGGATTTTGCGGCAGCCTAATGTAGCGAGTGCTCTGGTAGGAGCCAGCCGTCCGCAGCAGGTAGTGGAAAATGCAGCAGCCTCCGGCATCACTCTGGCACCGGAAATTCTGGAGAAAATCGAGAGCATTCTGGCCGCCGAATAAACGGATCGCACCTGCTCCTCACGGATCGGACGTTTGTTCGCACGCCTATGGTTGGACGATTGATAGCACGCCACTGCTGGACGATTGATCGCCCTTCCGCCGTTGTGCAACGGACCCTGGTTCCGCTATTTTTAGACAAAACAGCATTTTGTCATTCTAACGGACTGACGTTCCGCTATTCGGCCAGAAACGGCTCACTGAGGCTGTCGGAGGCATGAATAAGGGCTCCTGTGTCCGCGAAGTTTACCAAATGCCGGCAGAAGGCACCAATAACGCATCCTCAGTCCGTTAATGCAGCCGATTACCCGGTTAAGGCAGACTCCCTGCAAAATAAAAAAGCCTGTTCAGCCATCAAAGGCCGGATAGGCTTTTTTACTCCCGAAAAGCACAAGCCAGCCGCATTTTCCAACGAAAAACGGCCGACAGGTGCTTTCCACAAACAGAATCAAGCGCTTACATGAAATTATTTAATGTAGTTAACCAAACTATTTAATGGCATAAAGAATATCGAAATCAAAGGCTTCGATGTTCTCCGCCGGTATTTCGAACGGGTTGACAGGCTTCAACCGGCTGGCTTCCACGGTCCATGCCCCCTCGGAATTGTCGATGGTACAGCCCTGACGGTTGGCCCATTCCCGCAATTCCCCGTACATCCGGTACATCTCCTCCTTGCCTCCCACACATGGCGCAGCTACATAACGCCTGGAGGGAATGGTTACCTGCTCCACCTGCTCAGGCAGATCCTCGAAGCTCTTCACCTGCACGCCTACCCACAGGGTATGGTTGTCGCCATTGCCCTGTCCTTCCAGTCCCCACTGCGGATAAATAACATATCCGATGGAGTCGTTGACAATCAGGGATTTGTGATCCGCTAACGCGGCCTGAAGCTCCTGCCATGCCCGTCTCACGTCCTTGCCCAACTGAAAATCCGCAAACGTCCCCTCAGCCCTGAGCACCGCCAATTGCAACTGATCCTTTGCTACAACAGTCGCTTCCATTTTATCCCTCCTTTTTTTCTCCTCTATTATGATCCTTTCCCAGGTGTGCCGTCAAGAAAACTGCCTTTTTCTTTATTATGGAAAAAAAGCCCTTCCTCAGCCGGAAGAGCTTGTGCCCGTTTATGCATCCAGTTTTTTGGTTCCGACCCGGACAGGGGTGATGAACCAGTACATCATTCCCAGGAAAACGATGCCGCCTACCATATTTCCCAGTGTGACGGGTATCATATTATGGAACCAGCCGGCCAGGGATACGGTTTCCGGATGGGGCAGAACCAGAGCCAGCCCCAGCACCGTCATATTGGCGATACTGTGCTCGTAGCCGGAGGCGATGAAGCCGAAGAGCATCCACCAGATCAGAATCAGCTTGGCTGAATCGCTTTTGGCCCGCATGGAGGTCCAGATGGCAAGACAAACGAACCAGTTACACAGAATGCCGCGGAAAAAAGCCTGCCAGAAGGGGATCGCCATTTTTTTGGCGGCCGTCGCCATCAAGAGATGATCCGCCTTGATGCCGTTGAACAGCCCGGAGCCCTTGACCAGCATCACCAGCACCATGGCCCCGATCAGATTACCCAGGAAGCACCAGAACCAGTTCTTCCAGGTATCCCTCCAACGGGTAGCGCCTGTCAGCGAGCTTAGAGTGAAGATCATATTATTCCCGGTAAACAGCTCCGCTCCCGCAAAAATAACCAGGGTTAACGCCACGCCGAAGCTGGCGCCCATTACCAAAGAGGTGACGGGGGATTTGATAGCGAAGAGCGGCGCCCCTACGGAGAAAATCAGGATGATACCGAGTCCCACATAAGCACCGGCCAAACCGGCGGCAATCAGATACCGGAGCAGGCTTTCATCCATCAGCTTTTTGCGCTTTAAGGCCGAATCCACTACCGTTTCAATCGATTCACGGTACATACGCGCTCCCCCTTTTATCGGCTGTTTACACCGATGCTGACTTTGCCCGCTTCCACCAGCACGGGATAAACCTTCACCTGGCCGTTATCAGGAGCCTGCACTTCCCCCGTCAGCAGACTGATCTTCCAGTCGTACAGCGGATCATACAGATATTCGCCGCTGACCATACCCTCGCTGATAATCCCGCCTTTGCGGTGAGGGCTGCGGTTCTCCAGCGCCACGATCCGCCCGTCTGTCAAACGGAACACGACAATTTCCTCATCGCCTGCCTGTACCCGGACTCCGATCCGGCTGGGAAACCGCTCCACGGGGCCGATTTCCATATACGTCATCTCTGCCATTGCTCTTCTCCCCTTTTGGTCAAAATCGATCTTACGACTGGTGTACAGCCACATTCTCATACAGAGATTGCTGCAGGCCGCTGTCGGTGCGCACCTTCATCCAGGGGTCCTCCACCTGGGCAAGGGCCAGCTCCACCCGCTCTACAAGGGTCTGGCGGGAATCCAGGTTATCTACAACAGCTTCGCGGATCACGTCGAGACCCATCCGTTCCACCCATTCGCTGGTCCGTTCGCCAAACTTGCCTGTTTCCCGGTAAAACTGGATGTATGCGCCGCAGATGGCTACCAGCTCTTCATCGGTTTTGACCTTGCAGAGAAGATCAGCGCCTCTAAGCTTAATGCCGCCGTTGCCGCCGACGAAGATATCCCAGCCGCCGTCATTGCCTACCACACCAAAATCCTTGGTGCCGGATTCCGCGCAGTTGCGGGGGCAGCCGTTTACCGCCATCTTGAACTTGGCCGGCATCCACAGCCGTTCGAATTTCTTCTCCAGCTCGATGCCTACACCGATGGAATCCTGGGTGCCGAAGCGGCAGAAGCGGTTGCCGACACAGGTTTTAACAGTCCGCAGGGACTTGGCGTAGCCGTATCCGGAGGGCATATCCAGCTCCTCCCATACCTTCGGGAGATCCTCCTTCTTCACTCCAAGCAGGTCCAGACGCTGGCCGCCGGTCACCTTAACCATCTTCACATCATATTTTTCAGCCACCTGGGCAATTTTCTTCAGCTCCGAAGGACTGGTTACACCACCGTACATCCGCGGAATCACGCTGAAGGTACCGTCCTTCTGGATATTGGCGTGAAGCCGTTCATTGACAAACCGGGATTCCCGTTCGTCCTCGTACTCCTCCGGCCAGATCATGCCCAGATAGTAGTTCAGAGCAGGCCGGCACTTGGAGCAGCCCTCCGGCTCATGCCATTCCAGCACGTTCATGACTTCACGGACGGAGTGCAGACCTTTTTCGCGGATAGCCGCAACGATCTCTTCACGGCTCTTGTCAGTGCAGCCGCAGATCCCCGCTTTGGCTGGAGCGCCTGCTGCGTAATCGGCTCCCAACGCGGAGGTCAAAAGCGCTTCTACCATCGGCTTGCAGCCGCCGCAGGAACGGGTAGCTCCCGTATGCTGCTTGATTTCATCCACACTGGCCCAGCCCTCGTTCCGGATACCGCTCAAAATCACGCCTTTGGTTACGCCGCTGCATCCGCAGACAATATCGCTGTCAGCCATGGAATCGACCGCGTTGGTTTTGCTTCCGCCGCAGCAGCCGCCGCCTCCCATCAAGGCTTGGTGGATATCCTCCGTCATCTCCTCCTGCTCCGCAGTCCAGCGGGCCAGACGCACGGATTCGGCTACATCGCCGAACAGCACTCCACCGACAATGGCATTGCCCCGGAGAAGGATTTTCTTGTAGATTTTTTTCCAGGGATCGTGAACAGTCAAGGCTGTCAGGCCCGGCGCATCCAAGAACTCACCGGCAGAGAATACGTCCACACCGGATACCTTCAGCTTCGTGGAAACGGTGGAGCCCGTATACGGAGCCGGCTCGGTACCGCAGAGCAGCTTAGCTAATACGGCTCCCTGCTCATACAGCGGAGCTACCAGCCCATAACACATGCCGCGGTGTTCATTACACTCGCCTACGGCATAGATGCCTTCGATCTCCGTACGCATATAATCATCGACCAGAATGCCGCGGTTCACCGGAATGCCGCTGGATTGGGCCAGCTCGGCATTGGGCTTGATACCTGCTGCCATCACCACAAAATCCGTCTCCAGCACACTGCCGTCAGCGAAGCGGATTCCGGTAACGCGGCGGTTTCCCAGCAGCTCCGAGGTTTGCGCCTGCATCAGGAAGGAAAGACCTTGAGCTTCCATCTCGGACTTCAGCATACCTGCGGAAACCGGGTCCAGCTGGCGTTCCATCAGCCGGTCCATCAGGTGGATGACGGTAACCTCCATTCCCAGCTCCTTCAGGCCCCGGGCTGCCTCCAGACCCAATAATCCGCCTCCGATTACAGCTGCCTTGCGGTAAGACTTGGCTGCCTGCATCATGTCCTCGCAATCCTGGATGCTGCGGAAGCCTACAACCCCTTCCTTGTCCGCACCCGGTACCGGAAGAATAAACGGCCTGGAGCCTGTAGCAAGAATCAGCTTGTCATATTCCACCGCTTCTCCGTTATCCAGCCGCACCAGCTTGGCAGCGGTATCGATGTGCTCTGCTTTGGTCCCGGTGAACAGACGGATTTGGTTCTCCGCGTACCACTCCATGGGGTTCAGGATAATATCCGGCAGTGCTTTGCTGCCCTCCAGCACATAGGATAACTGGATCCGGTTATAATTGGGATGCGGCTCTTCTCCGATAACGGTGATCTCATACTGCTGCGGCTGGAGCTTAAGAATTTGTTCAATGACGTTCATGCCGGCCATTCCGTTGCCAACAAGAACCAGTTTTTCTTTACGGAGAATATGATTTGCAGTCATGGATAGGCTCCTCTCCATTTTTCCCGAAGCTTTTTTTGAACCGGCGGTTAATTACGTGAATTTGTTCACATACCTGCCTGTGCAAGCTTCTTTGGGTCATCTATTGGTTAATCAGATTATAATGAATCCAAAAAGAAAAATCGGTAACCGTTGTTACGGTGCTTCCAACCAATTTGATGAAAAATCGGTGAATTCGCCCCTCCCTCCCGAGGAATCTGGCGGTTCTTGTGGTAAAATAGAAATTGTTAAACACTTCACGGAAGGGAACATCCATATGTCCGTCAAAACCGAAAAAGAAAAGATGCTTGCCGGCGAGCTTTATAATGCGGCCGATCCGGTACTGACCCAAGACAGGCTCCAGGCACGGAGGCTGACCCGGCTGTTCAACCAGACCCTCGAATCCGAAACCAGACAACGGAAGTCGCTGCTGAAGGATCTGCTTGGCTCCACAGGCAATCAGATGTATATCGAACCCGACTTTCGCTGTGATTACGGCTACAATATTCATGTAGGCGAGAATTTCTACGCCAACTTCGATTGTGTCTTCCTGGACGTATGCGAAATCCGCATCGGAGACAACTGCCTGCTTGGACCCAGCGTCCATATTTATACTGCGGGGCATCCCCTGCAGGCGGAGCTCCGCAACACAGGCGCCGAATTCGGCAAACCCGTCACCATCGGCAGCAATGTCTGGATCGGCGGCCGCGTGGTCATTAACCCCGGCATTACCATCGGTAACAACGTGGTGATTGCCTCCGGTTCGGTGGTCACCAAGGATGTGCCGGACAACGTCGTGATCGGTGGCAATCCGGCTCGGGTGATTAAACAGGTGGACGATTAAGCCTCTTTACCTGCCACAAATACACAAAAGAGCCCCAGGGGATTCCCCCGAGGCTCCTTCTGGCGTTGTGCCGCCGCTTACAGATGCTTCTTGATTTCGCTGATCAGGCCGGCATACTCCTCATCCGACAGATAGGTTTGAGCCGGATTCATCACGAAGGTAGTTCCCCACTGCTCGCCGCCCTCATACTTGGGCACAATGTGGAAGTGGACATGGGGCATGGTGTCGCCATAGGCGCCATAGTTCACCTTGCCGGGATTGAAGGCCTGCTGCACCGCATTGGCGGCCTTGGCCACGTCGGCTATCAGGCTGTTGCGGGTGTCCTCCGGCAGCTCGAAGATTTCACGGGCGTGACCATTCAAGGCCACCAGCACACGGCCGCGGTAGGTTTGCTCGCGGAACAGGTACAGGGTGGAAACAGACAGCTGGCCGATTTCGATCATCAGCTTGTCCAGACGTTCGTCATGGTTGCAATACATACATTCGGGATGAGACATAGTAGGTATTTCCTCCTTAGCACACGTTTGCAATGCTTCTTCCATATTACCGCTGCACCCTGCGGATGTCATGATTCAATTGGTACGAATTTGTTACAAGTTTGCTATACCTTCTTCACCATCCGGTCATACCGGTGCCCCGCCACCATAAGGGCATCCTCCAGCGCGTAGCCCAAACGTTCATACAGCTTCCGCGCGCCACCGTTATGCTCCTCCACCAGAAGGCTGAGCTTCGGCCATCCCGCCTGAGCGGCCAGCCTGCCGAATTCCTCCAGCAGCAGCGTTCCCATTCCCTGTCCCCGGTAATCCGGGTGGACCGCCAGACTGTCCAGATAAAACTCATCCGGCCCGGCCTCGCAAACGACGGGTGCAGCGGATTGGCCGCGGGCCTCCAGCCTGGCCTTCAGCGGCCGGTCCAGCGCCTCTGCTCTGCTGCCATGATAAGCCAGCATAAAGGCAGCCACCCGACCTTCTTTCTCCAGCACGGTGACGTTCTCATAGCTCAGCCGGTTGTCTTCACGGGAGTAGAATTCCTCCAACACCGCCATAGCAGCTTCCGGGCTGTACTCGCCCGTCAGACTGTATGCGATACTGCCGATGGCGTCCATCATCAGGGGCAGTACCCCGGCGGCATCCTCTTTTGTCGCAATGCGCAGCACGTTTCTCCGCTCCTTTTTACCATTCTTGTCCAACCCCATCATGACATGACGGATGCCGGAACGCAAATCCGGCCCATTACTCCGGGCACCTTATGACTGCCGCCTGCATAGGCTATAGTGCCATTGCCGTCAGCCCTGACGGGGTAAACCGGCTATTAATTTAGGGAGGAATCCGTCCATGCCTTGGCAGATGAAAGCGGCGTCGCTTGTGGGGAGTCCGGTAGGTGTATCCATGCAAAACGGGACCGGAACCAGTGGAATCTTGTGCGGAGTTGAAAACGGAGAGCTGCTGCTGATGGAATATTTGTATCACACCCAATTTGCGTTAAAGCATTATCCGGTGTACACCATCGCCGATGTGAATCCATTTCCCACCTGTATACCGGCGCGGTATGAATACAGCTATTATGAGGGCATCTGAAGAACGTAAACAAACACGGCGGTTTCCTCCAATTTGGAAGAAAAACCGCCGTGTCCGCTTTGTTTAGGGATAATAGCTATTTATGCTTGCGCCAATCCAGCTTGCTGTTGTTGAGCAGATGCTCGAAGTCATTCTCCAGGCGTTTCTTCTCTGCAGCCCTGGCCTCTTCCTCCCGCTTTTTCTGCTCCAGCCGGCGTTGTTCCTCCTCCGCCTTCATTTCCTCCGCCTGTGCCTTCAGCTTGCTGAGAGTGCCGGCATCCAGAAGATCCTTCAAGGTTGCGGGGGCATCGCTGCGTTCATTGGGCTTGGCGGCGTTCTGCGCATTTCTTTTTTTCACCATTGCCATCACCTCGGTTTCTATCCTATTCCAGCCTATTATAGCAGGTTTCCTGCCGTCAGGACAAAATCACATACAAACACCACAAGAATGCTGCTAGGTTTTTGGAGAGCGCTTTACTATACTGGAGGGGTAAACCTTAAACTTTAAACATAAGAGCGGATGGTGAAGGGAATGGCGAATCCCAAGGTAGGACTGCAGCTGTACACGCTTCGTGATTTAACCAAGGATGATTTTCTGGGAACAATCCGCCAGGTAGCGGAAATCGGTTATGAGGCTGTGGAATTTGCCGGATTTTTCGGTTTTTCGTCCAAGGAAGTTAAAGCAGTATTAGATGAATGCGGTCTGGAAGCGCCTTCAGCCCATATTGGAATCAATTTTACCGATATGGCCCTCATGGAGGAAGGATTGAAGCAGCAGATTGAATATGCCCAGGAGCTGGGACTGAAGTACATCATTACCCCCTCCTCTCCTTTCTCGGAGGTGCCGACAGAAGAGGAGCTGAACGAGCGTATCCGCTTCCTGGCCCGTGCCGCGGAGCTGGTGAACGAGGCCGGACTGCAATACGGCTACCACAATCATGCCTTTGAATTCAAGCTGGTCAACGGCGAAACCATCATCGACCAGATGCTGGCCCGCATTCCGGCAGAGCTGTTTACCATGCAGTTTGACCTGGGCTGGGTCCACAAGGGCGGCAAATCCCCGGCGGAATATGTGAAGAAGTATGCCGGGCGGGTTCCTCTGGTGCACATCAAGGACTTCGGCGATGGACGGGATGATACCGAAGTGGGCAACGGAGTTGTGGATTTCAAAAGTGTGTTCCAATTGGCCCAAGAAGCCGGCATCGAATATTACATCGTGGAGCAGGAGCAGTTTTCCGGCTCCCCGCTGGACAGCATAAAAATCTCCCTGCAATATTTCCGGGACAACGGCATTTAATACGAAACACATCCAAGCCTCATCACACGAAAAAAATACCGGACAACGGACCTGGGGCCGTTATCCGGTATTTGCTATGCTATTCCGACAAAACAAATGCCCTATGTTTTGCTGGCTCCCAGCAGCTTCAATCCCAACCCCACAAAAATGATCCCCGTCACCTTGTTCAGGTATTTGCCGAATTGGCTTTGGCGCAGCCACTTGGTCATGAAGTCGGACACCACCACCAGCAGCATACACCACAATGTCCCGGTTGTAATGAAGGTCAGCCCGAGAATCAGGAAAGGCAGCGCGCCGTAGGTTTGGTCGGCACTGACGAACTGAGGCAGGAAAGCCAAGTAGAACAAGGCCACCTTGGGATTAAGCACATTGGTCAGGAGGCCCTGGAGATAAATCTTGCGCAGCCCCTCCTTGGGCATAGCCCCCGATTCCATAGCAGGATTCTCTCTGCTGCGGATGGACTTGATCCCTAGATACACCAGATACGCAGCGCCGATCCACTTGATCAGGTTAAAGGCCAAAGCGGAGTGCATCAGAATGGCGGACAACCCGAAGGCGGCAAAGGCCGTATGCACAAATGCCCCCGAGATAATGCCGAACACAGACACCATACCTGCGGTTTTCCCCTGGGACATACATCTGCCGAAGATGTACAGGGTATCGCTGCCCGGTGTCATATTCAACAGAAGCCCCGATAACAAAAAGACCATGTAATGCTCAATGCCCAACATAATGCCACCCCCTGCCAAGAATTCTCCTATACCAGCATATAATAGTGGTAAAATTCCTCATCCTGCACATAACCGTGCTCCAGATAGACCTTCTGGGCCCGCAGGTTAGTTACCTGGGTGGCAATCTCCAGCCCTTTGGACTTGGTGAGAACGGCGAATTCCCGCGCCGCCTCCAGAAGACCCTTGCCCACCTGCTTGCTGCGGTGGGATTCCCGGACATAGAGGTCGTTCAGCAGCCAGATACGCTTCATGGATACGGAGGAAAACAGCGGGTACAGCTGCATAAAACCTACCGCCGACCCGGCAGCTTCATCCTTGGCCAGGAAAACAACCGATTCCCCATGCTCCAAACGGTCAAACAGGAAAGTCTTGGCTCCCTCCACATCGCTTTCCTGCCCATAAAACACCCGGTATTCATCGAACAGCACAGCCGCGTCATCCAGCTCGCGGATCGTTGCTTGGGCGATTGTTGCACTCATACCTGCTCCTCCGTTTCATAGAACGCAAACAGCGTCTCCACCGGCTTGAAATAGAGATGCCCATCCTCCCATGCCTGGAAGTGCAGATCCATCCGGGAATCCGTCCAGGTGGCCGGAGTTCCTTTGGTGTCCAGCTTCCGGGGCAATACCGGCTCCTCCACCACAGCAGGAAACTCCTGATAACCGAACAGCAGATTTTCGTGCATCGCGATAATCTCATATTTAGGGCCGAAGAAGGCATGCTCCTCCTGCAGCTGGTAATGGTAATAAATATAGCTGGCCATCATCTCGGGAAGCAGATGGGCCACCCTGCCCACTCTGCGCTCCACAGGGGCTTTCCGCCGCCAATGCTCCGGGCTTTCCGGCGCGTTAAAATGAAACACATCGATCATCTGGATCCAGCTTCTCGGTTTATCCTCCCCCGGCCAAGCCTCCAGCACCTGCTCCATACCGGCAAACCATCTGTCCGGGTGGTAGGCCTCGTTTAAACATTCATAATACAGGAATACGGAGCGTTTCCAGCGGTGCCCGGTTAGAGTCATCAACAGCCCGTCGCCCATATCCCTGCGGACGGCATCCAGCCGTTGGCGGAACAGCTCCAGTCCTTCCTCTTCCTGCCCTTCCTTCAACTGCGCCCGATAGATGCAACGAATCATGATTTCAAGCTCCTCGTCTCGTTTTTTAAGAGTGTTCCGGAACCTCCAGGCAGCCCGGCGGATTGTCCCGTTGGCAGACCAGCTTTCCGTCTTCAACAGTCAATTCAGCTGCTTGGATGGAGCTGCGCCGGCCTTCATAACCGTTGTCCGTTCCTGGAATACGCCCGGGATGGGTGAAATAAAAGATCCAGGCCCGCTCTCCCGCTGTTACAACATCTGCATGGAAGCCGAATCCCTGGTCATCCTCCCGGCTGCCGGATTCGGCCAGAATCTGCCCGTTCCGCTCCCAATGCTCCAGATCCGACGAGCGGTAAACCCCCTGTCCTTTCCACTCATCCACAATCATCCAGTAGGAGCCCCCCAAGGAAAACACGTTAGCCCCTTCATGCGCGTGGGTCTCCACAACAGGTCCTGTTACCCGCCAGGTATACAAATCCTCCGAATCAGCGGCATAGGTGTGGGAGCCGTTAGCCTCATCCTTATACCACATCCGGAAGCCGCCGCCGGGCAGCTCTGTCACACAGGCGTCAATGACCCTGTCCGAGCTTAACGCCAGCTTGGCTTCGAACTGCCACACCAGCAGATCGGCACTGGTATAATGGACAATTTCCCGTTTATGACCGGCCCATTGGATGGGTACACCTTGGATATAGCTGACATACATGTGATATAACCCGTTGGCATAAATGATCTCCGGCGCCCAGAAGGTGTTGCGGCCCCACTCAAAATCCAGCCCCTCCAGGATACCTCTGTACAGCCAGCTTTGTCCGCCGTCCCGGGACACAGCAACCCCCAGATCCGTGCCGTGCACCCAGGCCACTCCCGCACCCTCCGCCGTAGCCCGGCGGTTGGTATACACCATCCACCATTCCTTCAGCTCCCGGTTCCACACCATCACCGGGTCGGCCGCTCCGTCATAGATAGGGTCGCGGAACAAGGGGGCTTTCATCGTATTTTGTACTGGCTGCCGGTTCACTCGTCCATCTCCAATCGTTTCAGGAAATCGTTCATGGCGCTGTACCCCTGCTGGCGCAGATACCAATTGTTGGCGGCAGCCTCAACCAGACCCGCAACATCGCGGCCGGGCTGCAGTTGAATCTCGATATGGGGAATGGCAATATCCATATACTCGGTGAATTTGGTTTCCAGCTCCAGATCATTGTTCAGGGCATTGTCCTGCCACTTGGTCAGCTCAATGTCCAGCACCACCCGGGTCTCATCCTGGAAGGCGCTGCGCCCGTAGAGGCGGGACACATTAATCAGACCGATGCTGCGCAGGGCGAGGAATTCCTTGGTTTTGCCGTCATGGGTGCCAAGAAGAGTTTCCGGACCGGTTTTTTTGAGGACCACCACATCATCGGCTACCAGCCTGTGTCCCCTGCGGATCAGGGTATGAGCGGTTTCACTTTTGCCGACGCCAGACTTGCCGCGCAGCAGAATACCGATGCCGGACACGTTCACACAGACCCCGTGTACTGTCATTTGCGGCGCCATCAGCTTGCCCAGATAGGAATTGGCCAGCTCCTGGAATTTTTTGGTGCGAAGAGGTGTACGCAGAAGAGGAATGTTCTCCTCCTCACAATATTTGATCAGATATTTCAGCCCCTCCTGGTTCCAGGTGACCACGAAGCAAGGCGGATGGTACTTGACGATATTGCCGATGCGGACATTCCGTTCCTCTTCCGATAAGGTATGTAAATAGTTGATTTCCTTTTGTCCGAGAAGCTGGATATGATCCTGGGAAAAGAAGTCAAAATACCCCACGAATTCCAAACCCGGCCGGTGAACCTCCGGCTTCGGGATCGCCCGGTTTAATTGGGATTGTCCGGCCAGTACCTCCAGCCCGAATTTTTTCACCAAATCATTGACTATAATGCTGCTCATGCTTCTGCCAATCCTCCCACTTATCTGATACTGCCTGCCGTTCTCCGCAAAGAACAGCGTATACTATCTATGTTCTATTCGACTTTTTGCGCCAATCCCCTTCCGGTTCAAAAAGAAAACAAAAAAAGCTTCATGTGCGAAGCTTTTTGTTGTGGCAGGAAAAATGGAAGAGTCAGATATGCTTGGCCTCCAGCCTGCGGGCGGTGATGGAGAGCACATAATTGACGGTAAAGTACAGAACAGCGGCCAATAACATAGTCGGAATGGCATAGGCGAATTTTTGCCCGTTGACGATCTGCACATTATGCATCAGCTCCGGCAGCGAGATAATCACCGCCAGACTGGTATCCTTGAGCAGGGAAATAAACTGGCTGACCATAGGCGGGGACATCCGGCGCAGTGCCTGGGGCAGGGTAATATGCAGCAGGGTTTGCATGTAGCTCAGGCCTGAGGAGCGGGCCGCTTCAATCTGGCCCTTGTTGATGGAGGTCAGACCGCCACGGACAATCTCCGAAATCATCGCCCCTTCGAACACCGTCAATGCCAGGATTGCCGACCAATAGATGCCCAGCCTTATCCCCAACTGCGGGAGTACCATATACGCGAAAAAGATAAGCAGCAATAAGGGCAGGTTCCGGATGGTATCCACCACAACCGCAACCACATGATACACGCCGGGAATACGGGTATACCGCAGCACTCCAAGCACCAGCCCCAGTACAAAGCTAAGGATAATCGCTACCACCGAGATCCAGACCGTGGTCCAAAAGCCTTCCATAATAAAAGACAGGTTATCCCCCGAATAAGCTCCTATAAAATCCATGATGCGTCCTCCTCTCTACGAGCTTCTGGCGAAACGCCGCTCCAGATAATGAATGCCGAAGCTTAAGGGAACGGTCAGCACCAGATAGAACAAGGCCACCAGGGAATAAACCGTCAACGGCAGGAAAGTATCCGAATTGATCAAGTCCGCATAATACATCAGATCCATTCCACTGACAACCGCCAGGATGGACGAATTCTTCACCAGATTCAGAAACTGGTTGCCCATGGAAGGAGTTGCGATTTTTATGGCCTGGGGCAAAATCACATGAAACATCGTCTGGTTATAGGTCAATCCTGTAGCCCGTGCAGCCTCGCTTTGGCCCTTGGGGATAGACTGGATGCCAGCCCGGATGCACTCGGCAATAAAAGCCGCCGTATATACCGTTAATCCCAGGGTTCCCGACACAAATCCGTCCAGAGGCACACCCAGGGAGGCAGGCCCGTAATAAAAAATATACACCACCAGCAGAAGCGGAATATTGCGGATAAATTCCACAAAGCCTGTTCCCAGCCAATTCAATGCCTTCACCGGGGCGATTCGCATCACGGCAATAACCGCTCCCAGCAAAAAGCTGGCCACCAACGCGATCAGGCTGATCTGGATGGTATTGACGAAACCCTCGAAGAAACGGTCCCAGTGTTTGAACAACACATCAATATCGAACTTTGCCATAGCGCTTCTCTCCTAACCCCATATGTGGCAAAAGGGATAAGCGGCAAGCCACCTATCCCTTTTGACGTTCCGGCTTATTTGGCCGGCTTGACTCCCATCCAGGATTCGTACAGTTTGTCGTAATCGCCGCTTTTCTTCATGTCGCCCAGAAGCTGGTTAACGACGCCTGCAAAGCCGGTGTCTCCCTTGGGCATTGCAATTCCGTAAGGCTCATCGGTGAAGGTGCCGCCTACAACCTCATAATTGGCATCCTGCTTCATCATACCGAACAGAATGGCATTGTCCGTAGTCAATGCTACGCCTTGGCCTGCCTTCAGAGCAGTGAACGCGTCCTGATAGTTCTCAAATTCCAGAATGGTGGCATCCGGCACCTTCTGGCGGATGTTGGTGGCCGAGGTGGAGCCCTTCACCGCAAGGACCTTGTCGCCCTTCTTCAGGTCAGCCACACTCTTCAGGGGGCTGCCCTTCTTCACCAGGATGGATTGGCCGGCCATGAAGTAAATCTCACTGAATTCCACCTGCTGCTTCCGCTCCTCGGTAATGGTCATGGTGGCGATAATCAGATCGATCTCACCATTTTGCAGCATGGGAATCCGGGTTTTGGAGGTAACCTCCTTCAGCTCCAGCTTGTTTTCGTCACCAAGGATCTTCTTGGCGATCGCCTTGGCAATATCAATATCGAAGCCCTCCACCTTGCCGGAGGAAGGGTTTTTCAAGCCGAACAGGTTGGTATCGAACTTCACGCCGGCAACCAGCTTGCCGCGTTTTTTGATGGCGTCAATGGTTTTGCTGTCAATCTTCGCCTCCGGCGATGCGGCAGCGGCCGTGCTTGCCGTCCCGGCGCTGGGCGCCACGGATGCAGCGGTTTCTTCCGTTTTTTCGCCACAGGCTGTGAGCACCAGCATCATAACCAGCATCAGTGCTAATCCAATATGAAACCCTCTCCACTTGTTCATCCCAATCGTCTCCCTTTTATGTATATTGAATAACCGAAAAGCCGTTAATGATGAAGCAGTCTGCCCAGGAACAGCTGCGCCCGCTCCTCCTTGGGATTGTCGAAGAACTCGGCAGCCGGTGCCTCCTCCACAATTTGCCCCTGATCCATAAAGACCACCCTGTCCGCTACCTCACGGGCAAAGCCCATTTCGTGGGTGACAATGACCATGGTCATACCGTTATGGGCCAGGGAACGCATAACGTCCAGCACCTCGCCGATCATTTCCGGGTCCAGTGCGGAGGTGGGTTCATCGAACAGCATCAGCTCCGGATTCATGGCCAGCCCCCGGGCTATAGCCACACGCTGCTGCTGGCCGCCGGACAGCTCCGAAGGGTAGCTTTGGGCTTTTTCGGCAATGCCGACCTTCTCCAGGTACACCATGGCTGTTTTCTGCGCCTCTTCCTTGGATATGCCCAGCACCTTGGTGGGAGCCAGCACAATGTTGTCGATGACCTTCTTATGGGGATACAGGTTAAAATGCTGGAAAACCATGCCGATGTTCCGGCGGAAAGCATTGATATCCACTTTTTTATCTTGAAGGGGAACACCGTTAACCACCAGCTCGCCGTCGGTTATGGCCTCGAGACGGTTGATGCACCGGAGCGCCGTGCTTTTCCCGGAGCCCGAAGGACCGATAATTACCACCACCTCACCCTTTTGGATCGTGAGATTCACATTCTTCAATACATGAAACTTGCCGAAATATTTGTTCACATTCTTGAACTCAATCATGCCGAACCTCCCCTCTTTTTCTGTTTTATTCCGTAATATTTATTAGACATGTGAAGATTACCGTTATATTACACGCATTCCCTTAAAAGATCAACCACTTGATGTTATGTTTATTAACATGTTTATGAAAAATTCGAAATTTGGTTAAATTTATTGGAACATTTTTGTATTACATGGGAGGTTATCGGACATGCACAAATTTAGCTTCTCGTCAACCATAATTAGGCAGCTGGTCCGGGAAATTGGCGGACGTGGAGAATATAGTGGGAATGAGAACCGGAAATGGCATGGTCATTTCCAGACAGGAGGTAAACAATGAAGCAAATTGCGGATAAATGGGCGAAGTTCGCCATACTCAAGGCCCATAGCGGGGTAGCCAAGCATATTCCCGACACCCGCCGTTACTCCCATGAGCAGCTGGCGGCTATGCTGGGGCAATATTCCTTTATTGTCGCCAAACCAGTGGTGGGTACGGGCGGCAGCGGGGTAGTGCGGATTTCCCGGGGCTCCAGCGGCGGATACCGGCTGCAATACGGGGCAACAGTCCGGCAAACGGCGAATCTGGACGGGCTGGAGCGGATTCTGGCCGGCATCCGGGGCAAACGGGCATACATGCTGCAGCAGGGTATCCGGCTATCCACCATTCAAGGCAAACCCCTGGATTACCGGGTGAAGCTGGTGAAGGAAAACGGAAGCTGGCGCATCCGGGCAGTGGTGGCGCGTCTTGCCCGACCCGGGCTGTTCGTCACCAATTTATGCCGGGGCGGCACCATGTTAGGGGGCAACCGGGCGCTGCGGATGACCTTCCCCTCCTTGGCACGGGACAAATTTGCCACGATGGTGGGCGTAGCCCGCAGCGGCACCGCCCTTCTGGAGGAGAAGTATGCCGGTATCGGGGCCTTAGGCTTCGACTTCGGCATCGACAAAGGCGGCACCGTCTGGATTCTCGAGGTCAACACACGCCCGCATTAACGAAACGGTTCGGGGTAATGGAAAGGAAATGAACAGCTTAAAGAGACAGAACCTGGACAGCTTAAGGAACGGAAACGAACAGCTAAAGGACGGAACTGGACAGTGTAAAGGAACGAAAGCGGACAGCTGGAAGAAGCGGAAATGGATAGCTGAAAGAACCCCGGCACTACCGCTTACCGCGGAGGCTGGGGTTCCTTTTGTGGTTTTTCTCTGACATCATCCAATTGGGGCCGGAATTCTTCTCCCACTTTCACGTTTCGGGTCCATGTTGCGGAGTCATGTTACGAGCCACGTTCCGGTCTCGCGTTACGTTCCCTCGTTACGGACACACATTGCGCTCTCCCGTTATGTACCCACGTTACGGACTCCCCGTTATGTCCTCCCGTTATGTACCCACGTTACGGACTCAGCAGCCGCTATTTTCCGTATTTTCGCGTTTGGGAGATTTTCGCGGACTGAGGGGCCGTTATTTAGCTGAAATCTTCCCAGAAACCGTGATTTTCAGCCATATAGCGGAACTTGAGTCCGTTAGATTAAAAAAATCCGTGTTTTCCTCGAAATAACGCCTCTATAGTCCGTTAGCTACCGAAAGCATCAATGAAACGGGACATTGGCAGCAAATGACGAGGAAGCTATTGTAGCTGATGTAGCTGATGTAGCTGATGTAGCTAATGTTCCTTATTTCCGGCGCTATCCGTTAAGCCGCGTGGGTGATCCTTTGCCGCCTGTTATTCTATCGTAAATCGCAACGGTACAAATGGATACAAGAACTAACGCGGCATTTGCGGCGATGGTTCCCGCCCATGTCATGGTCATGGTACCGAACAACGGGGAGGCTGCATTGAACATGGTGTGGAATAAAACACACATAAACACGCGACCTTTGCCTGAGATCCGGTAGATAGCCCCGTAGAAAAACCGGAACGCCATGAGCTGCACAACGAACATCCAAAAGTTAATCAGTCCCTCTCCGTGATTCGTCCCCGGAATGAAGAAAAGCGGGATGTGCCATAAGCTCCAAATCACTCCGGCGATGAGACAGGATACCACGAAGCCATATTTTTTGTTAAGCCCGGGCAGCAATATGTACGACCACCCCGTTTCCTCCAAACCCCCGATAATCAGATTACCGGGCAGGGACAGGAAAAACGCATAAAACGGAAGCGCCAATTCCATTCGACCGGAAATGGCAAGATGAATTCCAAAATATAGCGAAAGGCCTGCTATAACGAACAAGTAGGGAAAAAGTTTGTTTTTGGCATAAAAAACCGTTTTCAGCCAGTCCATCAAATTGGCGACTTTGTTATTTCTCTTGAGAATGATAAATGAAGCAATCGCAGGAGACAAAATGTAGATGGAAAAGGGAACATTCATTGCGAAATCCTGTATGGTGTAAACCCAATTGTGAACCTTGTAGCCGAATGGCCCAAGCGCTATCAACGCCCCTGACACAAGAATAGCGATGGCAAATGTCAGCGCCGTAAATTGTACCATGGTTTTCCTGTCAATCACGATTCTCCACCTCATCATTTTCCGCGTATAGACGCTAACGGAAATCAGCTCCCCTTAGAGAGGGAAAATGGGCCAATTTCCAACCTAACGGAACTGAGCGACTGTTAGAAGAGGATTCGGCGCCATTTCTGTGCCTATGTAGCCTTTAAGAACTTCTGAGTTCCGTTAGAATCGCAGCAAGTCTCTTTTTATGGGTTAAGAGCCGCTGAGATCCGTCCCTCGTAATTAGGGGATAGCTCTCGAATGCTCACTCATTCGCAGGATTTCAACTTCTTGAACAGATGAGGATCCACTGCCAGGGGAACGCCGGGGGGCGCCGTTACCTTCGTTTTGACAGGTGGGCAGGCGGGAACAGAAGTCACGCCGTCGCGTTCTTCGTAAGGGAGCATTTTCCTGCACGCTC
>JAEWGW010000002.1 GCA_023388055.1 Bacillota bacterium | reverse complement strand
CCGGTGAGCCCAGTCGTGCCGGTTTCGCCGGTGAGCCCAGTCGTGCCGGTTTCGCCGGTGAGCCCAGTCGCACCAGTTTCCCCGGTAAGTCCGGTAGCTCCAGTTTCCCCAGTGAGCCCAGTAGCGCCAGTTTCCCCGGTAAGGCCAGTAGCACCAGTTTCACCAGTGAGACCAGTAGCGCCAGATTCCCCGGTGAGTCCGGTCGCACCCGTTTCGCCTGTGAGACCAGTCGTGCCTGTTTCGCCGGTGAGTCCCGTGGCTGCTGTTTCACCAGTGAGTCCCGTAGCTCCAGTTTCCCCGGTAAGGCCGGTAGCGCCCGTTTCGCCAGTGAGGCCCGTGGCGCCGGTTTCCCCAGTGAGGCCAGTAGCACCTGTTTCACCAGTTAAGCCGGTAGCGCCAGTTTCCCCGGTAAGCCCAGTGGCACCTGTCTCCCCAGTGAGTCCAGTAGTTCCAGTTTCGCCCGTGAGACCCGTCGTGCCGGTTTCGCCGGTGAGTCCAGTAGCGCCAGTTTCTCCGGTAAGTCCGGTAGCCCCAGTTTCCCCAGTGAGTCCAGTAGCGCCAGTTTCCCCGGTGAGGCCAGTAGCGCCAGTTTCTCCGGTAAGTCCGGTCGCACCAGTTTCGCCAGTGAGTCCAGTAGCGCCGGTTTCGCCGGTAAGGCCCGTGGCGCCAGTAGCGCCGGTGAGCCCAGTCGTGCCGGTTTCGCCGGTGAGCCCAGTCGTGCCGGTTTCGCCGGTGAGCCCAGTCGCACCAGTTTCCCCGGTAAGTCCGGTAGCTCCAGTTTCCCCAGTGAGACCAGTAGCGCCAGTTTCCCCGGTAAGGCCAGTAGCACCAGTTTCGCCAGTGAGACCAGTAGCGCCAGTTTCCCCGGTGAGTCCGGTCGCACCCGTTTCGCCTGTGAGACCAGTCGTGCCTGTTTCGCCGGTGAGTCCCGTGGCTCCTGTTTCACCAGTGAGTCCCGTAGTTCCAGTTTCCCCGGTAAGGCCGGTAGCACCCGTTTCGCCAGTGAGGCCCGTGGCGCCGGTTTCCCCAGTGAGGCCAGTAGCACCTGTTTCCCCAGTGAGTCCAGTAGCGCCAGTTTCCCCGGTGAGTCCAGTAGCGCCAGTTTCTCCGGTAAGTCCGGTAGCCCCAGTTTCCCCAGTGAGTCCAGTAGCGCCAGTTTCCCCGGTGAGTCCGGTAGCCCCTGTTTCCCCAGTAAGTCCGGTCGGTCCAGTAGGACCAGTCACGGTCAAGCCCGTTGCTCCTGTAGTTCCAGTGGGCCCGGTGAATGGCCGGGGGTTTATTGTGGGCCCGGTAGGCCCGGTTATTCCTGTGGCACCGGTAGGTCCAGTCACGGTCAAGCCCGTGGCTCCCGTTGTTCCAGTAAGCCCAGTAGATCCAGTAGGTCCTGTTGGCCCAGTCACGGTCAAGCCGGTCGCTCCGGTAGTTCCAGTGGGCCCGGTGAATGGCCGAGGGTTAATCGTGGGCCCGGTAGGCCCGGTTATTCCTGTGGAGCCGGTGGGTCCAGTCACGGTCAAGCCCGTGGCTCCCGTGGCTCCTGTGGTTCCTGTGGTTCCAGTAGGTCCTGTTGGCCCAGTCACGGTCAAGCCGGTCGCCCCTGTAGTTCCAGTGGGACCGGTAAATGGCCGTGGGTTTATCGTGGGCCCGGTAGGCCCGGTTATTCCTGTGGCTCCAGTAGGTCCGGTGGGTCCAGTCACGGTCAAGCCGGTCGCTCCAGTGGTACCAGTGGGCCCGGTGAATGGCCGGGGATTTATCGTGGGCCCGGTCGGTCCGGTTGCACCTGTGGCGCCAGTAGGTCCGGTCGGTCCGGTGATGTCTCCGGTAGTCGCCAAGATAATCACACCAGTGGAGCCAGTTGGTCCCGTAATAGAATCAAAATCACTCATTTCCTCACCCCTTCCATGACGTTTAAATACTCTATGCTGTACAAAACGGAAAATAGAGACGGAAGCAACGTCCATATGAACACTGTGAAAATACATCCCTCCTTTCATAGGATTAATCTATTCTCAAATTTATGGACCGCAACCCTGCCGTTTGTCCGACAGGACATTTCATGATCCAAAGTCCGTTTGGCAGCATAGCATATAGGGATATGTCTAGATTGCCGGATAAAACAATAAAAGGAGTGTTTATATTGCCTCACATGGAGATCCGTCCCAAAGAAAAAAGCATAAATACATTTTTTTCAGGTCCGGAAGATGCTTCTATTCACATTGCCGCATTCTTGCAGACTTTTAAGAGCGAGCATGCACAAGATGAGCGGCTGCTTATTCTTGCTGTACACACCTTCGAACTCGGCCATTACATCAGAGCTGCGTCATTATTTGAGCAATTTTTGCCGTCCTCCCCTTTGTATTCTGTTACAAAGCTGGGAGCGGCGCTTTCATACCTGGCGCAAGCCAAGGATGTATGCCGGATGCGGCAATCCAGCTACCCGGAGGACCGGCAAAACAATGGGACGCTCCGTAATCTGGAGGAATGCGAATGGAGAATCCGGCGTTTGATCCAAAGCATAAAGGAGGGAGCAGACCATGAATAAACCTTCGTTGACTCTTTGTATGATTGTGCGGAATGAAGAGGCGCAGCTGCCGCGTTGTCTGGATAGTGTTAAGTCCATTGTGGATGAAATGATTATTGTGGACACCGGATCCACAGACAGGACCATTGAGATTGCAGAACAATACGGTGCCAAGGTGTTCCGCCATCAGTGGTCAAATGATTTTGCGGCTGCACGCAACGCGGGCCTGGAAAAAGCGAGCGGGGACTGGATTTTGGTTCTCGATGCGGATGAAGTTTTGGACTCGTATGGTTGTGAGCTGCTGCCCCTTTATATGACGCATCCTGGAATCGAAGGCATTCTGTTTCAACTGCATAATGACTTGAATGAGAATAGGGGGTGGGAAATTATGGTGAATCCGGTGCTGAGAATGTTCCGCAACCGGTCGGAGTACCGTTACCGCTATCCCATACATGAACAAGTAATTGACAGCATTGCCGCAAATTCGGAAGGGGCCGCTCTAGGTCAAACAGAATTGGTCATCCATCATGATGGCTATGGGCAAAAGCAATTGCAGACTAAGCAAAAAATTCGACGAAACAGAGCTGCATTGGAGCAGGTTCTGGAGAAGGAGCCCCATAATGCGTTTCATCTTTTTAATATGGGGGTGAACTATTGCCAAACTCATGAACATGACAAAGCGGTGGACTGTTTTCGCCAGAGCAGACTTTATGGACCGCAGGAAAGTCCATTCCGCTCTGCGGCCTATTTACATGAGATTATGAGCCTGTTTCACTTGCAGCAAATAACGGAGGCTCTATTGACGGCAGAAGCAGGGATAAAGGAGTATGAGGATTATGCAGATTTATATCATTGGCAGGGAATACTGCAACTGCAAAATGAGGAGACAGATGCAGCAGAACGCGCATTTACACGCGCTCTCAGCTTAGGCTCCTCCGGCAAATATGTCACTGAGAAAGGGAACGGGACCTTTCGGACGCTTTGGTTGATGGGTAAGCTTTATCAGGATAGCGCACAGTTTGATCAGGCGATCAGTTACTTTACGGCGGCTATTGAGATGGAACCTGTGTTTTATCCGGCACTGCGTGCTCTTGCACATGTACTGAATTGCTGTGGCCGGGAACAGGAGCTTATTCCGCTGATGGAACGTTTAATGAGAGTTTCTGGTCCTGAATTAAGATTATCGATGCTTGCCACTTTGGCAGAAGCAAATTGTTACTCCACGATTTTGTCCTTAACGGAAAAAAAAGGTCCCCATACCGAATCTATGGCAGAAGCATTGATCCGCTTCCAGGCTTTGTTGATGACGGGCAAGCTTGCTGAGGCCAAAAAGGATGTTCAATCCAATCCTGTGTTTAACCAAAATATCCTGTATAAGGATGAGGCCGCACAATGGCTGATCTGGATGGAAAACGGTTTTTCCGTCGATAAGCTTCAAATGCCTTTTTCAGGTGAACATGAAGAGAATGAAAATGCCGCTGCTGCCTGGCTGTCTTTTGCTGCCAAGGTTGCAAAAGCGAATGGTCACCAACAAACGGCACAATCCATTACAGGAAGATGGCAAGCCACCCTCCATAAAGAGCTACAGGCTGTCAAGAACCAACATGCCTGTAGCTTGCTGGTTGAAACCCTGCTGCATATGGCAGATGATTGTTTGATTGATGCGGGTGCAGATGTGCAAGAGGAAAAACAGCAGGAATTATTTGTTGAAGCAAGAATCCGTATGCAAAGCTGCTGAGTGATTTGACGGTACAGATAAATCGAAGGAAGGACCTCCTCCGCTGTATGGGGGAGGAGGCCCGCCTGCATTATGAGCGCAGAGTATAAGCCGATACCAGACTTTCGACATTCTTTCCGATCAAGACGGCATTCTCTGCCGTATACGTCAAGAGGTTCACTGGATGAACATATTGATGCTCCGTAACATACGCTTTGGTGCTGTCCGGAGTGATGGCCAGTTTAAAAGCCACAGGAACCTCGACGAAATGAGGGGCATCATTATTGCCGGTTTCAATAATTTGCAGTCCGGGGAACTGGTCATCATCCCCTATTATTGTGACACATACTTTGGATAGATCGGGAGTAAAGGCAAGCTGATATTGACCTCGATGGCTGGGAAGGTACCATGGACCTGCGTAACTCATGTCATCAGCTCGAAGGATGGCTTTACCCAAGAGGACTGAAGACGGATCTTGGACAGCATAGAAATAATTGTCCGGGCTGTTGAGGAAATCACCGGATACCCAGCCGGGCCAGGATACATTACCATAACCAGGCCAGTTGATCACTGCTTCAGAAATGAGATAAACATATATATTATTCTTTTCAAATACGAGCAGCGTCCGACTATCTGGGGAGACAGCAAGAGGGTTGCGTTCGGGCAGGGTGCTAAAGTCATAGATATTGTTAGCTCCCGTCACTTGCTCATCCTTGATTGAAATGCCATAAACCGCTCCAATGTGGCCCTCCTGATCTTCTTTCGTTGCCACAAATACAAACCAGCTTTTGGGTGACGCAACCATTGCGAACGGGTGACCGCTTCCAACCGGTACAGTGGTTATCTTTTCCCGCTTGATGTTATCTATAACCGTCACACTGTTGGAATCATAGTTGGCTACATAGGTTTTGGTGTTATCTGCTGCAACGACCACTGCGGAAGGATTAGCGCCTACAGACAGCGTTGCCACAACCAAGTTGGAGTACGTGTCGATCAGGGAGACCGTATTGTCCAGTGAATTTACCACATATACGGTTCCACCATCCGGTGATATGGCAATCGCGCCCGCTCCGCGACCAACTTCAATCGTATCAATGACAGAATTAGTAGAAGTATTGACTACTGCCACGTATCCATTACCGAGATTATCCTCCGGGCGGTAGGTCACATATAAGTTGGAGGACGAGGATACGTTGTCGAACACAATGGTAGACATATCGGTCTCCAGAACCTGAGTTGTCGCCTGGATATTGGAGAAGGACCGGATACGAGCTTGCAGGCTGTAGGTGTAAGAAGCCTGTGGCGGTGTATCCACGTAGAAGAAACGGATCAGGTCTTTGAAGGGCAGTTTTTTGATCGCCAAATAACTGAAGGTGCTGTTGCTGGAGTAAATTTCAACCCCATTGCGGAGCAGCCGGTAATCCAGGGAGATGGAGGTTTCACTGCTCTCACCGCTTGCCCAGGACATCAGGAAGGAGACGTCAATTTTTACGGATTGTTGGGTTCCAATGCTTAAGAAGGGAACTGTATTCAGTGTTACCCAAGGAGCAGGAGAACCCAGCGGCAATGTGATGGAGACATTCGACTTGGCATAGCCGATATAGTTGGAGGCGCCGGTCGCTCCTCTCGTACCATTTGGACCTGTATTACCTGAGGTACCGGTTGAACCAGGATCACCCTTAGGTCCAACAGAACCCTCCGGTCCATCCTTTCCGGTTATTCCTGTGATACCTGTTGGACCTGTACCGCCTGTTGGTCCGCTTGCGCCTGTTGGTCCCGTTATTCCGTCATGTCCCAGGGGTCCCGATGCGCCGGACGAGCCTGTATTTCCTGTTGCACCAGTCGCTCCCGTGATTCCGGTGACCCCCGTATCACCGGTAGGTCCTGATCCACCGGTTCTGCCTTCTAATCCTGATGGTCCTGTTGGACCAGTAGGACCGGTTGGACCAGTAGGGCCAGTAGGACCTATACCTACAGCCTCAACGGTTTGTATGCCATCTCTAATCACCAATTGATCGTTCTCTCCGGTTACGCCGAAGAATATTGGATTGGTTTGCATCTCATCCACAGTTTGCACAACTCCTTATCTAGGCTAAGTCCTCATATTGTAGGCGGCAGCCATACTTTGCACATTGCCTCCAATATAAACTGCGTTACCCGCCGTGTATGTCCACAGGTTAACAGGATGAACATATTGATTCTCCGAAACATAAGCCTTGGCACTATCGATGGTGATGGCGATTTGTTTAGCAACCGGCAGTTCAACGAAGTGGGACGTATCGTTATTTTGTGGTTCAATGATTTGCAGCCCGGGAAACTGGTCATCATCACCTATTATAGTGACACATACTCTGGATTGATCAGGAGTAATGGCAAGCTGATATTGACCTCGATGGCTGGGAAGGTCCCATGGACCTAATAAACTCATATCATTAGCTCGGAGGGAGGCTTTGCCCAAGAAAAGTGAAGACGGATCTTGGACAGCGTAGAAATAATTGTCCGGGCCGTTGAGAAAATCACCGGATACCCAGCCGGGCCAAGATACAGAACCATAATTATACAAGTGGATCTCTGTCTCAGAAATGAGATAAACATATATATTATTTTTTTCAAATACGAGCAGCGTCTGACTGTCTGAGGAGACAGCAAGAGGGTTGCGTTGGGGCAGGGTACTAAAATCATAGAAATCGTAAATACTCGTAACTTGCTCACCCTTGATTGAAATGCCATATACCTCTCCTTGGTTGTTCTCATCCTCCTTCGTTGCCACGAATACATACCAGCTTTTGGGTGATACAACCATCGCAAACGGATGTTTAATTCCAACTGGTACTGTAGTCAGCACCTTGCGGGCAATATGGTCAATTACCGTTACATCACTGGAGCCGTAATTCGCTACATATGCTTTAGAATTGTCCGGTGCTACAACAACGGCTGAAGGATTCTCTCCTACGTCCAAGGTTGCTACAATCTGGTTCGTAAATGTATCAATAAGGGAAACTGTGTTATCCAGGGCATTCACCACATAGAGAGTAGCTCCATCCGGTGATTTAGCCATTGCTCCTGGCCCGCGACCAACTTCAATGGTATCAGAAACAGAATCAGAGGCCGTATTCACCACAGCGACATGCCCGTTCCCCTGATCATCTGTAGGCCGGTAGGATACATACAGGCTCGAAGAAAATGAGGCATTATTAAAGGCGACTGCAGCCAAGTCAGTCTCCAGAATACGTACAGTGTTTTGGATGTTGAAGAAATTGACAATGCGAGCCTGTAAGGAATACGTATATGCCCCGCTTCCGGGTGTATCCACATAGAACAGGTCAATGAGCTCTTTGTTGTCCATTTTGCTGTTAATATAGAATCCGTAGGTACTGACGCCTTTATTAATAACAGTTCCGTTTCTCAGCAGTTGGTATTCCATGCTGAGGGAAGTGGCATCCGTATTGACACTATCCCAGGACAAGAGGAGGGAGGCATCGATTTTTACCGCTTGTTGATTTTTCAGATAGACAAAGGGGACGGTATTTAGATTTATCCAAGCACCGGCAGCGGTCAATGGCAGTGATACAGGCGTCGTTATCCGGTTATTGCTGATGTGGCTGTATGGTCCTGTTGCTCCCCGGGCACCGGTAGTACCCGTGAAGCCTGTAATTCCCGTAGGTCCCTCAGGTCCGGATGGCCCGGTAGAGCCCGTTGACCCTGTACCCCCGGTAAGGCCAGTAGCGCCGGTCCCACCGGTGTCACCCGTTGCCCCGGTTATTCCTGTTTTACCTGTAGGGCCTGTTGCTCCGGTATCACCTGTTGCTCCGGTAGGACCGCTTGCCCCGGTTTCTCCAGAATGTCCGGTTGCCCCGGTTATTCCGGTAGGGCCACTAGCACCCTTGTGACCAGGTCTGCCGTCATCGCCTGTATCCCCCGAAGCCCCTTCAGGGCCTTCACCTCCTGTTGGTCCGGTTGGCCCTGTTATTCCTGAGGCATCCAGCAGAGAAGGCAATTGATAATACTGATGTTTTTGAATATCCTCCACGTATGCACAACTCCTTATTCATATTTCCCCATTCATATTTGCTCACTGCGGGCCCGGTAAGCTCCGGCCATACCGCGTACTTGCTTTCCGACGTAGACGGCTTTTAAGGCTTGATAACCCAGAATATCCACCGGATGTACATATTGATTTTCAGCGACATAAGCTTTTGTGCTGTCAGCGGTGATCGCTACTTTATACGCTATGGGCAATTCCACTAAGGGGGGAGAGTAATTATTCTTCGTTTCAATGACTTGCAGGCCTGCGAACTGATCGTCGTCCCCGATAATGGTTACACAAACTTTGGAATTGTCAGGTGTAATCGTGATATCAAATTGTCCTTTGTAGCTGTCTAAATATGAGGGGCCGTAGAATCCTCCACCCCCATAAGGCCTCCATAACACCATCTGCGTGGAGGTCGGGTCCTTCAGAACATAATTGTAATTATCGGTTCCCTCCAGGAAAACGCCTGCGGTCCAACCGGTATAACTTACAAAACGTCTGTCAGAAAGAGGATTATTTGCTTGGCACTGATAATAAACAATCCTTGCTTTTTCGTAGATAGCAATAGTTTCACTGTCGGATGAAACTGCTAACGGATTACGTTGGGGGTCGGCAATAAAGTCATAATCATACCCCGAGACGCTTATGTCTCCATTTTGTACAGAGATAGCGTATACCTTGCCGAGTGCGTTCTGATTTTGCTTACATGCCACATAAACATACCAACTGTTAGGTGAAACCACCAATGCAAAGGGATGATTGGTATCAACGGATATGGTTCTTACTATTTGTCTGGCAGCATTGTCAATGACCGTTATGCTGTGGGAGTCATAATTGGCCACATAGGCCTTGGAATTATCGGGCGATACTACAACAGCTACAGGATTAAGCCCCACTGACAAGGTAGCAGCTACTCTTTTCTCACGGGTATCAATAATGGAGACAGTATTGTCCTTGCTATTGACCACATAAACGGTTGTTCCATCCGGAGATTTTGCCACCGCGCCAGGCTGTCTTCCTACCTGAATGGTTTGCACAATTGCTTTCGAAGCTTCCAAATTTGGATCAATTAATGCCACATACCCGGTTTGCAGATCATCGGAGACATAGGATACATACAGATAGGAGGAGGGTTCAATATTGTTGAATACGATAGCGGCCATATCCGAATTCAAGATGTACGTTGTATTCTCCAAATTAAGATACCCGTTCACCCGAACCTGAAGTGTATAGGTGTAAGCACCTTTATCCGGCGTATCCACGTGAAAGATTTCTATAGGCTCTTCATTCAGCATTCTGGAGCTGGTACGGAAGCCGTAGGTATTCGTGCCAGAATAAATCGGAGTGCCGTTCCTCAATATCCTGTAATCAATGGTCAAAGAGGTATCGTCACTGGTAGTGCTGTCCCACGCCAAAAGAAAGGAGGCGTCGATTTTTACGGCCTGTTGGGTTTCCAGAGTTACAAAAGGTACAGTATTAATGGTCGACCACGGTGCCGGCTCACCGAGATGAAGCAGAATAGAATTAGGAGCTTTGGAATAAACAATTGAACTGGATGGACCTGTATCTCCACGGCTGCCGCTGCTTCCGGTAGGTCCGGTTGGACCGGTGTCACCAACTGGCCCTGTTCCGCCAGTACCTCCGGTGTGGCCAGGATAACCGGTGGGGCCGCTTGGGCCAAGCAGGCCTTTGGGGCCGTCATGTCCTGTAAATCCCGTGGCTCCGGTGTTGCCTGTGGTTCCGGTATGTCCTGTTGGTCCTGTAAAACCCGTCGGCCCGGATGGTCCAGTAGGTCCGGAGGGGCCAGTCGGACCTGTAGCCCCTGTCTCTCCAGTACTTCCTGTTACCCGGGGCCCATGATGTCCCGTGGGCCCGGTTGGTCCCGTCGGACCTGTAGGTCCGGTTATTCCCTCAACCGGATCAGGACCCGGCCAGATCACTTCCTGATCATCCTCACCGGGCTGGCCGATAAAAATGGGCCCGGTCATCCCGGAAACCGGAAGCGGAAGACTTTCATTCGTCTTTTCCTTAAATTCATCCACGTGTAGGCACAACTCCTTTGCAAATAATGAAAAAAACAGACTCAGCTCTGCAGGCGATACGCAGCAAGGATATTCTGTACGAGCCCGTTGACTAAAATTGCCGGGGTTTCAGTAAAGGTTTGGAGATTAACAGGATGCACATAGCGGTGCTCCGATACATAAGCCTTAGCGCTATTAGCTGTAATCGCGACGTCTCGGGCTATAGGCAGCCGGATAAAGTGGGAGGCGTTAGCATGTTCCGGTTCGATAATTTGCAGTCCGGCAAATTCATCATCACTGGCAACAACTGTAATGCATACACGCAGCTGATCAGGTGAGGCAGCAATTTGATTTTGCCCCTTGTAGCTTGGATAAGGAACCGGGGTTTGCCAGCTGGCTTGACTGTTATCTGCCGTCATGGGCCATACGGAGAACTCCTCCGATGGTGTTGGTTCGATCAGATAGAGCTGGTGGAATTGGCCCATATCCCGGTCGATAAACACACCGGTCCTGAAAGTACTCCCCAAGGATTCATTGGTGACGGAATAAAAGGGGCCGATGGAGCTGGCATACAGGCTTGCCAATAATACTTTGTTTTTTGCGGTAACCACCAGGGTTTGGCTGTTGCTGGAGACTGCAACAGGATTGGCTTCAACATCAAATTGAAGTCCATAGCTCATTCCGAACACCGTAACCTGCAAATTGGAGGTTTTTATGGCGGCAATATAATCGCTTCCGGGAGCGCTTGATTTGCACGCCACAAAAATATAACTTCCATTAGCTGCGGCTGTTAAAGCAAAGGGTGTGCCCAATCCCACCGGTACAGTGGCAATGACTTGTTTGGTCAAATGATCAATGATGGTCACATTCCGGGTATCGGCATTCGCCACATACACCTTGCTATTGTCCGGTGAAACCAAAACAGCAGAGGGATTGATTCCAACCTGAATAACACCTTTATGCGATAAGTTGTTGATATCGATTACCCATACATAATTGTACCCATCATAGCCTGCACCAACCGGATCTGTGTCCGCTACATAGAGTGTAGTGAGATCAGGAGAAATGCTCATGGCGCCGGGATTTATGCCGGTATACAATTTTTTGATGACCGTATCGGTTGACGTATCGATTATCGACACATTACCAAGCAGATTTTCTGATTCATTCCAGCAGGTCACAAACAGGTATTGCTGGGATGCCGCCTGGTTCGGATATACAACAGCCGACATGTTGGCTTCCAGGATCTCGACGCTGCCCTGCAAGTTGTCATAACCATTCACCCGGGTTTGGAGAGTGTAGGTATAAGAGCCTGCAGAAGCAGTATCCACGTGGAAGAAGCTGACGAACTCCTGGTTAACCATCCTGGAATTCTCCACAAATCCGTAGACATTGGTCCCTGTATAAATAATAGTACCATTGCGGAGAATCCGGTACTCCAGGTTTAATTCAGTCGATCCGCTGTCCCCACTGATCCAGGATAACAAAAACGAAGCGTCAACTTTTACCGCCTGGGTGGATTGTAAACTGATGGAAGCTACAGTTCCCAGCGTTACCCATCGGGCCGGAGTACCCACAGGCAATATAACTGGCTTGTTTGAGGATACATATCCAATATACGGGGCAGGGCCGGTTGCTCCCCGCGGTCCGGCAGGTCCGGTGGGACCTGTCGCCTCAACCAGTAATTCGGGTGAAACGGATTGAGCCTTATTTTCCTCCACCATGCAAAACTCCTTTCAAGGATAGTCGTCATATTTATATGTGAAATTCCTAATAATAGTATATTGATATGATTTGTCCAATTAGAGGACAGGCATTTTTTTGATGGGTAAAAAGACCTCCTTGCCCATGGACAAGGAGGTTTACCAGTATTAAGCGTTCGGTGTGTACGGGTTGAGACTAATAATACGAAGAGTAAAGGAGTTTATTGTTGTCGCAGTACCCATATTTGTTGTTACATACAGGGCAACTCCAATTGGAGCAGGTATTGTATTAACCACAAATGAATTCGACCAGACATTCTGGCCATCGGTGGATAGAGTTAGACGCGAACCTGGACTCGGATAAACAGTAAAATCAGTGGTGTCTTCCATATATACATCTGCATAAATGGCATCCCCGGTTACTTGAGGAACAGCATCAATCGTATAATCTACCTGGAAGAAGCCCCGGGCCAAATTAATTCGGTTTAGTCCGTAATCGATTCTGGGAGAGCCTGTTCCTCCAGTAACTTCCGTTGCAACGTCCAAGCTAATCAATTGAGTAAAGTCGTTTATAACAGCTGTATTCGTTGGTCCAGTAATATAGGCGAACAGGAAATGGGAGGTTGGTACGTTCCCTGTGGCGCCAGTGTTGCCGGTAGGTCCGGTATCACCCGTTGCTCCAGTAGCACCAGTGGGACCAGTAGTACCAGGATCACCAGTCGCTCCGGTAGGTCCGGTCAAGGATTCGCCGGTAGGCCCTGTTACACCTGTGATGCCGGTTACCCCGGTCGCACCCGTATCTCCTGTTAGCCCTGTATCTCCTGTCGGTCCGGTATCCCCGGTGGGACCCGTGTCACCTGTAGGCCCGGTATCGCCCGTAATTTGTACTCCGGTCGGTCCTGTAAGTCCGGTCGGCCCCGTTCCGCCTGGATCCCCGGTGGCTCCTGTAGGTCCCGTATCCCCGGTTACGGAATCGCCTGTGGGTCCTGTATCCCCGGTAACTCCGGTGGTTCCTGTGGGTCCGGGGTCACCGGTTGGACCTGTATCCCCTGTGGGTCCGGTTTCTCCAGTCGCCCCTGTATCCCCTGTGGGACCGGGATCTCCTGTTCCTCCCGTTACGGCTTCACCCGTAGCGCCTGTTGCGCCTGTGGCACCGGCACCTGTAGGACCTGTTGGCCCCGTATCTCCTGTATCTCCTGTGGGACCGGTATCTCCTGTTACACCGGTGGGTCCGACGATTCCCACCCCGGTAGGCCCGGTAGGGCCTGTGGGGCCAACAACATCTACCGGCTCCCAATTAGTCCATACCCCGCCAGTTCTGACCCGGTAATAAATGGCGGGATTGGTCAGATAGAGCTGTTGGACCGTGGTTCCCGATACTGTAACATAGATGGTCCAAATCTGCGGATTCGCAACTCCAAGAGGTCCGTTGAGTGCTCCTAGACCGGCGGCATCGGAGCTGTATACTCCCGGTGTGAGGTACGTATTGAGATCTGAAATGGAGGGCTCCGCGGTAGCTGCAGGAAAAACCCCATTGGCTGCGCTAAGCACGACTTCGCCTGTTAATCCGTTGATGGCATCTACACCGCCAGTTGCTCCGGTGGCGCCTGTGGGACCGGTAACGGTAGGAATGTTCACCGCCGTTTTTAATTTGGAGTCCAGCATCATTTCTTGCCGGAAGATGGTGTCCAGCATGGATTGGGCACTGTTGTTTACATTAAGGATATCTTGAATCGTGGAAGGCGGACTGGTGACTCCGGACAAAGTGCCAAGGGCGAATTGGATCTTCTCGCCTTCGGCATTTATGATGTGGGCCAAACCAAGCTCTTCCATCGCGATGGAAGACATCAGCAGATTCTGGACATCATCCCGCGTGAGTGCAATTGTTGGTGTAATATTGGGAATATTGGGTGTGGACATTAGGGATCCCTCTCTTTCGTTAAGGTTCTTGTGTACCCAGGGTGACAATACGGACGGAAGCGCCGAGAATCGTGGATCCAACGCCAAAATTGGTGTTTACCAAAAAGGACATATTTGCTAAGGGGAAGAAGGAAGTATCCATAATGAATGAATTTTTCCAAACGTTCTCGCCAATTTGCTCCCGGGTAACTCTGGAATAAGGTGTAGGCTGCTGAGTATTGCTTCCGGTATAGGAGAAATAAAGCTCTGCGAAGAGAGGAGGAGTGGTGCTGGCCGGGATGGCGTTAATAGTAAAATCCATCTGATACTCTGCATTTTCCACTAATCTGATTTGTGCAGGATCCTCTTGAAACGGAAAAATGGTGGTTCTGGTCTGGCCAAGCGTATAACCATTACTCAAATCCGATATAAAATCGCCGCCAATAAAATTTGTTAATGCGGATGCCGTCACATAGGCGTAGAAAAAATCCTGGTCAATGATTCCTGTAACACCTGTGTTACCCGTAGCGCCTTGCACGGAGTTTCCTGTACCACTTTCCCCTGTGAGACCAGTTATTCCGGGCCCCGTTTCCCCAGTGGGTCCGGTAATTCCCGTTACGGTAGCGCTTATCCCGGTGGGTCCTGTAGCTCCGGTGGGTCCGGTATCTCCTGTGGGTCCGGTAGGGCTCTCACCTGTCACACCGGTTAATCCGGTAAGCCCTGAAGCACCTGTATCCCCGCTTGTTCCAGTTGTGCCGGTAGGTCCTGTGTCACCTGTTGGTCCTGTGTCCCCTGTAGGTTCCGGGCCAGTTACCCCGGTAGGTCCGGTGGGTCCTTGCCCTGCCGTAGTGCCTGTTGGGACCGGGTTTCCTGTTATTCCCGTAACTCCGGTAGCTCCGGTGGGTCCGGGATCTCCGGTTTCTCCAGTGGAGCCTGTTGCTCCGGTGACCAGATTCGTCGATCCTGTGACTCCAGTAGGACCTGGATCACCAGTCAGACCGGGATCTCCGGTAGGTCCGGTAATCCCTGTATTTCCGGTAGCACCGGTCACTCCAGTGAAGCCGGTTGCTCCGGTTGAGCCTGTAAAACCTTCTCCCGTTGGTCCTGTGAGACCGGGATTTCCAGTGGGTCCAGTGGGACCGGTATCTCCGGCTCCGCCGGTATCGCCGGCTATACCTGGTCCTGTAGGTCCTGTGGGGCCAACCTCAGCAACATGATCCCACGGGGTCCATACCCCATTGGCTTGGCGGACCCGGTAATAAATCGCAGGATTGGACAGATAAAGCTGTTGCACGGTTGCTCCCGATACACTGACAAACAACGTCCAGATTTGCGGGTTAGACGGTCCGTCAGGTGCATCCTCGGGTATACCTTGAACGGCATTGGAGCTGTATATCCCGGGTTGGACAAAATAGCTTAGAGGTAAGTAAGAGGGAATGTTTTCGGTTACAGGAACAATTCCATCTGCAGAGGTCAGCACTACATTGCCGGTTAATCCGTTCACGGTGAAGACTCCTCCGGGAGCCCCCGGAGGACCGGTAGGTCCAGCCAATGATGGTACGGCTGCAGCCGTTCGCAGCTTGGAGCCGAGGATCATCTCCTGGCGTGAAATAATGTCCAACATGCCTTGGGCACTGGCATTCACCGCCAGAATATCTCCTAAGGTTGCTGTTGGTCCCGTCAGACCCGGTAGCGTCCCCAGAGCATATTGCAGCTTCTCCCCTTGGGCATTAATAATATGCGCCAAACCCAGCTCTTCCATGGCAATGGAGGAGAAGATTAAATTCTGCACGTCATCGGGAGATAAGGTGATCGTGGGGGAAATGTTTGGTATATTGGGGGTGGACATTGGGCTACCTCACTTTCACTTGAAATTTCCGGATGAGAAATTCATACCCTCGTTAGGGAAAAAGCTGGAGCAATTTCTCTGGACCAGATGATTACAAGTTATGAAAGTCGGGATGAAAGGTTCGGGCCTTTTATCAAAAAATACAGGAGGGGAATGGATGTGGACGCTTGTCCTTCCACAAAAAAATCAGGTCCGTAGAGGACCTGATAATGTCTGGTAAATAATAGATTTTTATTAAATTGCTGGTTTCTGCGCCACACAGAACAGCTCATGGCCCCGCATCTCTGCTTGCAGCTTGGCGAGAAGCTCCATCCTTTGAGGAAAGGTGAGGGGTCCATAAGACACTGAGCCCGAGGTAGTGGTTTCCAATTCGGCATAGGTTTGCCTGCTGAACAATGCTCGGATCTGGAAGCCGGCCTTTTCTGCAATACGTCTCAAGCTCTTTTCGGAATGGTGGAACAGGTGATCAGCTTCAGTGAATAAGGGGCTGGAATAACCTCTTAACTCATTTCGTAGGCAATACCGGTTCGGCACACTGAAAAACAGATATTGCTCCGGCTTGAGGAGGGAGGACATCTCCTTTAAGAAAGAAACCGGCTCGCCAATATGCTCGAATACATGCCAGAAGGTAATTGCATCGAAGGAGTTTTCCGCAAGCTGAAGCTTGGGGCTCCAAGTACCCTCGATAACTGGCAATTGGTAATTAGCGGCGATATAAGCGCATGAGGCAGAGGAGGGTTCAATCCCCAGAACATCCCAACCGGCAGCCCGGGCCATGTTGAGGAATTCTCCGGTTCCAGAACCAATCTCCAGCAGCTTGCCGCGGTTTGGCAGAAAGGTCTGAAGCATCAACATGTTAAAAGAGCCATGATCCAGGTAGGAGCTTCTCATCCATTGATCTCTCATGCGGATCCAGCTGTCGTTATATATTTCTGCGATTAAATCATCGCTCATACTGCGCGTACCCTCAGGTTGAAACAGCATGTCGCAATCCGGACAAGACATCAGGGAAAAACGGGGATAATGGTAAAACGCAGAAATGGATGAGCTTCCGCACACGGGACAGTTCATGTTGGATAAACCTCCTCTGTTACAGGTCGTTAAGTAAAGATTGTCAGGTCGTCATTTGATAAGCAGCCACCATATCGTTTACCTTGTCGCCGATATGGATGGATTCGAATGGATTCGTAAAGTTGATAATGTCTACTGGATGCACATAGCTGTTCTCCAGAACAAAGGCCAACGAGCTGTCCGAGGTAATGACCGACTTATGAGCAACGGGAAGCTCAAGAATATGAAGTTCGTTATCCCGGTCCGTATCAATAATTTGCAGACCGGCATACTGATCGCCATTCGCTTCAATACTGATGCAGATTCGAGAATAATCGGGGGACATGATAATATGACTTTGACCGGTGAAGCTTGCATAGCTCCAGGGGCCGGCGTAACTCCCACTGTCGTACAGCTTGAATCGTCCCCTGGTAGCGGTGGACCATGTTTTGATGCCGTAAACATAATCCCACCGGTTAAGGAATACGCCAGAGATCCAATCTTTTACGCCATATTTATAGGAGTAAGAAATTGTGGAGGGGTTGGATATCGTGTATGACCGTAACCCGTCCGGAACAATGACCACTAACTTATTGCCAACTACCTTGGGAGCAAGTGGATTGTACCTGCGGTCGAGTCCGGAGACCCCGCCCAAATTCTGGACATGATCAGTTCCTACGGAGATAGCAACCACATTTCCTGTACTTCCTTCTGTTATGGTCGCGGTGAAGATAAACCAGCTGTTAGGTTGAGCGGCGAAGGCGAACGGGCTGCCTGTTACCGGAACTGTTGCATGGACCTGGCGGGTTTTATTGTCAATAATGGTTACATTCTTCGATCCGTAATTGGCGACATAAGCCTTGGTATTGTCCGGCGCAACCATTACGGCAGCAGGTTCATCCCCAACAGGCAAAGTAGCAGCGACCGTGAGGGTGGCCGTATTTATAATAGAGACGGTTTTATCCTGGACATTGACTACATAAACGCTTGCTCCATCGGGTGATTTGGCCAAGGGTCCAGGATTGTGGCCTACCTGAATGGTTTTGATCACGGACCTGCTCTCCGGGTCAACCACAGCAACGAAGCCGGGATCATTAGGTGCCTCTATATTTTCAATATAGGAAACATACAGATAGGATTTGGATTGAATACCGGTATAAATAACGGCGGCAAGATCGGAATAGGTGATCTGGGGCCCATCCTGAATGTTGGTATGATGGTTGATGCGCACCTGCAGGGTATAGTTATGGTTGCCAACAGCGGGAGCATCCACATGGAAGAAGCTGAGCTGCTCCGAATTTTTGGTGGAGGCCTTCTCCTGATAGCTGAAGGCATTGGTAGCCAGATAAACCTGGGACCCATCGCGAAGAATCCGGTAATCCACCCCAATTTCACTGTAAGCAGCGGCTGCCGTCGTCCAAGACAAATTGAAGGAGACATCCAGCTTCACCACCTGTTGATCCTTCGTATTAATGAAGGGAAGGGTGGCTAACGTTTTCCAGGCGGATGGAGCACCCAAAGCAAGGCTAACGGCAGAGGAGGAAATATGGTACCGGATTGTATCGCTGGCAACCTCCGCACCTGGTGGATCATCCGGAGTGTCTTCTTCCAGAGCTCCATCCAGTGGAACAACGGGTGCAGGTGCCCACTCTCCCTCACTTTCCTCGGTGGGAAGGTTTTCAGGGCCCGGAGTTTTGATGATTTCAATTAAATTCTTTTCTTCGTTCATTTATTGAACCTCCTGATAAGTTAAATGACTGTCAATCTTCTTCTTCAAGAACTTGTGTTTTGGGTCTCAATTTACTTTGGGTCACATAGCTGAGCGCCATCCCGTACACCTTGCCTGCAATGAAAATAGCCTCACCCTTCGTGTACGTGACCAGATCCACCGGAGTCACATACTGCTCTTCGGTGATGTAGGCCTGAAGGCTATCCGGAGTAATCACCACCTGATGGGCCACTGGCATTCTGACAAAGCTGGAATGTTGATCATTAAACGGCTCGATAATTTGCAGTCCGGCAAACTGGTCATCGCTGGCTTCGATAATGACACATACTTTTTGGTAGTCCGGCGAAACCGCGATATCATTCTGGCCTTTGTAGCTGCTCGTAAAATAAGGGCCGGCAAAGCCGCTGGAAATACCGGCGCGCATAACCTGGGTAGAAGATCCTCCCTGGATCGCATAGAACACATCATGCCATTGCCCGGAATCTGTGCCCACTGCAGCCATACTGCCCCCAACACCCCAGGTATAATGATAACTGAGACTATTCGGACCGGAGATATTCCACACAACAATATTATCCGCGCCAAACAATGCCACCCACTTCCCATCGGTTGTCATGGCGATGGGGTTATGCTCGTCAGAGCTCCAGTTGATCGTACCGGATTGTACGGTATGATGGGTTGTATTAATTGCTAAATAAGTGTCTGAAGAGGAGGCCCCGCCCTTGCAGGCAACAATCACAAACCAGCTCTTGGCGTCAACGGTCAGCGAAAACGGATTTCCATAGAAATCAATCGTGGTAAGTGCATGGCTGCTGTTGTCAATCACTGTAATGGTCTTGGAGTCGTAGTTGGCTACATAAGTCTCTCTGTTGTCGGGAGTCACCACGATGGCAACGGGATTGCTTCCCAGGCTCAGAGTGTCGGTCACCTGGCTGGTGGAGACATCAATGACAGACAAGGTTTCATCCCCATGATTGACCACATAGACCGTGGCCCCGTCAGGGGATTTGGCAATCGCCCTCGGATCCATTCCCACCGGAATGTTTCCCACAACCTGCTTGGTCTGGGGATTGACTACTGCTACATAACCCTTGCTATCCTCAGCGGAGGTATAGGTGACATAGAGGTTGCTGGAGGTGGCCACACTGTTGAAAATATTAACAGTCATGTCGGCTTTATTGATTTTCAGCGGTCCTTCTACATGAAGATAGCTGGAGATCCTTGCTTGCAGCGTGTAGGTGAAAGCACCCTTGCCGGGGGAGTCCACATAGAAGAAGCTGAGTGTCTCCTGGTGAATGGCATGTTCATCTACATCATAGGCGAATATGGTATCATCGATGGTGATTTGTCTGCCGTTGCGCAGAAGGCGGTACTCAATGTCTAACTCACTATATGCTTGATCAATACTGTCCCAAAGGACCTGCATATTCACCTCGATCTTCGCAATCTGTTCCTCTGTAAGGATATTAAAGGGTACGGTAACGATATGCATCCAGTCTCCCGGATCGCCTAAAGCCAGGTTTACAGGTGAAGCCAGGGTTTGGTAACGGAAGCTGTTACAGGGGCATGGACTGGCGGAATCGAGACTCATTTGTTTTATCCTCCTTAGGATTGGGTTGTATAGCTGGCAATAAGGTTGTTCACCCTTCCGCCAATTGGAATTGCTTCAGCCTTGGTGTAATTAATCAGGTCCATTGGAGACACACATTGGTCTTCACTTACAAAGGCTGTTAGGCTGTCGGCAGTAATGACCACCCGGTTGGCAGCGGGCAGACTTACAAAATGAGAGGTATTGCTGTTGAAAGGCTCCATAATCTGCAGCCCGGAAAATGTGTCGTTTTCCCCCTTAATGATGACACATATTTTCTGGCTGTCAGTGGATACTGCAATATCCGATTGACCCTCATAACTGTTTATATAAAAAGGACCGTCCATGCCGGTGGAGATACCGGCAAGAATCATCCTTGTAGAGGGGGGGCCTTGGATGGCGCAGAAAAAATCCTGCCATCGGCCGGCATCGGTGCTTACCGCGGCCATACCGCCGCCCACATGCCATGTTGTGTGGTATCCAAAGCTGCTGGGGCCTCCTATTTTGAACACAACGATGCGGTCCGTACCGAAAACGGATACCCAATCCCCGTTCCGCGTTATAGCAATGGGATTATGCTGCGGCTCCCGCGAGTGCCAAAGGATCGCTTCGGTTCGAACGGTGTGTTTAATGGTGTCGATAACCGCATAGGAATCCAGTTCAGAGGAGCTCCCCTTGCAGGCGGCCAAAACAAACCAGCTTTTGGGGTCGACAGTTAATGAAAAGGGCTTTCCTTGCAGGGTAAGGGTGTTCATAACCTGAAGGGCGGCATTGTCTATGACTGTAACGGACTTTGCATCGTAATTGGCTACATAGGTCTGTTTGTTGTCAGAAGTGACCAATATGGCCGCCGGATTTGCTCCTACCGGAAGGGTAGCGGTTACCCGAACGGAAGAAACATCGATGACAGATACAGTGTTATCATGCTGGTTAGCTACATACAGTCTGTCTCCGTCAGGCGACCGGGCGATAGCCCCCGGATTTTGGCCAACAGCAATGGTGTCAACCACTATTTTGGTGTCTGGGTTGATAACGGCCACATATCCCTTGCCATCTGTTGCGGAAATATAAGTGACGTAAGCGGAACCAGCTTGATCGGGCACTGCTTATCACTCCCTGGAATTAAGATTGGCTCCGGTAAGCGCCTACGATACCTTTTACTTTGGACGCATTGCCAAAATGAATAGATTCGGAGTCCGTCATCGTAACGATATTGACGGGATGGATATATTCGATTTCAATCACATATGCCTTATTGCCGTCATAGGTAATCGCAAGATCATTTGCCACGGGAATTTCTAATTCCTTCGTTGAGATTGCTTGTGTTTGAGGATCAACAGAAATAACAATGATTCTGGCGAATACATCATCATGAGCCGTGATGGTCACACAAACCCGGGTTTGATCCGGTGATATGCGTATTTTATTCTGTCCTGAAACGATGGGAATATCGGGCTGCTGATCTGCCGTTACATTGCCACTCCCATCGATGGACAGATTGCGGGCAACCTTGATAACACTCTCCGTAAAGGACTTAGTGGCAAAAAATGTGCCGTTGTTCAGATAGACGCCGGAAACCGTTTGGTTCAGCCAGGACACGGTGTTGCCGGGACCAATATCATCAGGTCCATTGATTCTTCTCAAATGATTTTTTTGGCCTAATACAGCAACGGTGTGGCCATCAGGTGAAACCACCAAAGGGTTGTGGTCTATATCGAAGGACAAATCCCAGCCGCCTTGTGCAAACTCATGGACTTCACCGGAATCCACTGCTATTGCCGCGACATAATCATTCGCATCCCCTACCCGGCACGCGGCATACACATACCAGCTGTTCGGGCTTGCAGTCAGTGCGAAGGGATTGCCGGCTCCGATTGCAACCACATTGCTTACAGTCTTGGTAGTGGTATTGATAATGGAGACGGTTTTGCCATCATAATTGGCCACATACGCCTTGGTATTATCAGGTGTCACCATAACAGCCTTGGGTTTGCTTCCGACATTCACGGTGGCGGAAACAGAATTCGAACTGGTATCAATGATTGAAACGGTGTTGTCTCCTTCGTTGACCACATAGACGCTGGAGCCATCCGGGGAGATGCATATGGACCCAGGCTGTTTGCCTACTGCAATGGTGTGGTCGACGTGATCGGTCTGAGAGTTTACCGCTGCTACATACCCGTTTCCGCTTTGGTCCTCATAAGCAACATATACAGGAAGGGCAGAGGGAGTAGTATTGTCTACTACCAGGACAGACATATTGGCTTCCTTTATATAAAGTGAGAAATCTGTAAGGAATTGAGAATCTGTCACCCTGGCCTGTAGTTCATACGTATAGGCCCCGCTTGCGGGTTGATCCACATAAACGAGTGTAGCCGGACGCTGATTGGTGTTGTAAAGGTACGAAAGAAAATAATACCGAACAGACTCACTTTCATAAACGGATACACCATTGCGCAAGAGACGGTATTGAATGGCTGCTCCGATCTCTAATTGACTATTAACCTGGATTTGATTCAATAAATAAGCATCTATTTTTACAGCCTGGTCCTGCTTTGTACTTATGAAGGGGGCTGTAAGAATGGTGGTCCAATCCGGATATAAAGTAATAATATTTTTGGTTTGAAAAAAATCTATATGGGACATAGCGAATCATCACTCCTTTATTCATTTTGGATTACACTCAGTCGAGTTTCGTAATGGTGAGCTCGTGCTTGCACTTTCTTCCGTTGACCGCATGCCGGAGCGTGACAGAATGGGTAGAAAGATTTTTGACTCCAATCCGTTGTCCAGCTTCGCACTGGATGATACCGGTGATATGCGCCGGTTGTATACCGGTATAGGTGGAATTAGCCGGCTCATAATGCAAGGCCGAATGATGCTCAGGCACTTCACTGTCAATGGAGATAGCAAAGGAGGCAGACTGGTTGTTATTTAGATGAAGCGAGAGGGAAACAGAATACGCGCCGGCCTGGTTCACTATGACCTCTCCGGTTTGAATGTCAAGCTGAAGATCACTAGCAGGTCCGGTAGCTGTAAAGGGAATAAAATCGTTTTTCTCGATCACCGCATCCCCTAACAGGTAGATGGAGCCATAGGCTTTTAACGTGTTATAAGGTTCACCCAACAATTGAGTCCATTTACCCCAACCGGAAATATCACCATTACCAGACCTCCAATATATACCATTTTCCGTATAAAAGGTCTGTATGACATGATTTGGATTTGGCTGTAAAACCATTACAGCCCAGTAACCATTGTTAGAGGGAATACCAAATCCTGTTTGTTTTCCGTTGCCCAAGTAAAAACCGGATCCCGTCAGACGGTTTACATCTCCCACTTGGTCGAACATCAAGGTCATGCGAGGGTCCGAAATATTGTTCCAGTCAGACCACGTACTGTTGATTTTCGATCTAAACAAGATGTTATCACTTGTATAGAAGGTTTGTGTTATATAACTTCCGGCATTCACGACCATAAGAACCCAATAGCCATTGGATAGAACTGATGTAATCTTGTTAATGGCATAATAAATCCCGGATTCGGTATAGCCATCAAGGTAGGTAGATTCAGCCTCTAACAAGGGCATGCTCGGAACATCCACCAAGCTGGCCCAGTCCGACCAGGTAGATCCGTTATCTTGGCTTCTTCGCCACCAAATGCCATGATCTGTGTAGAAGGTTTGCATGACATAGCTTTCATTACCATAAGGAGCGGCGACGACCATTACAACCCAGGCGCCATTGGTATTAGGCGCATGGGTTGCACCCGTCCCATCGCCCACATAGAATCCGGCTTTGGTGATCAGATTCATGTCGTGGGTTTCAGTTTTCTTCAAGGGCATAGCGGGAACATTCGTTACACTGTACCAGTCACTCCAGGTGCTGCCTCCATTGCTGCTGGAGCGCCAATAATTGCCGGATTCGGAGTGATAGGTTTGGACAATGTGGATTTGACCGGAGATGGATTGGGCGAGAACCTCCACACTCCAAGCGGCATCGGAGTCCGGAGCATGGGCCCCTTGTGTACCAGGTCCGATATACACCCCAGTGGTACGGAGCTGGTTCAGATCGGCAGAGCCGGTCAAGGTAGTAAGCGGCATAGCAGGTTCAGCAGGTGTAGGCGGTTCAGGAATTAAGCTAACCCAATCGCTCCAATTCGTATGTTCATTTGAACGGTACCAAACACCATCAGGAGCAAAGAAGGTTTGAATCAAGAATCCCTCTGAAGAAGGAGCGCCATCAATGCTGTTGCCTACAACCATCAGTCTCCATGACGCGCTTTCACTAGGTGGTCCATGCTCAGCCGGTTTGTTGGGCCCCACATAAAAACCGCTTAGTGTGCCTTGATCCAAATCTGTACTCTCTCCGAATACCTCTTCCCAACGCCATAAGGGCATGGGGTATTTATCCAGGGACCAGTCCTTCCAATCGGCCCATGTATTCCCTCCATCTTTACTGTATCTGGACCATTTGGTTAATGGATTGTTAAAGCTGCTGGAGTCGGTTTCTGTTAAGATCTGAGTAATGGTCGGACCATAAGGTTTTTGAATTACCTCCAAAGACGACCAGTTATCGACTCCCATCGGCAAATTGCTGGCTAAGTCCGTATTATTTATATATTCTCCCGTATTATGAATGGCGTTCAGATCAACTGTTCCGGTTAACGTAGTGAGAGGCATGCCCGAATCAGAATCTAATCTTCTCCAATCAGTCCATGTGCTGCCACCATTTAAGCTGGATCTCCACCATTTGGAATATAGACTGGTATACGTCTGAAATACACGGGTGGTATTCCCATAAGGTTGGGCCTCAACCTCCAAGTACCAGCCGCCGTTATTGGCGGGAGAATGGGCTGGGTCGGATTCGGCACCCAAATAGATACCGGTGGCCACGATATTGTTCAGATCAACCGTGCCGGTTAACGTAGTGAGTGGCATGGAGGGTTCATCGACCAAACTGGTCCAGTCACCCCAGGTAGAACTATTATTTTGGCTTCTCCGCCACCATGTGCCATTGTCCGTGTAGAAGGTCTGCATCACAAAGCTCTCGTTGTCGTAGGGAGCAGCTACGACCATCACAACCCAAGCAGTATTGGAGTTAGGGGCATGGGTTGCCGCAGTTCCATCGCTTACATAGAACCCAGACTTGTTAATAATGTCCAAATCATGGGTTTCTGTCTTCTTAAGGGGCATAGCAGGAACATCCGTTACACTGTGCCACTCGCTCCAGGTACTGCCTCCATTGCTGCTGGAGCGCCAATAATTACCGGATTCGGACTGATAAGTTTGAACAATATGGACTTGACCGGAGATGGTCTGAGCCAGAACCTCCACACTCCAGGCAGTATCAGAGTCTGGAGCATGGGTCCCGGCTGTACCTGGTCCAATATATATGCCAGTGGTATGGATTTGGTTCAGATCGACCGTTCCGGTTAACGTAGTGAGTGGCATGGAGGGTTCATCGACCAAACTGGTCCAGTCACTCCAGGTAGAACCATTATTTTGGCTTCTTCGCCACCATATGTCATTGTCCGTATAGAAGGTCTGCATCACATAGCTTTCATTGCCATAGGGAGCAGCTACGACCATCACAACCCAAGCATCAGCGGAGTAAGGCACAGGGTATGCTGCAGTTCCATCACTTACATAGAATCCAGATTTGATGATTTGGTCCAAATCATTGGTTTCCGTCTTCTTAAGGGGCATAGCAGGAACATCCGTTACACTGTGCCACTCGCTCCAGGTACTGCCTCCATTGCTGCTGGAGCGCCAATAATTACCGGATTCGGATTGATAGGTTTGAACAATATGGGTTTGACCGGAGATGGTCTGAGCCGTAACCTCCACACTCCAGGCAGCATCAGAGTTTGGAGCATGGATCCCGGCTGTACCCGGTCCAATATACAACCCTGTTTTCACAAGCTGATTGAGATCAGCAGAGCCCGTCAGAGTTGTCAAAGGTACAGACGGCTCGACATTAAGACTTCTCCATTCACCCCATGTGCTGCCACCATTTAAGCTGGATCTCCACCATTTGGAATACAAACTGGTGAACGTCTGAAATACACGGGTGGTATTCTGAAAGGGTTGGGCCTCAACCTCCAAGTACCAACCGCCGTTATTGGCAGGAGAATGGGCTGGGTCGGATTCGGTGCCTAAATAGATACCGGAGACCACAATATCATTCAGATCAACCGTACCCGTTAATGTGATCAGGGGCATGGCTGTGCCGCTTTGCGTTTTTTCCCAATCCGTAAAATTCCCATCAGCATCGGTGTGTCGAAACCAGGTTCCGCTGGCAGATTGATAGGTTTGGCTAATCGTTTTAGGCTCTCGCGCATCACTACTTACCACATACAGCCCCCATGTTTTATCTTCAGCAGGCGCATCATTAGCAGTTTGGTTCCTGCTCAGATAAAAACCGGAATTCCTCAATCCATATAAATACCTACTGGATACGCTGGGGTCGAAGACAGTTAATGGCATTGCTGTCCGCAATATCGTTGGTTCAGCCAAAACGTCATCCTTCATTTCTTCGTGATTCATTTGTTAACAATCTCCCTTCGGTGTGAGATGCTACCATCCTATTACAGATTCCGAGAACCCGGAATGGGTAGCAACCGCTCTTTGTGAAAAATGGTCGTTAATACTGATTATGCGGACTGTAACGAAAATACCACCATAAGATAGAAATAAAAATAAATAATGTTAATAAATCTAAAATAGAGAATTTTAAAATTCGAATTAAAAAAATCAATTATAACGATAGGTTTTGGAGTTAATGGGAATTTATGGAGTGGAAGAATGAGGAATTTTATGAGAAAATAAATATGCTAATCCTTTATAAGAGATATTCCCAGTATTTAACATAGCGGAAGGGGTGTTGGTATGCGTGCTCTGTTAGTGGATGATGAGCCGATCGCCCTCAAATGGTTAAAGCGCAAGCTGCAGGAGATAGCGGAGTGGGAGCAAATTGAACTGTGCACAGTTGCGGACGAAGCGGTGGGTATTGCCCAGTCCATGCAGCCGGATGTGGTCTTCCTGGATATCAGCATGCCGGAGAAGAATGGTCTGGATATGGCCAATGAGCTGCAGGAAATATGCGAAACCACCTCCATTGTTTTTGTAACGGCGTACGATGAATATGCCCTTGCTGCTTTTGAAGCCAATGCAGTGGACTATGTGCTGAAGCCGGTGGAAACCAGCCGGCTGGATAAGACGCTGAAGAAGCTGAGGAATGGAGCTGTGGGTGTACGGACGAATCGGACTGCGTCCAAGTCCGTATTGATCCGTTGTTTCCCTCTATTGCGGTTTGACGGTCCGAATGGTTTGTTATCCTCCTTCAAATGGCGGACTGCCAAAGCCGAGGAGCTATTCGCGTACTTGGTTCACCACCGGGGAAGAACCGTCAGCCGTGATAAGCTGATCGAGGCGATATGGCCGGATATTGATCTCCAGAAAGCGGCGGTACAGCTCTATACGGCGGTTTACCAGATGCGGCAGGGGCTCAAAAAAGCCGGGGTGCCCATCACAGTCGAAAATGTCAGGCTGGAGGAAGGTTACCGGATTCCCGCGGAACAAATCCGTCTGGAGAGTGAAGAGTGGCAGCTTCGGCTCAAAGAGTGGCAGGAGCTTCCGGACCGTAAGGATCAGGTGGACCAACTGAAGAATCTGGTTGAGCAGTACGAGGGCGATTATTTGGGCGATTACGACTATCCTTGGGCGGAGGAGGAAAATGAGCGGCTGCGCAACATGTGGACTCTGTATGCCCTGCAAGCAATGGAATTGCTGATAGCTGCTAAACGCTGCAGGGAAGCAGTTATGACTGGCTCCAAAATCCTGCGGAGCCAGCCATACTGCGAGGAAGCCCATTTCCTGCTGCTGCAGGCTTATCATGGTATGGGCGATCTTTCGTCCGTGATGCGGCATTACCGGGAAACCGAAGAGATGTTCCGTCTGGAATTAGGAATCGGATTGCAGGCGCAAATAGTGGAGTGGTATAACAAGTGGTTTTCCTCACGAAGTGACAAGACCTTCTTATCTTCATAAATTGAATAAATGAATGAAAATCCGCCGGTTAAAGGGTACTGGCGGTTTTTTTGTTTTCCAGCTGATAACCGCTATTCACCTTATTGATGTACCATTTTTGTTGATAATGCTCCTTGCAGTAGCCTTTGGCATAATGCTTGCGCTGGCAGTTATCCTTCAAACATTGGCGCGGCGTCAATGATCTCATTCTTCCCATAATGGTCTCCTTGTCATTGGGTGGTTGGTAAGGATATTGTAACGGACCCATCTGATAACAGTTTGAACAATTCTTATGGCGGAAAACGGACAGTTGAGGTGGAACAAGCATTTGATGGGTATTTTTTCTCATTTTTTTATGGGGATGCGAGTATCCTTTACTGTAGATGACAAAACCGTACGGAAGAAACACGAAAATTTTTTTTGTTTGGATAGATGTGTACAAAGGAGCGGGTGTTATGGGTAAGTTATATAACCAATTGGAGATCATCAAAGCGCTGCGGGTTTCCCCCACTACAGTCAAACGCTGGATCCAGTATTTTCATGATTACATCCCAACTGTCCGGCAGGGCGACATGGTGATGTATGAATCGGGTACGCTGAAGCTTCTGCGCCGGGTCCGCACCCTCCGCAACAACCGGTTCAGCCTCAAAACCATCCTTAATCTGCTGGAGGAGGAGGGATTCCAAAAATTCGTCCCGCTGTATTCCGATCCTCTCGCAGAGCCTCCAGCCGTGACTCCAGCAACACCTTTTCCGGAGATAAAGATAAAGCGTGATCCTGAAGCCTGGCTGCTGATGATGCAGTCCTTGGAAACCATCTCCCGGGAATTCGCTCAAATTGCCAGTCAAATTGATAAACTTATAAATGAAGACTAGGGCTAAACTGGGACTTTGTGCTATAATTTCCCTATGGACAAATTAACGAACTCTCACCTGAAAATGAACTGGCGTTTGCCAAAATATCTGGCCCTTATCCTGCTGTTCGTGGGTCTGATGCAGGGGATCCGGTGGTTATGGACCGCTGAGCTGCATGTTCCGGAGCATCCTAAGGCAGCAGGGGGCACCGTGGATCTAAGCGGCTGGAACTTCTCCGATTCGCCCTCCATTACCTTGGACGGCGAGTGGGAGTTTTACCCTGGACAACTGCTGACACAACAGGATATTGCCGGTGGCCGTCAACAGGACCGTATGCTGTTGGAGATTCCGTTGGAGGGACAATACCCTCTTGAAGTAAAGGAGGGCCCGGATTCATTCGGCTACGGAACCTACCGCTTGCTCATCCGGGTCGATCCAAACGCGGACCTGTCGTATGGCTTCTGGGTCGCGGATGTTCGGACTTCCTCCACACTGGAGATAAACGGGAAGGTGGTGGCGGAGGCGGGACGGCCGGGCACGGACCGGGGAAGCTATCTGCCCAGCGCCGCTACCTACGTCGCGTCCGCATCGGCAGAGAGCAGCGATACCATTGAGCTCATCATCCGGTACGCCAATTTCGATGATTCTCTAAATGGCGGTATTGTGAAATCCATCCGTTTCGGCTCCCAAAGCGCTGTTACCTCGGAGCGTTTCATTTCCGTCGGTCTCCAGTTGGGAGTAGTTTTTATTGCGCTGCTCCATTGTTTATACGGTTTTATCCTCTTCCTGTTTGACAGAAGACAGCGGGCGCTCCCGACCTTTGGCATTATGATGCTGATGGCTGCCCTGACTGTAGTCCTTTCGGATGATGTGGTAATCCTGGAGCTGGTTGCGGTTCCATATGCATGGCTGTGGAAGATCAAGCTGCTGGCCTATATGTGGATGTCCTTCTTCATGATCCAATTGGGCCGGACCTTCCTGGGCAAAACCAAGCGGTACAAGGTGTATTTGATTTACACGGTGCTGTTATGCCTGTATTCCGTTTTTATCCTGGCTGCACCTATGGAGCTGGTCCACTACTCCATAAAGGCCCGTATCCACATGTGCCTTTATGTGCTGCCCGTGATCTGGTTCGGCGGGATGCTGTTCCGCGCGGTCTGGCGTGATGACAAGGATGCCGTATTTCTGGTTTTCTCCATGTCCTGTCTGGTATCCAATGTGGTATGGAGCGTGATCAGCTACAGCTATACGGCCAAACACATCTATTATCCGGTGAATCTGATCGGGGCTATGATCGGCTTCTCCTGCTATTGGTTCAAGAAGTACTTTCACAACGCTGCGGAAAATGAACGGCTTAACCACCAGCTGAATGCCGCCTCCAAGGAAAAGGACCGGTTTCTTGCCCAAACCTCCCACGAGCTGCGCAATCCGCTCCACGGCATGATGAACATTGCCCAGGCAGTGACAGCCCGGGAGAAGAATAAGCTGGAGCAGCGCAGCTCGGAGGATATGGAGCTGATGCGGGTCATCGGCCAAAGGATGGCCAGCCTGCTTGATGATCTGCTGGATATGGCCCGCCTTCAGGATCACCGGATCACCCTTCAGCAGAAGCCTGTTTCCCTCTTGTCTGTGGTTTCGGGAGTTTGGGATATGCTGAAGCATAATCTGGAGGGGAAGGCCGTCCGTTTTGTTATGGATGTGCCGGAATCACTGCCGCCTGTATGGGCGGATGAAAAAAGGCTCACTCAAAGCTTATATAACCTGCTGCACAATGCCGTTAAGTTTACACAGGAAGGGGAAATCCGGGTTTCCGCCTTCATCCGCAAGGGGATGGCGGCAGTGGAAATCGCCGATACCGGTTTAGGAATGGATGAGGAGATGCAGCTGCGGATATTCCGGGAATACGAGCAGGGCAAAGAAGGGGCAGAACTGGGGGGGATAGGATTAGGTCTCACCATCACCAAACAGCTGATTGAGCTGCACGGAGGTGAAATGACAGTCCGTTCTCAGCCCGGGGTGGGCAGCAGCTTCCAGTTTACACTGCCACTGGCAGCCTTGAACATAAAGGGAACAGCCCTACCTTCAGAAGCGGAAGAGATTCCGTTTAGTCAGGAGCAGAAGTCTGCAGCAGATGTTTCCCTTCAAGGAATCTATCCCAATCCGCCGGAACTCTTCACCGAAAAGCCCGTCCGTATTCTGGCAGTGGATGATGACTCCATCAACTTAAAGGTGCTGGCCAGTGTGTTATCCTCTGACGAATATAGCATTACCACGGTCCAGAAGCCGGAGGACTTGCTTTTGATGCTGGATAAGGAGCCTTGGGACATCCTGATTGTGGATGTGATGATGCCCCAGATGTCCGGCTATGAATTGACCCGTCTTGTACGCGAGCGGTATGACATAGCCGAATTGCCGCTGCTCCTGCTTACGGCCCGCAATCAGCCGGAGGATATTTATACCGGTTTTTTGGCCGGGGCTAATGATTACCTGGTCAAACCGGTGGATGCTCTGGAGCTGAAGTACCGGTTATGGTCTCTTGCAAGGTTGAAACGCGCTATATCGGAAGGTTTGCGGATAGAGGCTGCTTATCTGCAAGCGCAAATTTCGCCTCACTTCCTTTACAACACGCTGAATTCCCTTCTGGCGTTGAGCGAAATTAACAAGGAGACAATGCAGGAGCTGGGGGAAGCATTCATCAGCTACTTGCGGATCAGTGTTGACTTCTTGAATATGGAGCAGTTGGTTTCACTGGAGCATGAGCTGGAGCTGGTGCGTGCTTATCTGTATATTGAACAGGCCCGGTTTGGACCGCGCTTGTCTGTGGATATCGACATGAACGTGGACGGGGAAGCGGATATTTTCCTGCCGCCTCTCAGCCTGCAGCCATTGGTGGAAAACGCTGTCAAACATGGAATGACCGGGCGCAAGCCGCTCCACATCCATGTCCGGATCAGCCGGGAGGAGGAAGGGGTTCTGCTGGAGGTCCGGGATAACGGCAGAGGGATGCCTGCCGGAGAGCTGGAACGTCTGCTGGATTCCTCACGCCAGGGCAGAAGGGGAATCGGCTTGCTGAACACCAACAGGAGGCTGATCCAATTGTTTGGAAAGGGATTAAACGTGGAAAGCGCTCCGGAGCAGGGAACGAAGGTCTGGTTCCGGGTTCCATGGAATCAACCGTTGGATAATTAATTTCGGGTCAAGATTGTCTTGCCTATTCCCTTTCTTTCGCGGTAAAATCCGAGAATGAGCACGGGTTAAAGAGAGAGGAGGGGAAGTCGATGCAGCGGAATATTGTTTTGGTGGGTTTTATGGGCACCGGAAAAACCACCGTAGGCCGGATTCTTGCCAGTCGTCTCGGCTGGACCTTCACGGATACGGATGCCTTTATCCAGGAGCAGACGGGGATGAGCATCAGCCGGATGTTCGAAGAGCATGGAGAGGCTTTTTTTCGCCAACAGGAAACAGAAGCCTTGCGGGAGCTGCTGCAGCGCCAGAATCAGGTCGTATCTACAGGAGGAGGTGCTGTTCTCTTGGAGGAGAACCGCAGGTTAATGCTGGAGAACGGTCTTGTTGTGGCAATGAATGCGGAGGAATCGGTAATTGTAGAACGGGTTCGCGGCGATAAGGGCAGACCGTTATTGCAGGGGGATGTGGTGGAGCGGGTGCATACTCTGGTGGAAGCCCGGCGCCATGCTTATGATTTTGCGGCGGCTCAGCTCCATACGGACCGCCTGTCGCCGGAGGAGGCGGCCCGCAGGATTGAGGAAATGCTGGAGGCGTGAGGTTACGGATTCCCGTAATCCAGCATGCCTCCCTCCATATTCTTAAGACCGCGGTAGCCCATGTGCCGCAGATAATCGCATGCCCGGCCGCTGCGGCTGCCGCTTCTGCATACGAAGATGACCTCATCGGCCTTAGGGATTTCTTCATGCCGGTAAGGCAGCTCGCCCAACGGAATATGAATAGCGCCGGGGAGCATGCCCAACGCAACCTCCTCAGGCTCACGCACGTCCACCAAGTTTAATGCTTCACCGCGTTCCAGTCGTTGCCGGACCTCGTCGGCGGATATCCAGCCAATTTCCTGTTCCATGTCGCTGCACCTCACGATTTGGGATGTTTTTTAGAAGTCTACCGGAATTGCGTATGAGGGTCAAGCGGACTGGGTCTCCCTCGAACAAATACGGGAAAATTCGTGTTTTCTCGGAAGGATGCGACTTGTACCGCATTCCCAAGGCCTGCCGCATATGGTAAACTGTCAGTAACTATGAACGGCCGATGTCCGGCCACAAGCTTTTTTACGAAGCCATTTTTTGCTAGTGCAAAAAACTCTCAGGAGGGAACCTGCCCGATGAACGGTTTTAAAGCTGTGATCAAACCTACCCCGGTCCTCCGGGGTGATATACAAGCGTTATCGTCCAAGAATTATACGACCCGCTATCTTCTGATCGGAGCTCTGGCAGATGGGACAAGCACCATCTATTATCCTGCCCACAGTGAGGACAGCGATGCCATGCGCCGCTGTATCCGGGACTTGGGGGCTACCTTGACGGAGGATGAAACCAAGCTGGTGATGAATGGCTTCGGTGCCCACCCGGCTAAGGTGAAGGAGCTGGATGTAGGCAACGCCGGAGCGGTTCTGCGGTTTCTAATGTCCATTGCCGCGCTGTGCCCGGATGATGTCACCTTCGTGAACCGTTATCCCGAATCCTTGGGCAAACGCCCTCATCATGATCTCATCGATTCCCTCCGCCAAATGGGGGTTGAGGTTGCAGACCGGGACGGCAGACTGCCAATCACCATCGGAGGCGGTAAACCCAAGGGCGGACATATTACCGTATCGGGCAATGTCAGCTCCCAATTTTTAAGCTCACTGTTATTTATGACTCCCTTGCTTGCGGAAGACAGCGAAATTACGGTTCTGCATGATCTGAAGTCCAAGGTCATTGTCGGCCAAACCTTGGAAGTCCTCGAGCAGGCAGGAATTCAGGTGGAGGCTGCCGAAGATTATATGCACTTCCGGATTCCGGGACGGCAGCGTTACTTGCCCAAGGAATACATTGTCCAAGGGGATTACCCCGGCTCTGCCGCTATTCTGGCTGCCGCCGCCGTTACCTCCTCGGATGTCACCGTCCGCAGGCTGGCCGAGAAGAGCCGCCAGGGTGAACGTGCGGTGGTGGATGTGCTGAAGGCGATGGGTGTGCCTCTGACACATACCAACGACACTGTCCATATAACAGGCAATGGCAAGCTCCGCGGCGGAGAATTCGACGGTGACCACTTTACGGACGGTGTATTGGCCATGGTGGCAGCCTCCGTTTTTGCCGAAGGGACCACCCGCTTCTATAATGTAGAGAATCTGCGTTACAAGGAATGCGACCGCATTACCGACTTTGTTCATGAGCTGAACAAGGCCGGAGCGAATGTGGAGGAGCGGCAAAGCGAAATTATTGTCCACGGCAAACCCGAAGGTGTGAAGGGCGGCGTGGAGATTAACGCTCATTATGACCACAGGGTTATCATGGCCTTGTCCGTGGTGGGTTTGCGTTCGGAACAGGGGCTTATCATTAATGACGCCCACCATGTGGCCAAATCGTATCCCGGCTTCTTCCGGCATATGCTTGATCTCGGCGCCCATATCGAACTGATCTGACCCGCATACTCGCAAGAATACTACAGCAAAAAGAGTGATCAGGATGAATATTCTCTGGAAGACAACAAAATATGTGGCGGCCTTTGTGATGGTGGTAGGACTCGTGTTTTCCAGCGGTGTATTCAGCGTGCTGATTTATGGCAGGCTAAGCGGGAAGGAATGGGCGATTTCCCCTTATGCTGATGCGGCGGCTGCCGTGGTGCGCCCGGCTGAATCCGCTGCAGCCGAGCCATCACCCGTTCCGGCGCCGACACCTGTCAAGCCGGAGAGAAAGGCATCCGTTCTTCTTGATGCGCCGATTTACCGCCAGCATCCCGAGCTGCCCTCGGGCTGTGAAATAACCAGCTTGTCCATGCTGTTGAATTTCGCCGGTGTGGCCAAGACCAAGATGGATCTCCTATCCGAAATGCCCGTTGACATGACGCCGATCACCATGAATACCGACGGGTCCCCGGCATATTGGGGAAACCCCAATACGGGTTTTGTAGGGGAGGTTTCAGGAAAGGGCAAGGGCTTTGGCATTTACCACACGGCGCTGTTTCCGGTGTTGGAGGGCAATGTTCCCTCCGCTGTGGATCTCACCGGGTCTGAATTCATTGAGCTGGAGCTTCAGCTGTCCCAAGGGATTCCCGCGGTGGTCTGGACCACCATCGACTTCCGTGTACCCGCCAAATGGGTAACCTGGGATACGCCGACGGGTCCGATTAAAACCACCTTTATGGAGCATGCGGTGCTGCTTGTGGGGTATGATGACCAATATGTATATGTGAATGATCCGTGGACCGGGAAGAAGCAGTTTCCCGTTGACCGCCAGCAGTTTCTGGAAACCTGGGAAGCTATGGGGCGTCAGAGCCTTTCCTATACCCCGGGTGCCTGATTGACAATACGTACATCTAAGGAGGCTCACCATAATGGCATTTGAGAACCCGTCGCGGGTTGAGATTAAATCAATTTTGGAGAAAACAACCAATATCGCTGTGGTGGGATTGTCGGACAAGCCCGACCGCACCTCGCATATGGTGGCTGCGGCCATGCAGGACCGGGGGTACCGGATTATTCCGGTAAATCCCACCGGCGCCGATACCATTCTGGGGGAGAAACGGTATAATTCCTTGGCTGAGGTTCCGGATGCCATCGATATTGTGAATGTGTTCCGCAGAAGCGAGTTTTGTGCAGAGGTGGCGGAGGAAGCCGTTAAAGCAGGAGCCAAGGTTCTTTGGCTGCAGCAGGGAATTGAGAGTGAGGAGGCCGCGGACATTGCTGCGGCAGGCGGTCTTCAGGTCATTATGGACCGCTGCATCAAGGTAGAGGATGCTGTCACACGTCCTGTACGCGGTTAATCGGGGAGAGTGTTCGCATATGCACCAAATCGTAGAGTGGAACGGCCGCCCCCTGAGGGAATGGCTCAAGCTGTATCTGGTTATGGATATGCAGAGTTATGGAGGGCGTACTGCTGTGGAGATTGCCCGTGAAGCTATAACCGGCGGCGTCACCATGATTCAATGGCGGGAAAAATCACAGCCGCTGCGGGAGGTTCTTGAGATATCCCGACAGGTCAGAGCCATGTGCCGCGAGAGGGGGATTCCTTTTGTGGTCAATGACCGTGTGGACATCGCCTTGCTGCTCGACGCGGACGGAGTCCATGTGGGGCAGGATGATCTGCCGGCCCCGGAGGTCCGGAGATTGATGGGGCAGGACCGTTTTGTAGGGGTGTCCGCCGGCTCCTGGGACGAAGCCCGTTGGGCTTTGGAGCAGGAAGCGGATTACCTGGGGGTTGGCCCGGTTTACGGGACTCCTACCAAGCCGGATGCAGGGGATGCCATCGGCTTCGAGCTGCTGGGCAGGTTGAAGGCAGAGTGCCCCGGGATTCCGCGGGTGGGCATCGGCGGGATTAACCGTATCAATGCCGGACTGGTAATCGGAGCGGGGGCCGACGGGATAGCCGTGGTGTCCGCCATCACCCGCAGCAGTAATCCGCAGGAGTCTGCAGCGGAGCTGAAACGGCTGATTGAGCATTTATAATAAGTAAGGGAACGGTGCAGGGAATCTGTGCCGTTTCTTTTTTTTCCCAAACATAAAACCCTTTGAGGTGAAGACACTAGTAGAGGCTTCTAAGGTGAGTGAACCGGAGAAGACTAACGTGAGTAACCAATTAAAAGGAGGATCCACCTGTGTATCAATCCGAGCAATTCCACACCTCCAACTACCGCGGCAATCAAGCCGGCCACGACAACTATCTGAGATCCGATTCCCAATCCCCCAGCTCCTTCGGCATGGGTCAAAATGTAACCTCCCAATACAAGGGCATACAAAGATCCTTCCAGCCTACCGGACAGGTGAATTCCGTCTACGGCCAACAAAATCAAAACCCGGCCAGCTTCCACACCTCCAGCTACCGTGGTGACCAGGCGAACCATGACAACTACCTGCGCGCTGACTCCACTCAGCCTTCCCAAACCGGCTTCAGCGGAGTAAACAGCTCTGTCAACTACGGCTTCACCTCCAATGTTGGGTATGGCTCTTCTTATGGCCAAAACCAACAAAATCAGCAAAACCAAGCTCAATATGTTTCCCCCAACTCCTATCACACCGCCAACTATAAGGGCGACCAAGCGAACCATGATGCCTATCTGCGTTCCGACTCCTTCCAGCCGGCACAAGGACAATACACAAGCGCTTATGGCCAATCCTCCATTCCGCAGCAGTACAAAACCCAAACGCAAAGCTTCTCTACCGGCAGCTACGGTATGAATTCCGGGTTTGCCAACAACCAACAAAGCTACGGCCAACAACAATATGTTTCCCCTAACTCCTTCCACACCGCCAACTACAAGGGCGACCAACAAAACCATGACGCTTATCTGCGTTCCGACTCCGCCCAAACCTCCCAGTCCCAGTTTGGCGGCACCAGCATGGGCAGCAACATCAACAGCTACAACAAGTTTTAAGGCAAACCGCATAGTTGAATAGATCTGGGAGCGGGCCACAGGGTCCGCTTTCACCCCACAGATAAGGAGGCGTATGGCATGCAGCAGAATCAAAGCACCCTCACCCAGGACCGCAACCTGATTGGGGAAAAGGAATTGCTCTATATCAAGGATTATCTGTCATGGGAGCTGTTGGCTGTAAAAAAATGTGAGGAAACCGCCAAAACGATGGAATGCCAGCAGCTGGCCCAAATGGTGCGTGATCTGGGGAATAAGCACCAGCAGCACTACAACACGATTTTGGGGCAGCTCCAATAATTGAAGGAGGGATAGCTTGTGAGTGTAGAGATCGCCACTCCGGAGTCAGCCAATCAAACTGCGGCCGGTCCTGAATTCAGCGACCGCGACCGGGTGAATGATATTCTGACCATGGAGAAATACATGACGGCCAGCTACAACACCGGACTGAATGAAATGCAAAACCCGAAGCTCCATGAGACCATTCAGGGGATTCTGGGGGATGAGCATAACATGCAATTCCAGGTGTTCGATAAAATGTGGCAAAAGGGCTGGTACAAGATTGAGGCTGCCGACCAGCAAAAGATCCAGCAGGCCTATCAGCAATTCAACGGCTACAAGTCACAATTCCCCAAGCCATAAGCACGGGGAGCAAGCAAAGTCCGGGTCCCGCTTTTTGGGCCCCGGGCTTTTTGACCTTTGACAAAAGTCGGGGCAGGCATTACCATTCAAAGGTAGAGCACTACGGGAGGTGGGCTGCACTTATGGCGCGGCAAGACAAAGTGGACCGAAACTATACAATGAACTGGATGGGCAATCTTCAGCAGCTCGGCCGTTCATTAATGCTGCCCACCATGGCCCTGCCGGTGGCGGCGATCCTGCTTTGGCTGGGACAGATGCCCTGGCACCTCATTCATTTTTCCCAGGCCGGAGATTTGCTGGAATTTGCCGGACGGCTGATTATCCAATACCTGCCCTACTTGTTTGCCGTTGGGGTAGCCATGGGGCTCACGGATAACGGCGGAACAGCAGGCATGTCAGCGGTCCTGTCCTATTTTATGTTTACACAGATTACCGAGCGGTTTGCCGGAAGCACCATGCAGCTTGGAATCTTCGGGGGTATTCTCATCGGTGTGTTAGCCGCCTTATGCTATAGACGGTTCCGGTTTATCCAGCTGCCCGAATATATCCAGTTCTTCGGCGGACCGCGGTTCGTGCCCCTGGTGACCAGTATGGCCACCATACTCCTGTCGGGAGTGGTTGTGGCTCTGGGGCCTTGGGTGCAGGAGCTGTTCGGCCGGATCGGCGATTTTCTGCTTTCCCTGGGCGGCTTCGGGGCGTTCCTGTACGGCTTCGGCTATCGGCTGCTGGTGCCATCGGGATTGCATCATATTTTGAACAATGTGTATTGGTTCCAGCTGGGTTCCTTCCAGCTGCCTGACGGCACGATGGTATACGGGGACATTCCCCGATTCTTCTCCGGTGATCCCAAGGCAGGCATCTTCATGGCCGGGCTTTATCCCATTATGATGTTTGCGCTTCCCGCAGTGGCGTTGGCTATTATTCAGGAGGCGCGGGAGGACCTGAAGCCTAAGATTCGCAAAACCTTCCTGACAGCGGCGCTGGCCTCTCTGCTGACAGGGGTAACGGAGCCTATCGAATTCGCCTTTTTGTTCGTGGCGCCGTACCTGTTCTTCATTCATGCTGTTCTGTCCGGCGCATCCATGTGGATTGCTTATGAATTGGACATCCATCACGGCTTCTCCTATTCGGCGGGGGCCATCGATTTTATCATAAACATGCACCTGGCCCGCAATGAATGGCTGATCCTGCCCATCGGCATTCTGTATGCTGCGATTTATTACTTTCTGTTCCGGTATGCCATCGTTAAGTACCAGCTGCCTACGCCAGGCCGGGAGGAAGGCTCTACCATCGACGAGTTCGCCGGGGATATCCCGTACCGGTCTCCGCTGATCCTGGAGGCCTTGGGGGGCAAGAACAACATCAAGACCATCGAGGCCTGTATCACACGGCTCCGCCTTACCCTGGTTAACGACAAGCTGATGGATATCGCCACCCTCAAGAATCTGGGCGCAGCCGGCATTATCCGGCTCGGAGCCGGCAATGTCCAGGTGGTGTTCGGCACCTTCTCGGAGCTGATCCGGGAGGAAATTGTGCGGATTACCAAAAAAGACCTTCATCAGGTGCTGTTCAACTCGCCTATGCTGGGCCGGATGATTCCTCTGGAGGATGTGCCCGACCAGATTTTCTCCAAGAAGATCGTAGGCAACGGTGTTGCGTTCCTTCCGGAGAAGGGTGAGCTGGTGGCTCCGGTGAACGGGACTGTAACCTTGATTTATCCGTCGCTTCACGCGTTGGGCATCACCACTGACGATGGTCTGGAGGTTCTTCTGCATGTGGGCATCGACACCTCCCACCTGAACGGGAAATATTTCACCTGTATGGTGAAGCAGGGGGACCGGGTGGAGGCAGGGGAGCTGCTTCTGAAGTTCAATCTGAACAAGGTGAAGCAACATGCCAAATCCCTGGCAACGCCTATGCTGATTACCAATTCCGACCGGATTAAATCATGGAGCTTCGCCCCGTTCAAGTCCGTTCGCAAGGGGCAGGCATCTGTCATGTCGGTTATTCTGAAGGATGAAATACGTGCAGCGGGGGGCGAGACCAATGGTTAGGGGATTCGGCGGAGCATCGGGGTTTGCCATCGGAAGAGCGTTTGTGCTGCCCTCACTGGAGCTGGAATTGCCGGACAAGCTGGTGGACGTGGCGGATCTGGCAGTGGAGTTTGAGAAGCTGTATGAAGGAATCCGCTGCTCCAAAAGCGAAATTGAAAATATCAAGCAGGATATCTCCGATCTGATCGGCGAAGAAGAGTCTAATATCTTCAACGCCCATCTGGCCATTCTGGAGGATCCCATTTTTATGAACGAAATCCAGGGGCTTATGCAGCGTCATTACAAGGCGGCGGAGGTGGCGGTGAAGGAAACCATCGACAAATTCGTCAGCATGTTCGATCTTCTGGATGATGATTATATGAAGGAACGGGCCGCGGATATCAAGGATGTGGGCAACCGTCTCCTGAAGCATCTTCTGGGAGAATGGGAGGAAGCCGATCCGCCGGCGGATACGCCCTACATACTGGTGGCCAAGGAGCTGAGCCCTTCCCATCTGGCCCGTATGGATTCCGCTCAGGTGCTGGGTGTGGTCACCATGCTGGGGGGCACCACCTCACATGCCGCCATTATGCTGCGGGCTATGGGCATCCCCTTCGTGATGGGGATGGAGAACCGGCTTCCCGCCGCCATCCAGACCGGGGATATTCTGATCATCGACGGGGATGAGGGCAGCGTCATTGTGAATCCGCCGCAGAATGTCGTTGCGGTTTATGAGGAGAAGCGAAGCCGTGCCGCGGCCAATCTGGAGCGCCTGAAGCAAATCGCCCACGTGCCGACCGTCACCAAGGACAACGTCAAGATGGAGCTGAAGGTGAACATCAGCTCGGCCAAGGAGCTGGATATGGCTCTGAAGTACGGCGCCAAGGGCGTAGGGCTGTTCCGGACGGAATTCCTGTATATGGACCGGGTATCCCTGCCCCTGGAGGACGAGCAGTATGAGGTTTACCGGGAGGCTGCCGTGAAGCTGGGAGAGCGGCCGCTGGTGATCCGCACCTTGGATATCGGCGGTGACAAAAGCGTAAGCTTCATGAATCTGCCCCAGGAGGACAATCCCGCGCTGGGCTACCGGGCCATCCGTATTCTGCTGGACTGCCGGGAGCTGTTCAAAACCCAGCTGAAGGCCATTCTCCGGGCATCCCTGCACGGCAACATCCGGATCATGTACCCCATGATCTCCTCTGTGGATGAGGTCCTGCAGGCCAACGAGATTTTGGAGCAGGCCAAGCAGGAGCTGACGGAGGAAGGCAAACTCTTCAAGGCGGATACCCCTGTGGGCATCATGATAGAGGTGCCTGCTGCCGTGGTGGTGGCGGATTTGCTGGCGGAGGAGGTGCAGTTCTTCAGCATCGGCACCAATGACCTGATTCAATACGCCCTGGCTGTGGACCGGATGAACGAAACCGTGTCCAACCTGTACGATCCGTATCACCCGGCGGTGCTCCGGCTGCTCAAGCAGGTGGCGGACGCCGCCAAGGCCAACGGGATTCCCGTCAGTGTCTGCGGGGAGCTGGCCGGTGATCCGGAGGCGATTCCGCTGTGGCTGGGGCTGGGCATCCATGAGTTGAGCATGTCCGTCCAATGCCTGCTCCCGGTGAAGGAGCAGGTGCTGCAGAGCGATGCCCAAACAGGCCGAAGCTTTCTGGCGGAGGCCCTGGGGCTGCGCAGGTCCAGCGAGATCAAGGAGAAGTTGAGAGCTGTTCTTCGATAACACGGTCCACGCCGCAGGCCGGATGTGTGATCGAAGCCTCGAAACCGGCAGCGCCGGTTTGAGGGCCAATTTCCAATTATAAGGAGGACGAAACGTATGGAGCTCACAGGCAAAAGGATACTGGCTTTTACGGAAGAGGAATTCGAGGATCTGGAAATGTGGTACCCCGTTCTGCGCTTGCGGGAATCCGGTGCGCAGGTGGTCATTGCCGCAACGGAAGCGGGCAAGGTGCTGCATGGTAAATACGGAGTTCCCATCACCTCGGATGTGGCATTCGCTGACGTTTCCTCGGCGGATTATGACGGGCTGTATGTTCCCGGAGGCTGGGCCCCGGACAAGCTCCGCCGTTTCCCCCATGTGCTCCGCCTGACCCGGGAGTTCCATGAGGCCGGCAAGCCCATTGCCCAGATCTGTCATGCGGGCTGGGTGCTGATTTCGGCGGGTATTGTGAAGGGTTACACCATGACCTCTACACCGGGCATCAAGGATGATCTGGAGAATGCCGGCGCCACCTGGATCGATGAAGAGGTGGTTATTGACCGGAACATTATCTCCGGACGCCGTCCGCCGGATCTGCCCGCCTTCTCCAAGGCCTTCGTAGATGCGTTGGCAGGTGCTGTCCGGGTATGAGGAAGCATCTGGTTCGATGGCTTCCTCCCGTGCTGGTGATGGGAGCCATCTTTTATTTTTCCTCCCGCACCGGAGATGAGTTGGGTTCTCTGATGCCCTTCTTCCACAAGTTGTTTCCTGCGATGGAAAGCTTCGATTGGGGTCACTTTGTCGCTTATTTTATCCTGGGCTTAACCTTCGTATGGGCTATTGCGGGACCCAGACCAACAGCGCGGCAGCGGCTTTTGGTGGTGCTGCTGTGTACGGCCTATGGGCTGACCGATGAGTTCCATCAATTATTCGTCAGCGGCCGCTCGTCCGACTGGCATGATCTGCGCAACGATGCCATCGGCGGGACCCTGGCCATGCTGGTGCTTTATATTCCTTTCATCGCCCGGCACTATGCCCGTTTGCCCCACCAGATGAAGAAGTAAGGCAGTCCGCCTGTATGAAGAATGGCTTTCATACCAATAAATACTAGCTCCTTTTTGGGAGGAAAACCGGCTCCCTGGTCGAATTACAAGAGAGTGGAGGCATGTGTCACTGCTGCCTTCTCTTTTTTTGGATGAAGGAGCTGGTTGTTTTGCAAAAGGAATGTAAATGCGGTCAGACAATGAACATCTGTCTGCGAAGTGTCATCTTCCAGGGCAAGGTAGAGATTGCCCATGTGCCGGTGCTGACATGCGAAGCCTGCAGCCGCAGCGAGGTATTCGCCGCCGTTAAGCCGGACATGACGAAGCTGATAAGCCAATTGGGCAACAAACCTGAAAAACAGTATATACGCTTTGAGGAAATAAGCGAAATTTCCCATCTGATGGTGACGGTGACCGATAAGGAGCACCGCCATGAATCCGTGGGCGTTATACTGGAGGAACGGATCAATGAGCTGTTGGATATGCTGCTGCTGGCCAGATCCCTGCAGGATGATGCATGGAAGAAGGATGTGACCGAGCGTCTGTCCCAGATTACCCGCTACGCTATGAGTACTTACGAAATGAAACTTTGACCGGAGAGGGCAAGGCGGGCTGTACAACATCCATAAGCAATGCGCAATCCGAACAGCAGAGTCACGAGCTGCAGAACAGAAATGCAAGAACCGTAATGAAAGAACCGGAACCACAGAAAGGGAGAAAAACACCTATAAAAACCTCCGATTGGCCTTGCCGATGAAGAAGGCGCCATGATTGATCCGGCCATCGGTTGGCACCAAATTGTTCCAGTGAAGCCGCCTTCAATAAGGTTGGCTTTTTTTCTTTATTTTTGATACTATTGATTGAAAGGAAATCATTTGCAGGCAGGTGAGTGTAATTGGCCGATGTGCAGGAATTGACGAAGGTTGAGGAATGGAAGCAGCTGCTGGCGGAGTCGGAGAATATGCCGGTTATGCTTATAAAGCACAGCACCCGCTGTCCCGTCAGTGCCGAAGCCCACGACGAGTTTCTGAAGCATGCGCATGTGGAAGCGCTGCCGGGCGTGCGTTATGCCCGTGTTCTGGTAGTGGAGAACCGGACCGTATCCAATGCGGTGGCGGAGGATACCGGTGTGAAGCATGAATCGCCGCAGGTGCTGCTGTTGAAGAACGGCGCGTCCGTCTGGACCACCTCCCATTGGCGAATTACCGCAGCGGCCTTGAAGGAGCAGGCCTCCCGGCTGGATTGATTTCATTAGAGCAGGAAGTGGGAATCTCTTGCAAACGGGAAGGTTTCCGTTGCAAGGCGAATTATTTTGTCGTATCATATCGTTATTATACGGGAATGAAAATACGTCTATATATTGGAGAGAGATAACGTGACAGTAACTATTTACGATGTTGCCAGAGAAGCCGGAGTGTCGATGGCTACCGTATCCCGGGTTGTGAACAATAATCCGAATGTGAAGCCCCAAACCAGAAAAAAGGTGTTCGAAGCCATTGAGCGGCTAGGCTACCGTCCTAATGCCGTTGCGCGGGGTTTGGCCAGCAAGAAGACCACTACCGTGGGCGTTGTCATTCCTGATATCTCCAATGCTATCTTTGCCGAGGTGGCACGGGGGATTGAAGACATTGCCAATATGTACCATTACAATATCATCCTGTGTAACGCGGACAAACGCAAGGAAAAGGAGATCCGCGTGATCAACACCCTGCTGGAGAAGCAGGTGGACGGTCTCTTGTTTATGGGTGGCGTGGTAACGGACGAGCATATGCAAGCCTTCCAGACGTCCACAGTGCCTATCGTGCTGTGCGGTACGAATGTGGAGGGCAATACCATGGCTGCGGTGGATATCGACCACCAGCAGGCCGCACATGATGCTGTGAAGCTGCTTATCGACAAAGGCCACCGCCGTATCGGCATGATCAGCGGTAATCTGCAGGACCCCAACAACGGCTTTTCCCGGTACAACGGGTACAAGAACGCCCTGGAAGAAGCGGGGGTGGCATTTAATGAATCTTTGGTACGGATCGGCAACCACCGGTATGAATCCGGTATTGAAGCGATGAAATATTTCCTGGAGCTGCCTGAGCGTCCAACTGCTATTTTCTCGGCTACCGACGAAATGGCCATCGGCGCCATTCACGCGGCCCAGGATGCGGGACTTGCCATTCCCGGCGATATCTCCGTGATTAGTGTGGATAACAGCCGGATGGCCTCTATGGTCCGCCCCCTGCTGACCACTGTGGCCCAGCCGATGTATGACATCGGCGCCGTCTCCATGCGTTTGTTGACGAAGCTGATGAACAAGGAAAATGTGGAAAAGGGCAAGGTTACCCTGATGCACGAGGTCATTCAGCGTCAATCTGTGGCTGAAGTATAATAGGCCATATATAACCCGGATTCGAATCTGCAGCTCCCTCCTTTGGGGGCTGTTCTTGTCTGTGCCGGTTTTCGGGGAGAAACGGAAAATTGAAGAGGGTGAAGGGAGCGGCTGTGGGTATGGGGAATCCGGGAGAGCGCGCATATGGGGTTATCGGGATTATCGGAGCGATGGAGGAGGAGGTCCGGCTGCTTGCCGCGAAGCTGGTGGACCGGGAGGACATCCGGCTGGCGGGGATTGCGTTTCTGAAAGGGAGCTTGGCCGGACGGCAGGTGGTGGTGTGCAAATCCGGGGTAGGCAAGGTGAACGCGGCGGTGACGGCGCAGCTGCTGGTGAGCGCCTATGGCGCAGAGGCTGTTCTGTTCACCGGTGTGGCCGGGGCTCTGGACCCGGAGCTTGCAGTAGGGGATCTGGTGGTGTCCCTGGATTGCCTCCAGCATGACATGGATGCCAGCCCCTTGGGCTTTGCACGGGGAGTGATCCCCTTCCAGGAGCACTCCGTGTTTGCCGCTGATCCGGAGCTGGTCAGACTGGCAGTAGAGTCCGGACAAGCCGTGCTGCCGGGCCGGGTACGGACGGGGCGGATACTGTCCGGAGACCGGTTTATCGCCGACAAGGTGGAGGTAGCAGCGCTGAGGCGGGATTTCGGCGGGATGTGTGCGGAGATGGAGGGGGCGGCTGTAGCCCAGGTTTGCGGCATGAACGGCATCCCCTTCGTCATTATCCGCTCCATGTCCGACAAAGCGGACGGCTCCGCCCCGGTGAGCTTCGCCGAGTTTACAGCCCTGGCGGCTCGCCGCTCCTGTGAGCTGGTGGAGCATCTGCTGGGAAGGCTGTAGGAGAAGGGGGAAGCTCTACCGGCTCAGCAGACTCCGTAGGGCTCCACCAAACACTAACAGGCATCACCATACCACTAGACTCCACCGGGTTCCACCAAACACTAACAGGCATCACCAGGCCACTAAACTCCACCGTGCTCCACCAAACACTAACAGGCTCATCAGCCTCCCCGGACTTCAACTGCAAAAGTGCAGTTATTTCACCACATATGAGCTTTAGCGGGGGGCTATCCTGCAAAAATGCAGTTATTGGAGGTGCAAAGAGCCCATTTTCCCGCTTAAGAGCCGAATAACTGCACTTTTGCATTTGCGGCTGCGTATTGGTGGAGCTGTCTGGTAAATAACTGCACTTTTGCATTTGCACCTGTTATGTGGAAAGCCGATGCAGCGCTTGGCATTCTTTGCAGGAGCCGCGAGGCCCATGACAGATGATACAGAGCAAACCAACTGATACAGAGCAAACCAACTGATGCAGAGCAAACCAACCAAACCAACTGATGCAAAGCAATCCAACCCAACAAAAAGCCTGAATTCGGCGCTCCCGAATTCAGGCTTTTTTGGTAGTTGTGATTGGCCTGCAGGCCAACTGTTACGGCTTGGTATAATGCACAGCGCTGGTCAGGGGCGACTCGCCCAGTTCGTTCACGGAGGAAATCTTGTAATAACCGTCATCGGTAGCAGCGAAGTAGATGAACTCCGTACCTTTGGAGGTGCCGATTATTTTGTAGGCGCCGCTCTCGGTATCGCTGTAATACACATTGTACTCAGTCACGGCATCCGCCTTGGGATTGGCCGTCCATGTCAGCTGGAGGGAAACGCCCTTGCTTTTGGCCTTTAAGCCCTCCGGCTCAGCAGGTTCGTGCTTGGGAGCTGCCGGGGTCGGCGTAGGTTTGCCTGCCGTACTGCTGCCTCCCGGTGTAGGTTCTTTGCCGGGAGAGCTGCTGCTTCCGGGGCTGCCCGAGGGCAGCAGCCCGCCAGGTCCGTTCTGGTTGGCCTGGCTGTGATTCTGGCCGTCGGCGAACACCGGCTTGGAGGCTATGCTCTCCCGTCCCGCTACATCTACTGCGCTGACGTAGTAGCCGTAGGCGGCACCGCCTGGAGCCGTATCCGTAAAGATCGGCTCAGCCGGGTTCACCATCAGCACCTGGGGAGTGCCGGCCCGTACGAAGGTCTGCCCGTCCGTGGTCCGGTAGAGCCGGTAGCCCACAATATCAGGCGGGGAGACCGGCATAAAGGAGATGCGGTTCACATCCCCGTTGCGCGTGACCACAATGCTGCCGGGCTGTGGCGGAATAATTCCGTCGTCCGTTCGCGGGTCCGTCTCGGAGGGGGCATCATCATTGGCGTCCAACGGCACAAACTGATCCAGGGATCTCCGGTTTTTCTCGGGAAGCTTCTCCATGGCCTCTTTAATTTCACTCAGGATTTTGCTTACCGATTTCTCCCGGCGGATAACCACCTGCTCACTCAGGAAGTCATCCGGTGTCCCGGGCTGGGGAATATAGTTCACGCCATTGAAGGTGATGTATTTCATTTTGACCATAACATCATCTTCCTGGGTGGGCACATACTTCTTGTTGAACATATCGGTGACGGACTTGCCCGCAGCGGAGGTAAGCTCGTTGGGAAGCTTGCCGGACACGCTGGAAACGGTCATCTGCACAATATCGGCGGGCTTGGTGAAGGCCTTGGTGGGGAACAGGTCGGCGCGTTTTTCCACCGCCTCGTTCATGACCTGTGCCCACACATTCAGGGCGCGTTTGGTGCCGCTGGGTTTGATCAGCTTATTAACAGGCTGGTCATAACCCGCCCATACCCCCAGGGTAATGTCGGGAGTGAAGCCTACAAACCAGGCGTCAGCGTCATCCTGGGTAGAGCCTGTTTTGCCGGAGACAGCCATGTTCTTGTAATACTTGAAGTTATTCTTGATTTCCGGAGCCGTACCGCTGGTAATAACAGTACGCAGCATATCGGTCATGAGGTATGCGGTTTGCTCGGAATACACCCGGGACGGCTTATGCTCATGCTGGTACACGACCTTGCCGTTGCTGTCCACGATCCGGTCGATCAGATAAGCATCGTAGAACACCCCTTGGTTGGGGATGGTGGTATAAGCGTTGGTCATTTCCTCCACATTTACACCTTTATAAAGACCGCCGATAACTCCGGTTTGGGCTACCGCATCCTCCTTGGTGATGGAGGTAATGCCCATCTTGGCGGCATAATCCCATGCCTCCTTGATGCCCACCTGGTACAGGAAAAGCTTCAAGGCAGGGATGTTATAGGACTGGTTCAGAGCTTCTCTTGCGGTTACCAGCCCATGGAAATTGTTGTTCCAGTTCATCGGGATATGAACGCCCTTCTGGCCGTCCGGCAGAATAATCGGCGAGTCATCGATCACCGTGGCCGGCTGGATGGTGCCCTTTTCCATGGCAGGAATGTATGCTGCAATGGGTTTCATGGTGGAGCCGGGCTGACGGTAGGCCTGGGTGGCATGGTTCAGCTGCTCCGTATAGAAGTCGCGGCCCTCCATCATACCGAGGATCGCACCGCTTTTGTTGTCGATCATCACGGCGCCGATCTGCTCCAGCCCATCCTTTTCCTTCTGGACATTCTTCAGGTTGGGGGTGAAGTTCTTCGGATTCTGCGCAATGGACTGCATGGAATCATAGATGGTCTTGTCGATGGTGGTATGAATATGATAGCCGCCCCGTAAAAGCTGATTCAGCGCGTCCTTCTGGGCCTCGTTAAAGGCGGTTTTTTTGCTGTCCGTATCCAGCTTCAGATCCGGGTATTGGGCCATAACCATGGCTTCAGCAGCCTTGCGCTCCACCTCCATCATCAGGTAGGGATAGGTGTTGTAGGCCTTTTGGGTGGTTTTGGCAAGAGAGCCCTTCAGATCAAAGGCCAGGGCCTCATCGTACTGCTGCTGCGTGACCTTGCTTTCCTCCAGCATCCGGCGCAGTACCAGCTGCTGGCGCTTCACTGCCCGGTTGAAGGCGGCGGAATCGAACTCGCCCTTGCCGGAGAAGGCCGAATATTCGCTGGGCAGCTGCGGCAGACCGGCCAGATAGGCGCTTTGGGCAATGTTCAGCTCACTCAGATCATCCTTGTCGAACAGGCCCTTGGCAGCCGCTTTAATGCCGAATACGGTGTAGCCGTTGGACCCGTTGCCGTAAGGGATTTTGTTCAGATAAGCCAGCAGGATCTCGTCCTTGGTCAAAATCCGCTCCATCCGCACAGCCAGGAAAATCTCCTTGAACTTCCGGGTCATCTCCCGGTCCAGGGTAAGGAATACCCGTCTGGCCACCTGCTGGGTAATGGTGCTCCCGCCGGTCTGGACATCCTCGTTCAGCAGCTTCTGCTTCACCGCCCGGATGAGTCCGTTCACATCCACCCCGATATGCTCATTGAAGGAGTTGTCCTCAATGGCCAGAGTGGCGTCGATAATTTGCGGCGGAATGTCCGCCTTGGTGGCCATGCGCCGGTCCTCCTCGGTTCGCAGCTGGCCGATGGGGGTGTCGTCATTGAAATAGACAAAACCGGTCAACATGTTCTGCTCAATCTGCTCCCGCATAAACGCTTCGTTGCGGATAGGCTCGTCCTTCAATACGGAGGCCAGATAGCCGAAAGCAGCTCCGCCTGCGGCAAAACCAGCGATAATGATGCCGATAATCATCCATTTTACCGTCATAAACAGGATCAGCCCGGTTCGGCGGACCGCCCGTTTCCGGAAAAATGCGCCAATGCGCTTCCAGATGGATGTGTTGGTTTGGGTCATTCAATTTCCTCCTGTACGTCCGACCCTTAAAAGGATAGCCTGACGGCGGTATGTATGAAATTCGGGTTTCTTCGGACTGTATCCATTATACCGGGCCTGATTGACTTTTCCAAGCTGAGTATGGTATAAAAGGTGAAATGCTGACGCAGGGATGCGTCTCTATATGGCAAAAAAGCGTTGAAGGACAGGGCGGAATCCTCGCCCCAGTAGGCAGCCGCATATGTCTTGAAGAGAACCGGTGGGTGGTGCGAACCGGTACATGGCGGGTGCCGAATTACACGGTCCGGAGCTTGGAGCAGTCTTATCGGATGGCCCAAACAGGCTTTTCTGCGGCTTCTCTCACGGGTTCTCCGTTATCCGGTTTAAGTGAAAGCATCGGCTGCGATGCTTTAATCAGGGTGGTACCGCGGGTTAACCTTCTCGTCCCTTTTTTTGGGGGATGGGAAGGTTTTTTTATTTTTTTCAAGAAGACTTTGATTTTTCAAAAAGACCGATGATGAGGGGGAGCGGCAATGGCGGATTCGACCAAGTTGACAAAAGAGCAGCAGCAGGAGGTGGAGCGCCAATATTCCATTCTCCGGAGCGGCGCCGCCCAAGTGGTGCCGGAGGAGGCGTTGAAGCAGAAAATCGCCGAGGCTGTAGCGGAGGGCATACCCTTAAAAATCAAGTTCGGGATGGATCCGTCTGCTCCGGATATCCATGTGGGCCATACGGTGCCACTGCATAAGCTTCGCCAGTTTCAGGAATGCGGCCACCGGGTGCAATTGGTGATCGGTGATTTTACCGGCCGGATCGGGGACCCTACCGGGAAGTCGGAGACCCGCAAGCAGTTGACCGAGGAGGATGTGCGCCGCAACGCGGAAACCTACCGCAAGCAGATTTACAAGATTCTCGATCCTGTTCTGACAGAGCTTTACTTCAACTCTAAGTGGCTTGCCCCGCTAACCTTCGCCGATGTGGTTGGACTGGCGGCCAAAACCACAGTGGCCCGGATGCTGGAGCGGGATGACTTCCAGAAGCGCTACACTGGCGGCCAGGCCATCCATATCCACGAATTCTTTTACCCGCTGATGCAGGGGTATGACTCCGTTGCGCTGCAGACGGATGTGGAGCTGGGAGGAACAGACCAGACCTTCAACCTGCTCATGGGCAGAACGCTGCAGAAGGAATACGGGCTGCCCTCCCAGGTAGCGATGACCATGCCGCTTCTGGAGGGATTGGACGGCGTTAACAAAATGAGCAAAAGCCTGGGCAACTACATCGGGATCGATGAGGCGCCCAACGAGATCTACGGGAAGGCCATGTCCATTCCCGATGAGCTGATGCTGAAGTTCTACCAATTGGCTACGGATCGCACACCCGAGGAGCTGGAAGGCCTGGCCACCGGCCTGCAGGAGGGGAGGATCCATCCCCGGGATGCAAAGATGGACCTGGCTTACACTCTGGTGCGCCTCTATCACGGAGAAGAGGAGGCTGAAGCGGCCAAACAGCATTTTGTCACGGTTTTCCAGGAGCGAAGATTGCCGGCTGAGATTCCGGAGGCGGTGCTGCACCGCAGTGAGCTGGGGGAGAACGGAGCCGTCCGGGTAACCAAGCTGTTAGTCGTTTTGGGGCTTGCGCCTTCCATTGGGGAAGCCCGCCGCAGCATTCAGGGGGGAGCCGTCAGGTTGAATGAGGTGAGGGTGGAGGATCCTCAGGCGGAAGTGGCACCAACAGACGGAGATGTGCTTCAGCTCGGCAAACGCAGGTTTGCGCGGATTCGGTTGATATAGCTTTAACCTATACCCGACCATAATTTTTAAGTGTTACGCTATAGAGACTCCTGTATGCCACAATAAGAGAAACCTTCCTGAAGGAACTTATGGTGCAAAAGGAGACATGAATATGACAGCCTTATTCGGACATACCACCTCAAGAGCCACCGCCCCTTACCGCTATGATGTAGTCGGCAGCTTCCTGCGTCCGGCAGCGCTGAAGGAAGCGCGGGAGCAGTTCGCCGCCGGAGCCATTACCCGGGAGGCGCTGACACAGGTAGAGGATCATGAAATCCGCAAGCTGGTGGAGAAGCAGAAGGAGCTGGGCCTGAAGGCCGTGACAGACGGGGAGTTCCGCCGCAGCTACTGGCATCTGGATTTCTTCTGGGGGTTTGACGGTGTGGAGCATGTGATGATGGATCAGGGCTATATGTTCCACGGCGTGGAAACCCGCGCCGATTCGGCCAGATTGTCCGGCAAAATCCGTTTTACCGGCCATCCCTTCCTGGACCATTACCGCTTCCTGAAGAAGGAGGCGGGAGAGGATGCAGCAGCGCGGCAAACCATTCCCGCGCCTGCCCAATTTTTCGCCGAGCTGGTGCGCGGTGTGAATGAAAACAGCGTTAAGGCCATCTACCCGGACCGGGAGGAGCTGTACCGGGATATTGCCGCCGCTTACCGCCAAGCCATCCTGGCCTTTTATGATCTGGGATGCCGGAACATCCAGCTGGATGATTGCACCTGGGGCATGCTGTGCGATGAGGGATTTTGGTCTACTATGGCGGGGCAGGGTTACGACATCCAGCAGCTGCAGGAGCTGTATCTGCGCTTGAACAATGATGCCATTGCCGATTTGCCCGAGGATCTGACGGTAACCACCCATGTCTGCCGGGGCAATTACCACTCCACCTGGGCGGCGTCAGGCGGTTATGACAAGGTAGCGCCGGCCCTGTTCGGCGGGGAGCATGTGTCTGCCTACTATCTGGAGTATGATACGGACCGGTCCGGGGACTTCCAGCCGCTGAAGCAGGTGCCGGACAACAAGCTGGTGGTGCTGGGGCTGGTTTCGTCCAAAACGGGCGAGCTGGAGGATAAGGAGCAAATTAAGGCGCGCATCAGAGAGGCGGCCCGTTATGTGCCGGCCGATCACCTGTGCCTGAGCCCCCAGTGCGGCTTCGCCTCCACGGAGGAGGGGAATATCCTCACGGAGGAGGAGCAGTGGAACAAGCTCAAGCTGATTAAGGAAATCGCCGACGAGGTGTGGGGCGAATAGGAAATAAGCCGCTGGGCGGGGATGGATGGCATCCCTGTACGGCGGCTTTTTTTATGCGCGTGGCCGTGGGCGATTCTAACGAATCTCACAGCGCTTATTTGGCGAAAAAGCGGCTGTTTGCCAACGTAACGAATCTGAGCCACGCTATTGCATACGTTCAAGTTCTTTTCAATGTCTTTGAGCTGGAATAAGGCGCCTCAGATTCGTTACAACCGGAAGAGAGGCCATATAAGCGAAATAGCGTGGCTGAGATTCGTTAAAAAATCCATACTCTACCGGCGACCAGCGCCGGAAACGAAACGTCGGGACAGACGCCGCAGTTTCGTATAAAACCTCCAGCGGAGTTTAAATGGTCAAGCCCGGGCCGCAACTTCGTTTTGGAAGAAGGATTTTCCAACAGGAATGGCGAATGGATGATTATGGTTCTCATTCTTACAAATACATGAAGGATACGGGGAATGAAATGAAGGATTCTTACATTACGGTTTTTGATTTTGAGACGTCGGGGCTGGATGCGGAGAAGGACCGGGTAATTGAAATTGCGGCCATCCGCTGCAAAGGCGGCAAGGTGGTCAGCGAATTTTCCACCTTGGTCCGTTACGACGGGAAGCTGCCGCCCAAAATAACCGAGATCACCGGAATCACGGATGCCGATCTGGTGGACGGCATGGATGAGGATACGGCCTTCCGGATCTTAAACCGGATGGTGAAGGACAGCATATTGGTGGCCCATAATGCGGCATTTGATCTGGCTTTTCTCCACCACACCCTGATGCGGTTAGCCAAACGGAGCTTCGATAATGCCTTCGTGGATACCCTGACCATCAGCAGGGATTTGCTGTTCTATCCCTACACGCTCCAGGAGACCTGCAACCAATACGCCATTACCCTGGAGGGCGCCCACCGGGCCATGAACGATGTGTACGCCTGCTGGGAGCTGTTCCAGCGTTTCTCCCAGGAGGTGGACATGAGCGGCTATCTGAATAAGCTGTCCTATCTGAGAAAGTACGGCCCGCCCAAATGGACACCGCCCCACGCGGTTCTTTACCCCACGGAAAATCGCTACAGGCAGTAGTCGGCTTACCATACCGGCAAGGGATACCCCAAGTAAACAGCAGGCAGCAAAAAAGCGAAGCTCCGGAGAGCCTCGCTTTTTTTGTAATCTTGCGCCGCGGGCGCAAACCCTGGAATTAACGGCTGTAGAACTCGACGATTTGCTTTTCGTCGATGTCTTGGGACAGCTCAGCGCGTTCCGGATAACGGACGAAACGGCCTTCCATAGCGGATTCATTGAATTCCACATAGGTCGGAATGTGAGCGCGGCCGCCAAGAGCTTCCTTGATGACATTCAGGTTGCGGCTTTTTTCGCGCAGACCGATCACGTCGCCTGTTTGAACCAGGTAGGAAGGGATGTTAACCTTCTTGCCGTTTACGGTAATATGACCATGAGCGACCAATTGACGGGCGCCTGCACGGCTGTTGGACAGGCCCATGCGGTAAACCAGGTTGTCCAGACGGCTTTCCAGCATGAACATGAAGTTTTCGCCGTGGATACCCTTGAGCTTGGCGGACTTGTTAAACAGGTTGCGGAATTGCTTTTCGTTCAAGCCGTACATTTGACGCAGCTTTTGCTTTTCTTGCAATTGAACGCCGTAGCCGCTCAATTTTTTCTTTTGGCCAGGGCCGTGTACCCCGGGAGGGAACGGGCGCTTTGCCAATTCTTTGCCTGTGCCGGACAGTGAAATGCCCAGACGGCGGCTCAACTTAAATTTAGGACCTGTGTAACGTGCCATGTATCAACGAACTCCTTTTAATTTTCAATTTGTTGGAGTGATCCATGGTGAACGTAAAGTGCCTGACTTTGTTTAAAAGGCCTGTCCCTAAGGGGGCCTATCTGAAAGGAAAGTTCAGCCGCTGTCCCATCAGCAACAAAATCAGTAAGGGTGACACTTGTCATTCCACCGGCGGAAAAATTCCGCGTGAACTCAACAAACTATATTATAAGAAATGGGGATAAAAAGTCAAGCGGAAGAATCTCCATTTTTTATTTCATGCTTAGGTGCATCTTGGTTAAAAAAATAGTATCATAGAACTAACTGAAAAATTCGGAGAGGCACTTCAGTCCCATGAGGGTGCCTATCGGGTATTAAAGAAGAGGGATTCGTAATGGAAAGCCAGAGCATACGCCGGGAGCCGGCATCCGAAGAGAGGTTACGGGAGAATGGAGCAGCCGATGCCGCCCCGGGCAGTTTGCAGCTGATTCCTGATTACTGTGATGCTTCGGCTGCATCGTTTGGCAACGATATACAATGGATTGCTCTGGCCAAAGCCGCCTTTGCCGATTGGGCTAAGCAGGTTGAACCGGTTATGCATGCGGAAGCCAAGGGCTGGTTTATCCGGGATGCCTCGGGCAGCTGGCTTGAATTCCGGGAGGCTGATCTGTTTGGCTGCCCGGCAGAGGAGCTGCGGGAGGGTTTGCTGGAGCTTGGCCGGGAAAAGCCCGGGAATGTCCTGATCCAGCTGTCCGGGGAGCGCATTGCGCAGGTTGTGCTTCATGACTGCCGCGGCAACCCCGCTCTGGTGTTGGGAATGGTCATGCGGGAGGGATATCCTGCAAGCTTGGATCATTTGATGAGGCTTGCATTGGGCTTTCCCGGCTGGCTCTACGTACATATTGAGAAAACCGCAGGCTCTTTTTTACGGGATGAGCGGCTTATAGAGGAGCGGGAGGCCTACAAGAAGGATATCCTCTTCCAGATGGCCCTGGACCTCTATTCCAAAATTGATACGGATGAGGTGCTTGGAGGCATCATCCGCCGGATTAATGAACTGTACCCGGAAGCGCGGATCGACCTGCTCATGACCCAGGATCAGCCCCGTTCAGGACTGCCGGTGAAGGTCCTGAATTTTACAGGGATGGACGAGCATGTCTGTACCAGAGCGTTTATGGAGGGCAAGATCGTCATCGACGAATGTTTGCATCCCGGTGAATTCCAGATGGCCGTTCCCATCAGCGGGAAGCAGGGGATTTACGGGGTGATGCATCTGCATTCCCACAAGGGCAATTTTGGCCCGTCGGATGCCCAGATCATGAAGGTGCTCTCCAGCGCCGCCGGATCTGCCTTCGAGAATGCCAAGCTGTATGAGCAGTCCAATCTTCTGGTGAATGAGCTGCGGCTGATCAATGAGCTGACCAAGCAGCTGAACCAGAGTCTCAAAATGCATGATATCTTCAACTTCGCCTCGGCCGAGCTGATGCAGATATTCAAGGCGGATTACTGCTGTATCCTTCAGCTTGACCAGGAGACCGGCAAATTTGCGGTTCATGCGGCCAATGTTCCGGCCATTCTGCATGAAACCTTCGATGAAAACTCAGGCTTCGCCGGGATGGTCTGCAAATCCAAGGAGCCGGTGATCATCTCCGACTATTGGGCTAAGCCGCAAGCCCCTGTTTCCCGGCTGATGCAGCTTACCGGTGCCCGTTCCCTGATTGTCGCTCCGCTGATTGTTCATGACGAGGCCAAAGGGGCCATTCTGGTGGCCCATCAGCAGCCCGGATTCTTTTCCTACGATAATTACAAGCTGCTGCAGGTTTTGGCCGGACACATCGGCCTGGCCCTCACCAACGCCTCCCTGCATGCAGAGGTGCGGCGGATGGTCATCACTGACAACCTGACAGGGTTATATGCCCGCAATTTCCTGGATGAGCAGGTGGGCAACCATCAGAAGAAGGATATCTGCGGCTCCCTGATTGTGGTGGACATCGACTATTTCAAGCAGGTCAACGATACATACGGGCATCAGGTCGGCGACGAAATCCTGATCCAGGTAAGCAAAATTATCCGTTCCTGCATCCGGGACACGGACATAGCGGCACGGTGGGGCGGCGAGGAGCTGGCCATTTATCTGCCGCAGGTGATGACGGAGCAGTCCCTCAAGATTGCCGAACGCATCCGCTTCCGTGTGGAGAAGGATACCCGCCCTTCCGTGACGGTGTCCTGCGGAGTGTCCGAGTGGCACTGGAAGGATGACAAAATCAGCGTGGAGAGCCTGTTCTACCGTTCGGATATGGCATTGTACAAGGCCAAGCATGTGGGGCGCAACCGGATCATGATCGGGTAAATCCCGGAATAAGAAGAAAACAGAAACCACCTTCGGGTGGTTTTTTGCCTTTGGCAGACGCGTAAACAAACCCGGCTTGGGATAAACTAACTTATCTGTAGGGTGGCTGGTTTGGAATCAATGGTTCGAAGGAGGGCTGTTTATGCGCAGGATGAAGCCGGCAATAGCGGCAGCGGTCATTGGAGCGGGCATGTGGCTCGCCGGAGGCTGCAGCGGGGCGGAAGGTCCGCAGATGGCCGGTGATTCGGACAGGGGGGAGAGTCTTCTCGTCAGGGCTTTGTCCGAGCTGGACAAGGGGAGGCTCACGGTGAAATCGTCTGAGGCGGAAATTGTTACGGACGGTATCGTCCTGCCTGCCGTTCAGCCGGAGCTGCTCTCTTCCACTTGGGGGCTCTGGTCTGCAGACTACCGGGAAGCGGTCAAGCTGGTGCAGCTGATGGACCGCTCCGTTGAGATCCAGCGGCCTACGGCCCAGCTGCAGGCGACTACGCTGGTGGTGTCCTTGGAGCAGGAAAGCTGGAGCCGTGCCGTGAAGGAAGCCATGGAGCAGCGGCTATCGGACCTGCGGCGGGCAACAGAGCTGCTGGCAGACCAACAGGCCCGTGCCTCAGCAGAGAAGGAGCTAGGTGCCTTAGAGGCGGCGGCCAGCTCCTTGACGGCGGAGGGGATCTGCACCGTCCGTCTGAACCTGGCTACGGGGAAGCCGGAGCGGCTCATTATGGAGAGCCGGATGGTTTATGGGGAAGAAGGCGGAACCCGTGGGGAAACCGTTCGAACAATATACGATTTTTAAGGCGTTTACATCATGTGCAAACATGGTACAATAGGGGAGGGAATTGGACAGGGGGTTAATTTTTTGGTTAAAAGCTGGCAAAAGGCGGGGCGGATTCTCCTCCCGGTCTGTTTAATAGCGGCGGCGGTGGCATTTATTCTGTTTACCGATACCGGCAAACATCTTACCCGTATGAATGTGCAGGAGCTTTCGGACTATTTGCGTTCTTTCGGAGCCTTTTCCGTCATACTGGGAATGGCCATTGTTTATGTTCAGGTTATGGTGCCGTTTATTCCGTTTGTCCTGGTAGCCGGAGCGAATGTGCTTGTATTGGGGTTGGGCTGGGGGATTGCCGTCAACTATCTGATGGCAGTACTCGGAGCCATTACAGCCTTTGCCTTCGCCCGTTCGGCAGGCAGAGCCAGGGCTGAGAAAATCCTGTCGCGTTACAATGCCGTCCGCGTGTTCAACAAACGGATGGAGGAGAACGGCTTTTTTTATGTCCTGCTGGGCCGGTTCATTCCGGTTATTCCCTCAACTGCTGTAAGCCTGGGGGCAGGGGTGGTCAAGATTAAGGCGCGGGACTACATTCTGGCTACCGTTATCGGAAAGCTGCCCATTGTTCTCTTGGAATCCCTCATTGGCCATGATCTGCTCCACTTCAGCGAATACAAAGGCAGATTGGCCATATTGGGCGCTATCTTTGTGCTGCTGCTGGCTCTCGGCACGGTGTTCAAGAACAAGCTGACCGGCAAACCGGTCAAATAACCGGTGCCGCTTTTCGCAAAATCAGCGGGAAGCGGCTCGTCATGTGAAAGGAGACACTATGCGCGATCCCAGACTTCAAACCCTAGCAAAAAACCTGATTCAATACTCCCTGGATGTACAGCCGGGGGATAAGGTCCTTATCGATATGTTGGGCTCCGAGAAGGAAATTGTCCGGTGCCTGGTGGAAGAGGTCTACAAAAGGGGCGGTATGCCGTATGTGGAGCTGCGTGATGCCGCTGTGCTCGCCAGCATCTTGAAAGGCTGCACCGAGGAGCAAATCTCCACCTGGGCCAAGCTGGATCTGGCCCGGATGAAGGAGATGCAATGCTACATTAGCATCCGCGGAGGAGACAACCAAAGCGAGCTGTCGGACGTGCCCGAGGACAAGATGAAGCTGTACAGCCGGCTGTACAGTCATCCCGTTCATATGGAGCAGCGGGTGGAGCATACCCGTTGGGCGATACTGCGTTATCCTAATGCGGCTATGGCCCAGCTGGCAGGAACCAGCACCGAAGCCTTCGAGGACTTCTACTTCGATGTGTGCAACCTGGATTACGCCCGTATGGCAGAGGCCATGGATCCGCTTCAGGAGCTTATGAACAAAACCGACCGGGTGCGTATCACCGGCCCGGGTACGGATATTTCCTTCTCCATTAAGGACATCGGCTCGGTCAAGTGCTGCGGCCGGCGCAACATCCCGGACGGAGAGCTGTATACCGCTCCCGTACGCAACTCCATCAACGGTGTCATCAGCTACAACACCCCCTCCATCAATGGAGGCGTAACCTATGAAAACATCCGTTTTGTTTTCAAGGACGGTAAAATTGTAGAAGCTACCGCCAACCACACGGACCGGATCAATGCGGTTCTGGATGCGGATGAAGGAGCCCGTTATATCGGGGAATTCAGCTTCGGCTTTAATCCGTATATCCAACATCCGATGAAGGATACCCTCTTCGATGAGAAGATCGACGGCAGCCTCCATTTTACCCCGGGACAGGCCTACAAAGCCGCGAACAACGGCAATGTATCCAGCGTACACTGGGATCTGGTGCTGATCCAGCGTCCGGAATACGGCGGCGGGGAAATCTGGTTTGACGATGTGCTGATCCGCAAGGACGGGCGCTTCGTTCTGCCGGAGCTGGAGGTTTTGAATCCGGAGAATCTGAAGTAGGGAAAGCTGAAAAGTTCAGCTTGCTTGTAACCCTTTTCACATGTATTATTAAGGTAAGTTTTTCAAGGGTCTGTCTTCAAACTCCGAGGGGAGCAGATTTTGGCAAATTTTCGTTCCAGGCAAGGCACTTTTGTGAAGGCGTACCGAGGGTACGTCAAGCGAAAGTAACGCAGCAAGGGACGAAAAGGTGGTAAAAGATGCCCTCAAGCGGGTTTGAAGACAGACCCTAGGCTTCACCCAAAAATAAAAAGCTGCTTAACTATGGAGGGATTACAATGCCTAATGCCAATAACGCTGCAATTGTAGAAATTTCCCAGACTGCCAACAAATTCCGGTCTTCCATCGTCCTTCAATACGATAACAAGTATATCGACGTGAAGAGCATCCTCGGATTGTTCACTACGCTTCTGGCAAGCGGTACATATAATCTGCATGTCCACGGTCCGGATGCCGATGAGGCCAAGAAGGCCATGGTTGAAGTGTTCGCCAAGCACAACATGACCGTAAACGCGGTTAACGACTAATTTCGTAGGAGCGGCCGCCAACAGCTGCAAGTGAAACCTGCCTGTAGAGGGCAGGTTTTTTCCTATTATCCTGTTTTCTGCAAAGGCCTTAAGAGCGGCTTACTTGTTTATTCTTTCATTTTCGAATAATATAGAGCATAAGAGATGTTTTTTTGGAGGCAGGGGGAGTTCTAGAATGCAGCAGCCGGAAATCATGCGGGATCTCAAGCAGAAGTCTCTCAACCTTTTGCAGGAAGATGCGGAGCGCATTGAGAAGCTGATTGAAATACAAATGGAGAATTTGACCACCCGGAAGTGTCCCCTCTATGAAGAGGTGCTCGACACCCAGATGTACGGGCTTTCCCGTCAGGTGGATTTTGCCATACGTGCAGGACTGGTGGTTGAAGAGGACGGCAAGCAGATCATGAGCAGGCTTGAGCGGAATCTGGCCATTCTGTTTGAAGCGCAAAGCCCGAAGGAGTAACCGGCAGGTTGCTTCCTCGGGCTTTTTTTTGCGGTGAATGATATTACATCAGAAGAAAGAAGGCAAAACCCAGAATCACGTAAACGGTCAGCAGCAGAACACCCTCGTACCAGTTGGTGGAGCCGTCCCGGGAGATAGAGGAGGCAATAAAAACAGCCACCCCAATGGCCACCAGCTCGTGGATGGTGAACACAATATCCATGGTTTGACCCATCAGTGCGCTGATGATTACAAGTACCGGTGCCACAAAAAGAGCGATCTGCAGGCTGCTGCCAACAGCGATTTCCACAGCGGCGCCGATTTTGTTCTTCAGGGCCAGCATGATGGCGGCGGAGTGTTCGGCAGCATTGCCTACGATGGCGATGACGAAGGCGCCCACGAACAGCTCGGATAAGCCGAACCGGTGGGAGAAGTCCTCCAGCGTCCCCACCATCCACTCGCTGACCAGCGCCACCATAACGGTTGCCAGGACCAGAAACAGGATGGAGAGTTTTTTGCTCCAGGCAGCTTCCCCGTGTTCAACCGCCTCGTCAGCCAATTCATTCTTATGGGTGACCATGGAAAACAGCAGCCAGAGAAAATACGCAGCCACCAGCAGAATGGATACGGTCAGGCTCAGGGTGGTCAGATGCTCGTGGTTCATCCGGGAGGCGAACATGGCCGGGATAAACAGAGCGATGACCGACAGCAGCATCAGGGACGAGCTGTGTGAAGCCATCCGGATGTTGTAGGTCTGGTTCTTGAATTTAAGACCGCCTAAGAACACGCTCAATCCCAATACCAGCAGCAGGTTGCCGATAATGGAGCCGGTAATGCTGGCCTTTACGGTATCGAACAAAGCGGGTTTGCCGTTAACAGCATCCTTGATCAGGATGATGGCAATAATCAGCTCGGCGGCATTGCCGAAGGTTGCGTTCAGGAATCCGCCCAGCCGGTCACCGGCGTAATGGGCGACACTTTCCGTAGCTCTGCCCAGGAATCCCGCCACAAAAATAATCGCGATGCCGGCAAGTGCGAACTGCAGAATCGAAGACAAGCCCAGGAAGTGGGCACTGCCGCTGGCAATAAAGGTCAAGCCCAAAGCGAGATAAAACCAATTTTTCTTCAACAGCAACATGCAGCAAACGCCACCTTTTCCGTATGAATAAAATGCGTCTTCGAATCGTTTTTCCTGCGGGAATACGAATCCTAATCGATTATATACAGGATTGGCTTTTTCTGACAAGCTGAAATTGCAGGTAGAAAGAAGGCCGGCCTGTCAGTCTCGTTGACGTTGGGCGGCTTCCGTTATTATAATGAAGGGGAAACGATTGCAGCAAAGGAGTGGAAGCCATGTCCGACATGATTGAAACGGGATTGATCCGCATATCCGATGATGTGGTGGCAACCATTGCAGGCTTGGCGACCTTGGAAACGCCGGGTATCACGGCCATGTCCGGAGGAATCTCCGAAGGGTTCGCCAAACGGTTGAGCGGCAAAAATGTGCAAAAGGGGATTACCGTGGAAGTAGGCCAGCTAGAGGCCATTGTCCATCTGCGTGTAATCGTCCAGTACGGCTCGAAAATTCAGGAAGTATGCCGGGAGCTGCAGTACAATGTCCGGGAAGCCATTGAGAATATGACAGGCCTGCGGGTTGTGGAGGTCAATGTCAAGGTGGAGGGTGTGTCCTTCCGTGAGGAAGAGACGGAGGAGCCCCAGAAGCTGCTAAAATAAGTGCTCCGGATAGGAAGAAGGAGAGGCTCCCGGTTGGGGCCTCTCCTTCTTCTCTCTTTATGGGGGTTCTTTTACCGGGATACTGCTTGTTTCCGCCGGTTATTCTGCGCCGTGCTGCCGCGGTTGTGGGCTTCCTCCGCCTCCCGGTTGTAATCCCGGGATATCCCCAGGAGAATGCCGAGGCTGGCCAGAGTGACCATCACCGAGGTGCCCCCGTAGCTGATCAGCGGCAGCGTCACACCTGTCAGCGGTATGGAATTGGTTACACCGCCCAGATTGATTAACGCCTGAATGGCAATGGTGCCGATAATCCCGATCCCCGTCAGGCTGGCGAAGGTGTCCGTGGCCCGCAGTGCTACGATGATGCCCCGCCAGATAAATAACAGATAAACCAGCAGGAACAGGGAGCTTCCGAGAAACCCCAGTTCCTCGCCGATAATGGAAAAGATAAAGTCATTATGGGGAGCGGGCAGAAAATGCAGCTTTTGAATGCTTTGGCCAAAGCCTGCTCCTGTCCAGCCGCCATGTCCAAAGGCGTAGAGCGATTGGATCACATGGAAGCCTGCGCCGGTTTCGTCCGCCCAGGGGTCCAGGAAGGTGGTGATTCTCTCCATCCGGTAGCCGAATTCGGAATTGGCCAGGAACATAATAACCAGAACCACAGAAGCCAAGGCTCCTCCCACAACGCCCAGGAAAGCCACCTGCTTCAGATTGGCTCCTCCGACAATGATGACCAGGAGCGCCCCCATGGTGAGGATCGCTGCAGAGCCGAAGTCCGGCTGCAGCATAATCAGGAAGGCGACCAACCCTACGATGAACAGAGCCGGGAGCAGGCCTTTTTGGAAGTCGCGGAACTTCTCCTCTTTCTTGGAAATCAAAGCGGCCAGATACATAATCACGGCGATCTTGGCGAATTCTGAAGGCTGCAGCTGGAGTGGTCCGATAGGAAACCAGCTCCGTGCGCCTTTTACTTCTTTGCCGATAAAGGGAACCAGCACAAGCAGCACCAACACTCCCATAAAAAACAGGGGTGTCAGCTTCTTCAGCTTGGTATGATGGATATTCATGCAAAAAATCATGCCGATAATGCCCAGCACAATAGCGAGGACTTGCTTTTTGGTAAAATAAAGGGCATCTCCACTATAGTAATAGGCTGCCGACATAGAGCTGGCGCTGAACACCATAATGAGTCCGAAGGCAACCAGGGCGAAAGTAAGAATCAGCAGCAAAAAATCGGGAGTTCCCCTGCGGGTTGTACTCATGGCGTTGCATCACGCCCCCTACCTATGTATTCGAATCGTAGAACCTTGAGAATCCCGCTCCCAATGAGAGGGCGATTCATGTTATCATGATAGTATGTTTCCGGCACTTCCGCAAGGTGATGAAGCAAGAGAAAGAAGCGTCTTGAAATAGATAGATTCAGATCAAATAGTCGGAGGAGCTTTGTCATGGGAGGACCAATAACGCTTGAAGCACTATTTCCGGAGATGGTAGCCTGGCGCAGACACTTGCACCAAAATCCCGAGTTATCATATCAGGAAGAACGGACATCCGCATATGTGGCAGACCATCTGGAGGCGTTGGGGCTTGAGGTGAAGCGGCATGTGGGCGGCCACGGTGTGGTCGGGGAGCTGAGGGGTGGCGGAAGAGGCCCTGTAATTGCTCTTCGTGCGGACATGGATGCACTGCCCATCCAGGATGAAAAGAGCTGTGAATATGCCTCCGTTGTGCCCGGAGTGATGCATGCCTGCGGCCATGACGGCCATGTGGCCGCCTTGCTCGGTACGGCCCGGTATCTGGCCTCGCGCAGAGCGGAGCTTCACGGGACAGTCCGTTTTATTTTCCAGCCGGCGGAGGAGCTGAGTCCCGGCGGTGCCCAGCCCATGATTGCCGAAGGTGTGCTGGACGGTGTGGACGAAATTTATGGCGCACATTTGTGGACGCCTTTTCCCGCGGGAGAGATTATGACCAGGAGCGGCCCTATTATGGCGGCTGCGGATGAATTCCTGCTGGAGATTATCGGCAAGGGCGGACATGGCGGCCTGCCCCACGAAACCATTGACAGTCTTATGGTGGGGTCCCATCTGGTGGTGAATCTGCAGTCCATCGTCAGCCGCAGCCTCAATCCGGTGGAGCCCAGCGTTATTTCAGTGGGGTCCTTCCATGCCGGCTCAGGCTTTAATGTGATTGCGGAGAAGGCCATCTTAAACGGCACCGTCCGGACCTTCGAGCACAGCCTCCGGATGCTGGCCCAGGAACGGGTGACCCGGGTCACGGCGGATACCTGCTCCATGTTTGGAGCTGACTATAAGCTGGATTATAAGCTGGGGTACCCTCCGGTAGTCAACCATAAAGCAGAGACGGAATGGGTGATGGAGACTGCGGCGCAGCTGTTTGGGGCGGATCAGGTAAAGGAAAGCCCCCTGATTATGGCGGGAGAGGACTTCTCCTTTTACCTGGAAAAGGTGCCGGGCTGCTTCTTCTTCGTAGGCGCCGGCAACAAGGAGGCAGGCATCACGGCTCCGCATCATCACCCCCGCTTCGATATAGACGAATCGGCCATACTGCGGACTGCCAGACTGTTCTCGGCCCTTGTGCTGCGCAGGCTGACTGGGACATTTTAAAGCGGGTAAACGCCTGTCTCTGCGGGAACTCTAGAGCTGCACCTTTTCGCTAATCTATAGGACCCCGAAGGAGGCAGGAGATCCATGAACCAAACCGTAAAGGATATTATGACCACGGACTGCGCCACTGTTACGCTGAAGGACAATGTATATGAAGTGGCGGTGGCCATGTCCAAGCAGGATGTGGGCTTTATTCCCGTAGTGGAAGGCAAGCAGCTGATCGGTTGTATCACCGACCGGGACCTGGTCGTCCGCGGTTATGCACAGAAGAATGAAGGTTCAACCAAGGTGGAGAAGGTGATGAGCCGCGACATCACGACGGTAACGCCGGACACCTCCGTGGATGAGGCTGCCCGGATTATGGCGGATCAACAAATCCGTCGTCTGCCGGTTGTGGAGAACGGCAACCTGGTAGGTGTGGTCTCCATCGGCGACCTGGCCGTCCGCAAGAATTTCGAGAATGAAGCCGGAGATGCTCTTAGCAGAATTTCCGAGAAGGAATTTGCCGGCGCAGTGCACTAGCACTAGGCGCTGTTTTTGCTCCTCCATAAGCCCTGTCCCCCTTTGGGGATAGGGCTTTTTGCGCGTGGGCATACTAGGGAGTGTTTGCAACCCGCCCTAGAGAATCATTTTGAAACCGGAAGAGAGGAAATGCATATATGGAATGGAAAACCGGGGAACCGCCTCTTTGGCTGCAAAAAGATCTCTCCTTATGGCTGGAAGCTGAGCATCCAGAGGCTGCGGAGGCCGCTGCCATGCTGTCGGGGTTTGCCGAGCTGGTCAAAACACCGGGGAGTATGCACCAGTACCGGATGACACCCTTTACTCTGTGGAATGCCGCCGCATCGGGCTTAAACGCCGACCGGATCTGCCGTTTCCTGCACGGGGCAAGCCGCTTCGGGCTGCCGCAGACGGTGCAGAATCAGATTCGCACTCTGATGGGGCGTTTCGGCATGTTCCGGCTCACCCAAGGAGAAAACGGCCTTCTGCTGACAGCGGAATCCGCTGATGCACTTGGTTTGCTGGAGCGGCTGCCGGGGGTAAGCCGCTTTTTCGGCAGGCGTATGGATGAGCGGAGTGTGGAGGTCGGGACAGCCAGCCGGGGGCTGCTTAAGCAGGAGATGGCACGGGCCGGTTATCCGGTGGTGGATGAGGCGGGCTTTATGCCCGGAGAAGCGCTGACCGTCCGGTTCAAGGATAAGCTGCAGAGCGGCGCTCCCTTTAGCCTGCGCAGCTACCAGCAGGAGGCGGTGGCAGCCTTCGCCAGGCCGGATTACGGGGGCGGCAGCGGTGTAGTGGTGATGCCCTGCGGGGCGGGCAAAACGGTGGTCGGATTGGCGGTGATGGCCAAATATGCCTGCGAAACTCTGATTCTCACGGTTAGTGGCACCTCCGTCAGCCAATGGAGGCGGGAGCTGCTGCAGAAAACCTCCCTCTCCGAGGCGTTCATCGGCGAATACAGCGGCGAGCGCAAGGAGATCCGTCCCGTGACCATTGCCACCTATCATATTCTGACCCATGGGGCGAGTCGCCAGGAAACCGCCCATCTGGACCTGTTCCGCAGCCGAAGCTGGGGCCTAATTATTTATGATGAGGTGCATCTGCTGCCGGCGCCGGTCTTCCGGATGACGGCGGAACTGCAATCTGCCCGCAGGTTAGGCCTTACAGCCACTCTTATCCGCGAGGACGGGCTGGAGGCGGATGTGTTCGGGCTGGTGGGGCCCAAGCGTTACGAAATCAGCTGGAAGCAGCTGGAGAAGGAAGGGTGGCTGGCCAAGGTGGAGTGTACGGAGGTGCGGGTCCCTTTTTCCGGTGAGGACCGGGTGAGCTACGATCAGGCGCTTCCCCGGGAGAAGATCCGGGTGGCCGCGGAGAATGCCGGCAAGCTGGACATTCTGCAGAAGGTTCTGGAGGACTGCCGGGGCGACCGTGTACTGATTATCGGACAATACCTGGACCAGCTGCGGCGGGTATCTGAAGCGACGGGGAACCCGCTGATTTGCGGCGATACGCGGCATGAGGAACGGGAGCGGCTGTTCCAGGCCTTTCGCCAGGGAGAGGTGCAGACGCTGGTGGTTTCCCGGGTGGCTAATTTTGCGGTGGACCTGCCGGATGCTTCCGTGGCGGTGCAAATCTCCGGCAGCTTCGGATCGCGGCAGGAGGAGGCCCAGCGAATGGGCAGGATTCTGCGGCCCAAAGCCGGGGCCAATGCCGCCCGTTTTTATACGCTGGTAACCGAGGACAGCCGGGAACAGGATTTCGCTGTCAACCGGCAGCTGTTCCTGCTGGAGCAGGGTTACCGGTATGAGGTGAAAAACGCAGCAGAGCTGGCAGAGGCGGCCGACGGGCGGGAGCCATTATGAGCGTTCATGATTCGGCCCAGGTGGCATTGGCAGAGATGCTGGAAGCGGCATATGCCGCTCTCCGGCCTTGGGCCAAGGAGGTGCTCCGCCTTCTGGTGGCCCGTTTCGGCCCTTTGCCGGCAGAGCAGGAGGAGCTGGGCCGACATGCTCTGCAGGAGGGGCTAAGCGGCGCCCATGTCCGGGCTTCTTTGCGTCTTCTGCAGAGCTGCGGACTGGTTCAAGCGGTTCCCAAAGCCTGGATGGAGCATGAATACCGGGTGCCGGAGGGGCATTTGACCTTTTGGCAGGAGAAGCTGTTCCCGCGGCTGGAGCCGGAGCCAGAGGAGACGGGCTTCGGCGGGGTGGGAATCCGCAACGAGCCGGGAGATGCGGTGAAGGATGTGCTGCAGGTGCTTCTGGCAGCCTCCCGGGGAGAGCTGAAGCTGCTGAAGTCGGGAGGTTTGTCCGGACAAGCCGTGCGCAAACTGGAGCAGGTGCTGCTGGCCCGGGATGAGGAGCTTGAAGCATGCCGACTGGCGGGAGCTGCCCCGCACCGGTATGGTCCGGCTGTTGCCGCGGCGGTTCATATGGCCGCTGCCTCCGGTCTTCTCCAGGTAGAGAGCGGCTTGGTAAGGCCGGCAGAAGAGGCTGCTTCGGCATGGCTCGGGAAACCCGGCCGGGTCCTCCATCAGGAGCTGTATGCCATCTGGAAGAAAGCGGTTGCTCCCACCTTCAGCGGATGGGAATTTCATGCCATGTACGCGGTGGAGATGGCCGTGCCCGGGCTCTGGTATCCCTTGAATCATCTATTTGACTGGTTGCGGGTGTGTGGTATGATGGATTTAGACTGCATGGCACAGATGGGTTTCATTTCCACACGGCTGGTTCCGCTGGGCGCGTGGGGATGGCTGTGTCTGGAGCAGCGGGATTCCGGCATGGCGTTTATGCTGCCGGTCCCTGTTGCCGCCCTGCGGGAGAAGGAGCTTGAGCCCCGTTTTGCGGGGATTATCGTTCAGCCTGATCTGGAAATCATTGTCCCTCCCAATCCGCCCCCTGAACTATGGTGGACCCTCCTCCAATGGGGCGAATGGACAGTCCGCGGGGAAATTTCCGTGTTCCGCCTGACTCCCCGGAGCCTAGGTACGGGGCGGACTGCCGGAGGCTCTGCGGAAGTGCTGCTTGGGCAGCTGAGGGACTACAGCAAGGTTGATATAGATGAAGGGGTCATCCGTTTTGTCCGGGAGCAGGCTGCGGTCCGTTCTGCGGACAGTGCTGCTGGCCCGGGCATTCTTGCCAAGGAGCCGCCGGGTCCGGTCCGTGCACTGGAGCCGCTGTTTGCCGGAGTGACAGCAGTGGATAGCTTTGTTCGGGAGCCGGGTAAGGTTTATCCGGCAGCTCCGGAACCGGAACCGCTGCCTGCGGAGGTCCCCGCCGCCTGGTGGACCCAGGGCAGGCGCGGGCATCCCTCTACGGAGAAGGAGATGGTCCGCAGGGCCATCGCCATGAAGACGGCCCTCCGGGTCGGAACCGCCGGCGGCGAAGTGATGCTGGTTCCGCTTCGGATCTTCGAAGAAGCGGAGGACTGGGAGCTGTACGGAATGCAGGGGAGGCTGGAGGTTCGGCTGAAGCCCCATGAATGGACAGGTCTCCGGCTGGTTTGGCCGGGGATACATGAATAGATGAAAGGCGTGAGGCTGCCGTGAGCATAATGGAAAAACAAGCGTTGGATATGTCGGCCCTGCTGCTTCGCGCTTATGAATTGGGCGATCTGATTCTCGCCTCGCAGGAGGCGGCGCAGTATCTGGCCGAAAAGGAGAGGCTGACGGGGGATCCCGCGGCCCAGGAATTGATCCTGATGCTGGGGAAAAAGAAGGAGCTTTTCGAGGAGTGCCAACGGTTTGGTCATTTTCATCCCGAGTATCATAAGGCGATGGATGCGGTCAAGGAGATTCAAGACCAGCTTGATGCGCTGCCCAGTGTGCAGGGCTTCAAGGAAGCGGAGAAATCGCTGGATGATTTGCTGTATGAGGTATCTGCACTGATTGCCGGGTCCGTATCGGACACGGTGAAGGTGCCCTCCAACGACCCGCTGCCCAAACAGGGCGGCTGCAGCTCCGGCGGGAGCTGCAGCGGGCGCTGCGGTTAAAGGCTGCGAGGCCGCGGGCCGGACAGCTTGATTTTTAACAAGGATAACATCAGCCTTCCTGCCGGAGACGGAAAACAGGGAGGATTTCTCCTACCTCGGTGCCTTTCCAGTTGCGGAGAATTGGCTTATGGAAGCCGGAGAGGGCGTCGCTTTCGGGTGCGGTCAGCCAGCCTAACTGAACAAGCGCTTCTGTGACGGCGGGGTAGATGGCCCGCTGGGCTCCGTCCTCGATCTTAAGGGCCAGTCCCAGGCCAAGCTCAGGGGCTGCCACGGCGAAGACACCTTCGGCGCCCATCTTGCCGATGAGCCGGCCTTGGGTTACTTCGATCAACCGGGTATCATAACGCCCGGTTCCTGCCAACTGGCCAGGGTGGGCGGCGATGGCCGAGATAATCCGCTTGGCTGCTGCGGACAAGCGGCCGGGCTGCTGCTCCGGGCTCCGGCTGAGCTCTCCGAGCCGGGCGTAAGCTGCCGCCAGCCGGGCCAGCGGCAGGCCGAAGACGGGCACACCGCAGCCGTCGGTGCCCAGCACAATCTTGGTGGCCGGATAGCCGGATAACAGGCTGACGGTCTCCAGCATCCGCTGCTGGACCGGATGCGCCGGGTCCATGTAGGTGCCGGTATCGGCGCCGAGCTGCAGAGCCAGCGCCAGCATTCCGGCATGTTTGCCGGAGCAGTTGTTGTGCAGCTCCGAGGGTTCGACGCCCGCTTGGGCCAGACATGCGGCGCTTGGCGCATGGTAAGGCGCGTGGGGGCCGCAAAGCAGGCAATGCCGTCCGAGTCCCAGCTTATCCAGCATGGACGAGACGGTTGCGGTATGGAATTCCTCCCCGTTGTGGGAGGCGGCGAGAATGGCAATTTCCGCATCCGTAAAGCCATATGTGGCGGCTGCCCCGGATTCCAGAACCGGCAGCGCCTGAATGGGCTTCATGGACGAACGGGCAAACATGAACACTTCCGGATTCCCGGCATAAGCGAGAATCTGCCCGGTGGAATCGGCAACGGCAATATGACCTCTGTGGAGGCATTCCACAAGTGTCCCCCGGGTAACATGGAGCAGGATTTCTGAGTTGTGCATCGTAAACATCTCCGAATTCATGATAAAGTAGCATACTCGCGCGAGAAGCGCATTGGCGACCAGAAAAGAGGGAGAGCAATGATTACAGAAAGAACCGGACTAATCATTTGGGTGAACGACATTAAACCGGCCAAGAACCTGGAACGCTTCGGCAGTATCCATTATATCTCCAAAAAGATGTCTTATGTAGTCTTGTATATTTATTCCGATAAACTGGAGGAAACCTTGAAGGGTTTGCAGCGCCTTCCGTATGTGAAGAAGGTGGAGCGTTCCTTCCGCAACGAAATCAAAACGGAATACAGCCGCAATAACCAGGAGGGGCTGGAACTGAATCCCCAGGAAATCAGCGAGTCGTAGTGTTTATTAGTCCAGGATTGCCGCAGCACAGCAATACCAAAAAGACACTGCCGCCGCGGCAGTGTCTTTTTGGTATTGAATTCGCATCAGGATCAGCTCAGCGACACCTGAACCAGATTCCGCAGGTACTGATCGCCTCCGGGAACCTGGATCAAATCCCGGGAGTAGCCCTTCAGCGGGCCTTCATAATCCATTTCGCCCTCTACAAAAACCGTTACCTTGCATTTGTTGACTACCGCATACTCCAGATCCGTATCCTTTTGCAAATATCCGCCTACTGTCATGATGAAAATCCTCCTTGTGTGGTTTTGTTATACAGACACTTCGAAACGGCAGGGTGTAACGGCGTTCACAAAACGTTCAATAATTAACCGGGTAACGGACACACAAAAAAGGCGGATATCAGTCTATCCGACTTGGAGACCATGGAGAAATTGCAATATAGCGAAAAAAATGATTGCGTTTTTGTGCAGTAATGTGATAAATATAGGAAAAGAAGGATATTGGTCTTTTATTTTTTTCCCAGATTTAAGGGGAATGTTTATATAATTGAATAGAATTTTAGTTATATTCGGAATAATTTAACTTGGAATTCAACGTTGCATCAGGTATCATGAATAATATAGCCTAGACCATCCGGGTCTAAAGTCCTTCCATGGTTATAGAGGAGTGAAGAGCATGAGAGATAAGCAAATGGATAGGTGGAGCACTTACGAACCCTTTTTCGTTGTTTTGGGAGAGAAGAAAATTGCCGATATAGTGATTACTCATCATGCCCGCTCCCGTTGGTTGGACCGGGTGGAGAGCCAGAAGGCAGGATACGAGGATATTTCTTCCTTTTTATGGGATAGGCTCAAAAACGGCCAAATCCGGAATTACTACCGTCACGAGCAGGATGTGTATCTGATTGATGAGGATCTGGTGATGGTAGCCGAATTTGTTCCCCTTGATAACGAAACGGATCTCACCGGAGGCCCGGTGTTTAAGATGATTGTCGTCACCTTCCTTGGGCGCATGTCGGAAACCATGGAGCTGCGCGATCTGAAAACCTATTATTCCTGGCTTCGCCATTCCCGGCGGATGACGCTGGTGAAGAACAGCCGCAAGCGTAAATAATCCAATCTGCCCTGTTGGCCGGAGCCATAGCCAGCGGATATGATCAGCATTCCCCAAAAGAACTCATTGGAGACTTCTTTTTGCGGGGATGCTTTTTATTTATATGTGGGAAACATTGGCACAGAAGCTTTTTACGCAACTTTGTTATAGAATGGGAAGGAAGGGACGGTGGGCGCAAATGGCGTTAAATTTCCATCAGCTGCATATCTTCTACACGGTGTCCGAAAAAGGCAGCTTCTCCGGTGCGGCCCAGGCGCTGCATATGACTCAACCGGCAGTGACCATGCAAATCCAGTCGCTGGAGGATTATTTCGGGGCCAAGCTGTTTTTGCGCACCACCAAAAAAATTGAGCTTACCGAAGCCGGACGTGCGCTCCTTCCTTTTGCCAATCGGAGCATTGAGCTCATGCGGGAGACGGAAACCGGCATGTCCCGGTTCACGCATATGCTGGAGGGCCGGCTTCAGCTGGGAGCCAGTTTGACCATCGGTGAATACATTCTGCCCCGGCTCTTGGGTCCCTTCGGGCAGGAGTTTCCCCATATTACCGTCAGTCTCAAGGTAATGAATACCGCTCAAATTCTGGAGGAAATTATGCAGCATCAGCTGACCTTCGGGCTGGTGGAAGCGCCCATTGAACATCCGGATGTGCTGATGGACCCCGTATTAAGCGACGAGCTCCTGCTGATCCTGCCTGCCGGCCATGAGCTGGCACAGAAGGAGGAGATCACGCTGGAGGATGCGCTGCGGTATCCTTTTGTGGTCCGGGAGAAGGGTTCGGGTACCCGTCGGGTAATGGAGGAGGAGCTCCTCCGGCGCGGGCTGGATCTGTCGGAGATGAAAATTCTCATGGAGCTGGGCAGCACCGGGGCCGTCAAGTCGGCGGTGGAGGCCAATCTGGGCTTGTCTATCCTGTCCCAATCCTCCATCAAGCATGAGCGGGCTTTGGGTGTCCTGGCGGCCAGAAGCATAGAGGGCATCCGCTTTGTGCGTAGCTTCTATTCCATTCATCTGAAATCAGCGCTGCTGCCTATATCGGCAGTCACCTTCCTCACCTTTATGAAGGAACGGGATTTGAAGCAGTGGCTGTAGTGTTATCTATATACCATAAGATTTTTGCGGAAAGGACTGCTGCAGGTATGAGTGAAATTATGGAAGGGTACGCTGATTTACATACCCATACCCGGGCTTCAGACGGGACGGGAACCCCATCGGACAATGTGCGTTTGGCCGCTGCGGCGGGTTTAAGCGCGGTTGCCATTACGGACCATGATACGGTGGCCGGCCTGGAGGAAGCTTTGGAGGCTGGCAGGGCAGCGAGGATCACTGTGGTGCCGGGAGTGGAAATCAGCTCCTCGGAGGACGGCAAGGATATCCATGTACTGGGCTATTATATGGACGTGGCTGACCCGCTTTTTCTGAGCAGGCTGGAGGAGCTGCGGAATGTGCGGGTGGGGCGCAACGACCGGATGCTGGAGCGGCTCCGGGAGCTGGGGTATGCCATTACGCTGGAGGAAGTGCTGGAGCGCAGGGGACCGGTGGAGCAAAAGGATACTACTGTGGGCCGCCCGCATATCGCCCAGGTGCTGGTGGACAAGGGTTACGCGGAGTCCCAGCAGGATGCCTTCAACCGGCTGATAGGTAAAGGTGGGGCTGCCTTTATCAGCCCGAAGCGCATCTCTCCGGAGACGGCTATTGCCTGGATTCATGAAGCAGGCGGTGCTGCCGTTTTGGCCCATCCCGGGCTGTACGGGAACGATGTGCTGGTGGAGCGTCTGGCCGGCACCGGCTTAGACGGCATTGAAGCTGACCATTCGGACCACTCTCCGGAAGAGGTGGAGAAATACCGGGAGATTGCCCGGCGCCATGGACTGACCGCAACCGCGGGCTCCGACTATCACGGAGAAAGAGGCGGCGAGGTATTTCATGGTCCGTTAGGCGGAAGGCGGGTAGAAGCGGCGGTTCTGCCACTCTTGAGAGAGCGGGCGGAAAGCCGTTCCGGCGGTATGAGCAAGTGAAGGAGGAGTAGCACATGCGGATCAAAAAGGCAATCATTCCCGCTGCAGGACTGGGCACCCGGTTTCTGCCGGCAACCAAAGCCCAGCCCAAGGAGATGCTGCCCATTGTGGACAAGCCCTCCATCCAATACATCGTGGAAGAGGCCATTGCTTCCGGTATTGAGGACATTATTATTGTCACAGGCCGCAACAAACGAGCCATTGAGGACCACTTCGACAAATCGGTGGAGCTGGAGCTGACGCTCTCCAAAACGGGCAAGGACGATCTTCTCCATATGGTGCAAACGGTATCCAATCTGGCCGATGTGCATTATATCCGCCAGAAGGAGCCTCTGGGGCTGGGACATGCCGTGCTGTGCGCCCGCAAATTCATCGGGAATGAGCCCTTTGCCCTGCTGCTGGGGGATGACATTATTGCCTCGGAGCCGCCTTGTCTGAAGGGCATGCTGGATCTGTACGAGCAGGTGGAGACTTCCGTCATAGCGGTCCAGGAGGTACCCTGGAGCGAGGTGGACAAGTACGGCATCATTTCACCTGCCGGCATGGAGAGGGAAGTGGAATTTATCCGTGATCTGGTGGAAAAACCGGAGCGGGAGTCGGCCCCCTCCAATCTGGCCGTGATCGGCCGGTATGTCATCGAGCCGGAGATCTTCGCCATTCTCGAGCATCAGGAGCCGGGCAGAGGCGGGGAAATCCAGCTGACCGACGCCCTCCGGGTATTGAACAGGGATAAGCCCATGGCCATTTTCCGCCAAACCGGGGACCGGTACGATACCGGTGACAAGCTGGGTTATATCCAGGCCACCATTGAATTCGCCCTGAAGCGGGAGGAGCTGGCCCCGGCGCTCCGCAGCTATCTGCAGGAGCTGGTACGGCGTATGGACTAGGTTGTGTTTGAAAGCACCCCTGGGCTTTCCCCGCACAAAAACACCCCCTCCACACTTCCGCCGGATATCCGGTGAAGGAGAAGGGGGTATTTGGCGCGGGATGTCCGGTTCCGGTGGTTATCCCAAACCCGGAACGGGATCGCTATTGTCCTGGAGAAGATAGCCGTAGTGCTCGCGGACAAAGGCCAGCACCCGTTCGGAGATGATGCGGTGTCCGTCCTTATTGGGATGAATCCCGTCCATACAGATGAACCGGGTAAAGTCGGGATGCTCCAGGAAGGCGCCGCGGATATCAATATATTTGGTTTTGGTAGCTTCCGCCACCTTCACAATGGTAGAATTATAGCGTTCCTGCCACCAGTAGATCTTGGTGACGCTCCCCAGCCACTGGAGAATATTCCGCTCCGCCTCCGGATTGCTGCGGCTGACCCACTTGAAGTATTGATCCGCATTCAGCGGGGGCAGGTTCATCAGAACGGGGACAACATCCTTGCTGCGCAGGAACTCGATGGTTTCGGTCAGCATCTTTTCGAATACATTAAAGTCCGTTTTGGGGGTATGGTCTCCTCCCGGATTCTCGGCGATTTCGTTCCAGTTGAAGTCGCAATCATTCCCGCCGTATTCGATCAGCACCACATCCGGTCTTTCGTTTACCACATCCCGCTTCAGATGGCCAATTCCCTTCAAGAGGGTATTGCCGAACCGCGCCGTATTGTGAATGACCCCCTTCAGCTTATCCTGCAGCAGGGCCACATAGTTCTCTTCCAATACCACATATTTGTTGCGGACCTCGTCAAGCACCACACCCTTGGAGATGGAATCTCCGGAAACCATATACTTGGCGATTTTGCCCGAAAGCGGATTGTTCATACTCTTCACCTCTGTTTTTTTCCTGTTTTCTAATTTCTACTGTAGCATAGTCCGACCTTCAAGTAAAAGCCTTCCTGTTGAGGAAAGCGGGTTGGCGCACGATCTCCAGAGACTGATTTTTTTAAAAAAAGGGTGAACCGGTTTTGCGCACGAAACAAAGAGGCCGTTTTTATTTGAAATTATTATTCTTCTGCTTTCTTCTGGCATCCCTTCCCGTTCTGCTCCTGGGGATCATTTCGTACGGCAAATCCGCCCAGGTGGTGCGGATGAAGGTGAGCGAGCAGAAGGCGCTAAGCCTCCGCCAGACCCAGCTGGGCGTGGAGGAGACGCTGAAGGTGGCGGATCAGGCCATGAGCCATTTTTTCAGCTCCCGGCTGATGGTATCCGTCCTGTCGGAGCCGCTGCGGCCCGACCAGTTCCAGCTGTACAATCAGGTCCGCACGGAGCTGACCAATATGCAGCGGCTGGATACGGGGATTGAGGAGGTCCGGGTGTGGAGCGTGGCCGGCAACTGGATGATTACCAACGAAGGACTCTCCCGGCTGGATGCCTGGACGCAGAGCCACCCGGAGGTCCGGATTCCCGAATTGGCGGAGGTGACGGTGCACCGCTCTCCCGGCGGCGGGGAGGAAGGCTGCGGCAGCTATCTTCTGCTGCAGAAAGGCCTTCCGCTGACGGCCTATTCCAGTCTTGGCATGGCAACCGTGAAAATTCCCGCCTGCCGGCTGAATGAGGTGTTTACGGCGGAGGAGCAGAAGGAGCCGCTGTATCTGTTTGATGACCAGGGGGAGCTGATCCTGCAAAGCGGCAATACCAACGACCAGTTGAATGCTGCCATTGGCCAAACAGCCGCTGAGCTGGCCGGTGCTGATGGGAAGCCCTTTGTGCTGAAGGCGGAAAACGAAAGGTATGCGGTGAATTATCTGATTTCGGAATATAACGGCTGGACATATGTGTCCGCCGTGTCCCTGAATGAGCTGAACCGCAATTCCAGGGAGATCGGCTGGTTTACCTTTTATATCTGTCTGGGTCTCCTGATGCTGTTTATTCTGCTGGCCTACCTGGGCTCCAAAAAGCTCTACCGTCCCATCGGCAACATTGTGAAGCAGGTGATGGCCGGGCAGCCTCCGTCAGGCGGGGGGGCATCGGGGGATGAACTGGCCTTCATCGGGGAGCAGGTGCATGTGCTGTTTGACGCCAAAAAAAGCCTGGAGGAGCGTCTCTCCGGGCAAGGAGAGCTGCTGCGCAGCTTCTTCATGATCCGGCTGCTTCTGGGCGGACTGAAGGAGGAGGAGGTTACGGAGCGCCTTCTGGAATACGGCCTGAACGCAGATCTCAGCTCCTTCTGCGTGGTGGCGGTGCAGACGGGTAATTTGCAGGAAACCCGGTTTACCGAGAAGGACCGGGATCTGCTGCTGTTTGCGGTGAACAACATTATCGGGGAGCTGATTCCTGCCGGCCGGCGGCTGGAGCCTACCGTGTTGGGCAGAACCCAGCTTACGGTCATTACCGCCTCCGGTGCGGACAATTTGGAGGAAGAGGTGTACCGGATTGCCAAACGCATTGTGGACACCCATGCCGGGCTGCTTGAGCTGCCCGTAGCGGTAGGCATCAGTCTGCTCCACACAGGGGCTGCCTTCATTCCGCAGGCCCATGATGAAGCGGTGGAGGCCCTGCAGCGCCAGGCGGCCTTCGGGAACCAGCCTGTCATCCGGTTTGCCGACTTGGGCGAATCCCATGCCCTCCATGACCGTTATCCCCGGAGACTGCAGGAGGAGCTGTTCCAGTCCATCAAGCTGCTGGAGCGGGAGCAGTCGGAGGCGCTGGCGCTTACGCTGCTGGGGCAAATCCGGGAGTCTTATCCCGTTTTGTATGACCGGCAGTTCCAGTATGTCCGCCTGCTGGTGAATCTGCTGGCCCTGGCCAACAGCATTGCCCGTCAGGCGGTGCCTCCGGAGCAGCAGCAGCTGCTTATCGACCAGCTGTTTGCCCTGGACAAGGAGGATGCGGCGGCAAGGTGGTTCATGGAGAAGATGATCGGCCCGCTTCTGGATCATATGGAGGAGCAGTCCGAGGTCCGGCATATGGCCATCGCCAAGGAAATGGTGCGGATGGTCCATGAGGAATACGATTCGGATTTAACTCTGGATGCTTGCGCAGACCGGCTTCATTACCAAAGCGGCTATGCCGGGACTATTTTCCGCAGCTGTATGGGGATGACCTTCGCAGCCTATTTGGCCCGCCACCGCCATCAGATCGCCCTGCAGTGGCTGAAGGAGACGGATATGCCCGTCAAGGACATCGCCGCCAGGCTGCAGTATAATAATCCGCAGAATTTTATCCGTTCCTTCCGCAAGGTGGAGGGTGTGAGTCCGGGGAAATACCGGGATAAACAGACGGACGGTTCGGACCGGGAAGCGCTCGACGGGGAGGGGGAGGAGTAGATGAGGCTGAGGTGTTTGCATAAGGCGGTTCCCGATCAAGTCCCGGAACATGCCTGCGGTGCGGATGATCGGGTTGCAAGCAGAAGGATGATGCGGCTGAAGGGCCCCCGGCTGGTCCTGATTCCCTTCATGGTGTCGGTCGTTTGGACTCTGTCATCCTGTGAGCAGGCAAGCAGCGGGCCGGTTGCCACGGACAAGCCGCCAGAGGAAGCGGTGATCCGAATGATGCTGGTACAGAATACCGGGGACCCTCCTCTGCCGGGGATTGTGCCTGAGCTGGAGAAACAAACCGGCAAACGGCTCTCCATCACCTGGGTGCCCGAAAATCTGTACTCCGACCAGATGGTGTCGGCCCTGGCCAACGGCATTCTTCCGGAGGTCCTGTCCGTGAAGGCGGTGGACCTCAAGCATCCGTCCGTAGTCAACGCAGTCCGTTCAGGCAGTTTTTGGGAAATCGGACCGTATCTTTCCCGGTTCCCCCTGCTCACCCGTTATCTGGACCCGGCGATCCTCCATAACGGCTCCTATTTCGGGAGGGTCTACGGGCTCTATTGGGAACGTCCGGTTTCCCGGCAGGGAATCCAGTATCGCAAGGATTGGCTGGAGCGTCTGGGGCTTGCCGAGCCGCGGACGGTGGAGGAGCTGTACCGGGTGCTGCGGGCCTTTACCTTTGATGACCCGGACGGCAACGGCAAGCAGGATACCTACGGTTTGGTAGACCGCAACGATTTGGTATACGGCGCCTTCCGCAATTTGGCCGTTTATCTGGGGGCGCCTAATGGCTGGGCGCTTCAGCAGGAGGGATTGGTCCCGGATTTTTATACCGAGGCTTATCGGGATGCCATGAAGTTGATGCAGAAGCTGTATAACGAGGGTATCCTGAATCTGGATTTTACCGTTACCAGCAAGTCCCAGCAGGAGGAGCGGTTTGTCCGCGGGGAAGCGGGAATGATGATCACCAATATTTTGTCGTCCAACAGCCAGGACAAGATGGCCAAGCTCAACCCCAAGGCTGTGATCGGGATCCAAAACCGCATTTCCGGGCCACAGGGCGACCGGGTGTGGGGCGGTCCGGGCTTCGGCGGATTGTTCTTGTTCCCCAAGAGCAGTGTCAAGACGGAGAAGGAGCTGCTGGACATTCTTGACTTTTTCGAAAAAACGATGACGGCCGAGGTCCATAACCTGCTGTCCTTCGGCATTCTGAATAAACATTACACCCTGCTGGATAACGGGAGTGTGAAGATTTGGCCAGATACCAAAACCATGCGGGAGCGGGAGGTGGAGCCCTACACCACAGCACTGCGGCTCACGCAGATCCCTTACCTTAGCCAGGACAAGCTCAGTGTGTCCCAGGAGCAGATCAATGCCAAAACCGAGGACAACAAAACCATCGCGGTAGCGGATCCCACCACAGCCCTGATTTCCCAGATGCAGGCGGAACGGGGCAACGAGCTGGGCGAGATCATCACCAATGCCACCTATATGTACATTCTGGGCCAGCTGGATGACGCGGGTTTTGACCGGGAGCGGGAGCGTTGGAAGGAGGCTGGAGGGGCACAGGTGATTCGGGAGCTGAACGAAAGCTATAAGGAATCGGAACGGCGCAAGCAATAAGGAGTGGACGCCGGATTTGCAAGCCTCTGTGGAGATCATCTGCAGAGGCTTTTTTTGTCGTTGGGGGGACGTGGATGGCGGTGAGGGCCTCGGTTAGTGTGGAGTGGGACGGTGGTGGATGTGAGGACCGCTGATAGTGTGGAGTGGGACGGATCATCATTCCGTTACGGCTGTAACGGAACGGAGCGCTTCTTAGAAGCGGAAAATCCACTGGTTTTAGCTGTAACGGAACTCAACGGCCGTTACAGCGGGAATCCGGCTGTCCGGAGCTCTTTTTGTGCCGTTAAGGGTCTCCTGGTTCCGTTACACTGCCAAAACCGCAATTTTCCGGCCATAAGAGCCGGAGAGTTCCGTTAGCGCTGGATCGAGGCATAATCCGCCGGACATGCGAGTAAAAGCCTGGTACAACGGGCTTTTGCAGCCGATAATCATGCAAGTTCATCGGAAATGATTATAGTCACCTCCGTGGTTGGCGTCCATAATGATAACCGACCGGCCAAGCGTCTGCCCATTCCGGCAGGCGTTGACGGCGGTACATACATCACATAAAAAAGGGAGAGGAAACGCCAACCATGAAACGAAAGAAAACATGGAAACAGGCCGTTAGTGCCATGCTCACGGCAGCGCTGCTGCTGGGCTCCATTCCCCTGTCAGGGGGAACGGCCTATGCATCCCCGGTCGCCCCTATGGGGAGCACGGTGCTGCTGCAGGAGGATTTTGAGGGAACGTATGCGGATAATGCCCCTCTGAACGGACTCGCCAATGGGGATAATCTGTCCACCATTGCAGGGTTTGGAACGGTCTTTACCGGTACGCCGGGAGCGGGGGAAATGATTAAACTGGAGGCCCCCAACACTGTATTGTCCTCCAACGCCTTGAAGATTTCACAATCCAGCGCCGCTGCCTCCACATCCGGCATTAAACGCAGCTTTTCCGCTAACGGTGTCGCCACAGGAACTGTAACGGTAGAGTTGGATTTCGTTTTGTCCGATGTTTCCAAAAACGGAATGATTCTGCAGGTTCTGGATACAGAGGGCAAGGTGATTGCCGATCTCCAAAACAAGAATAATCCGGCCTCGGGATATTCGGGCAAATTCGTTTGCTTCGTAGATGCAGGCGGAGCCTTTGTCCCCGTGGGAAAAAAGGATTCGACTGATGCTGCCATTATCAGCAAAACAGGCTATCATCTGAAGGCTGTACTGGATATGGATGCGAAAAAGTCCAGCTATTATCTGTATTCTCTCTCAGGCGTACTGATGGGAGAACTGGCCGGACAGCCCTTTAAGACTGAGCCGTCCGCCGGAGGACTCAAGTCCATCGCTTCTTTTACCAAATCGGGAACCTCCGGGGCCTGGGATCAGACTCTGGACAACATCCTTGTTTACCACAGCCTGCTCCCTAAAGCCCCTGAAGGTGTAAAAGCCATTGGCGGCAACAATAAGGTGGAGCTGGGGTGGAATTCGGTAACCGATGCCACCTACTATACGGTTAAACGCAGCCTTGTGAGCGGTAGCGAATACACCGTTATTGCACCTCAGGTTGGCGCTTCGTTAGGCGTGACAGAAGTAACCTATACGGATGCTTCGGCTCTAAACGGCATGACCTATTATTATGTGGTCACCGCCACCGCACCTGCAGGGGAATCTGCACCGTCCGTGGAAGTGAGCGCTACAGCGGCGGCAGTGCCCATTTTGCCAGCAGCCCCCCAGAATGTAAGCGCAGCAGCGGGGAATGGGCAGGTTGACTTAAGCTGGGCGGCTGTGAACGGAGCCTTGTCGTATACGGTTAAACGCGGCAGCGAGGCTTCAGGACCATATGCAGTAGTGGCCGCCGGGTTGACCGGTACGAGCTATACAGATGCCGGCTTAACCAACAACAAAACTTATTATTATACGGTGACGGCCATTAATGGGGCAGGGGAAGGAACTCCGTCCCAGCCGCTGGCAGCGACTCCGGGTGATTTCCTGATCAGCGATAACTTTGAGGGAAGCGCCTTGGGCGCACTGCCCGCCGGTTACCGTGCGCCGCAGGGCAACGGTGTCATTGCCAAATTTGATGCAGGCAATAATACGGCGGTGGTTTCCAATGCCTATCCGGCCAACAGCTACGGCAATACCTCCGGCGCCATCGCCGGCAACGACAGCAACGTGCTGTGGATTAACGACGGACCCGGACGGGGCGGCTTTAACCGGCCCTTCACCCCGGTAACCGCAGACAGCAACGGCGGCGTTACCGCCACTCTGGAGTTTATGCAGCCCAAGAAAATTGGAGACTCCTATATGCTGGAGCTGTTGGACAGCAGCAATAAGATTGCTGTCAGCTTCAACATTAATTCTTCGCCGCTGCCCATCGATCCCAACAAGTGGTACAAGGTTACCTATGTGGTCGATGTAAAGGCGAATACAGCGGATCTTTTTGTCACAGAAAAGGACAAGGATGAGGGCGAAGTAAAGGCGTATCGCATGAACGTTGCTTTTGCGACGCCTGTTACGGATATTGCCTCCCTGAACCTGCGTATGGCTGGCTCCTCCACCGGATCGGCTTATGTGGACAATATCCGGGTTGACCGTCAGGAGATTGTGATTCCCCAGGCTTTATCAGGCATCGGGGCCAATCAGAAGGCCAATCTTTCCTGGCCTGCCGCCAGCGGCGCGGAGAGCTATTCGGTTTATCGCAGTCTGGCCGAAGCAGGTCCCTTCGAAAAAGTCGCCGGAGATATTGCCGGCTCCCAGGATGCAAAGCTGATTGAATATACGGATGAATCCGGCCTTACCAATGAGACGGTCTATTATTACCGGATCGCGGCAACACGCGCCAATCAGGAAAGCGGATTCTCCAATGTTGCCAAAGTGACGCCTACAGACACCAGACCGCCCGAAGAGAAGGTGAAGAACCTGCGGGCTGTGGTGCGTGACGGACAGCTGACCATCGTATGGGACACGCCCTTGGTGCTGGACGGGAAAAAGACCGATTTCTATACGGTAGAACGGGCAACGACGCCTGAGGGCCCTTATTTGCCTCTTCTATTAAACGGAAAAAGCAAAATTCCGGATACCTCTTATCTGGACATGGGGCTGCGGGAGGATACCTCTTATTACTACCGGGTGACACACGGTAACGCCGGGGGAATGGGTCCTGCCGAGATTCTGGAAGCCGGTTCACCGGCGCCTGTTGTGCAGGCTCCCGTGCTGCTCGCAGCGGAAGTTCTGGACGGGAAAGTCGAGCTGAACTGGACAGCCGTTCCCGGAGCGAAGCGGTATGCTGTGAGCCGCAGTGAAACCAACGGCGGGCCTTACACGAAGCTCAGCAATGACAATGGTGCTGCAACTTCTTACCAAGACAAGACGGCCGAAAACGGCAAAACATACTACTATGTGGTGACAGCAGTTAACGGCAAGCAGGAGAGCAGAAGCTCCAACCAGCGCAGCATTTATGTCTATGATGCCCCTGCAGGCGCACCTGCTGCGCCGGAGAACCTGCGGGCGGAAGCGGCCACAGGCAAGGTAGCGCTTGTATGGGAAGCGTCAGCCGCTGCGGAAGCCTATCAGGTGGAGCGCAAAACAGCCAACGGTGCTTATGAGACGGTCGGAACGGTACCGGAAGCAGCCTTTGAGGATAGCTCAGCTGCAAACGGCACCCTCTATACGTACCGGGTAACTGCCCGGAATGCGGCTGGCGCAAGCGCTCCTTCGGCAGAGATCCAGGCTTTGCCTGCCCAAGTGCTGAAGGTGAACGGCAAGGCAGCTGCCACTGATACGGATGTATTCCTAACCGTACAGGCTGCAGTCAATGCGGTGCCTGCCTCCAATACAGAGCGTGTCATCATCTCCATTGCTCCGGGTACGTACAAGGAAAAACTCGTTGTCACCAGCCCCTACATTACCTTAGTGGGAGCCGGTATGGATGAAACGCTAATCACCTACGGCGATTATGCCGGCACCACTGCCACCAGTGGTCAGTCTGGCCATACGGGGAACACCTTCCTGAGCCAAACGGTGGATGTGAAGGCGGATTATTTCCAGGCGTATAATCTGACCATCGAGAACAGCTCCCATCCCCGGAAGCTGGTGGCCCAGGCGATTGCCCTTTCGCTGAAAAGCGATATGGCAGTGCTGGAGGGTGTCCGTCTAAAGGGGTATCAGGATACGCTGTACAACGGCCTTAATACGCAAAATGCAGGCCGTCATTATATCGCCAATAGCATCATTGAAGGGGACGTTGACTTTATCTTCGGTGAAGCCCCAACAGTCGTGCTGAATAATGTAACCATGCGGCTGGTCAGCGACGAGGGAGCCACCGGGGGTCATATTACAGCAGGCGCTCAGAAGAATGTGAGCGATATCGGCTATGTGATTATCAACTCCCGGGTGGAGGATGCTCCTTCCGCACAAGGGGCCTACGATCTGGGCCGTCCCTGGAAGTCATACGCCGATGTAAGCTTTGTCAACACCTTTATCGACTCTGAGAAAATGATTCCTGAAGGCTGGGTGGCCGCTTGCGCTGGTGATTGCACCCAAAGCTTCTTCTCTGAATACAACAGCTATGGTCAAGGTGCCAATGCATCGGGGCGTTCCATTGCTGTGATGGAAACAGGAGAAGAAGCCAGCCAAAGCATTCCCCAGCTCTTCGGCGGATGGGACCCGACAGCAGCTGTTGCCATGCCTGGACTCAGCTACCGTCCGGCGCTGTCCTCCACGTATGCCCGGTTTGACGGTCATGCGGCCCGGCAGTCCGACGTTTATCTGATGGCAGACAGCCAGGGGCAGACGTTGAAGAAGGTGACTTTGAACGGAACGGAGCTGCCAGCATCCGCTTATGCGGTGCAAGGCGATGTGATTGTGCTGCGCCAGGATTATCTGGCCGGACTCCAATCGGGCACGGCGCGGTTTGTTTTCCATTTTGACAATGGGACCGTAGAGTTCCCTGTGCAGATTGCCGATACCTCGGCGATGGAGCTAGGCAGGGAGGTACTTCCTCCCAATGACGGCTGGGCCTCGCTGGGTACGGGCACCACGGGTGGAGTGGCTGCAAGCAGCGCGAATGTGTTCTATGTCAGCAAGCGCAGCGAGCTGATTAAAGCAGTCAGCGGCAATACGCCTAAAATTGTGTATATCACCGGCACCATCGATATGAATGTGAACGATGAGGACCAACCTGTAGGCATAAAGTTCTACCAGGACCCGGCCTATACACTGGAGGCGTATCTGGAAGCTTACGACCCGGCTGTTTGGGGCAAAAACCTCCCCTCCGGCGAGCTGGAAAATGCACGCTCCCGATCTGCCAGCAATCAAGGTGCACGGATCAAGGTGAACGTGGGCTCCAACACGACTCTTGTGGGTCTTCCTGGAGCCAACGCCAAGATTCTGGGCGGGAATGTGAATCTGGACAAGGTGGATAATGTCATCATCCGCAACATCGAGTTTGCCAACACCTTCGACTATTTCCCGCAATGGGATCCTACTGACGGGGAATTTGGCAACTGGAACTCGGCGTATGACAGCATTTCTGTGAAGGGCTCCACACATGTGTGGGTGGACCGCAATACCTTCAGCGACACCGGCGGGCTGGATGACCCTCACCATACGTATTTTGGGCGGAAATTCCAGCAGCATGACGGTGCGGTGGACATCACCAACGCCTCTGATCTGGTTACCGTGTCGTATAACTACTTCCACGATCATGACAAGCTGAATCTGGTGGGTGGCAGCGACCAGAATACTGCCGATGACGGCAAGCTCCGGATCACGTTCCACCACAACTATTTCAAAAATGTGGGCCAACGTGCGCCGCGTGTACGCTTCGGCCAGGTCCATGTGTACAACAACTACTATGAAGGTTCGGCACAGGCGTCAACGTACCCGTCGCTGTACTTCATGGGCGTGGGCTACAAATCGCAAATCATTGCCAACAATAACTATTTTGTGAGGGAAGCGGGAGCTCTGCCGCAATCCTTGATCCAGGTTTCACCTGGTGGAACCATGTTGACCGATACCGGCTCCTTGTTGAACGGTGTGCCCGTCAATATTGTGGAGGCCTACAATGCAACCGGCGCGGCAGCATTGAGCCCGTCTGCGTGGACGCCGACTCTGTTCAGAGGGATGGACGCTACTGCCGATGTGCCCAAGGCCGTAATGACCGGTGCCGGTTCTGAAGGCACCCTGAAGTGGGTGGAGCCGGAGACGCCTACGGATTCTACTGAAAACCCTGTTACCGGTGGAGTCACCACACCTTCTGTACCGCAATCGGATGCAGTCAAGTTAACGCCTGCTTCTGTTCCGGCAACGCTTGCCGACGGACGGAAAGCGGAGAAGTTCAAGCTGACAGATAGTGAAGTGGAAAAAGCACTGCAAGGACTCAAAGTGGAGTCCGGCAAAACCCCAGTGCTTACGGTAGAAGCACAAAACAAGGAGCCCATTGCACAGGTGGAGCTGAGCGCAGCTGCTCTGGACATGGTTAAGGCGAAGGCTCCAGCTGCCCTGCTGGTGGTGGAGACGACTTCCGGCAGCTACCGGATTCCGGTTCAAGCGCTTGAGCTGGAGAGTCTGGTACAACGCTTGAATGCTGCCAAAACGGAGCTTGTATTGACACTTGAAGTTGGCCCGGCAAAGGCGGAAACGGCTGCCGCCATTGCCAAAGCAGCGGAAGATGCGGCGGAGCTGCTGGCTGCTCCCGTCGAGTTCAAGCTAACGGCTGCTGCCAAAGGCTCAACCGAAGAAATAAAGGATTTTGGCACCCGTTATGTGGAACGGATTATCCGGACAGAGAAGGCGGTTAACCCCGCTCTGGCAACTGCCATGAAATATGATCCGGTGAAAAAGACCCTGCAATTTGTGCCTGCCCTGATTACCCGTGATGGGAGCGGCTTGCAGGCTGTGATCAAACATCCGTCTAACGGCATCTTTGTCCTGGTGCAGGCTGCGGAGAAGTCCTTCGCCGACCTGGCCGGACATTGGGCAGCCAAGGATACGGAGCTGCTGGCGGCTAAGGGTATTATTGACGGTATCGCCGACAACCGGTTTGCACCGGAGGGTGTCCTGACCCGTGCGGAAATTGCCGCACTGCTGGCCCGGGCTGCCGGTTTGGAGGAAAAAGCGCTGTCTGCCGGCGCCATGAACGATGTTTGGGCGGACGACTGGTACGCCGGTTATGTGCAGGCTGCTATATCCGCCGGCTTGATCGACGGGTATGAGGATGGCACCTTCCGGGCGGCGGCTCCTGTTACCCGCGAGGAACTGGCTGTGCTGCTTACCAGGGCGCTGAAGCTTGCCGGCCGTTCCGCTGAGGGAACCGGCACCGCAGCAGCTGCATTCACCGACAGCACCAGCGTAAGCGCATGGGCTCAGGACGCTGTCCGTGCTGCTCAAGCGGCGGGACTGGTGAATGGACTGGAGGACGGAAGCTACCGTCCGCAGGCTCAAGCCACCCGTGCGGAGGCTGCAGTCATGATCAAACGTTATCTGCTCAAGGCAGAATTTATGAACGAATAGAGAAACCAGCAAAGAATTCATCAAAGATACCAGCGGCAACGTACAAAAGCAGAGGTCCTCAGGGCCTCTGCTTTTGCATGCTTCGATTATGGTATAGGATGCTGGCATTTGAGTGAGGGGAGTAAATGCAAAAGTGCATTTATTTTTGGCATAAACCACCTAAATGAAGACCCCAAATGCAAAAGTGCAGTTATTTTTGCCCCCAATGGCCTTTTCGTGAGGTTCAGGGGGGAATTAACTGCACTTTTGCATTATAGGGGCAGGGTTGAGGGGGAACAGAGCAAAATAACTGCACTTTTGCAGCTAACCCTGTGACTCCAATCCAATTTGCTAATAAAGCCTCAGCCTCCCGCAACACGCCACGTCAGTAGTCTCAGCAAGCAGCTCCCCCTCAGGCCCGCCACGGCAAGTGTCTCAGCAAGCTGCTCTTCCCCCAGCACCTTCGCTCCGCCTCAACCCTTCCAAGTCGGGAGTGATTTGACCAGCTCCTCGTCCGGCGTGACGAACAGGGTTTTCTGGTGGTCGTAAATGACGAAGCCGGGTTTGGCCCCGTTGGGCTTCCGCACATGACGGATCAGGGTGTAATCCACGGGTACCAGGCTGGAGGCCTTGCCTTGGCTGTAATAAGCCGCCAGCTGCGAGGCTTCATGCAGGGTTGCATCCCCGAAGCTGGAGCCCTTGATGACTACGTGGGAGCCCGGCATATCCTTGGTGTGCAGCCATGTATCCGAGGGATGGGCCAGCCGGTTGGTCAAATATTCATTTTGGGTATTGTTTTTCCCCACATAGATGGGAATCCCCTCGCTGGATTGAAAGCAGGCGATAACCGGCTTATCGTTTTTCTTTTTCTTCCTGGTTTTTTTACTCCGGTCCCGCAGGTAACCCTGCTCAACCAGCTCCTCCCGGATCTCTGCCACATCCTGCATAGCTGCATTGTCCAGCTGCTGGAGCAGGGAGTCCAGATAGGTGATTTCCTGCCGCGCGCCTTCCATCTGCTCATTCACCACCGCCAGGCTGTTTTTCATTTTGGTATAGCGCTTGTACAGGCGCTGGGCGTTCTCCGATGGTGACAGCAGAGGGTCCAGAGGAATCGTTAGCGTTGGCTGGTCCTCTTCATAATAGTTGACAACCTCAACAGATTTATCGCTTTTTTTGACCAAATGGAGATGGGCAGTGACCAGCTCTCCTTGAATCCGGAAGCGGTCGGCGTTTTTGGCTTCCTCCAGCGTTTCGGCAAGCTTCTCCAGCTTCTTGATGTTCTTGTTCCGTTCATTCTGCAGGAATTTAAGCAAATCCGAGGTCCGCTGCTTAACCGTATCCCGCTCCGCTTTATCGCCGTAAAACCATTCCAGCAGCTCACTGACAGAGCCTGCACTGCGCCGCTCCCCCTCCAGATGGCTAAGGGCGATTACCGAGAAGGAAGAGCGTCCTTTGGCATCCGTCACCATATTCAGTGCAAAGCGCCCCGACCGGATATCCTCCATTACTTGGCTGAAAATGTCCCACAGCGCGCCGGCATTCCCGGTCTCGCCGCGAAGCACATAGCTGCGGTGAGCGATTTCCCGTGCCGCCAACGGCGAAATACCGCTGTAAGCTCCCACCAGCGCCTCTTCGGCTCCCCGGCCGGTCTGGCTGTCCGGCTCTGTACCGACAGCAGCCAGGAAGCTCTCCCGGTCCGTAAGAAGGGGATTAGCCTTCCCCTGGTCAGGGGGCGAAACATAGGCTGCGCCGGGCATTACGATCCGGTAGCTGCTGATTGCCGGCGTAACGTGATGGATACCGTCCAGAATAAGGCCCGTCTCCGGGTCCATCAGGATCAAATTGCTGTGCCGTCCCATCAGCTCTATGACCATCAGCTTAACGCTGATATCACCCAACTCGTCCAGCTGACGGGTACGGATGCGGATAATCCGCTCCATGCCTACTTGCTCAACCGCTTCAATAACGGCGCTCTCGCAATGTTTGCGCAGGAGCATGCAGAACATGGGAGCTTCAAACGGGTTCATAAAATTCTGCTCGGTAAAATGGGTACGGGGATAGGTGGGGTTGGCGGAAAGCAGCAGCTTCCGGTTGGCCCCTTGGGCCCGCATCTGGATGACAATATCGTGATCCGAGGGTTGGTGTATTTTGTTAATGCGTCCGCCCACACAGAGCTGAAGCTCCTGGACAAGGGCATGGACGACCAGACCGTCTAATGACATTTTGACAACTCCTGTCTGAAAACATTAAAGGCAACGTTATTATATTGCCATATTCGGGGGAATAAAGTAAGCGACATAGACGATTATAGCTGATTTTTCGGGTGGGGGACAGCGAAGAGGCTCCGCGTTGGGCTCTCCAAGGGCAAGTTTGCGGGGGAATAGAGACTGTGGCCGAAGGAAACAGGCGCTTGTCTTTTTTTTACTGTGCTAATCCGCAGCTTGTCTGAATAAATTTAGGCTATAACGGGACAAACGGGGGATGTCCGTAGATTGGACCTAAGGAGGAGTTACAACCATGAGCGAAAAAACCTGGCATCAGTTGACGGCAGAGGAGGTGCTGCAGTCGCTGGATACCCATCCGGAAAAGGGATTGCCTGTGGCCGACGCTGCAAACCGTCTGGAGCAAAAAGGACCGAATGAGCTGACAGAGGGGAAAACCGTCTCGCCCGTCACGCTGTTCCTGAATCAGTTCAAGGATTTTATGGTGCTGGTCCTGATGGGCGCCACGCTGATTTCGGGCATGCTCGGGGAGTATTTGGATGCCATTACTATTGTTGCGATCATTGTTATGAACGGTATTCTGGGCTTTATCCAGGAATTCCGGGCGGAGCGGTCCCTGCGGGCGCTGAAGGAGCTGTCGGCACCCCACGCCAAAGTCCTGCGGGGCGGTGCAATCGAGCAGGTTCCCGCCAAGGAACTGGTTCCCGGGGATATTATCCTGCTGGAGGCAGGGGACCGGGTACCCGCCGATATCCGTTGGCTGACCGCCAACAACATCTATGTGGAGGAATCCGCCCTTACCGGGGAGTCGGTACCTGTCCGCAAGGCTACAGAGGCGCTGGGCAATCCTGATGTCCCCCTGGGGGACCAGCGCAATCTGGGCTTTATGGGCACCTTGATTACTATGGGAACTGCTACGGCTGCCGTCATCCGGACAGGCATGGACACGGAGATGGGCAAGATTGCCGGACTTATCGAAAGCACCGAGGAAATGGAAACACCCCTGCAGCACCGCTTGGAGCAGCTGGGCAAAATTTTGATCATCGTAGCGCTGGCGCTGACTGTCCTGGTGGTCATTGCAGGCATCCTGCACGGACAGCCGGCTTATGCCATGTTCCTGGCAGGGGTATCGCTGGCGGTAGCGGCCATTCCCGAAGGCCTTCCCGCCATTGTGACCATCGCCTTGGCGTTGGGCGTACAGCGGATGATCAAACGCAAGGCCATCGTCCGCAAGCTGCCCTCCGTGGAAACCCTGGGCTGCGCCTCCGTCATTTGCTCCGACAAAACGGGCACTCTCACCCAGAACAAAATGACCGTCACCCATTTATGGCTGGGCGGCAAGCTGATGGAGGTCAGCGGTGAAGGCTATACCCCCCGTGGCGAAATCCGCTGGGAGGGCAAACCCGCCGATGTGCGCAAGGACCAGATGCTACGCCGGCTTCTGCAATCCGCTGCATTGTGCAATAACGCCAGACTGATTCAGGAAGCGGCAGCCCCGTCCAAAGGCAAAAAGGACAAAAGCAGCGAGGAGGAGGGGGAGTGGCGTATTGCCGGTGATCCAACAGAAGGAGCACTGGTGGTGCTGGCCTCCAAGGCTGGGCTGTCTCCCGCTTCTCTGGACGGCTTGTACCGCCGGGTGAAGGAATTCCCCTTTGATTCCGAACGCAAGCGCATGTCGGTTATTCTGGAGCATCAGGGGGGCAGACTGGTGTTTGCCAAGGGCGCACCGGATATGCTGTTGGACAAGTGCTCCTATATTCTCTGGGAGGATAAGGTGATCCCGTTCACAGGAACGCTGCGCCAGAAGGTGATGGCGGCCAACGAGGGAATGGCCAAGTCGGCTCTGCGGGTGCTGGGGTTTGCCTACAAGGAAATAAAACCCTCCGAACGCTGTGAGGACAGCGATGCGGCGGAGCAAAACCTGGTGTTTGCGGGCTTAAGCGGGATGATCGATCCCCCCCGACGTGAGGTAAGAGAGGCTATTTCCACCTGCCGAAAGGCCGGTATTAGAACGGTTATGATTACAGGCGACCATCAGACGACAGCTGAGGCCATTGCCCGGCAATTGGGGATGCTGCCCCAGAGTGGGCTGGTGTTGAATGGAACACAGCTGGCCGCCATGAGCGATGAGCAGCTGGAGAAGCGGGTGGAGGACATTTATGTTTACGCCCGTGTTTCCCCGGAGCATAAGCTGCGGATTGTCAAAGCGCTGCAGAAGAAGGGGCATGTGGTGGCCATGACCGGGGACGGAGTTAACGATGCGCCTGCCATCAAGGCTGCGGATATCGGGATCTCCATGGGGATAAACGGGACGGATGTATCCAAGGAAGCATCGGCGCTAATCCTAAGCGACGATAATTTTGCCACGATTGTAGCGGCAATTGAGGAAGGCCGGGGGATTTACGAGAACATCCGGAAGTTCATCCGTTATCTCCTTGCATCCAATGTCGGGGAAATTCTGACCATGTTCCTGGCCATGATGTTGGGGCTGCCGCTGCCACTGGTGCCGATCCAGATCCTGTGGGTCAATCTGGTGACGGACGGGTTGCCGGCCATGGCCCTGGGTGTGGACCAGGCGGAAAAGGATTTGATGCAGCATAAGCCGAGAGCAGCCAAGGAGAACATCTTCTCCCGCCGGTTGGGCTGGAAAATTATCAGCCGCGGCATCCTCATCGGCGTGTGTACCTTAGGCGCCTTCTGGATCACCCTGCAAACCGGCCCTGACGGGGATGCGGACACCTTGATGAAAGCCCAGACCGTTGCCTTCGCCACCTTGGTGGCGGCCCAACTGATCCATGTGTTTGATTGCCGCAGCTCCCGTTCCATTTTCCACCGGAACCTCTTCCAGAATAAAACGCTGGTGCTCGCGGTGCTCTCTTCTCTTGGTCTCATGCTGGCTGTTATGTATATCGATCCGCTTCAGCCCATTTTCAAAACCGTGGATCTGGGATTGAAGGAATGGATTTTGGCTTTGGTCGCCGCAGGCATTCCCACCTTTTTCTTCGGAATCGGCAGTGTGGTCAGCGGCACGAAGAAAAAACGTCCGCCCCTTGTGCAAAGCGGAGCCGTCTCCGGCAAAAAAGCGGCGTAAGTATAGTGTCTTATGCAGGCAGCTTGTTTCAGTTCCTGTCCGGGCTAAGAAAGCCGGATAGGACGGAGCGGGCTGCTTGTTTATTCCGGCTGCTGTGCAGGAATAAAGGAGATGATGAATTTGCTGCCTTGGCTGCCGGTTTCCACCCGGATGGAGGCATTATGTCTGGCGGCTATGCTGTAGCAAACGGCAAGTCCCAATCCGGTACCGCTGTCCTTGGTGGTATAGAAGGGAGTGCCCAGCTTCTGAACCACCTCCTCCGACATTCCGCAGCCTTCGTCGGCGACGCTGAGGCAAACATAATCGCCTTCCATGAAGGTTTCAATCCGTAATGTGCCTCCTGCCTCCATGCTGTCCAGGCCGTTTAAGGCCATATTCAGGATTATCTGGCGGATTTCCTTTTCGTCCAGCCGAAGATCGGGGGTGGGCGTAAGCTCGGCTTCCGCCTGCTTGCTGTTCATTACGGCTTCTGCCTGGATCAGCGGGAAAATGGACTGGACAATGGCATTCAGGCTGCGCGGCTGCAAATCGGAGGATTTGTTTTTGGCCAGGGTGAGGAACTCGGTGATAATGCCGTTGGCCCGGTTGATTTCCTCCAGCATCATGTTCACCGACTCCTCCGACAGCTCTTTCCGCTGTCGTTTGTATAATTGCAGGAAGCCGCTGACCGTGGTCATGGGATTACGGACCTCATGGGCAATGGCTGCTGCCATTTCGCCGATCAGGTGCAGCCGCTCCAGCCGGGCGGACTGGCTTTCCCAATGCTCCTTCTCCGTGATGTCCAGAATGACAATCAGGAGCTTGGGCACCCCCTCCAGCATCAAGGGCTGCTCGGAAAGCAAGCCAAACCGGACGGTGCCGGCTTTGGTCTGAAACTGGATTTTGGCGTTTCGGTGAAAGGGAGCATTCGCCCCTCCATTGAAGGTCGTCTCCTGCTCCAACACCTTTAAGTCAAGATAAGGCCCGGACATCTCGTTCATTTCCTCCAGCGAATAGCCGGACAGCTCCCGCCAAGTGTCGTTCACATCCAGGAAGGTGTCCTCCACGGAGCGGATGGCCAGCATACACGGGCTGGTGGAGAAAACAGTATGGAACAGCAGATGGGATTCGCGGATTTCCTGATAAGCCCGGACCAGTGAGGCGGTCCGTTTCTCCACCGTCTGCTCCAGCTCCTGGTTTGCCCGGTTCAGCTTGTCCTCTGCTGCCGCCAGCATCATATTGTTTCTCTCCAGCTCCAGTGTTTTCTGCCGCAGCCGGCGGTTGGCCCGTTCCAGCTCTTGCTGGTAGTGGTGGACCCTCACCAAGGCCCGGATTTTGTAACGGAGAATATCCGGATTGAAGGGTTTTTGTATATAATCGATGGCTCCGGTGGAATAGCTGTTGGTGATGCCCGATTCGGACTGGCTGTGGGCGGTGACGAACAGAATGGGGATGTTGCGGAAGGATTTGCGGCTTTTGACGAACCGGGCGGCCTCCAGTCCGTCCATACCCGGCATTTGGATATCCAGCAGGATCACGGCCACCTGGCTTACATCCGCATTCAGCATATAATCCAGCAGTGCTTCTCCCGAATTCAGGCAGGTCAGCTTGTAGGCGGGATCAGCCAATACTGCTTCCATTGCGAACAAATTTTCCTTCCTGTCGTCAACAATGATGATTTCTACTGCTTCACCGGAAATGTCCGCTGCTTGATGCATAGCGCTTATTCTCACCCCGTTCTATTGATTTTGGTAGCGGTAGATTCTGTGCTGCAGCATAAACGGCTCCCATTCCAGGCGTTCATTTTCCTTAAACAGCGTGAGAGCCTCCTTGCTTCCCAAAGCCAAAAACCCCCCCGCGGACAGGCTTTTCATAAACAGTCTCAATACATCCTGCTGCAGCGAACGCTGAAAATAAATCATTACATTGCGGCAAATGATGAGATGGAATTCATTAAAGGATTTGTCCGTGGCCAAATTATGCTTGGCGAAGGTGATATTGTTCCGCAGCTCCGGCTCGATCACCGCATGATGCTCCGAAACCGTGTAATAATTGGAGAAGGGAAGATATCCGCCTGACAAAATATAGTTGCGGGTATAGTTCTGCATCCGGTCAATGGGATACCTGCCCTCCTTCGCCTGGGACAGCCAGTCGTCGTTCAGATCCGTGGCAAATATACTGCATTTGTCATACAAGTTTTCCTCCTTCAGAAGGATGGCCAGGGAGTACACCTCTTCGCCGGTGGAGCAGCCCGCATGCCAAATCTGGATCCGGTCCAGCTTGCGCAGCTCAGGCAGCAGCTGCTGTCTGAGCACCTGGAAGAAGGGAGGATCCCGGAACATTTCGGTAACGGGGATGCAGATGTCGTTGAACAGCTTTTTCCAGAGGGCCGGCTCCCGGAGAATTCTCTCCTGCAATTGGGAAATGCTTGGCAGCCCCTCCGCCTTCATCCGGTACAGAATACGCCGAGTCACCGACGATTCGGAATATTGGCGGAAATCATAGCCGTACATCTGATAGATGCCCTCCAGAAGCAGCCTGGCTTCAATTTGCTCGGCGGCGTTGGCCGTTGGGTTCAAAAGATCGGTCATGACGAATTCCTTCCGGGCAGCCAAACCTGGATGATCGATAGCAGCTTGTCCAGTCTCACAGGTTTGCTGATGTAATCATCGGCTCCAGCCTCAATGCATAAATCGCGGTCTTCCTTCATCGCCTTGGCTGTCAGGGCAATAATCGGGATCTTGCCGAACACGGGAGATTGGCGGATAACACGCATGGCTTCATAACCGTCCATATCGGGCATCATAATATCCATCAGCACCAAATCAACCTCCTGGGCCTCCAGCATGGACAGGGCTTCTTCGCCGTTGGCCGCACAGATAACCCGGTAATTGTATTCCTCCAGAACCGCAGAGAGAGAATAGATGTTGCGCATATCATCGTCCACCAGAAGGATGGAGAAGGTCTGCTCCTGCATATGCACATGCAGAGGCGCTGGCTCCAAAGCTGCGGCGCTTTCCTGCAGTCTGGTGCAATAGGTGCCTTCGACGGGTATAGTCAAAAGGAAGGTGCTGCCGGCATGCAGCGAGCTTCTTACTGTGATGGAGCCGCCCATGAGGGATGCCAGCTCCTGCGAAATAGCCAAGCCCAATCCCGTTCCGCCGAACTTGCGGCTGGTATTGGACTCCACCTGGCGGAATGCCTCGAAGATGCCCAGCTGATGCTCCTGGGAGATGCCGATCCCCGTATCTGTTACCTCAAAGCCCAGGGTGAAGGGATCCTCCTCATGGACGTACACCCGCAGGGTGACGGAGCCGGATTCGGTGAACTTGAGGGCATTGGACAACAGGTTTCGCAGAATTTGGAGGAGCCGCTGTTTATCCAGACTCACACTCATCGCCTTCAAATCCTCTGCCATCAAGAGGTTGAAGGTAAGCCCCTTCCGGTCCATCATGGGCAGGAATTGATGGTTCAGCTCTTGAATCGGCTCCTGAAGCGGGAAGCTTTCCTCCAGGAGAGTCATTTGGCCCGCCTCAATCTTGGACAGATCCAGAATGTCATTGATCAGGTTCAACAGCTGATTGCCGGACATCACCATAGTATCGGCGTATTCACGCTGCTTCGGGCTCATGTTGCCGTCCTTGTTCTCGCGCAGAATTTGGGCCAGCACCAGAATACTGTTGAGGGGGGTGCGGAGCTCGTGGGACATGTTCGCCAAAAACTCGGATTTGTAACGGGAATTCATCTCGGAAATCTTGACTTGCTCCTCCAAACGTTCATTCAGGCTGCGGAGTGCTTCCTGCTGCTGCAGCAGCTCCTCGGATTGCACCTGAAGCTCTTCGTTGTAGGTCTGCGAGTCGGAAAATAGCTGTTCCACATGCTTCTGGTATTGCAGATTGCGGATGGAGGTGCCCAGGGAGTGGTTGGTAATTTCTGATAAAAGGGTCATCCTGCCGCCTTCAATGGACTGGAAGGAGGCCAACTCAAGGACAGCGATCACTTCTGTATTGTGGCAGATGGGCAGGAGCAGCAGGGAGTCAGGCTGCGCCGAGCCCGCACCGGAAAAGACGCGGATGTAGTTCTCCGGCACCCGGAGGCTTAGAAGCTTGGCCTCCTTGGCGCATTGGCCCACCAGGCCTTCGCCGCGGACAAAGCTGCTCTGGGCATCCGAGCGGAGGTCCCAGGCATATGTCCCTGACCGGACATACACCGGGGGTTCGCTGATGTGATCCATCACATACAGGCTGGCACAGGAGGCTCCGACCAGCGGCACAATTTTGGACAGCAGTTTCTCGCTTAATGTAGTTATATCGCGGTTATCCTGGTATATCGAAGCCACTTCCGCCAAATTGGTTTTGATCCAATTCTCGGTCTCCAGCTCCTGCTGGTACAGCTTCTCGCGGTTTTCCCGTTCCTCCAGGGCGTCGGCCATTCTGTTGTAGGCAATGGCAATATCGCTGATTTCATCCTTTTCCTCGATGGTTATCCGCGGCAGCGCCCCTTCATGCCCGGCTTCGAAATCATCCATTACACTGCTGATCCGGTTAATGCTGCGCAGTGCCCCACGCATGACATTGGAGCCGATGAGCAGAGCCAAAAAGACCAGCAGCAGCCAGAAGCCTACAATAATCAGCTTGGAGCGCTCGATGGAGGCTTTGGAATCATTGGAGGCGGTCATCATCACATCTTCCTGGAAGGCAATGTATTGGCCCATATCATCAGCGAAGGCTTTGCGGACTACCTCGAGATTGTACACGCTCATAAGCCGGGAAGTGTCATTCATACCGGTGCTTTCGTTGACCTGAGAAGAGACCTTTTGGAATTCCTCCTCATAAACGCTAAAGCTTTCCCGGGCTTTTTTCAAAAATGATTTTCCTTCGGTCAACCGGGTTAAATCGTCCAGATGTGTAAAATCCTCATGAACTTGTGATGAAAGGAGCAGGAGCTCACGCTGGTCGATGGTTTTCATGCCGGGATTAAGCGTGGTCAGATTAATCTGGTTCTGGATCTGACTGGCGTTAGCGAGGATCTTCTCCCCAAGTCTGACCTTGGTGTAACGGTCATTTACGATATTGTCCAGTTGGGCATCCAAGGTATTGCCCAGGTAGTATACAAGCGCGCTGAATATCGTAATCAGAAGAAGGACGGCAGAAAAGCCGGCAATCAGTCGGTTGCGAAAGGTCATTTTGAATTCTCCGATTTCGTTATTATTCTTGCTATCAATTTTTAAGTATAACAAATATTGATAGTTATTTCATTTCAATAAACTGGAAAGCGGCTCTTTTTTATTGAAGAGACCGTTTTTTACATAGAGATTAGTCCTATTCTTTTGGCCGGGAATACGCTATGATTGTTCCCAATAAGCTCTTCGGCAGCCTGCAAAGCTTCATGCGGCTTCCAGTGAAACAAAACATACTGAAAGTACATGGCCGCCGCTGGCGTTCTCGCGTAAGCTTTTGATACATGCCGATCGGGCAGCGGATTATTCAATAGAAGGAGCGGATAGAAAGATGGAATTTACCAAAATGCATGGTTTGGGCAATGATTTTATCCTGGTGGAGGGTGAAACCGCGCTGCCTGCCAACGCAGGTGAGCTGGCCGTTAAGCTGTGCGACCGGTTTTTCGGCATCGGAGCCGATGGTCTGGTTTATATCCTTCCGTCGAATAAGGCGGACTTCATGATGCGCATTATGAATTCGGATGGCTCGGAGGCCGAGCAATGCGGCAATGCCATCCGGTGTGTGGCTAAATATGTGTATGACCGCGGCTTGACGGACAAATCGCAGGTTACCATTGAAACCATTGGAGCCGGCGCCCAAAAGGTGGAGCTGTCGGTGGAAAACGGCAAAGCCGTGAAGGTGAAGGTGGATATGGGGGCACCGATTTTGAAGGGCCTGCAGGTTCCTACTACAGTGGATGAGGACCAGGTGGTGGACTATCCCATTGCGGTGGATGGCCGGGAGTTCCGCTTTACAGCGGTGTCCATGGGCAACCCGCACTGCGTAATTTATGTGGACGATGCCGTCAACTTTGATCTGCATACCTGGGGGCCCAAGCTGGAGAAACATCCCATGTTCCCGCGGAAGGTCAACGTGGAATTCGCCACTGTCAAAACCCGGGATTACGCGGATATGCGGGTCTGGGAAAGAGGGGCCGGTCCCACTTTGGCTTGCGGTACGGGTGCTTGCGCTACCTTGGTTTCCTCCGTACTGAACGGACTGACCGACAGGACAGCTGTGGTCTCCTTGAAGGGAGGAGAGCTTCTGATCGAATGGAATGAAGCAGATAATCACGTGTATATGACCGGTCCGGCCCAAGAGGTGTACACCGGCAAGCTGTCGGTGTAAGCCGGACGCAACCTATCCGACCTCAGGCCTGGACCAGGTTACTTCGGGGATAACCCCTCAAATTGGCTTCACCAATTTCGAGGCTTCCGTAACCTATCCGGCCTTCGGCTTGGACCAGGTTACTTCAGGGATTACCCTCAAATCGGCGTGCCGATTTCGAGGCTTCCGTAACCTATCCGGCCTCAGGCCTGGACCAGGTTACTTCAGATGCATATAGGAGTGATTATAATGGGGGAATGGAAGCGGCTGCCTGATCTCCGGGAGGCCCTTCTTCACGGAAGGCTGACCGGAGACGGCGCCATGGGCACCTACTTGTATCAGCTGGGCTTTCCTGTAGGAGCTTCATATGAAGAATTTAATCTGGAGAAGCCGGACATTATCCTGGACATTCACCGACGCTACGTGGAGGCAGGGGCCCAACTGGTGGAAACCAATACCTATTCGGCCAACCGGGATAAGCTGTCCAAGTTTGGCCTGGAGCAGGATGCGACAGCCATTAACCGGGCGGGAGTGCGGCTGGCCCGCGAGGCGGCAGGGGATAGGGCGCACGTGCTGGGTTCCGTCGGCTCCTTGGCAGGCGGCCGGAAACGCCCCGCAGGCCGGGAGCGGGTCCGGCAGAATGTCCGGGAGCAGGCGGAAGCCCTTCTTGACGAAGGTGTGGACGGCATCATTCTCGAAACCTATTATCTGCTGGAGGAGCTGGAAGCGGCTTTGGAGGCGGTGCGTCTGTTGGACGGACGGGTGCCGGTGATTTGCCAGCTGGCTACGGACGGTAACGGGCTGACCCTGGACGGGACCGCGTATGCCGGCGCCTTCCAACGGCTCCTCGGAAGCGGCGCGGATGTGGTGGGTTTCAACTGCCACAGCGGCCCGGGCGGCATACTGCGCGCACTGGACCGGCTTGCCGCCGACAGCGCTTGGACACCGGGTGTACCATTGTCCGTTTATCCAAACGCAGGGTTGCCCGGCATCGTGGACGGCCGGTATACCTATCTGGCCACACCGGAATATTTCGCGGATATGGCGCTGAAATTTGCTGCGGCGGGGGCACGGATCATCGGCGGCTGCTGCGGTACGACCCCCGAGCATATTGCCGCCATCGCCAAAGCGCTGGAGAGCTATGCTCCCGCAGCGGGTGATGCGGCTGTTAAAGTGAAGGAGCCTCAGCCGGCGGTACGGGACAAAGCAGTTGTGGCTGAGGCTGTACCGGAGCCTGCTGCTACCGAAGGAATCCAACCCTCTATTGTGGAGCTGGTCCGGGAGTCCATCACGGTCATTGTCGAGCTGGATTCGCCCCGGGACCTGGCCTCCGGGAAATTTATGACCGGAGCCGCCGCCTTGCGGGATGCAGGGGCCGATGCCATTACCATGGCCGATAATTCTCTGGCCCAAACCCGCATGAGCAATCTGGCTATGGGCTATCTGGTCAAAGACAGACTGGGGATGCGGCCGCTTTTGCATGTGGCGTGCCGGGACCGCAATCTGATCGGCACGCAGAGCCATCTGATGGGGTTGCATGCCCTGGGAATCGACCATCTGCTGGCCATTACGGGCGATCCCGCCGGTGTGGGGGATTTGCCGGGAGCCAGCTCCGTGTACGATTTGAATTCCTTCGAGCTGATCCGTATGTCCAAACAATTGAATGAAGGCATCGCCTTCTCCGGCAAACCGCTGAAGCAGCGCGCAAGCTTCGTGGTAGGCTCTGCTTTTGATCCCAACGTGAAGTATATCGATAAAGCCGTTCTGCGTATGGAGAAGAAAATTGAGGCCGGCGCCGATTATTTTATGACCCAGCCGGTTTACGACGCCGCCATGGTGGAGAGACTGTATCAGGCTACACGTCATATCAAAACACCCATATTCGTAGGAATTATGCCGCTGATCAGCGGACGCAACGCCGAATTCCTTCATAATGAGGTTCCGGGGATCCGGATTCCGGACGCGGTCCGAAGCCAGATGGCCGGTTTGGAGGGAGAAGAGGGCAGGAAAATGGGCGTGAAGCTGGCCAAGGAGCTGCTTGATGTTATACTTGGCAGATACAGCGGTATTTACCTGATGACCCCCATGCTGTTTTATGAAATGACGGCAGAGCTGACACGCTATGCCAAAGAAAGGGTTTTTCCACTTGTACCCTCGGGCAAAATGAATTAGAATAGGATATCGGATGTGATAGCATGATTCGCAGTATGACTGGCTTTGGCCAGTCCGGCCGGAGGATTCCCGGATTCCGCATGTTGGTTGAGGTAAGATCCGTAAACCACCGTTATGCGGAAACCTCGGTCAAAATCAACCGGGAATGGCTGTCCTTGGAGGACGGCATTAAGAAGCTCGTCGCCCGTGACATCAAGCGGGGACGTGCGGATGTATATGTCACCGTGGAGCCGGATGGGCAATCCGGCAAGAAGCTGGTGATTGACTGGGAGCTGGCTTCCGCCTATATGGAGGCAGCCAACCAGCTGAAGGCCAAGTTCGGCCTGACGGATGAACCCAGGCTGGAGGATCTGTTGAAGGTCCCGGAGCTGCTTCATCCCGGTGAAAGCGCCTTGGGCGAACCGGCTTTTCCCGAGCAGGAGCTGATGACCTGCGTGGAGGAAGCGGCGGCACAGCTTTCCGCCATGCGTGTGGCTGAGGGCGCCCATCTTCATGAGGATTTGGTCCGCAGGCTAGCTGTGCTGGACGGACATCTCACCGAGATGAAAGGAATGGCAGCAGAGGTAGTGGCGGATTACAGCCGCAAGCTGGCCGCACGGATTCAGGAGCTGCTCCCCCGGGATGCAGTTATGGATACCGGCAGGCTGGAGCAGGAAACCGCCCTGATGGCGGACCGGTGCAACATTGACGAGGAGCTTACCCGGCTTGCCAGCCATATAGCGCAATTCTCCGGTCTTTTGGATGCAGAGGAGCCTGTGGGGCGCAAACTGGACTTTCTCATCCAGGAGATGAACCGGGAGGTTAACACAATCGGGTCCAAGGCCAACCGTTACGAACTGTCCAAGCTTGTGGTAGAATTGAAGGCGGAGCTTGAAAAAATCCGCGAACAGGTGCAAAATATCGAATAAGCGGGAATAAGAAGGACGATACTGGTGTAAGACTCGCGCCTTCCTGATATAGATGCCAGATTACCAGATCTGCTTCAGCTTCCAACATTTTTGCCTGCCGGCATGTAATCCCTTATAAGGCCCGGGGAACCGGCATAGGCGAGGAGGACCAAGATGGCCATCAAACTTATCAACATCGGATTCGGGAATATCGTATCCGCCAACCGCATCATCTCCATTGTCAGCCCTGAATCGGCGCCGATCAAGAGAATCATCCAGGAAGCCCGGGACCGTCATATGCTGATTGATGCAACTTACGGAAGAAGGACAAGGGCCGTTATCATCACCGATAGCGACCACGTAATATTGTCTGCGGTTCAGCCCGAAACGGTTGCCCATCGGCTCTCCAATAAGGACGATGACAATGACGAATAAGAATAGAGGCATTCTGCTGGTGCTGTCTGGCCCTTCGGGTGTCGGCAAGGGCACGGTATGCAACGCCCTCCGCAAGATGGGGACGGAGCTGGTGTATTCCGTTTCTGCGACTACCCGCACGCCTAGAGATGGGGAAGTCCACGGTGTCAACTATTTCTTCAAGAGCCGTGAGGAGTTCTCCGCCATGATCGAATCGGACGATCTTCTGGAATATGCCGAGTATTGCGGCAATTATTACGGGACGCCCAGAGAATTTGTGGAGGAGACACTGGCTTCCGGGCAGGACATTATTTTGGAAATTGAAGTGCAAGGCGCATTGAAGGTAAAGAACAAATTCCCTGAGGGAGTTTTCATTTTCCTTCTGCCCCCGTCGCTGGATGAACTGCAAAGCCGGATCGTCACCCGTGGCACCGAGACGGAGGATGTGATCCGCAGTCGGATGAGTATCGCCCGGGATGAGCTGCGGCTCATTGAGCATTATGATTACGCCATCGTCAATGACCAGGTTGAGGCTGCCTGTCACCGCATCCAGGCTATCCTCACAGCCGAGCGCTACCGCAAGGAGCGTATGGTGACCACTATAAAACAATGGATTGAAGAGGTGCAATAATATGCTATATCCATCCATCGACAAGCTGCTGGACAAGGTAGACAGCAAGTATTCCCTGGTTGTCGCCGCTTCCAAGCGTGCGCGCATGCTGAAGGACAACGCCAGGACGGATCTGAAAACTCCAAGGGCCCACAAGCATGTAGGCGTAGCCCTGGAAGAGCTGTACGGTGATTACATCCAATTCGAAAAATCGCCTAACCGGGACAACAACGGTCTGAACTTAAAGTAAACCAAGAGATAACAACCGGATAAGCGGTTGTTATTTTTTTGAAAATGTGCGAACATATATACGTCTATATGGTACGGAAAAAGGCGCTGCTGTCTCGTTCAGTCAACCCTGCTGATTGGGTTTGACCCGTTGAACGGGTGATCAGATTAGGGACCATGAATAGAGTTTGCGGGGATGATTTCAGGAAGCGATTCGAAGAAGGCCCTCAAATTGGCTTTGCCAATTTCGAGGCTTCCATAACATTATCCGGCCTGTGGCAGGGACCATGTTATTCCAGAGGAGGAGAACGGATATGCTGAAGGGAAAAACGGTAATTTTGGGTGTGTGCGGCGGGATCGCGGCTTATAAGGCGGCGGCCTTGTGCAGCAAGCTGGTGCAGGCAGGCGCCAAGGTGCGTGTCATCATGACGGAATCCGCAGCCAAGCTGGTGCAGCCTCTTACGTTTCAGGCGCTATCGAAATATCACGTGATCGTGGATGCCTTCGAGGAAAACGACCCCTCTGTCATTACCCATGTTGATGTGGCGGACAGTGCCGATCTGGTGATTATTGCCCCGGCCACGGCCAACATGATCGGCAAAATGGCCAACGGCATCGCCGATGACATGCTCAGCACCACCATGCTGGTGACTCAGGCGCCGATTCTTATCGCCCCTGCCATGAACGTGCATATGTATGCACATCCGGCCGTTCAGGCCAACATGCGGACCCTGGAGCAGCGGGGGGCTTATTATGTGGAGCCCGGCGTTGGCCTCCTGGCTTGCGGCTATGTCGGTAAGGGACGCCTGGCGGAGCCGGAGGAGATTGTGGCGGCGGCGCAGCAGCTGATGGCGAGTCTGGCGGATAGGCCTTTGGCCGGGAAAAAGGTGCTGGTTACCGCCGGAGGCACAGTGGAGCGAATTGACCCGGTCCGTTATCTGACCAATGACTCCTCCGGCAAAATGGGCTTCGCAGTAGCGGAAGCGGCCCGGGAGCTGGGTGCCGAGGTGACGGTGATTGCTGCCCGGACCAGTGCTCCGGAGCCTGCTGGCGTGGAACTGGTGAGGGTGGAATCGGCGCTGGAGCTGCGGGAGGAAGTGCTGTCCCGGTACGCATTTGCCGATGTGGCGGTTATGGCTGCCGCAGTGGCGGACTATCGGCCGCTCCGCCAAGAGGAGCAGAAGATCAAGAAAACCGGGGACACCCTAACCCTGGAGCTGGTCAAAAATCCGGATATCCTGCAAGAGCTGGGTGAACGGAAGAACGGCCAGCTGCTAATCGGCTTTGCCGCGGAAACGGAAAACGTGGAAGCCAATGCCCAGGGCAAGCTGAAGCGCAAACAGTGCGACCTCCTGGTAGCCAATGATGTCAGCGCGGAAGGGGCCGGGTTTGGCACCGATACCAACATTATTACCATATATGGCTCCGATGGCTCCTCTCTGCCACTGCCCCTTGTGTCCAAACGCGAGGCAGCGCTCAGGCTGATGCGGCTGGCTGCAGAGAAGCTGGGGCCGGCGGCGAAAGGGCAGGCAGAATGATTGCAAAGGTTATTGTGGACGTCCCTGTTAAGGGAACCAACCGTCCGTTTGATTATGAAGTTCCGGCCCGGTATACATCCTGGGTGGAGGTGGGCAGCCGGGTGGCTGTCCCTTTTGGTCCCCGGGTGGTACAGGGATTTGTGGTCGATTTGACGGAGGAGCCTTCCGAGGATGCGGCCGGGTCCGGCAGCCGTAAATTGAAGGCGGTAGACCATGTACTGGACGTGGAGCCGCCTTTGACTCCCGAGCTGGTGGAGCTGGCGGAATGGATGAGCCGGACGTATCTTTGCCATTTGTCTGTAGCGCTGGCGGCGATGCTGCCGGCAGCTCTGAAGGCCAAGGCAGAACGCCGGGTTGGCATTGGCCCGGAGGCGCTCCGGGATGGTGGCCTGGCTGCCTACGGTCTCATGACCCAGGAAGAAACGGAGCTGCTGGAGTTTATCCGCCGGAGCAAGGGAATGCTTCCGGTAGAGCAGCTTTTGGAGCGTTTTCCAGGTTCCGAGACACTTCTCCGCCAATGGGTAAGGCAGGGCATTCTGGCCGAGGAGCAGGTACTGAAGGACCGGATGGCCGTCAAAAAAGTGCTGACGGTGTTTCCGTGCCTGCCTCCCGAGGAGATGCTTCTCCGCGGGCAGGAGCTGCCCGCCAGTGCCAAGCGGCAGCGGCAGGTTCTCGAGTATGTAGCGGATCACCCGGACCCCATGCGGTTGACGGAGCTGACCTCTCTCTTGGATGTTACAGCCGGGACGGTGAAAGGTCTGGCGGATAAGGGTTTGGTCCGGCTGGAGGAAGTGGAGGTAGGCCGTGATCCGTATGCGGACAGAGCCTTCAAAAGAACCTCTTCTTTGCCTCTTACTGTAGAGCAGGCACAGGTGTTTGCTAGTATCTGCCACGCGGTAAAGGCGGCAAGCCACACCATGTTCCTGCTTCATGGAGTAACCGGCAGCGGCAAAACCGAGGTCTATATGCAATCCATCCAGACATGTCTGGATGAGGGGAAGGAAGCCATTGTGCTGGTCCCCGAAATTTCTCTGACCCCCCAGATGGTGGAGCGCTTCAAGGGCAGGTTCGGGGCTGATGTGGCTGTACTCCACAGCCGTCTGTCCAACGGGGAGCGCTATGATGAATGGCGCAAAATCTCCGCCGGACGCGTGAGAGTGGTGATTGGCGCTCGTTCAGCGGTTTTTGCCCCTTTTAAGAAGCTGGGGCTGGTGATAATCGATGAAGAGCATGAATCCTCCTATAAGCAAGAGGAAAGCCCCAAGTATCACGCCCGGGAGGTAGCCGCCGCCAGAGGGAGAGCCACAGGAGCTTCCGTTGTACTGGGCTCCGCTACTCCCTCCCTGGAAACCTGGCAGGCAGCCATGCAGGGCAAATACAAGCTGCTGGTAATGGCCGAGCGGGTGGAAGGGCGTCCGTTGCCTCCCGTACGGATCGTGGATATGCGTCAGGAGCTGTATGGCGGTAACCGGTCCATGTTCAGCAAACCGCTCTTTGAAGGAATCAAGACCCGTCTGGAAAAAGGCGAGCAGTCGGTGCTGCTGTTAAACCGCCGCGGGTATTCCACCTTCGTGATGTGCCGCTCCTGCGGTTATACGGCTGGCTGTCCTCATTGCGATATTTCGCTAACCTATCATCAAACCTCCAGCATGATGCGCTGCCATTATTGCGGGTATACGGAGCGGCAGCCGGCGGTTTGCCCGGAGTGCGGCAGTGAGCATATCCGTTATTTCGGCACCGGCACCCAGCGGGTGGAGGAGGAGCTGGCGAAGCTGTTCCCGGGCATCCGGGTCATCCGGATGGACGTGGACACCACCTCGGAGAAGGGCGCTCACGAGAAGCTGCTTACCCAGTTCCGCCAAAAAAAGGGTGACGTCCTTCTTGGTACACAGATGGTGGCCAAGGGTCTGGATTTTCCCGATGTGACACTGGTAGGGGTCATTACGGCGGATACCATGCTGAATCTGCCGGACTTCCGCTCCTCGGAGCGGACCTTCCAGCTTCTCACTCAGGTGGCCGGACGTGCCGGCAGGCATCACCTTCCCGGCGAGGTATTCGTTCAGACCTATACGCCGGAGCATTACAGTGTAACTGCCGCCGGCGGGCATGATTTCCACCGCTTCGCGGAGCAGGAGCTGGAGCATCGTGTGCGTGGAGGTTACCCGCCGTTTTGCCGGCTGATTCTCATTACCTTAAGCCATACGGAGCTGGCCCTTCTGGTCAAAACCTCGGAGGCGATGGTGAACCGGCTGAAGGCGCTGGCCAGAGAAGAGGAGATTCCCGGCTTTATAGAAGAAGCTGGCGGAGTCCACAAGCGTGCCCTGGACGTGCTGGGGCCGGTTGCATCGCCCATTCCCCGAATCAAGGATAGATATCGGTTCCAATGCATGGTAAAATATCGGGGAGATCAACCAGCCTCCGACCTGGTGGCGCGGGCTGTGGAAGCCTTCGATGAGGTTTGCAGGCAGACTAAGCTGACCATCAGCGTGGACGTGGATCCTCAGGTGTTAATGTAGCGGGAAACGCGGGATATTTCTTGCTTAACGCTTATACAATCCAATACTTTGTTAAGGCAGGTGCCCTTATGGCGATTCGTTTTATTGTGAAAGAACCCGATCCGGTGCTGCGGGAGCATGCGAAGCCGGTACCCAAAATCACGCCCAACATCCACAAGCTGCTGGATGACATGGCAGACACCATGTATGAAGCCCAAGGAGTGGGCCTGGCTGCGCCGCAGGTGGGGATTTTGAAGCGGGTCATTGTAATGGACTGCGGTGAGGAATATGGCGGACTGATCGAGCTGATCAATCCCGAAATCATCAAGAAGGAGGGGGAGCAGTTCGGTCCGGAGGGCTGCCTGAGCATCCCCGGTCTTCAAGGGGATGTGCGCCGCGCCCAGAAGTGCACCGTGAAGGGCTGGGACCGCAACGGCCAGGACATCGAGATTGAGGGCGAGGAGCTTTTGGCCCGCTGCATCCAGCATGAGGTGGACCACCTGAACGGCGTCCTGTTCCTGGACGTGGCGGAACGGGTGTACCGTCCGGATCCGGAGGAAGAAAGAGCGTGAAGGATACTCTCCGGATTGTGTTTATGGGTACCCCGGATTTTGCTGTTCCTTCCCTGCAGGTGCTGCTGGAGGAAGGGTATCAGGTGGTGCTTGCCGTTACCCAGCCGGACCGCCCCAAGGGCCGTAAGCGGGTTTTGACCCCGCCTCCGGTGAAGGAAGCAGCACTTCGCGCCGGAATTCCCGTCTTCCAGCCGGAACGGATCCGGCTTGAGGAAGCCGTTGGGCATGTAGCTGATTACAAGCCCGATCTGATCGTTACCGCTGCCTTCGGGCAGTTTCTGCCCAACGCAGTGCTGGAGATGCCCAGATACGGCTGCATCAACGTCCACGCCTCCCTGCTTCCGAAATATAGAGGCGGCGCTCCCATCCATCATGCGGTGATGGCCGGTGAGGCGGAAACAGGCGTGACCCTCATTTACATGGCGAAGGGGATGGATACGGGGGATATGATCTCCCGTGTGGCCATTCCCATCCTTGACGAGGACAATACCGGGATTCTGTTCGACAAGCTGGCCCGGGAGGGTGCGGAGCTTCTGCGGCGTACCCTGCCGGAGCTCCTGGCCGGACGGATTCAGGCGGAGCCGCAGAAGCATGAGGAAGCCATCCTGGCCCCCAATATCCGCCGGGAGGATGAATTTGTGGATTGGAACCGCCCGGCGCGGATGGTATGGAACCATATCCGGGGGCTTAGTCCCTGGCCAGTGGCCTCCACCACCTGGAACGGTGAGATCTTCAAGCTGTGGGCAGCGCGCCTGCCTGAGCCGGGCAAAGCCGGCGGCACACCGGCCCTGCCGGGGACGGTGCTGGCCGTGGAGGACCAGGGCATTCTGGTTATGGCCCAGGACGGCCCGGTTTTGCTGACCGAGGTGCAGCCCGCAGGCAAAAAAGCCATGCCCGTTTCCCAGTTCCGGATGGGAACAACCATGAAGCCGGGAGATGTGCTGGGGCAGAAGGAAACACCAAATGAAAATAAGCCGGAATAATGCGGAGCATTTTAGTTGGGGTGCAGACTGTGCTGAATCCCCAGGAGGGATTGGAAATTCCCCCGGGCATTCCCCATCAGATGATGAATCTGTCGGGGAATCCTGTTGAATTTTTGGTGGTTTCCGCACCGCCCGCCCAAGGGGACAGGATCGCAGCCGGTCCGCCGGACGGCGGGCTTTAAGTTTATCATGGATCAGGAGGAGCAAGACGTTGACTAAAGGTTCGATGAATCGTCCGGGAAAGAAACCCGGGGCACGCGAAGCGGCCATGGATGTGCTGACCCGGGTGGAGCAGGATCAGGCTTACAGCAATCTGCTCTTGAACCAAACGCTGGAGAAGCTGAAGCTGGAGCGCCAGGAGGCGGCTTTGGCCACAGAGCTGGTTTACGGCACCATCCAGCGGCTGAACACCATAGATTATTTTCTGGGGCGTTTTGCCTCCAAAGGACTGGAAAGGCTCCAACCGTGGGTTCGGAGCCTTCTTCGCTTGAGTTTTTACCAAATCCGGTATCTGGACCGGATTCCACCCCATGCTGCCGTCAACGAGGCGGTGGAGCTGGCCAAACGCCGGGGCCATGCGGGCATCGCTGGCTTGGTCAACGGTATTCTCCGCAATGTGCTGCGGGAGAAGGAACGTTTGACGCTGCCGGAGGGCCTGCCACCCGTGCAGCGGCTCGCATTGGAGGAATCCCATCCGGAATGGATGGTTAAACGCTGGTTCGCCCGCTACGGCGAGGAAGAGGCCCGTGCCATGTGCCGGACCAACAACGAGCCGCCCAGGGTCAGCCTGCGTGTGAACCCGCTCAAGGGCGGGCGTGACGCGCTTGCCGGGCGGTTGGCGGATGCCGGAGTGGAAACACAACCCTCCCTGCTTGCGCCGGATGGGTTGGTGGCTGTTTCCGGCGGCAGGCTTGGCGGGCATCCGCTGTTCGCCGCAGGGGAATTCTCCATCCAGGATGAAAGCTCCATGCTGGTAGCCCGTGTTGTGGCTCCGGAAGCAGGGATGCGTGTGCTGGACTGCTGCGCCGCCCCCGGAGGAAAAACGGTCCATATGGCCGAGCTGATGGAGGGCAAGGGTGAGGTAGTGGCAGCGGATCTCCATGAGCACAAGGAGGCTCTGATCCGGGACCAAGCCAACCGACTGGGGCTGCGGAACATCCGGACTGTTGTATCGGATGCCCGGAAGCTGGACGAGAGGTTTCCCGCCGCCAGCTTCGACCGGATCCTATTGGATGCGCCATGCTCAGGTCTGGGAGTCATCGGGCGCAAGCCGGATTTGAAGTGGACGAAAACGGAAGGGGACATTGCAGAGATCGCAGGTCTTCAATGGAGCATTCTGCAGTCCGTTCACAAGCTGCTGAAGCCGGATGGTGTGCTGGTTTACAGCACCTGCACCACGGAGCCGGAGGAAAACGCCGAGCAGGTGCAGCGTTTCCTGGCCGAGGAGCCGGGCTTCGGGCTGGAGCCGTTCCCGGAGGGGCTGCTTCCGGCGGGTAAAGCGGCAGAGGCTGGCGCGGCGGGTATGCTGCAGCTCCTGCCCCAGGACTACGGCTCGGACGGCTTCTTTATTGCCCGTTTGCGGCGGCAGGGGTAAGGTTCTCTGTCCAGCTGCCCGATTGGGATGCCCAGTCGGGTTCCCACGGTTAACGGTTATGATGATACGGACCTACGATCCGCTATTTAGCTCATTTAACCGGTTTTGTGATTTTCGCGGACAGAGGATCCGTTATTTGGCTCCATGTGGGCTCAAATCCCCTGATTTTCAGTAAATAGCGGCTTCTGAGTCCGTGTAAAAGGGAAACCGGCGGTTTCCCGCCAATTAGCGGAACCACGGTCCGCCAAGGAACTTTTTCCGGCAGAGGCGGGGCGGGATTGCGTTGTCCCGCCTTTTTTCGTTACAATAATATAGTGGAGACGGTCCGGGAGTACGCCGGACAAACTCACGGGATACGAAATCTAAAAAAGCAGGTTGTGAGAATATGAAGCCTTTTGTATATGATTATTCGCTGGAGGAATGGCAGCAGTGGATGAAGGACAACGGCGAACAGGCTTTCCGCGGCGGACAGGTATTCGATTGGCTTTATGTCAAACGGGCTTCGTCCTTCGAGGAAATGAGCAATCTCTCCAAGGGATTGCGGGAAAAGCTGGCCGCCCAGTTCGAATTTGTCACCCTCCGGGAAATCGACCGTTACCAGTCCAAGGACGGTACGGTGAAATTTCTGTTTGAGCTGCAGGACAAAAATGCCATTGAAACGGTCATCATGAAGCATAACTACGGCAATAGCGTCTGCGTCACCACCCAGGTGGGCTGCCGGATCGGCTGCACCTTCTGCGCGTCTACCCTGGGAGGATTGAAGCGGGATCTGCGTCCGGGTGAAATCGTAGCCCAAATCGTCAAGTCCCAGCAGCTGCTTGACGCAACAGAGGAGCGGGTATCCAGCATTGTGGTAATGGGCATCGGGGAGCCCTTCGAGAACTATGAGTCCACCATGAAGTTCCTCCGGCTCATGACCCATGAGAAGGGGCTGAACATCGGACAGCGGCACATCACTGTGTCCACCAGCGGCATCGTTCCGGCTATCTACAAGTTTACGGAAGAGGATACCCAGATTAATCTGGCCATCTCCATCCATGCACCCAACGATACCCTCCGGTCCAAGCTGATGCCGGTAAACCGCCGGTATCCCCTGGCGGATCTGCTGGATGCCTGCAGGCACTATACGGAAAAATCCGGACGCCGTCTGACCTTTGAATATGCGCTGATGGGCGGCGTCAACGACAAGGCAGAGCATGCCGAGGAGCTGGCGTCGGTGCTCAAAACCATCCCCTTAAGCCATGTGAATCTGATCCCGGTGAACTTCGTCCAGGAGCGGAATTATGTGAGAACCACCCGGGATGATATCTTCAACTTCCAGCGAATTCTGGAACGCAACAAAATCAATGCGACGATCCGGCGGGAGCAGGGCGGAGACATTGCCGCCGCCTGCGGCCAGCTCCGGGCGAAGCATATGGAGTCGAGTCAGAGGTGAATAGGATGCGGACAGCGGAAAGAACGGATGTCGGCAGAATCCGCTCGGTCAATGAAGACCGGGCGGTGATCCTGCCGGAAAAATACGGTACGGTAATCGCCATTATTGCCGATGGCATGGGCGGCCACCAAGCCGGCGATATTGCCAGCCAGCTGGCTATTGAAAAAATCCGGGAGGAGTTGTCCGGATTGCCCGAAGGGGCTTTGTTGGAGGAGCGCAAGGCAGCCATCCGGCTGGCGGTAGAGGCGGCCAACGCTGAGGTGTACCGGCAGGCCTCCCAGCGGGAGCAGCTGCGGGGAATGGGCACCACCGTTGTAGTCAGTCTGGCGACACCCGACCAGCTGGTGGTAGGCCATATCGGTGACAGCCGCGCTTATCTGGCGGCGGACAGCCGCTTGGTTCAATTAACCGAGGACCATTCCTTGGTGAATGAGCTTCTGAAGAGCGGACAGATTACCCGGGAGGAAGCGGACCACCATCCCCGGCGCAATGTGCTGCTCCGGGCCTTGGGCACGGATACCGAGGTCCAGGTGGATGTGGTGGAGCATAGCTGGGCGGAAGGGGATATTCTCCTGATGTGCAGCGACGGGCTCAGCAATATGGTGAACGAGGAAGAATGCCTGGAGGTTTTGCAATCCGAGCATTCGCTGGAGCATAAGGTTGACGAACTTGTGGAGCGCGCCCTGTCGGCCGGCGGGGACGATAATGTGACAGTTGTGTTGATTGAGAACCGGCCTGCGGAAGCTTCCGGTAAAGAGGGGTGAGATGCATTTGATCGGTGAAACGCTTGGCGGAAGATATGAGATTTTGGAGCGGGTCGGCGGCGGGGGAATGGCTTTGGTCTACAAAGCACAGGACCTGTTGCTCAACCGCTACGTCGCCGTGAAGGTGCTGCGCCAGCAGTATGTCCACGACGAGGAGTTTATCCGGCGGTTCCGCCGGGAGGCCCAGTCTGCCGCATCCTTGTCCCATCCCAATGTAGTCAGTATGTACGATGTCGGCCAGGAAGGCGACAACCATTTTATCGTGATGGAATATGTGGAAGGGATGACCTTGAATGACCTGATCCGGGAGAAAGCTCCGCTTCAGGTAGAGGATGCCCTGCATATTGCCACCCAGATTTGCGACGCGTTGGAACATGCCCATCATAATCAGATTATACATAGGGATATCAAGCCCCATAACATTCTGATCGGCAAAAACGGGCGTATTAAGGTAACCGACTTCGGGATTGCCCGGGCGACAACCTCCTCTACCATCACGCAGACCGGATCTGTTGTCGGCTCAGTCCATTATTTCTCCCCGGAGCATGCCAAGGGGGTTTCCACCGGCGCCAAGTCAGACCTCTATTCCTTGGGGATTGTCCTCTATCAGATGCTGACAGGCAAGCTGCCCTTTTTGGGGGAAAGCCCCATCAGTGTGGCCTTGAAGCATCTTCAGGAGAATGTGGAGGAGCCCCGTAAGGTGAACCCGCTGATTCCGCAAAGTGTGGAGAATATTATCCTGAAGGCTATGCGCAAAAATCCTGACGAGCGCTACCAGTCCGCTACCGACATGCTCCAGGACCTGGAGACGGCCTTGGACCCTAAACGCCGCAACGAACCCAAGCTGACTTTTTTGGATGACGGCTTGGACGCGGATGCCACCCGGGTTGTGCCGGCCTTGCGTCCGGGGGTGGGACTCGAAGTGGATGAACGGGACGAGTTCGGTTCGGAGCCACGGAAGAAGCGCAATATTTGGATAGCACCGGCTATATGGACAGGTATTTTTGTGGTTTTTCTGGCGGTTATGTGGTTTTGGGTGATTCCCGGCTTCAAGGACAAGATCATTCCCAGAGATGTGGATGTGCCGCAGGTGGTAGGCAAAATGCAGGCCGAAGCGGAAAGTCTTCTTACCCAAGCAGGCTTTCAGGTAGTGGTGGAGCCTCAATACAGCGACAAGCCTGAGGGACAAATCACGAAGCAAACGCCCGATAATGTGAAGCTGAAGGAAAAATCCAAGATCACCCTTTCGGTCAGTAAAGGCGCCGAGAAGCAGATGATGCAAAGCTACAAGGAACGGCTCTTCAAGGATGTGAAGGCGGAGCTTCTGGCTGCAGGCTTAAAGCCGGAACAGATTTTATCCGAAGCCCAATTTTCTGACCTGCCCGAGGATACGATTATCAGCCAGGAGCCGGGAGTGGGCGCCTATTTCGATCCTGTTAAAGGCACAGTCAAGTTTTACGTCAGCAAAGGCAAGCAAATGATTGTCATGCCTGATCTCATTAACAGCACAGTAGCTGAAGCTGAGGCCAAGCTGATGGCTGCAGGGCTAAAGCTGGCCCCCGGGAATAAGGGGAAAGAAAATATTGAAAGCTTTGAAATTTCCACAGGCCGTGTTGTGGACACACATCCCTTCAAAAAGGGTGAATCCGTAGACCCCTCCGTGGAAATCAAGCTGTTCGTCAGCTCCGGCCAGCCCAAGGACGCTGTGCCTTATACGGCGAGCAAAAAGTTGACGGCTGCCACCAGCGGAAAATCCTCCATCTTCCGGATCGTGATTACCGATGCCAGGGTTGAAAATGAGGATTATAACACTATGGAAGTAGCGGGTTCCGAAATCACGAATGTCAAGGTGACCCTTACCAAGGAAAAAAGCGCCACCATTTTAATCTACCGGGACAATGTCCTGTGGGATTCGGAAACCATCAATTACCAGAACTATTTGGACCAAAAAACAAAGCCGTCGGCATCCCCTTCGCCGCCAGCACCCAGCGCAAGCCCGTCGCCTTCAGCCTCGCCTGCGGCAACCAAGGCTGCGCCTTCCGGGTCTGTTAAACCAAGTCCGACCCCATCGGGAGGATAAAAAAGATGCCAGATGGTCTGATTGTCAAAGCGTTAAGCGGTTATTATTATGTGCTGCCGGACGGAGTGGAGCCTGGCCAAGACGGCCAGCTTCCCACCGTGCAGTGCCGTGCCCGGGGTGTGTTTAAGAAACGCAGCATCAGCCCCTTGGTCGGGGACCGGGTCAGCTTCGAGCATTCGGAGAACAATGAAGGGACCGTTACCGAGATCCACAAGCGCCAAAGCGAGCTGATCCGCCCGCCGGTAGCCAATATCGAACAGGCGGTGCTGGTGTTTTCCCTGGATGAGCCGGCCTTGAACCTGCAGCTGCTGGACAAATTCCTGGTGCATATTGAGCATTCCGGCCTGGAGGCCGTGATTTGCTTCTCTAAGCAGGATTTGATCAAAGGAGCAGGGGACGAGCCGGATCAGCTGGATTCCAGCGCCGTGCAGAGGCTGTATGAGGAGATCGGCTACCGGGTTTTCGTAACCAGCGCCAAGGAAGGGGAAGGCCTGGAGCCGGTCCAGCATATTCTGAAAGAACGGCTTAGCGTATTCTCCGGGCAGTCCGGTGTGGGCAAATCCACACTGCTGAATGCGCTGTTGCCCGAGCTGAACCTGGAGACGGGGGAAATTAGCATGCGGCTCGGACGCGGCAGGCATACCACCCGCCATGTTGAGCTGCTGGCTCTGCCGGGCGGCGGTTGGGTGGCGGATACGCCGGGCTTCAGCCAGCTGGATTTTATGGAGATGGAGCCGGAGGATTTGGGCCGGACCTTCCGGGAGTTTCTGCCATTGGCGGAGGAATGCCGCTTCCGCGGCTGCCTTCACCACAAGGAGCCGGGCTGCAGAGTCCGTGAGGAAGCGGAGAGCAGCGGCCGTGTGGCCCCCAGCCGGTATGAGCATTATCTGATCTTTTTGCAGGAGATGAAGGACAGGAAACGGAGGTATTGATATGTCCATCTATATTGCCCCTTCTATTTTGTCTGCGGATTTTGCCCGGCTTGGAGAAGAAGTCCGGGAGGCGGAGCAGGCGGGAGCCGATTTTATACACGTGGATGTGATGGATGGGCATTTTGTTCCCAATCTGACACTGGGGCCGCTGGTGGTGCAAGCCATCCGGCCCGTTACCAAGCTGCCGCTGGATGTGCATCTCATGATTGAAAATCCGGATGCGTATATTCCGGCTTTTGCCAAAGCGGGAGCGGATTATATCACGGTCCATGCCGAGGCGTGCCCCCATCTGCACCGGACCTTGGGCTTTATCCGCGAAAACGGGGTAAAACCCGGCGTTGTGCTGAATCCGGCGACGCCGCTTTCGTCAATCGAGTATGTGCTGGACCAGGTGGAGATGGTACTGCTGATGACGGTGAATCCGGGCTTCGGCGGGCAAAAGTACATACCGGCTGTCACCGGCAAGATTAAGGCCCTGAGGGACATGCTGGACGCCCGCGGACTTACGTCCGTGCTGATTGAGGTGGACGGCGGTGTCAATGCGGAAACGGCCCGTATGGTGGCTGAGGCGGGGGCGCAGGTGCTGGTAGCGGGCAATGCGGTTTTCGGCGAGCAGGACCGGGCGGAGGCCATCCGCAGCATCCGGGCATCCGGCTTGATGGGTTTTGAAGGGAGGAGCAAGTAACTGTGTCTACCAGCAAGTGGCTTTTTACCGGGCTTATGCTAGCCGCCGCGGCGCTATTGTGCATGTTTATGTACACAAGCGGCCCGTTTAAATATGTGTTTTCGCTGGGTGCCGTGCTGATCGGCATGGAATATTTCAAGCGGGAGGAAACCACCAAATACCGGGTATGGTTTGCCGTGCTGGCGTTTGTGGGGGCGTTGTTCTTTTCGCTGCTGTATACATTTTTGGCGTTGGGGTATGGATGGCTGACACCGGAGCAGCTGCCGCAGTCGCCATTTTAACCTGAACAGCATGGTCCTGGCCGAAGGCCGGATATGCTGTGGAAGCTTCGAATTTGGCGAAGCCAAATTGAAGGGGCATACAGCCTCGAAATCGGCAAAGTGTCGGACAACACGTCAGGAATAATTATAAGCTGGTACACATACATTGGGTTACGGGGGTGAAAGCCTGCCGGGCCCTTTTTTTGTGGGAATGCGTGGCACACGCATTCTCCGGTAGGGCAATTCATAGGCACATATTTTGGGTGCTGCGAATATATATAGAGTAGCGGAGCAGGGGAAAGAGGCTTGTTCATGGAGCGAAGGAAGCAACATGACGGTGGACGGCTGCAAGCTGGCAAGGGCTGCAGACGGCAGCCTGCGCGAAAAGCTTATGCTTACGATGCTGGCTTTTCTGACGAAAAGCGCTTAGGGAGGGGTTAGGATGAAATTTTACACCATCAAGCTGCCTAAATTTTTGGGGGGCTTCGTGAAGGCGATCCTCAATACCTTCAGCAAACACTAGAGGCACTCCGGCAAGCCAGCAGACAACTTGGGAATATCACAGCCGGGAGACCGACAGGAGCTGCGAGGAACTGCCGCCAAAGTCCCGATGGTCAGCGTATGCATACGACGCCGGCTTTCCGGAGGATAGCCGTTAGGGAGCTTTGGGACAACAAATAGCGGTGCTTGGGCCATTGCAAAAGTAAACACCGCTTCGGAAGCATAGGCTTTTCGCCGCAGTCGCATAGACAAAAAAAGCACCTCTCGCAAAAGCGGTACGGGTGCTTTTTGTCTATTCCGCCTGTTAAGGAAACGGAATGATTAAACGCGGGTCACAAGGCCGGACTTCAGAGCGCGGGCGCTAACCCAAACGCGCTTCGGCTTGCCGTCAACGAGGATGCGTACCTTTTGTACATTCACTCCCCAGTTGCGCTTGGTCTTATTATTGGCATGGGACACGTTGTTGCCGGTTTTAGGGGCTTTGCCAGTGATATAACACTTACGGGACATCTATGACACCTCCTTAAAATCGAGCTGCGGAGTAATCCGAGATCTGCATGTTATTGGAACTCTTCTTGAAACATACTATAACATAATAGCATAAGGCCCGGTTCCGGTCAATCGGTTGGGACAAGCATTTCCTCGTTTCTCCTGGAGATTGAGGAACACGCCGACTTACGGTATAATAAGGTTCGCATGCTTCTGAGAATTATAGTACTATGAAGAATGGACCATAATATCTTTAACCACTTGTCAGAAAAAGGAGTTGGTACAAATGCCAATTCAACAGGCCAATGAATTCGGGAAAATCAATGTGTCAGATGAAGTAATCGCAGTATTGGTTGGCTCAGCCGCATTGGAATGTTACGGGCTGGTCGGCATGGCTTCCCGCAAGCAATTGAAGGATGGCATCACGGAGCTTCTGGGGCGCGAGAACCTGAGCCGCGGCGTGGAAATCCGGCAGGAAGCGGACGCATTGCATATTGATCTATATATCATCGTCAGCTACGGTACGAAGATTTCCGAAGTGGCGCACAATGTGCAAAACCGGGTCAAGTACACGATGAATGATGTCGTCGGTCTGCAAGTGGAGACCGTCAATATCTTTGTGCAAGGGGTTCGCGTATCTCGTTAACCAGGAAGGGGAATTATTCTTGAGTAAGCGCTTTATTTCACTTGATGGAACCGACTTTTTTCAGATGGTGCTGGCAGGAGCGGGCAACCTGACAGCCAATGTAAACCGTGTCAATGCACTGAACGTATTTCCGGTGCCGGACGGTGACACGGGCACCAATATGAATCTGACCATGACCTCCGGTGTGGAGGAATTAAAGAAGCGCCAGAACCCGCATTTGGGCAAGGCGGCGGAGGCTCTGTCGAAAGGTCTGCTGATGGGTGCCCGGGGAAACTCCGGCGTTATCCTGTCCCAATTGTTCCGCGGCTTCGCCAAATCCGTACAGGAGCTGGAGAGCGCTAATGCCCAGCAGTTTGCTGCTGCACTGCAGAATGGGGTGGACACTGCTTATAAGGCAGTGGTCAAGCCTGTGGAGGGTACAATCCTCACTGTCTCCCGGGAAGCGGCCAAACATGCCGTTGCCGTGAACCGTAGATTTCCGGATGTAGTGGAGCTGATGGGCGAGGTGCTGCAGGCCGGCAACGCTGCTTTATCGCGGACACCGGACCAGCTTCCCGTCCTGAAGCAGGTTGGAGTAGTGGATGCCGGCGGCCAAGGCCTCATGTGCATCTATGAAGGGTTCCTCGCGGCATTGAGAGGCGAAACAGTAGCTTCACTTCCGCCGGTACAGGCTGCACCTGCCGCCGTGCCGGACAAGCTGCCCGCTGCTGTGCCGTCCCGCGAGGGCAAACACAGTGCCCAGTCCATGCTCAGCACCGAGGATATTGAATTCGGCTATTGCACCGAGTTCATTGTCACTCTGACGCCGGGCAAGGTTCCGGGGTATGTATTCGATGAACAGGCTTTCCGGCAGGAATTGGGCAAAATGGGCGATTCCCTCCTGGTAGTGGCTGATGATGACCTGGTGAAGGTCCATGTCCATGCCGAATATCCGGGCAATGCCATGAATTACGCCATGAATTTTGGCGATTTGTCCAAGATTAAGATCGAGAATATGCGGGATCAGCATACCCATATCCTGATGGCCGATGAGTATGAATATATCGCACCTGAAAGCGATATTGCCGCCCTGAAGCCTATTCCTGTGCATGGGGCCATGGCGGGAACGGACGGTTTGGGACAAAGCTCCAAGTACGGCTTCGTGTCCGTGTCTATGGGCGACGGAGTAACCGAGATTTTCAGCAGCCTGGGTGTGAATGCGGTTCTCTCCGGCGGCCAAACCATGAACCCCAGCACCGAGGACATTGTCCATGCGGTGGAGGGTGTAGATGCGGAGATCGTCTATGTGCTGCCCAATAACTCCAATATCGTGATGGCTGCCAAACAGGCTGCCGATTTGGTGGAGGGCAAAACCCTGGTTGTGATTCCCACCAAGTCCATTCCCCAAGGCATGGCTGCTATGCTGGCCTTTGACGAGTCGGCTGATCAGGAGGAAAATACCGAGGCTATGCTGAAGGCCATCGCCGGTGTCCATTCCGGCCAGGTCACCTTTGCAGTGCGGGACACCTCCATTGACGGCATTGAGATCAAGGAAGGGGACTTTATCGGTATCCACGACAGCAAAATCGTCACGGCTAACCGCAACGTCCAGGAAACCTGCCGCAATCTGCTGGACAGCATGCTGGAGTCCGGCGGGGAAGTGGTCACCATCCTGACCGGTGAGGAAGCAAATGATGCGGATACCGAAAGCCTTAAGGCTTATCTGAAGGAGCAGCACGGCGACGCGGAGGTGGAGATCCACTACGGCGGGCAGCCTTTGTACGCATACCTGATTGCGGTGGAGTAGAGTATAGAATGAAACGGAGGTGAACCCTTGGGCCGGATTCGCATTGTGACAGACAGCACCTCGGATATCCCGCCCGAGCTTCGGGAGGCGCTCTCCATTGAGATGGTTCCGCTGAAGGTCCACTTCGGCGAAGAGGCTTATCTGGATGGCGTAACCATCTCGCCGGAGGACTTCTACGTCAAGCTTGCCGGGGAAAAGCGGCTTCCCACCACCTCCCAGCCTTCGCCGCTTGATTTTCTCGCGGTATACAACCGGCTGGCGGCGGAGCCGGATACAGTTATCATATCCATACATTTGTCATCCAGCTTCAGCGGAACCTACCAGTCGGCCTGTATGGCCAAGGGAATGCTGGAAACGTCCGCCGATATTACCATTGTGGATTCACGCACCGCCACCTACGGCATCGGACTGCTGGTGGTGGAGGCGGCCCGTGCCGCTATGGCCGGCGAAAGCAAGGAATATATTCTGAAGCGGGTGGAGGAGCTGCGCCAGCAAACCACTCTCTTGTTTCTGGTGGATACGCTGGAGTATCTCCACAAGGGTGGAAGGATCGGCAAAGCCGGTGCGCTTTTGGGGTCACTCCTGCAGATTAAGCCGATCCTCTCCGTAGAGGACGGCACGGTGGTATCCGTGGACAAAATCCGCGGCACCAAAAAAGCCATGGTCCGCATCATGGAGCGGCTGGCGGAGCGGTACCAGGGCCCTGTTCAGGTGGCGGTGGCCCACGCCAATGCCATGGAATTTGCAGAGGAATTAAGTGCGCTGATACACCAGCATTTTGAGGTGGTTGAGATGATGTACACAACAATCGGACCGGTCATCGGCACCCATGTGGGCGGCGGGACGGTCGGGGTTTTTATGGTTCCGGCTTATGGCGGCCGTTGATTTATATACCATCCCCCTGCGGCAGATCCGCGGCGTCGGAGCGGAGAAGGCCAAGGAGCTCGGCGCACTCGGGCTCCACTCCGTAGGGCAGCTGCTGGAATACTACCCGTTCCGTTATGAGGATTACCGCCTCCGTGACCTCACCGAGGTTAAGGATGGGGAGAAGATTACCATACAGGGCACTCTTTACGGAGAGCCCGTCCTGTCCGTTTACGGCCGGAGCAAGTCACGGCTTACCGTCAGAATCATGGCGGGGGGCCGTTTCTTGATCACGGCTGTTTGGTTTAACCGGCATTATATGAAGGATAAGCTGACGCCGGGCAAGGAAATTGTGGTTTCGGGCAAATGGGAGGAGAAACGGCAGACCATCATCGTCAGTTCGTCGGAATTTCCCGAGGCGGCCGGGGATAAGGCCCGTACCGGGACACTCCAGCCGGTGTATTCCACAGCGGAAGGAATTACCCAGACGTTCCTGAGGAAGGTGATCCGGCAAGCTCTGGTGCAATTTGGCGATATGATCGGCGAGGTGCTGCCCGAGGAGCTGGTGGAGCGCTACCGGTTTATTACCCGCAAGGAAGCGGTAGCGATTCTGCATCAGCCTACGGATGCCCGTGAGGGGCAGGCTGCCCGCAGACGGATGGTTTACGAGGAGCTGTTCCTGTTCCAGTTGAAGGTGCAGGCGTACAGGCTTCTGAACCGGACCAAGGCAGACGGTGTCCCCCACAAGGTGGACAGGCCCAAGGTCCGGGATTTTGTCCGGAGGCTGCCCTTTACCCTGACCCACTCCCAAAAGCAGGTTATCGCTGAAATCCTCGATGATCTGGAAGCGCCTCATGCCATGAACCGGCTGCTCCAGGGTGATGTAGGCGCAGGCAAAACCGTGGTGGCCGCCACAGCTCTTTATGCGGTGATTACCGGAGGCGCTCAAGGGGCTTTAATGGTCCCCACGGAAATTCTGGCGGAGCAGCATAAAGCCTCATTGGAGCGTTTGTTTGAGGGCTTTGGCGTCCAGATTGCGCTTCTGACAGGCAGTCTGACGGACAGGCAGCGCAAGGAGGCGCTGGCCGCCCTGCAGATGGGGCTGACGGATATACTTGTTGGCACCCATGCCCTGATCCAGGAGGATGTGTTTTTCCGCAATCTGGGGCTGGTCGTCACGGATGAACAGCACCGCTTCGGCGTCCAGCAGCGGGGGATTCTCCGGCGCAAGGGCATGAATCCGGATGTGCTCTCCATGACAGCCACTCCGATTCCCCGGACGCTGGCTATAACCGCCTTCGGCGATCTGGATATTTCCACGTTGAAGGAGCTGCCCAAGGGGCGGAAGCCGATCCTGACCTATTCCGTCACCCATGACAAAATGGACCGGGTGCTGGGCTTTATCCGCCAGGAGGTAGGGAAAGGGCGGCAGGCCTACGTGGTTTGCCCGCTGATCGAGGAATCCGAGAAGCTGGATGTGCAGAATGCCATCGACGTGCATATCCAGCTTATGCAGGCCTTCCCCGATCTGCGTATCGGTTTGCTCCATGGCCGGATGAGCAGCCAGGAAAAGGACGAGATCATGAGTGCTTTTAAGGAAAACCGGGTGCAGGTGCTGGTTTCCACAACGGTAATCGAGGTTGGGGTGGACGTGCCCAACGCCACTCTGATGATTATCTATGACGCGGTGCGCTTCGGGCTGTCCCAGCTTCACCAGCTCCGGGGTCGGGTAGGCCGCAGTGAGCTTCAATCCTACTGTGTGCTCATTGCCGATCCCAAGAACGAGATTGCCAAGGAGCGCCTCAAGGTGATGACGGAGACCAATGACGGCTTCGAGATTGCCCGGCGGGATCTGGAGCTGCGTGGCCCCGGAGACTTTTTCGGCACCAAACAGAGCGGGCTGCCCGAGTTTAAGGTGGCGGACCTGGTCAGCGACTTCGAGGTGCTGGAGCAGGCCAGAGAGGATGCCGCGGAGCTGGTGGCGGAGCCCCGGTTCTGGACGGCGGCGGAGCTCGCTCCTCTGCGGGAGTTCCTGAACCGCGACGTGCCCGAGGGCGGAGAACCCTTGGATTGATCGTGCTAGAGCTAAATTCAAAAAAGGCCTTCCTTCGGCAAACCGCCGGTGGAAGGTCTTTTTTTGCTGCTGCGGAGTGTGATTGCGTGAACCGAATTGTAAGGCTGTCTGTCCTAACGGACATCAGAGACGCTATTATGCGTAAAAAGGGTGTTTTTTCATCTACGCGGACCCAGGAGCCGTTATGTGCTGAAAAAAAGCCCAATAATATGGTTTTGGCAAGCAATAACGTCTGCTGAGTCCGCGAAAACCGCTAAAGCATCGATTTAGCCCAAATAACGGCTTCCCGGTCCGGCAGCGGACAAATCGGCTTTAGTTAGTCGCGCGCTGCATGACAGACGCCATTACTTTTGTGCCTGAAGATGTATTCCACATACTCCCTGGCGCTTTGGTCAATATGTGCGTCGCTGGCTTGGAAGGAGGAGCCGAATACGGCGAAATACGGCAGCGGTACCGCCCCCACATGGATCATGCTGGCTTTGAAGGGGGCGATCATCTCATCTACTGTGAATGAGACGGAGCCGGCCGGTGAGTAGTTTTCCTGCTTGTCGCCGATTGTCATGGCAATACCGAAGCGTTTGCCGCGGAGTTTATCCCCCTTTGAACCATAAGCCCAGCCGTAAGTGAAAACCTCATCCAGCCATTTTTTCAATAGAGGGGGATAGCTGTACCAGTATAAGGGGAATTGCAGAATCACCAAATCATGAGCCTCCAGCAAGCTTTGCTCCCGGGAGACGTCTATCTTCCAATCCGGATATTGGGTGTACAGCTCATGGACGGCAATATCCGAGGGGTATTGGTCCAGCTCCTGCTTCCATCTGCGGTTGACTCTCGAACGCTCCATATCAGGGTGGGCTACAATCACAAGGGGTTTCATAGGGTCAATCCTTCCTTTCGCATATGTTTCATTGGATTGAACTCATTATCCTCTTCCCGCTCCTGTTCGTAAATACACACAATGAAGTCAGTGTATGCTTACCTTCCGGTAAGTATTGGATAACCCGAAATCCATATGCGATAATAGATGCCAGAGCTGGTTTTATCCGACAGGGGGATTGACGATGAAGCAATACCGGCTGGGCATTGAGGCGACACTGGAGATTCTCGGCGGCAAATGGAAGGCTCTGATCGTCTGCCTGCTGATATCCGGGACCAAAAGAACCGGCGAGCTCCAGCGCCTGATTCCCGGCGTTTCCCAGAAGGTGCTGATCCAGCAGCTGCGTGAGCTGGAGCGGGATGGCATAGTGGGACGGCGGGTGTATGATGAAATGCCGCCCAAGGTGGAGTATACCATCACCGAGTATGGCAAAACCGCCAATCAGATCATTGATGTGATGTGTGCCTGGGGAAGGGACCATATTGCCCTGAGGCAGCAGCAGGGGGAAGCTATTGAACTCTTGGAGAATGAACCCTGAACGTGGAGTCAGGAGAATTTCAGGTATCACACCTGTGCGCATGCCCATATACTGTACCAAACCCGGCACGCCAGGGGAGGCTGCCCGCACTCGCGGGTAACATGCCCTTCCTAGGCGGCAGCAGAAAGGTGGGACAGCATATGGGCTATCAGAGCTACAGCGAATATGGCATTGAAAGGGAATGGGTGGAAAAGCTCAGGAAAAAGGCCAAGGATCCGCTGAAGAAGGAACGGCTGAAGGAGCTGGCCGACGGACTGACCCGGGAGGATCTGGCGGACCAGGAGACGGTAGCCTCCTTGGTGGACCGGAGCTTGAAGATCTTGAACGAAAAAGCCCCCGAACGCCAAAAGCGGCAAATGGTCCGGTTTGTGCTGGAGCAGCAAATTGACCCCAATAATTTTATGCATCTGTTGAGACTGTGGAATATGTTCCGCTGAAAGTGGCGATTTACAGTATCGCAACCGCATGTTACCATAAACGGAAAATGGTAAAATGAGGGTTTTGCATATGGCGGCTATTATCGCAACAGTATGTATCCTGACAGGGCTGATCCATTGTGCCGAGACCCTGTCTTATTCCCTTCGTCTGGCGGGTGTACGAACGGGCAAGCTGGCGGTTTCCCTGTCTCTGACAGGTATCCTGCTTCTGGTTTCCCGTACCGCCAACATGGTCCAGTCTCCGCTGGCCGGCGGTCTGATTGATCGGGCGCGGGCGGAGCCCGGTATTCCCTTGAAGGAGGGGTACCATTGGATCATCATGGCTTCCAGCGTGGGGACCGCCTTGGCCATCATTCTGTTTCCTTCCTTTGTCCTGTTGTTCTCCCGGATGATCCGCCATCTGGAGACGGCAGGCTCCTTGCCCCGGATGGTGACCAGCGTTACGGTGGAGCAGCTTCGTAATGCCAGACACCATCTGCGCCGTCCCCGCTGGAGCATGCTCCGCAGTCTGCGTTATCACGGGGTGCCGTATTCTTTGTTTATCATGAACGCCTGTGTGACCGGGATTTATACCGTGGGGGTGCTGGCTGCCTTGTATGCGTCTTTTTTGTTCCCTGATATGGCGGCGTTCACCTCCCAATCCTCCGGTTTGATCAACGGCGTCGCAACAATTCTGCTGACAGTGTTTATTGACCCCCACCTGGCCATGCTGACGGACAAGGCCCAGCGAGACCTGAAGGCGCAGGCCGGTTTGGGGCAGGTGCTGGGGGCGTTTATGCTCTCCCGGTTGGCCGGCACCCTGCTAGCCCAGCTGCTGTTCCTGCCTGCTGCGTATTGGATCGGCTGGGTGGCGGGTCTGCTTCATTAGCACGAATCAGGCAACGCACGTTTACATATGGCAAAAGCCATGCTACGATAGTTCAAATTATTCCATTCTATATATGATGAGGAGTGATAGCTGTGCAAAAAAGGCCAGAGGTGAAGGATTACCCCGAGCACATTGTCCATTACCTGAAGCAGGTTCCGGAGGGGGATCTTCTCGAAATCCTGAAGAAGCAGACGGAAGAGGTGCTTGCCCTGCTTTCGCCTTTGACTGAGGAAGAAAGCCTGTACCGGTACGCACCGGGCAAATGGAGCATCAGACAGCTTGTGGGGCATATTGCCGACACGGAGCAGGTTTTTGCTTACCGGCTCCTGAGGGCCGCCCGTAATGACCGTACGCCGCTTCCAGGCTTTGATGAAAATGAGTTTGTGGATGCCGCTTTTTTTGATGAAAAGCCGCTGTCCGCTTTGCTGGCCAGGTTTGAGGCTACCCGCCGCACTGCCATTCTGCTGATGGAAAGCCTGAAGGAAGAGGAATGGAACGGCAAAGGGATCGTCAACGGCTATGAAGGCACGGCCTTGTCCTGGGGCTGTGTGCTGGTTGGACATGCCGCCCATCATCTGCGGGTGCTGGAGGAACGTTATTATGGAGACCAAGGTTTGCCCCGCCGGTAATCTGAACTTTCCTCCCCACATAAGAAAACCGCCAAGCCTGCCACTTGACGGTTTTTTTGCATTTTATTGTTTTCCCAGCTGCCCAACCTCCACCCAGAAGCGGCAGAGAGTGGATGTGCCTTTGCTGAAATTCTCCAACTGGAAATATTCATTGGGGGCATGCATCCCTTCCTCCGGCAATCCGAAGTCCAGCATCACCACCGGTGCGCCAAGCACCTTGGAGAAAACCTCGATAATGGGGATGGAGCCGCCGCTGCGGATATAGACCGGCTTTTTCCCGAAGCCTTCCTCATAGGAGACGGAGGCAGCTTGTATGTAGGGGTGATTAACCGGGATGTAGAAGGGTTTGCCGCGGTGGGTCTGCTTCATGGTCACGGTCACCCCGGCTGGCGTATGAGCCTTCACATGCTGCTCCATCTTCCGGTAAATATCGTCCGGGTCCTGGTTGTCCACCAGCCGGCAGGAAATTTTGGCTCCGGCCCCGGAGGGGACAATGGGCTTCAGTCCTTCGCCTTGGTAGCCGCCGTAGAGTCCGTTGATTTCCAGAGTGGGGCGGGCGCTGGTCCGTTCCAGGAAGGAATAGCCGGTTTCTCCGGCCAGCTCCTGCACATTCAGCTCCACCCGTGTTTTCTCCTCGTCGAAGGGGATTTCCCGGAAGGCCTGATGGGCGGCTTCATCCATGGGGATTACCCCGTCATAGAAGCCATCGATAAGAATCCGGTCCTGCTCATCCTTCATGGAGGCCAGGAGCTTAATCAGCGCTGTCGCCGGATTGGCTACCCCGCCCCCGAAAAGTCCGGAATGCAGGTCGGACTTGGGGCCTTGTATCTCCAGCTCCAAGCCGCAGATGCCCCGCAGGCCGTAGCAGATGGAGGGGGTTTCTTCACTGATCATGGGTCCGTCGGAGATGGCGATCAGATCGGCCTGGAGCAGCTCGGCATGTGCCTCCAAAAAAGGAGCCAGATGAGGGCTGGCAATCTCCTCCTCACCCTCAATGCAGAATTTGACGTTCACCGGCAGGGTGCCTTTGGTTTTCAGAAAGGCCTCCACGGTTTTCACCTGGGTGTACAGCTGCGCCTTATCGTCGGTTGCGCCTCTCCCGTACAGTCTGCCGTTCTTCAGCACCGGCTCAAAGGGATCGGTTTCCCATTGGTCCACCGGGTCGGCAGGCTGCACGTCATAATGCCCGTACACCAGCGCCGTCGGCTGCCCGGGATTGTGGAGCCAATCGCCGTATACCACCGGGTGGCCTTCGGTTTCCAGAACCTGAACATGCTCAAGCCCGGCTTCCTCCAGCCGGTACGCCAGCCAGCGGGCGGCCTTCCGCATGTCTTCTTTATGCGCAGAACTGGCGCTTACGCTGGGAATCCGGATGAAATCCTTCAATTCCTCCACATGCCGTTCGTGATGCTCTTCCAAATAGCGGGTAACATCCTGTGTCATCGGATCTTCTTCTCCTTTAACGAAAGTCTCGCTGGTAATTGTAACATATTTTTGCGGCTTTTTCTTTAGCGGTGGCGGTTGCTGCTGTCATGGCATGTCATATCTTAAACAATTCTTAATTTTTCCAAAAGCCATTATTTTGACCGTAGTAAAAGGCGTATAGTTCTGTTATAGTGTGATGAGTCAGTTTGAAGAGAAGGAGAAATGCCGCGTGAAACAGAAAATCATGTCCACAGTAAAACAGCTTTTGCCCCTTGGCTGGCTTTTGACTGTTATGGCATGCAGCTATATCTATGGATTGACCAACGGAATTGCACGTCCGCTGCATACCATGGAAATTTGGCTGGACCGGGTTATTCCGTTTAATGAATACTTTATTATTCCCTATATTATTTGGGGCCCATGTATCTTCTTGTCCTTCGCATTCTTCTTCTTCAAGAACCGGGATGCCTATTACAGAATGATTATCTGCTCCGTTATCGGCCATATCGTCTGTTATGCCTTCTATATGACCTACCAGACCTATGTGCCGCGGCCCTTTATCACCGATGATACGATTTTCCTGAAGCTTGTCCACTATATATATTCCAATGACCAGCCGGTGAATTGTTTTCCCAGCATTCACGTCTTAACCACCTATATGATGATGCGTGCTTATCATTGGGAGAAGCTGTCCAAGAAGGTGGCGTGGATTCCGCAGTTTATTGGTCTTTCCATTATCCTGTCCACTGTATTTGTGAAGCAGCATGTGGTCATTGACGTAGCAGGGGGCATTGTACTGGGTGAAGCCATGATCCTGCTGGTTTACCACCCGGCCTTCGGCAAACAGCTGTTTTCCATGCGCAGCCGGAAGGCTGCCAACAACCGCCAATTGCAGGCTTAATTGATTTAATTTGCTGATACGATTGAAAAGGCTCTCCGCTTAAGCGCGGAGGGCTTTTTTTGCTACGGCCGTTTCCTCCCCCGACTTTTTCTAGGGATAGCGGGACGGGAACAAGGAAAAACAAAAGAGGGGCAGGATGAAGCAGGCGAAAAAAATGACAAGGCCGTGTTTTATCTCCTACATCGATGAACAGACAGAAGGGAGAACCGTCATGAACAAAAAAGTAGCAGCTTTTGCAGCGGCATTAACGTTGTCAGCCGTGGTCGCGGCACCGGTATTTGCTGAGGACAGCAGCATGTATGGCACTGGTATGAGCACAGGCACAGCAACTGGAGAAACAACTACCGCACCCACCAGCACGCCGGGAACAGGCATGTTGAACTGGGGGGCAACTGCATCGCCCAACACCTATTCCGGCACCACAGGCGTGAACAATTACGGCACCAATGGCACCAATGATATGACAGGCACCAGCGGGACCGGTGGGATTTTCGGCGGCGCAGGCGCTGACGGCAGCTACACCGGGTACGGTACAGGCACAGGTTATGGCATGGGCCATGATGGTATAACCGGTACAGGTACTTATGGAAAAAACAGCTACAACGCGTTGGCAACGAATGATGATAACATGAACTGGGGCTGGCTGGGTCTCCTGGGTCTGTTGGGTCTGGCGGGCTTAAGAGGCCGGAACCGAGACTCTGACCGCAGCGCCATCAAGTAAAGTCAGAGCTTATACATGAGTAATTGCCCACCGGAGCTTCTTCCGAACTGTGTGATAACAGGCGGGGAAGCTTCCGGTGGGTTTTGCTGTGTTTAGGGAATCTTTGTCGAAATCCGAACATTATTGCGGAGTTAAAGGGTAAAATGCATGTTGATGCAGGAAAACACGAACATTACCATTGACACAACCCCTTAACATTGTGTAATATCAATGAGGATGTTCGTATAACCCCTTAATATGGTCGGGGGTCTCTACCGGAAACCGTAAATTTCCGTCTACGAATGAGACTTTAACCACCTGGGAGGACTGCATCATGGCTCAATACGATCTGATTGTCGTCGGCGCAGGGCCGGCGGGCATTTTTGCATGTTACGAAATGGTTCTCAAAAAACCGGAAGCCAAGGTGCTTCTCATTGATAAGGGACATGATATATACAAACGCACTTGTCCGATTCTGGAGGAAAAAATCAAGCTCTGCCCACCGGCCGCCGGCAAAAAGGAATTTGCCGGTTGTTTGCCTGCCTGCTCCATTACAAGCGGGTTCGGCGGAGCGGGAGCTTACAGCGACGGCAAGTTTAATATTACGACGGAGTTCGGCGGCTGGCTGACCGATTATCTCAGCCCGTCCCGCGTGCTGGAATTGATTCGCTATGTGGATGAGATCAACCTGAAGCATGGGGCAACAGACCATATCACCGATCCCACTACGGATGCGATCCGCAAGATTGAACAGCGGGGGTACGCCGCGGGGCTGAAGCTTCTCCGTGCGCAGGTGCGCCATCTGGGAACCGAGCAGAATCTCAAGATTCTCGCAGCTATCTATGAATTTCTCCGTACCCGTGTGGAAATGCTGTTTAAGACGGAAGTGCTGGACATCATCACCGAGAAAACCGGAACGGGTTATGCAGTGAAGGGTGTAGAGCTGAAGGACGGAACTGCGCATCATTCGGATTATGTGATGATTGCCCCCGGACGCGATGGCTCGGCATGGCTCACCACGGTGCTTAAAAACCGCCGCCTCAAAATGTACAATAACCAGGTGGATGTAGGAGTCCGCGTGGAAACCTCCGATGTAGTGATGGCGGAGATCAATGAGCATCTGTACGAAGGCAAATTTATTTTCAATACCTCTGTGGGCACACAGGTCCGCACCTTCTGCAGCAATCCCAGCGGGCATGTGGTGGTGGAGAACCACAGCGGCATTATGGCGGCCAACGGACACTCCTACCAGGACCCGGCGCTGGGATCGGCCAATACGAATTTTGCGCTGTTGGTTTCCCATAAATTCACAGAACCCTTCGACAAACCCAATGAATACGCCCGAGAGATCTGCAAACGGGCCAACGACTTGTCCAGCGGAGGGGTTATCGTCCAGAAGTACGGAGATATCAAACGGGGCAGACGCTCCACGGTGGAACGGATCAAGGAAGGTTTTCTGGAGCCGACCCTGAAGGAAGCCGTCCCAGGCGACCTGGGTCTGGTCCTACCTTACAACACCATGTTGAGCCTGATCGAAATGGTGGAGGCGCTGGAGAAGGTAACCCCCGGCATTGCCTCCGAGCACACCCTCTTCTACGGCGTGGAGGCCAAATTCTACTCCGCCCGCCCCAAGCTGACGGAGGAGCTGGAGACGGAAATTGCCGGCCTCTATTGCGGCGGGGACGGCGCAGGCATAACCCGCGGCCTGGCTCAGGCCGGAGCGGCCGGAGTTTGGATTGCACGCAGCGTGGTCAGCAAGCTGGCATAATACAGAAGCGTCTCCGGTATATGCCGGAGGCGTTTTTTAATGCGCGGACGGCTGCAACAATTTGGAACGGACCTGCGTCTAGGGCGTGTGACAACCTTAATCCGAATAGGAGGCAACCTTATGAAGAATAGCTTAAAAACCATGACTGTCGCCTTGACGGTTCTCCTGACAGGCTCCTTGGCCGGCCAGGCCTTCGCCCAAGCGGAATTCTCTGACCTTGCGGGTGTGAAGGAGAAGGAGCAGATTCTTGTGCTCCAGCAGAAGGGAATTGTGGATGGGGTAAGCGAAGGGATCTATGCGCCTCAATCCCAGCTGACATCCGCGGAAGGGATCGCTTTGATTGTCAACGCCTTGCAGAATAAATTCGGCCTGGAGACGGTCAAGCTGGCAGGCCCCCATGCTTATTATCCGAATGTAGCCGACGGGGAATGGTATTCCTACGCTTTTTCTGTGGCTCGGTATAAGGAGCTCGGTCTGCCTCAAAACGTGGACCCCGCTCAGCCGCTGACCAAGGAGCAGTTTATCTATTATCTGCAGCAGGGGATAGAAGCCACCGGCGATTATGCGATGATCAAAATTTTTACTCAACTTTCGCACCTGAAAAAATGACTTAAACCCTTGAGTGCGTAAGGAAAATTCCAGTAGATTTAATCGTATTGACAAAAAAACACCCTACTTGTTTGGTATCATGGAAGTGACGAGCTTAC
>JAEWGW010000027.1 GCA_023388055.1 Bacillota bacterium | reverse complement strand
TATGCTAGTAGTCAAGAGGTCTCCTTTCGTTGGTGTCGTCTCAACTTCAACGATACAGGAACCTCTTTTTGCTGTGCAACTCTTTTGGCATTTTGCCCCATGTTAACTTCTTTGCAAGTCCACTGCTGAAAAGAACCTGAACGTAAGCAATAGCGTGGCTCAGATTCGTTACGTTGGCAAACAGCCGATTTTTCGCCAAATAAGTGCTGTGAGATTCGTTAGAATCGCCCACGGCCCAGCGGCCACCGCCAGGGATGAAAATGCCGGGGCGGACGCGGCACTTTCGTATAAATCGCCCAGGGTCTGGCGGAGTCTGGCGGGGTCTGGCGGGACCATGCTAGAAACGAAATGTTGCGGGTCTAAGCGGCCCTCGTTACTTACAGCGTTTCAATAAAGCGCTCCAGCTCATTAGCCACGGCGTACAGGCTGGCCCGGTTCTCGAATTCGTCCCGGGTTACCGGCATGGGCAGCAGCTTATGGAATTCCCGGATGCTGCGGAGCTTCTCGCCCAGGTGGGGCGAAGGAATCCCTCCACTCATATGCGCGTTCATTTCTTCGATGAGCTCCCCGATCCGGTGGCCCTGCTCCAGCTGGATGGAGATGCCGGAAACCGCCGGCAGCATCCGGTCCAGAATTTCGTACTGCCGGCGCTTCAGGCTGAAATAATGCCGATAGGAGTTATCCTTGCGGTGCAGGCTGTTTTCGTCGTCGAGGACAGCCAGCTCGGAGGCTTTGCGGAGAGTGTCTCCCAGAAGCAGCAGCTCCTTGCCGTCCCAGGAAGTTTGCCCTTCCTTGAGATACAGGGATATTTCCTTCAGAATGGCGGCAATCAGACCGTCCACCTGGTCCTTGTACCGGTTCAGCTCCTTGTCGATGCTGGGCATATACCAGTTTACCGCCAAAGCCACGCCGAGACCGATGAGAATGACGCAAATTTCATTCAGGAAAAAGCTCCATTCCCACTGCCCATGCATGTAGACATGCATCACGATAACGATACTGCTGGCAATTCCCTGATGGATGCCAAGGCGCACCGTCAGCGGGATAAAGAACAGCAGCAGAACCAGAAACGCATACGCCCCGTACCCGATGGCCTCAAACAGCAGAGTAGAGGCGAACAGGGAAATAAGGCAAGCAAAGAGGCGGCTCAGGGCCGCCTGAAAGGATTGTTTGCGGGATTTCTGGATGCAGAGCAGGGTCAGAATACCCGCCGCGGTAAAATATTGCAAGCCCAGCGATTGGGCAATAAAGACGGATAAGGCTACGCCAATGGCCGTTTTTAAGGTGCGAAAGCCGATTTTCATATGCTCCCCCGGTGGTGTTGTGGGTTGTCAGACACGCCTAATTGTACACGTGCCGATTAGGGCGGTCAAACAAAACCTCCCTGCGGCCAACACCGGTTCGGGAGCCAGCCTGCTTCGGAAGCGGCGGAGCTGTCATTTCCCCGGGTACGGCTTTACGGAGAGATCCCCGGCTGCTTCCGCAACAGGAATGAACAGGGGCCGCTCCTGCGGGGTCCGGTTGGGCGCGTGCAGCGCAAGCATCAGCTCTCCGCCGAAGGTGCGGAACAGCATGCCATGGCCGCCGTTTTCCCGGTACAGCGGCTCCGGCTGATGAATCCAAGGGCCCGTTACCTCTCCGCTGTGAGAGACGGCTACTCCTTGGGCATACCGGTTGTCCGCGAAGCTGGCCCACAGCATCAACAGCCTACCCTCGGCATCCCGGTACAGAAAAGGACCATCCGTCACGTACACCGCCCGCTCCGGCGTTGATTTGGAGGCCAACTGCTCCGTCCAAGGAGCCTGCGAGGCGCTGAATAGCCGTACCGGATCTCCGGCTGCACCCCGCAGATCAGGGGTCAAGCGCATGGCGCAAATCTCCCCGTCTCCCGTTTGCGTCCATTCATGGCAGAATACCATCCACGGCTCCCCTGCCGTATCCACATGGAGGGTTCCGTCCAGACAAGCCCACTCCGCAGGTGTAACAGGCCCGCTGCTGTGGGGCAGATACGGTCCCTCCACCCGGTCGGCAGCCAGGACTGCCGTGCCCAACAGATCATTGTCCGTTCTGCGGAAGGTAGCCAGCATATAGTAGCGCCCGTTGTAGGGATGCACCTCCGGTGCCCAGAAGTTGCGCTTGGCGAAGAAGTCATCTCCCGGCCGGAAGGCAGGGAACGGCCCCTCCCATTCCTCCAAATCCCGGCTGGTATACAGGTCGAAGCCGGTCCCTTCTCCCCAGATATTCTTGTCCGTACTTCCAAATAAGTAATATAATTGCTTTTTCTGATCGGGAAGCACAAACGGGTCGCGAATTTGCAGGTCCTTATTCTTCATGATTCTCTCCTCATCTCCTGAGTCGGCTAGGTGGTGGCAGCCAGCTTTTGGGGGATTTATACGTTGGCACTGCCCCCATAGGCCCGGTATGCCCGATTTTTCCACTGTGGCGATGGCTGGGATTCTAACGGAACTCAGAAGCCCTTAGCGGGGCTGCAGACTTGCTGGAGGGCCCGATTGTGTCTCTAAGGGTCGCTCAGTTCCGTTGCAGCGGAAAATACAGGATTTTGGGTCTTTAAGAGTCGCTGAGTTCCGTTAGCGCTCGGCGGTCGACGGTGGCGGCTCGGCGGCAGCACTCAGTGGTGGCGTTAGCGGGTTGGCGGCAGCACTCGGTGGTGGCGGTGACGAGTCGGCATTTGGTGCTCAATGCCCGCTCGGTGCTCGGTGCCCTGCGCTTGGTGGAGCGTGACAGACGGCCCAACGCTGAACCGCAGTTGATTCTGCCGCTTACCCCACCCGCTCCAGACTCAGCTTAAAATACCGGTGCAACCGCACCGGGGCTTCTGACGCTGATAAACCGCCCCTCTTTAAAAGCTAAAACCTCATTAGGGCCTGCGGATACGGCATACCGCTTCCCTTGGTACAGCACCTCTCCGTACACGGGAGCATGAAGCAGCCCCGCTACTTCCAACAGCTCCCCCGACCGGTCGGTCACTACCCGGAGGCCGAAGGGGAAACGGACCAGCTCCCGGCCATTGCGGCACACTAGCGCCTCCCCCCGGGTAACAGCCAATTCAAAACCAACTCCATCCACCGTCCGGCTGTACCCGGTTTCCCCCGCCACCTCCTCCCCATGATCCAGCGGATAGGGCAGCAAACCGTTGAACCACAGAGTCCCCTCCGGCCGGGGAACAATCCCGCATAGCCGCTCCACAAAATCCAGCACTCCCAGGATCGCCGGAGAATAGGCCTCCGTATATCCCTCAGCCCCCGTCCAGGGACTGAGCACCTGGGGAAACCGCTCCATCCGGGCCATCGCCGACACAATTGGCTGCAGCACCCAGGTTAGCTCCACATAACGCCCATGATGCTCGAAGGCATGGGGCGCACGGATCATCGCCAGAAAATTGGACGGCCCCGCCCAGCTGTTGTAGCTGGAGAACGGATCAAAACGGGGGTCGTCCATGGCCACTGCGGTAAACGGGTACTTGGCGAAGAACTTGCGGGTATTCAGGAGATACCCCTTCAGCGCTTCCTGGAAGAAGACGTCATCTCCCACCTCACAGGCCAACACCCGAAGCAGCACGTCGGATTGAACCCGGATGAAGGCCCCGCTTTGATCCACATCATAGAAAAATTGATCCTCCTTGTCATAACAGTGCCGGAACAGGCTGTCCAGTGTTTCTTCCGCCTTGGTCCGCCACAGCTCCGCCTGCCGGCTGTCCCCCAGCTCCTTGGCCATCCGAGCCAGATACAGCCTCTGGCAATACGTATGGGCCGTCATATCCGGGGCCAACAGAGGCAGAAGGGGAGAAGCCGGGTCATATTGCTTGGGATCACCCAGATGAGGCGTATCCGGGATATGCCAGAAGCGGGGAGACAGATCATGCCCGGTATCAAAAGCGCAGAAGGCCTCCACGCAGCCGCTGCCCCGGGTATTGCGCCAATCGGCCAGCCACTGGTCGAAACGGGACAAGGCGCTCATCATTTTCCCCAGAAAATCAGCGGGACGCCCGTTCAGCAGGTAATGATTCCACACGGAGCGCGCCAGAGGCGTCACCAGCTGGATCTGCCGGAACACCGGACCGGCCCCGGTTATTTTGTAGGGAATCAGGCCATCCTCCCGCTGGCCGTTAGCGAAGGCTTCGTAGGTGCTCCTGGACACCGAAGGCAAAAACCGGGACAGCAATTCCGCGTTAATGGTGCCGGTGCTCTCCAGCCAGCATCCCCGGTACACACCGCCCTCGTGGAGAATCGGCCCTTGCTCCCAGGTGGGAACAATACAGTCCAGCAGCTTGCGAAGAGCATGGTAGTACACCTCCTCCAGCCTGCCTGCTGAAGCGGCAAATTTCACCCCGCCCCGCTTCCATTCCGCCACCGCCTCCACATCCGAGGGTTTGCCCGGCTCATCCAGCCGCTCCTCCACATTTATCGCCCGCAACCGCTCCAATACGGCCTCCACACTCATGCCTCTGCCTCCTCGCAAAATCTTTGTCCGGTTTCCATAGGAACAGGGCCGCAGCCAGCCGCCGCAGCCCCGTTGTCCACCCTGCCCTCATGCTCTGCGGGGTTACTTGGTATTATTATTGAAGATCTTGACCGCACCGTTGTAGAAATCCTCTACGCCCTTCTTCACATCCTTGCGGCCAAAGGCAATTTCCTGTACGGTGGTGTCCACCAGCTTGGAATATTCGGTGAAGCCCGGAGGGTTGTAGCTGATCTTGGCAGGCTCCTTTTTACTGGCCTCAGATACCCGGTTGCAATAATCGTAGATGATTTGTTCTACCGGGGACGCAGTGGTTTTGAGCAGATCCCGCATGGCGGTCGTAACCGGTACACCACGGTCATTGCCAAGAATTTTGGCGGCATCCGGGTCATTGATCCAGAAGTTCATCAGCAGCGCCACTTCCTTGGGATACTTGGTTTTGGCGTAGCCGGACAGACCCTGACTGGATTCGAATACCACACCTGTTCCTTTATCCCCACGGGGCACTTGAACCAAAGTCAGTGCATCCTTGGTCAGATTCTGATGGGCCACCAATTGGTTGGAGGCGGTCAGCCCCATGGCTACCTTGCCGGTCACAATCAGGGATTTGCTGGTGTCTCCCGGAGGATTGGACACCTGAAGCTCGGGCGTGGCAAGACCTCCCGCCTTGCGAAGATCGCTCCAGTAGGCGAACCACTTTTCCACATCGGCCTTTTCGAAGCCCAAGGCGCCCTTGTCCATATCATACAAAATCTTGCCGTTTTGCTTCAGGTAAATATCCATGCCTTCATTGGTGTAATCATAGGTACCGTAATAATCCTTGCCCAGCTTAGCGGAGACTTCCTTGGAGATCCGGGCATAATCGTCCCAGGTCCAGCCATCCTTGGGGATATCCAGCCCTGCTTTTTTGAAGGTTTCCGTGTTGATGATAATCCCCCGGGCATTGGCTCCGGCAGAAACATGAAGCAGCTTGTTTTTGAAGGTGCCGTAGGTAATCATGGAAGGATCCATATCCTTGGTATTCAATTCCTTGCCCACATAAGGGGTCAGATCCAGCAGGACATCCTTAGTCACATAATCCACTACATTGCCGCCCAGGAAGAAAACATCCGGTGCCGTTCCGGAGGCAATCTGGGTATTCAGCTTGTCGAAGTAGCCAGAGCTGGGGGCAAATTCGCCCACCACCTTGATATTGGGGTTTTTCTCCTCAAATTTGCGCAGGGCTTCATTGGTTTTATCCGCCCGCTTCTGATCGCCCCACCACATAATCCGCAGCTCCACCTTTTCTGCAGGCTTGACACTGGCTGCGGACGAACCTCCCGGTGCCTGGGATGCGCCAGTGCCATTGCTGTTGCCGCCGCATGCGGTCATAACCGCAGTTAATGCTGCCAACCCGGTGATTGCCAAAGCTTTTTTCATGATGGTTTTCCCCCTATTAAAATAGTGTATACCATTCTTGCCGGCTTTACTTGCCCAAACCTTGTGCTCTTCTATATGGGCGACTCACTTGAGTCCTGTAGTGGCAATCCCCTCCAGGAAATATCGCTGGAAGGAAAAGAAAATGGTTAATACGGGCACCAGAGACAGCACAGACATAGCCAGCAGAGCGCCCCAATCGGATTCGCCGGACGGATCGAACAAGGAGCGGATGCCCAGTTGTACCGTAAACAGATCAATTTTGTTCAAATAGATCATTTGGCTAAAAAAATCATCCCAAGACCACATAAAGGTAAAGATCGAGGTGGTAATCAAAGCCGGAACCAATAACGGCAGCACAATCCGGAAATAAATTTGTCCCTGGCCACATCCGTCAATAGTGGCGCTTTCGTCCAGCTCCTTGGGAATCCCCCGGATGAACTGGACCATCAGCAGAATAAAAAAGGAATCATGAGCCAGCCACTTGGGCACAATAAGCGGCAAATAGGAATTAATCCAGCCGAAGTAGTTGTAAATGATATACTGGGGCACCAGTGTAACATGATAGGGCAGCATGATGGTGATGAGCATCAGGCCGAACCACAGCCCCTTCAGCTTAAAATCCAGTCTGCCGAAGGCATACGCAGCCAACGAGCAGGTGATGACATTGCCCAGCACCGCCATAATGGAGATGAAGGCCGAATTGGCGAAGAATCTGCCGAAGGAGATGCCCTGCAGCCCCCGCCAGCCGTTACGGTAATGCTCCAGCGTAAATTCCTTGGGCCACAGGCTGGTGTCCGTGAATATCAGACTGTTAGGCTTGAAGGAGCTGGAGAGCAGCCACATTACCGGGTACAGCATCAGCAGGCCCAGAGCGATGATGACAAGATGTCGAATGACTTTGGAATATACCGTTTGATAAGCCATGATCAATGCCCCTCCTTGCCGTCACCGTAGAACACCCAATACTTGGAGGTTACGAACACAATCGCCGTAAACAAGCCGATAATGGCCAGCAGAATCCAAGCCAGGGCGGATGCATAACCCATGTCGAAATACGAGAAGCCCTTCAAATACAGGTACAGCGTATAAAACAGAGTGGAATCAATCGGACCGCCCCGTCCGTCTCCGATAACATAACCGGGTGTGAATACCTGGAAGGAATTGATAATGGTCATCAACAGATTGAAGAAAATCACCGGTGACAAAAGCGGCAGGGTTATCCTGAAAAATTGCCGTGTTTTCCCAGCTCCATCCACCTCGGCAGCCTCGTACAAATCCGCCGGAATTTGCTTTAATCCCGCCAGGAAAATCACCATGGCCGAACCAAATTGCCATACCGCCAGAGCTACAATCGCATAAATCACATAACTGGGATGGGCAATCCACGAAGGCCCTTTGATCCCGAAAATACTCAGAAAAAGGTTCACCAGCCCGTCGCCGTCGAACATCTTCCTCCACACAATGGCAATCGCCACACTGCCTCCCAGCAGGGAGGGTACATAATACACCGTGCGGTAAACCCCAAGAAGCTTCAGCCCTTTATTCAGGGCCATAGCCACAGCCAGAGCAAAGGCCAACCGCAGCGGAACGGCCATCAACACATACTTGAAGGTTAGTACAATGGAATTTACGAAGGACTGGTCGTCGGTAAAAATAGTTTTGTAATTGTCCAGGCCGTTCCACACTGGCGCATTAAGCAGATTGTATTTGGTGAAGGATAAGTACAAGGAGCCCAGCATGGGTCCCAGAGTCAGACAGAAAAATCCCAGCAGCCATGGAAGCAAAAACAGATATGCTGTGCGGTTCTGGCGCCAGATCGAGGACTTTGCCGACGTTTTCACATTTGCCACCTCTTTCTCGAAGAAAAGCCGTATGCTGTTTACATACCCAGCATACGGCTTTTGCGGTGGAAGCTGAATCTCATTTTTTCGGCTGTTGATCTTCACTTTTTTCATGTTGGCGGGCCTGCCGGTAATCGGATGGAGCTACCCCGTATTGACGCTTGAACTTGGTGCTGAAGTAGCTGGCATTGGCAAACCCGGTCAGCTCGGCAATATCCCACAGGGATAAGGGGGTCTCCTCCAGCAGCCGGACCGCCTGGGAGAGCCGCACCTCGGTTACGTATTGGACGAAGCTTTTGCCCATCTTGGACTTGAACAGCTCGGAAAAATACGAAGGGTGATAATTAAAGTGTTCGGCCAGCATCGTCAGCGTCAAGTCGTACATATAGTTATCCCGGATAAACTGCTCCACCGCCCGCACCAGCTTCCGGTCGGGGTCGGCGCTTTCCTCCTTGGCCTGGTTCTGTGTGAACCGGGCCAAATCCGCCAGGAACAACTCCGCCTTGTCGACGGTGCGCAAGCCCAGAGCCAGCTCCGGGCTGACCCATAGGGCATTGCCCGTTTCGCTATGGACGCCGGTCTGCACAGCCACGGCTTCGATGAGCATATAAATCTGGAAGATGGTTTTGACAAAGGCGGACCGGGAAACGGAGAAGGACTGGGACAGCTCTTTCTTCACCGTTTCCCCGAACACCCTCTCCTCCCCCTTCAGCAGACATTGGCGGAGAAGTGCCGCCGTTTCCTCCGACAAGGAGTTACTTGTGTCCCCGGCGGCGGTTTGTTGGCCTGCCGGCTGCATGTCCTGCAGATTCCAGTCCAGAAGAGCCGACAGATACCCTTCCCGCCATTCCTTCAGTCCCTCTGCCTGCTGTCCGGTGCCCGCCACCGGCTCCACCCGCAGATGCTGCCGCAGGCAAAGCTTCAGCCCCTCCACAAACCGGGCACAGGCCTCCCCGGATCCCGGCACAATAAAGTGCATCAGACCGGGATAACCGGCATCATAAAATACCAGCGCCTCCTCCTCTTGCCCGCCTCCGTATTCCCGGCATAACAGCTGAAAGGGCAGGCTCAGCTTCTCCGGGGACCGCTCCCGGGAGGCTTCAGCCTGCTGGCGCTCCCGCATCCCTGCCGAGACGAACCGGACCGGGCGGCTCTCCCAGCTGTCCAGCTCGAACAGCTTGGCCCTGTCCCTGACAGCTGCCCCCGGCATTCCCTCAGCCTTGACCGCTTGAAGAATGTAATGCTCCCGCATCTCGGCATAATATTGGGAGAGCTTCCACTCCAGCAGCGCCTTCTGGCTGGTGGTTCTGCTGGACTCCTCCAGCTCACCCGCCACTCTGGCCAACGCCCCGTTCAGCTCATCTCTTGCCACCGGCTTCAGGAGATAGTCCTTAGCCTGACTCTGAATGGCCGCTTTGGCATAGTGAAAATCCTCATATCCGGTAATGACAATCAGCTTCAGATCAGGATACTGCTCCCGGCATTCCTTCAGGAAGGTGACCCCGTTCATCATGGGCATATTCATATCGGTAATCACAATATCCGCTTCTCCGGCAGCCAGCCATTCCATAGCCTCCACCCCGTTGCCCGCCTCACCGGCCAGCTCCAGTCCCAACTGCTGCCAATCAATCTTCATATTCAAGCCAAGCCGGATATCCGGCTCATCGTCCACGATCAGTACCCGGTACATCAAGCCATTCCCTCCTCTTCCGTTCGCATGACTCCTTCTCCTGCCGGCAGGCACAGCTCAATCAACGTGCCCCGATCAGGCTGTGACTCGATCCTATAGGTAAACCCGGAGCCGTAATACAGGCTGCAGCGGGCCAAAACATTGCGCAGGCCGATCTGCCCACTGTTGTTCAGCACATCGTTCAGCCGGGAGCGGGTGGCTTCCTCCTCCAGTTGGGCGGCGAGCCCTTCGGGCAGACCGGGACCGTTGTCCGCCACCATAAGCCGCAGCCGTCCGCCCTCTACCTTAACACAAATGCGGACATGAGCTTGCGCCTGGCTGGCAAAGCTGTATTTCACCGCATTTTCCACCAGAGGCTGGAGCAGAAATTTGACAATAAATCGTCCCTCCGGCTTTCCTTCCACCTCCAGCTGAAGGTCCAGCCGTTCCCGGAAACGGATGGAGAGGATGGAGATATAATGGCGCAGACAGGAAATCTCCTCCGTCAGCGGAATCAAATCCTCCTTGCTGTTCAGGGAAAACCGCAGCATTTTGCCCAGCGATTCAATCACCTGCACACTGTCCTCTGTCCGCTTCTGCATGGAGAGGCTGCTTAGCAGCTCCAGTGTATTAAAGAGAAAATGAGGGTTCATCTGCATCAAAAGCGCCTTGTACTCCGCTTGCTGGCGCAGGAGCTTCAGCTCAAATTCGGTTTTGATGTGCTGGCGCAGCTGCAGCACCATGTTGCGGAAGCTGGCCACCACGAAGCCGACCTCATTGCGAACCGTATTCTCCTCCGGGATGCGGCTTTCCGCCAGGGCAAAATCTCCCGTCTGGACATACCGCATGGCCGAGGTCAATCTGGACAGGGGTTTGGTAATGCCAACCGATAGCCAGGTCGCCAGAAGAATAGCGGCAATCAACAAAAAAGAGGAGAAAATAATCACCGTGGTGCGGAGGGTGTACAGCTGGGCATACAGATCCCGTTCAGGGACAAGCCCCATCAGGAGCCAGCCGCTTTGCTTCAGCTTTTTGTACACCAGAATGTCCGTATCGCCCTGATCGTTCTTCAGATAAACGACACCCTCCGTAGGCCCACCGGTATTCTGGCGGATAGCTTCCACCTGGCGGAGCGCCGCTTTTTTGCTCTCGTACAGCTTCTGGGACAGAATCGGGCTGCCCTCCCCATCCAGCAGGAAGATGGTGCCGGTTTCGCCCAGGTGAATCCGGCTCAGCGGCTCGAGGAAAAAATCCTCACTGACATTGACCTTCATGACTGTCTTGGCTTTGGAGGGCTCCAGCACCCCAACCGGCAGAAGCAGGCTCAGCACCTGATAAGGACGGGCACGCCGAATCTCCACCTGGTCCGTATGAGCGGACACCCAATGCCTGCCGCGACCCATAAAGTCCTTGTACCAGGCGGCCTGCATGAAGCTGCGATCCCAAATTACCTCATTATCCTCGCTGACGATCAGCCCCTCCTCCCGGTACAGGGAGACGGCGGAAATGCCGGAATAGCTGTTGACGGCATGGGTTAAAAATTTGCTCAGGCTGATATTGGCCAGCATCTTCTCCCCTTCCGAAAGGGCAGGGTCGGTGAGGGACGAATTCCAATTTTTTGTTTCCTCGCTGTTAAAAACCAGGGAGGAGATATCGTAGACCTGCAGCGCTGCCATGCTGATGAAGGAGCCGTATTCGTCCATTTTCTCCAATGCGGAGGTTTCGATATAGGAGCGGATAATCGCCCGGGACTGGCTGAACAAAAGCAGGGACATGGTGCCGAAGGAGAGCACCAGCAGGAGCACAAAAAAAGCGATCAGTCTGTTTTTAAGGGAATAGAACATGCTGCACCTCCCTCTTTCGGGTCATGAAATCGCTTACCACTTCAGGGGCAAGCTCGTGTTCAGCCATAGGATACCCGCCTCAAGCAGGAATCTTCCGCCTGTCCTCCCTATTATAAAAGATTGGCCGCGGTATTCAAGGCTTTTGGCAGAGGGACGGGAAGGTAAGGGGACGGGGGAAAAGGGGGCTCGGAGTTGCGGGGGCGGCGGAAAAGGTGCGGAAGAGGTGCGAGAGGTGCTGCGGAGGTGCGCAAGAGATGCGGCGGAGGTGCGGCAGAAGCACGGAGGAGGTGCGGCAGAAGCGCTAACGAACTTGAGCAACGTTATTTGGCTATAGGCGGGCATGCTTAAAATCTAACGAATCTCAGCCACGCTATTTGTCCGAATGGTGGCCAAAAAGCCCCTTCAACCGGCGAATAGCGTGTTACAGATTCGTTAGATTTATAATAAGCCCGTTTTGCGCGAAATAGCGTGTTACAGGTTCGTTAGATTTTGAAATGGCCCGTTTTGCGCGGAATAGCCATTCATAAGCGGCGGCTTTTTATTGATTCTCAGCAGCACGGTAGCGAACCGGCTCCTGCTTTTTCTCCTGGGAGACGCTGTCTTTCAGAATATAAAGAGGCCGGTTTTTGCTTTCCTCGTAAATCCGTCCCACATATTCTCCCAGAATCCCTATCATCAGCAGGATAACCCCATCCAGCAGCAGGGTTATCCCCATCAGGGAGGTCCAACCTTTAACCGCCCGGTCCGTAAAAGCGGCTAAACCCAGTATATAAGCCAAATATACAAAACCTGCTGCTGACAGCAATGCTCCCGCATATCCGGCCAGCTTCAGGGGTTTGGAGGAGAAGGAGGTTATCCCGTCCAGGCACAGCTTGATCATTTTGCGAAGGGGATACTTGGTCTCTCCAGCCAGCCGCTCATCCCGTTCATATTCGACGGCGGTCTGTTGAAAGCCCACCCAGCTGACCAACCCCCGGACGAAACGGTTCTTTTCGGTCAAACGCCTCATTTCCGCAACAACCCTCCGGTCCATCAGACGGAAATCCCCGGTATCTACCGGAATGGGAGTGTCCGTACAGGCACGCAGCACCCGGTAGAAGACGCTGGCGGTAGCCCGTTTGAACCAGGTTTCCCCCTTGCGCCTCAGCCGCTTGGCATACACAACGTCATAACCCTCCTTCCACTTGTCGATCATGGGGAGAATCAGCTCAGGCGGGTCCTGGAGGTCCGCATCAATCAGGATCACCGCATCTCCCGCAGCATGGTCCATACCGGCGGTGACCGCCACCTGATGCCCGAAATTCCGGGAAAACTCCAGAAGCCGGACACTGCTGTCCCAGAAGGCGTATTCCCGGATCATCTCCGCACATCTGTCCCGGCTGCCATCATTGACAAACAATAGCTCGTAGGATTCGCCAACAGAGCTCATCACCAATTTCAAGCGGCGGTATGTTTCTTCGATAACCTCCTCCTCGTTGTACATGGGTATCACAATGGAATAACGGGGTGTTCCTGCCATACGGCTCATCCTCCTTCAGATTCTAGAGTTACCTCATATAAGGTGCCGCTGCTGCCGCCATATTCACTCTCCGATATGGCCCTGCCGTGGTTAATGATCCAAGAGGTCAGTCCCGAGCTGCCTCCTCCTGGTCCCCCTCTGTTGGAGATCAGGAAATACTTTACCTTCCCTTCGGCCACCATGGCCTCCAGAGATTCCGCCGTCAGTATGGGATCTGAGCCGGAGTAACCGCCCATAGCCATCACCGCCGCGCCTTTTTCGATAATATAGGGAACTGCCGTATTATATCGGGTTGTGGCAAACAGGAAGGTCTCTCCGGTTTGATGCTGCACAAGATATTGATACAGCCCTTCATCCACTGCGGATGAGCCGCCTCCTCCGCCCCCATCCCCTCCGCCGAAACGGCTGGAGGTGTCCGGTCCCGCTTGGGGCAGCTGTGCGCTCTGGCCGTAAGTGATCGGTGTGGCCGCCCAATACAGCGGGCCGACAAGGAGCACCAGGAAGGCCAGCACAGCTGCCGCCGCCGGAACGGCTTTGCGCAGGAGCTTCGCCAGGATCAGAAAACCGGCTGCTGCTGCTCCAGCGGCGGCGATGGTTGTGGACCAGCCGCTACCGATCTCTTTATCGTAGGGATGTACGAAATACCACTGGAGTGCAGCGGTAGACGCTATGGCTGCAGGGAAAAGCCAGACGGTCCAGCCCGCATTCTCCCGGTATCTGCGCCACAGCTCCGTCCAGCCTGCACCGGTCAAGGCTGCAAGTGGCGGCGCCAGCATGATCAGATAATAATGGTGGAAGAATCCGGCAATGCTGAAGAATATCATTCCGGGAAAAAGCCAGGCCAGCCAAAAGACGGTTTCCTTGTGAGCGGGGGTCACCTGTTTTCTCCGTACACTAACCAGAACCCCGGCAGCTCCCACGAAGGCAAAAGGAATCAGCCAGCTGGCTTGACCGGACAGCTCCTTCTGGAACAGCCGGAATGCACCTTTGGTACCTGTGCCGAACATGCCGCCTCCTTGGCCGCCGCCGTCTCCCTGGTTCATTTGGCCATCTTGGGGTGGCTGCCCGTTTATGTCAGGCGGTATTGGGCCGCTTTGCTGCGGACGTTGGCTGCCGTCCTGGCGGAGCTGTCCGTCCTGCTGCATCCGGGCAGCATTCATCTGGGTCCGTCCATTCTGAGGAGCCTGGCCGGAGCCTGGCCCGGATTGTCCGTTTTGCGGCAGCTGCATACTGTCACCGCCTCGGCTGCTGTTTCCACCTGCTGCGCCGCCTCCTTGGCCTCTGTCACCAGTCAGCCGGGAAACGCCGTTGTAGCCAAAGGCCAATTCCAGCACGGAGTTCGTTTGGCTGCTGCCCACATACGGCCGTTTATCCGCCGGTACCATATCCACGATCAAGGGCCAGGAGAGAGACACCAACACCAGTGCCGCCGTTACCGCAGCCAAACCGGCCAATCTCTTTGGCCAATGGACGCGGTATCCGATCCAATAAAACAGGTAAAACGCCGGCAGCACCAGGTAAGCCTGCAGCATCTTCATATTAAAGCCCAGTCCTACAACGGCAAAGGCTGCCGCCAGCAGCCATAAATTGCTTTTGCGGACACCGCGGAACAAAAGCCAGGCTGCTGCCAAAAGGGTGAACACCAGCATGCTGTCAATGTTGTTTGTGCGGCTTACTGCTGCGGCAATGGGCGTACAGGCAAAGGCCAAGGCGGCTATCCGGGCTGCGCCTGTGCCGAAAACGGGTTTTACCAGCGCATATAGGATAAAAACTGACCCTACACCCGCCAGCGCTTGCGGCAGGATCACACTCCAGCCATGGACGCCGAACAAGGCGGCACTGGCCGTTTGAAGCCAGAAGACTACCGGAGGTTTGTCCACTGTTACGAATCCGCCGGGGTCGAAGGACCCGTAGAAGAAATTGTGGAAGCTCTGCAGCATGCTGGCCACAGCAGCCGTGTAATAGGAGTTGGCGTATTGCTCGTTCCAGATGCCGTAGCCGTTCAGAAAAGCCGCAAGCAAGGCGATAAGCGCCAGCGGAATATCCCATTTGGTTTTACGCAACCAATGCATACCGTCCCCGCCCTTCTTATTTTTGTAGAAAATGCTGTAAAAGGTTCTGATATAATGTTGATGCTGATTGTTTTCTATTCTCCTCTTTTTATCTGAAGCCGTCATGAAGGCAGGCTGAATGTTGCCTGAAAATCCGATGTCTTTCATCAATGGCACGCTGTTCAGCACAGCTTCAGCAGCCCTTCAGACAATCTTCAGCTAACGCTTTTATAATGTTAGAATAACCCCTGCCTATTGGAAATGATGAGAATTTATGCTTAGGAGAGACCGCCGATGAAAATGACCAAGGGTGTCAAAATACTGCTTGTGGATGATGAGCCGCATATCCTGCAATTTCTTGAGCTGGGGCTGGTGAATGAAGGATTCGATATCCGGACAGCCCCTGACGGGCTGATGGCGGTGACCACGGCGGCTGATTTTCAGCCCCAGGTGGTGATTCTTGATGTGATGATGCCCGGAATGGACGGGTTCGAGGCCTGCCGGATGATGCGTAAAACCGGAATCAATGCCGCCATCATCATGCTCACCGCCAAGGATGAAATCGAAGACCGGGTGAAGGGGCTGGGGCTGGGTGCCGACGATTACCTGCTTAAACCCTTCAGCTTCGAGGAGCTGCTGGCCCGGATTCACGCCAGACTGCGCAACCAATTCCCGAGTCTCCTGGGTGAGGTGAACCACGGGCCTTTCCGGCTGGACGACCGGCGCAAGGAGATCAGCTACCGGGGACAGGTGCTGGAGCTGTCGCCCACGGAGCATGAGCTGCTGCACTATCTGGTGATTAACCACGGCATTGTGCTGAGCAAGGCGAAGATTCTGGATTCTGTTTGGGGCTATGATTTCGGCGGGGAGGAGAACATTGTGGAGGTGTACATCCGCTCTCTCCGGGAGAAGTTGGAGGATAAGGAGCATAAGCTGATCCGGACGCTCCGGGGTTCGGGATACCGGGTTGATCTGCCATGAAAACCCTGGCCCGACGGCTGCGCAGGCTGGCTGCCCCCCAATCCCTGCGCTACCAGCTGGTTACCCGATCCCTGTTGATCATGGCAGTGCTGCTTTTGTCCATCGGGGTATTCCAGTATTGGTTCATGAAGAATTTTCTCTACAAAAATCAGGCAGAGGCCATGTTCACCCAAATGAATTCAGTGCCCCGGGAGCTGGTGGGCGCCGATCCCATGCCCGAACGGAAGGATAGGCAAGGCCAGAACCAGCGGCCGGATAAACAATCCGGGAACAGCAGCGGCGGTGCAGCGGTGCAGAATCCGCAGGCCGTGCCGGATAATTCCTCTGCGTCGTCTGAAGGCGCAATCAATGACACTACGGCCAACCAGCCACGCACTCCCGGTTATACAGAAGGGCGCCGGCCTTACTTTTTTTTGCCGGATACAGCCCTGGCTGTGGTGGATGCGAATGGCAATGTGACCCGGCTCTCCGAGGAAGCGGGCCATCCCATGCCCTCCATCTCCAAAGAGCAATATGCGGAAATTCTGGCGGAGGTGCAGGCCCATAACAAACCCCAGTATTGGGTGGTGGACGGCAGCGGCAGCTCGGGACGGCAGTTGGTGGTATTCCGCTCCACTATGGGGGCGCCGGGGCATACCGGAGATACCTTCATCCAAATGAGCATGCCAACCGCACCTCTGGATGATACGGTGCTGCAGCAGCTGATGATTTTTGCCGCTTTGTCGGCGGCGGCACTCCTGGCCGGCATCGGCTTGTACCTGCCGGTGATCCGGCGGACGCTGGTGCCCCTGTCGCGGATGGTCAGCGCTGTACAGCGGACGGATGCGGGCACCTTGAACGAACGTCTGCCCACCGGCCAAGGCCAGGAGGAAATTGACCATTTGGCCAATTCCTTCAACGGCATGCTGCACCGCCTGGACGATTCCTTCCGGGCCGAACGGGAGGCTAAGGAGCAGATGGTCCGGTTTATTGCGGATGCCTCCCATGAGCTGCGGACTCCGCTGACCTCCATCCACGGATTCCTGGAGGTGCTGCTCCGCGGCGCCATGAACAAGCCGGAGCAGCTCCAAAGCGCCCTCACCAGCATGCATGGCGAATCCAAACGGATCAACAAGCTGGTGGAGGATCTGCTGCTGTTAGCCAAGCTGGACCGTGCGCCGCAGCTGACCTTCAAGGATACCTCCCTGGATGAATTAATCCGGGAGATGGAACCCCAGCTGCGGATGCTGGCCGGCAAACGGGAGATTCTCATCTCCCTGCAGCCACAGGTGAGAGGGATGTATGATCCGGACAAAATCAAACAGGTGGTGCTGAATCTGTTCCACAACGCGGTCCAGCATACGGATCCGGATACCGGCCGGATTTCCCTGATACTGGCCGCCCACAAGGACACCACCGAGCTGAGTGTGCGCGACAATGGCTTGGGCATTCCGGAGGAGCATCTGCCCCATGTTTTCGACCGGTTCTACCGGAGCGAGTCCTCCCGTACCCGCCGCTCCGGCGGTGCGGGTCTGGGGCTGTCCATCTCCAAGTCCCTGATTGATGCCCATGGCGGCGATATCCGGGTGGAGAGCATACTGGGGGAGGGCACCACCTTCGCCATCCGGCTGCCGCGCAAGCAGGGCTGAGTTAGCTAGTCTGCGACTTAAAAGGCAGCGTGACGCGATAAAACCCGCCAGAGCTTTGGCTCCGGCGGGTTTTGCTATGTTCCCGAATGGTTGAAGCTGCAAGCTTCTTGCTTGCTGAAGCGTATGCGGACATCCCCTAGCCGGCTATCCTGCAAAAGTGCAGCTATTTTGGGCTAATCTCTCGCTCAAGACGGATCATCATGCAAAAGTGCAGTTATTTAGGAGTGTAACCACCCGGGAAGGGCCGAATCCGCAAAAATAAATGTATTTTTGCAGGATGAGCCCTGCCGGAAGGCCTTCCCTATGGAATTAACTGCACTTTTGCATTCCGCGCTCCCGCAAACGGAGTTCATCAGCTTTATTGGTCCCCGCGTCACTCAGCGGACTTATTTTACTTCAAAAACTCCTCGATTTCCTCCAGCACCCGGTCGTAGGAATGCTCCACAACCTTCTGATGCTGGGGCTTCTCGAACAGTACGGCAATCTCCGGCGGGAAGCTCTGCTCAATGCCGCACAGCCGCACGGACTCGTCGAACTTGGCCGGATGAGCGGTAGCCAAAGCCACACAAACCTCATCACCGCTGCCTTTGCCCACCGCTTCGTAAGCCGCTACGCCGCAGGCGGTGTGGGGGTCAAGCAGATAGCCGTGCTTTTCCCAGACGCCGCGGATGGTATCCAGACACTGGGAGCCTCCAACGCCATAAGCCGCAAAATCCGACTGGGCCTGCTCCAAATCCTTGCCGCTGATCCGAATCGCCCCCTCCTTCTGGAAGGCGGTCATCAGGAAGCGCACGGTCTCCGGGCTTTCTTTGTACATATAATACAGATACCGCTCGAAATTGCTGGCAATCTGGATGTCCATGGAAGGGCTGTAGGTAGTGCGGAACGCACCCGGCTCATAAATCCCTTCGTTCACAAAACGGGCCAGAATGTTATTCTCGTTGGTGGCAATCAGCAGCCGCCCTACGGGCAGGCCCATCCGCTTGGCCAAATAACCGGCGAAGATATCCCCGAAGTTGCCTGTGGGCACGCTGAAGCTGACGGTTTTGCCGGAGCCGGCGCCAACCGTGCGGAAATACGCATAGAAGTAGTACACGGTTTGAGCCAGAATGCGCACAAAGTTAATGGAGTTGATGGCACGCAGATGGTACTTGCCCTTCAGCTCCAGATCGGAAAACATCTCCTTGATGATCCGCTGGCAATCGTCAAAGTTGCCTTCCACGGAGAGATTAAGCACATTTTTATCGTCCACTGTGGTCATCTGCAGCTCCTGCACCTTACTGACCTTGCCATGGGGATGCAGGATGCAGATGCGGATGCCTTCCTTGCCCCGGACCCCGGCAATAGCCGAAGCGCCCGTGTCTCCGGAGGTGGCGCCGAGTATATGGATGATTTCGCCGCGTGTTTTGGACACATATGCATACAGATTGCCCATCAGCTGCAGGGCAATATCCTTAAAAGCAAAGGTCGGGCCATGGAACAGCTCCAGCACATAAAGCTCATCGTCCAGCTTCTTCACCGGCGTAACATCCGGGTGGCGGAAGGTGGCGTAGCTGTCGTGGATGATGGTCTTCAGATCCTCGCGTGGAATCTCCCCGTTAGTGAACAAGCCGAAGATTTCCAGCATCAGCTCCTGAAAAGAAAGCTTCTCCCACCCCTTCAGAGTATCCGCGCTTATGGACGGAATGGCATCCGGCACCATCAGGCCGCCGTCATCGCCAAGCCCCATCAGAAAGGTCTCGATGAAGCCCGCATTCTTCACTTTTCCTCGTGTACTGACAAAATGCATGGTGGTTGCTCCCCGCTGTTTTTTCCCTATTATATCAGAACTCACCGGTTACACAACCTTTGAAACCGCCCATTCAAACACATTTCGTCATTTGTCCGCGGATGGCGGACAGGACGGCCCGAACAGGGGGATTTCCCGGACTTTGCCCAGGAGGACCGCTTTATTCCTGTTGCACGAACCTCACCGCATCGGCAATCACATAGGTGCCGTTGGCGGCCTGGTCAGTCAACCAGGCGTCCTTGAACTGCCTTATCGCGTATTATCCCCTTGGCTCAGGGGAAGCCACCTCCTCGACAGAGGTCAGGGGGTAAACCACCTCCTCGGCAGGGGGGGAACTACTTTCCCTCGGGGCGCTAACGGAACTCTGCGACTCTTAGAGCCGGAAAATAAGCTTGCTGCTGCGCTAACGGAACTCTCCGGCTCTTAGAGCAGCAAATCCGGCTCAAAGATGCGTTCCTCCCCGGCTAACGGTCGCCTGGTTCCGTTAGAACGGAAACCACCCGGATTTTAGCCTCTAAGCGTCGCATATTTCCGTTACACCTACACGCCGCGAATTCTCCGTCCCACAGTTTGCGTCTTCCCAACCGTTCGCCAGACTTGCCTCAGATTGGTTGTCTAAACTTACCACCCAGACTGGTGGCCAGGACTTGTCGCCCAGAGTTGTCACTTAGAGTGGCCACCCGGACTTGTCACCCGGACTCCTGCTGTTTTACTCGAAAAAGCTCCAGCCCCTTCCCGCGTTGGGAATGAGCTGGAGCCTGATCATGTGCCTTGCCGCACGAACCCGTGTTTGTTTCGTCGCATCTCTTACCTCCGCGTCTGCCTCGCCAATATCCGTACGCCGTATGCGGGAAGCTCCACGCTTCCGCCGCTAAGCGTCTGCCCGCTTTCCACATCGCGATAGGATTGCTGGTCCAGCATAACCTCATGAACCGCGCCGTTGAAGTTCATCACAAACAGATATTCCTCCGTTTCGCTGGAACGGGCCTGAACAGTAACACCCTCGGGCAGTGCGGGCAATAGCGGCTCCACACCTGCCTCACGGCACAGCGCCCGGTAGTAGTCCCGGTAGAAGGGTTCGGTGGCACGGGTTGCCAGGTAATAGGCCCGGCCCTGACCCAGGCGGTTCACCGTAAGCGCAGGACGGCCGGCATAAAAATCATCCCGGTACACCCCCAGCACCTCCGCCGTTTCCGCATGGACCAGCTCACATAGCTGCACGGAGTCGTATTCTGCCGCCAATCCGGGCAAAGCCCCTGCCGCAGAAGGCTGCAGCACAATACCATTATGCTCCCCGTCATAAAGCGCGTCTATTTCCTCCGCCCAAATGCCCAGCACCCTCCGCAGCGGACCGGGGAAACCGCCCAGATGGCACAGATCATGCTCATCCACAACACCGGACCAATAGGTGGACGCCAACGTCCCGCCCTCCCGGACAAAACGCTCCAGCTTTTCACCGGTGGCTTGGGTGCAAAGATAAAGCATAGGAGCGGCTACCAGCTTGTAGCCCGACAGATCATCCTCCGGTCCAACGATATCCGCAGGAATTCCCATTTCCCAGAAGGCGCGGTAATGCTGGATGACGGTGTTTTCGTAATGGATGCCCATATTCCGCGGACCCTGTGCATCCTTCACCGCCCAGCGGTTATCCCAATCGAACATGATCGCCACCTTGGCGTCGGTGCTTGTGCCCAGCACCTCGTGAAGTCCCTCCAGCGTTTCCCCCAGCTCCGCCACATCCCGGAACACCCGGGTATGTTCATGGCCCACATGGTCGACAACGGCACCGTGAAACTTTTCGCTGGAGCCGCGGCTTTTGCGCCATTGGAAATATTGGACCGTATCCGAGCCATGCGCTACCGCCTGGAGAGAGGACAGCCGGTGCATCCCCGGCTTCTTCAGCTTGCTCACCGCCTGCCAGTTGGTCAGGGAGGGAGTGCTTTCCATCAGCATAAAAGGCTTGTGCTTGAGGCTGCGGAACAAATCGTGGTTAAAAGCGAAATGAACCGCCTGTCCCCGCTCATCCGGCGGCTGATGCCAGGTGGGGTACGCATCCCAGGAGACCACATCCAGCACCTTGGCCAGCTTGCGGTAATCCAGCCCCTCGAAGAGGTCCATCAGATTGGCCGTGGCAGGCAGCTCCGGGTTCACCTTGCGGAGAGGCTCAAGCTCATGCAGGTAAAAGCTGATCGTCTGATCGGTGACGAACCGCTTCCAATCCAGATTTTGACCATGCACCATCCGCTCGCCATGGGGAGCAGGGGATTCCACCTGGGCCCAATCCGTATAGGTGTGGGACCAGAAGCTGGTCCACCAGGCCAGATTCAGAGCCTCAAGCGAGCCGTATTTCTTTTGGAGCCAAATCCGGAAAGCCTCCTGGCAATACGGGCAGTGGCAATCGCCGCCCAGCTCATTGGAGATATGCCACCCGACCACCGCAGGATGATGGGCATAACGCTCTGCTAATTTGGCGTTCATGATGGCCGTTTTTTCCCGGTAGACAGGTGAAGTGAAGCAATGGTTATGCCGCATGCCGTGGAGATTGCGCACCCGGTTGGCGCCGACCCGCAGCACCTCGGGATATTGATGGGACATCCACGTAGGACGTGCGCCTGTAGGGGTAGCCAGCCAAGCGAAGATTCCCGCCTCGGCAAAACGGTCCAGCACCCGGTCCAGCCATTCGAAGTCGAAGCGGCCTTCCTCAGGCTCCAAGCTGCTCCAGGCAAAAATGGCCACAGACATGACATTGCAATGGGCCAGCTTCATCAGCCGGATATCTTCCTCCAGGACCTGGGGATCATGCTGCCATTGGTCCGGGTTATAATCGGCTCCATGCATAAAAGCAGGGAGCTTGTCACTTATAGGGGGAAAACGCTTGCGCATCGGGATACCACTCCTCCAAAAATTATACTATACTCGTATTATACCTTTCCTCCAAGCCAAAACCGTAGAAGAATTGAAGTATTTTTATAGCATATAATGAACATCTTCTTGAAAAAGGAGCCCCCTATACATGAGCTGCTTGCCCGATTTCCTTACTTTTTTGCTGGCTCCGGGTACACCGGATTCGCTGCCGCTGCGGCTGCAGTCCCTGGGCCGCCATGACCAGACCTATATTCACCGCCCGGAAGGGTTCCCCCATAGCCAGCTGCTGTGGTCGTCAGCGGGAAACGGCCGTTTTGAATTTGCGGAGTCGGGCAGCTTCAGCTTGCCCGAAGGCTGTGCCCTTTATCTTCCCGGCGGTGTCTCCCATGAATATTCTCCACGGTCCGGTCCGTGGCTGCTTTCCTTTCTCACCTTCGACGGACCGGCAGCGGAGACCATCGCCAGAAGCTGCGGCATGTCGCCTTGTACGCCTTTTCCTCTGGAGAGGGCCGGGGAAATCCTGCGGAGGGGACTGGAGGAGCTGTGGCAGGATATTCACCAAGGTGCAGAGGGCGGCGAACGCCACTATTCCGGCCAACTCTACTCCCTGCTGCTGGCAGCCGGAGAAGCAGCCTCCGCCAACCAGCCGCAGTCGAAGCAAATCCGGCCGGACTTGTCAGGCACCACTCCCCCTCTGGCCTCCCCTCCCGCAGAGTTAGCCTTCCGTCAGGCGCTGCGCCTTATGGAGCAGCATTATACCGAGCAGCTGGACATGTCCAATCTGGCCAGGACCGTGGGATATTCCGTACAGCATTTCCAACGGATTTTTAAACAGGCCTGCGGTATGCCCCCTCATGTTTATCTGCAGCGGCTGCGCCTGCACCGCTCCCTGGAATGGCTGATGGAGGAGTCCTCCCCATCCGTTCGGGAGGTAGCTGCCCGGCTGGGCTGGGAGGCCAACTATTACATTCGCGTGTTCCGGGAGCATTACGGCATGGCGCCGGGGCAATACCGCCGCTCCGCCGGAGCCGCCGGGCAAGACGAAACCCCTTCACCGTCCCCGGAGGGGGAGAGATAAAGAGGCCGGATGTGACAGGTATCTGGTGTGGTATCGGATGTGATTTCAGAGCGGTTAGGAGCGTTTTGGGAGTTGAACCTGCTGCAGCCGCAGCAGCTCAGACACTGCCGCCAGACTGCTCCTCCAGGAATGCCTCCATTTCGGACAGCTGCGGAATAGCCGGGATAGCCCCCTTACGAAGAGTAATCAACGCCCCTGCCGCATTGGCGAAGGCTGCCATGGACTCTGCCGCAGCAGCATCCAGCTGCTCCACCGGCCTTCCCCATTCCATAAGCTTGAACAAAAAGCCGGCCAGGTAGCAGTCTCCAGCGCCTGTGGTGTCCACCGCCTGGACAGCTTTTCCTGGCACCCGACGGCATTCACTCCCCAGACGGAGGAAGGAGCCCTCCGCTCCAAGGGTGACCAGAATAACCGGGGTCTTAAACTCCCGGTAAAGCTGCTCCGTGCCGGCCTCCAGGTCCCGTTCGCCGGTGAGGAACTCAAGCTCTTCCTCGGAGAGCTTGACAATATGGGCCAGCTCCAGACCCTCCCGGATCCGCGATTTGGCCTCATCCAGACTCTTCCATAGCGCCGGCCGGAGATTCGGGTCGTAGCTCACCAGCTTCCCCAAGCTCCGGGCCAACCGGACAGCATGAAGAGTAGCCGAAGCGGAGGGTTCATCCGTCAGCGAAACCGAGCCAAAATGGAGCAGGCCCGCTTCCTTCACAAGCTCCTCCTGCACCTCCTCCGGAGTCAGCATCATATCCGCTCCGGGGCTGCGGTAGAAGCTGAAGGAGCGATCCCCGTCGGGCTGCAAATGAACAAAAGCCAGGGTAGTCCGGTATGGCTCCGACAGCACCAGTCCCCGTGTATCCACACCCGCCTGCTCCAGCACCTGCTGCAGGAACTCCCCGAAATTGTCCTTCCCCACCTTCCCGATAAATCCGCTCTTCCGTCCCCACTTGGCCAACGCCGCCATTACATTGGCGGGGGCTCCGCCGGGATTGGCGGAAAAGCTTTGAAACCCGTATTCATTGGCCCCCGCGGGTGTAAAATCGATCAAAACCTCGCCAACAGTGATTGCATCCAACATCTCCATCTCCTCCTCATCATCATTCAGGTAATCGATTACGTCAACCTGCAAAACCCTCCATTACACCGAAGCCCGCAGCACCAGATGTGTGGGAAGACGTATCTGCTCCGGCTCCTTGTCCGGCTGCGCAATCCGGTCCAGCACCATCCGCGCCGCCATTTGGCCCAGTTCAAAGGCCGGCTGCTTCACCACCGTCAGGGCAGGAGTGGTAATCCGCGACCAGTCATAATCATCGAACCCCACCAAAGCCACCTTGCCCGGCAGAGAGATTCCCGCCTCCTGGAAAAAACACAACGCTCCCATAGCCATCTGGTTGTCCCCAGCGAACAGAGCCGTAACGCCGCCTTCCTCATATAGCCGACGCGACAGACGGCAGCCGCTGTCGAAGCCGTTCTCCCCGGGTGAAAGGGCAGCCGCCAGCTCGGGACGAAAGGGAATGCCCGCCTCCTCCAGCCCCTGCCGGTAACCCTGGAGCCGGTCCTCCGTGGAGGAGATGCCCGGAGCCGGTGACAGAAAGCCGATTCTGCGGTGACCCTGCCGGATCAGCAGCCGGGTAGCCTGCAAAGCGCCGCCCCTTCCATCCGCCAGGACACAATCCCCTTCGAGCCCTTGGGGGCGGCGGTCCACACACACCACGGGGATATCCCGGCCTACGGTTTCGCCCACGAAGGTATGGTCTCCTGGAGCCGGAGCCAGAATCAATCCGTCAATCTGCTGCGCCAGGAACAGGCGGAGCTGCTCCATTTCCACCTGCACATTTTCCTTGGTATTCCCCAGCACCAGATTGTATCCGTTTTCCATCAGAACGCTTTCAATCCCCTGGGCCACGGACATAAAAAACGGATTGGAGGAATCCCCCGGCAGCATCGGCACCAAGAGACCGATAATCCCGGATTTTTTGCTGCGCAAATTCCGGGCGACGAAGTTAGGTGTATAATGCAGCTCTGCCATAGCGGCCTTCACCCGAAGGTGGGTTTCCTCGCTGACAAAACGGGTACCGTTAATCACATGCGATACTGTTGCGGTGGACACCTGGGCCGCTTTGGCCACATCCTTAATATTGGGCATACAGGCTCCCCCTTTTTCAGGTAAACGATTACGTATTCGTATTACATTCATTTTACTGGCCCCTCTATAACGGAGTCAATAAGGAATCCTTCCCGAAATGAAAAAAGAGCCGACCGGAAATCCGGCCGGCCGGCTGTTTTCAATACAACGGTACTTCAACTTAAAGAGGTCTCCAAGCGCTCGGTTTGGTTCACAGGAGGCTGTCCAACCCCTCATTTTCACCCAGCTGTGATGTGCCGGTAGCTGTTGCCTATGAACATCGGCTCCAGCCCCCGTTCAACCCGTTCAATATTGGCAAAGGCCTCCGTGTATACGTGGATCAGCGTATCCCGTGTGCCCCCGCCTATATGTGGAGTGGCAATGACCTGCTCCAGCTGGAGCAGCGGATGGTCTGCCGGGACAGGCTCCTGCTCCCAGACATCCAGCCCCGCACCTTTGATTTCGCCTGCCACCAAAGCCTCGTACAGAGCCTTTTCATCCACAACCCCGCCTCTGGCCACATTGATCAGCACCGCATTGGGCTTCATCATTTGCAGCCGCTGCCGGTTGATCAGATGGCGTGTGCCCGGAACCAGCGGAACGTGAACGCTGACAATATCCGATTGAGACAGAAGCTCCTCCAATCCTACGAAACGGGCCCCCAGCTCCTTTTCCTTTTGCTCCGGAAGAGGCCGTTGGTCATAATAAAGAATATCGGTCCCCATCGCCTTGGAGCGCACAGCCGTTTCCCAGCCTACATACCCCATCCCGATCAGACCGTGGGTTTTGCCCTTCATCTCATAGGAGTCCGGCCGCAGAGCCCAGGTCAGCCACTCTCCCTGTTTGGTGCGGGCGTTGGCATACGGAAGCTTCCGGTACAAGGACAGGATGAGCATCAGGGTCAGCTCCGCCACACAAACCGCATTGCAGCCGGGAATGTTGGAAACGGAAATTCCTCTCTCCGAAGCGGCCGCCATATCAATATTATCCAGGCCAACACCGCATTTTTGAATATGTTTGGCCTTCTTGGCTTTGGAAATCAGCGCTGCCGTAACGGGAAATACTGTCGCCATCAGGTAGGAGGCTTGGCTCAGCTCCTTTTCCTTGGCGGCTTCGTCACACTGGTCCCAGAATACCAGCTCATATCCTCTCGGCATCCGCGAATAGAGTAGCTCCTTCATATCCGCTGTCATCGTATCGAAGTACAAAATCCTTTGGCCTGTCATGCTGTGCGCCTCCTGTGAACATCGGTGTTATACCCTCGGTCAAGATTACTGTATTAAGGTACCACCCCGGCGGTAGAGCGTCAATCGGCTATGTGATGTTTTCTCACATTTTGCGTGATGGAACTTTTTTCGAGTTTTTTCTTGTCTGATAAAATATTGTGATGTCTCAATAAAATTTGCGTATAAAAGGAGCTCCGTCCATCTCATCTCACCCGGGAAGCGGTCATACGGTTATAATAAAAGGAGTTTTTATGTTTCCCACTAGGAGGGGTTTTGCGGTGAAGCTCCCTTGTCAAACGGTCGGCTTCCGGTTCGGGGACGTCTCCAACCGGACGGAGCTGTTCCAGCTTTTCGCCCTAGGCTATGATCATGTTACCTCAACCGGCTACCATTGGGACGGGCTGACCCGGATAGACGGCCCCTTGTGCCTGTTCCAATATACCGTTTCCGGCTCCGGCTGCATCGATATGGGCGGCAGTGTCAGAGCCGTGGGGGCCGGAGAGGCCTTTCTTGTGGATATCCCCGGCCAACACCGGTATTTTTTGCCCGCATCCAGTCCGCACTGGGAGTTCTGCTTCATTCTGTTCCGACCGTGGGGTTTGGAAAAGTATTGGGAACAAGCCTGCCGGAGATTATCCCCTGTATGCTCTGTTCCCGCTGAAAGCCCGCTGCTTCTGGTGCTGGAGGATATGGTGCGTTCGGGCCTGTACAATCAGATCGGGGATGGGTATACCGCCTCTGCACTGGTCTACCGGTTTATGATGGAGCTTCTCCGGTACGCTTCGGGAGGCGGCACCCGGCAGGAAAGCTGGCCTGCAGGTGTGGTACTGGCGGTGAAGGAGATGGAGGCGAATGCGGCAGGCATTGCCGGTGTGGAGCAGCTGGCGGAGATGGCAGGGCTGTCCAAGTATCATTTTATCCGGCTGTTCAAGCGGCATACGGGCGTGACTCCTCTGGAGTTTCTCACCAAGGTTCGGATGAGGCTGGCTGTTGCTCTTTTGCGGGAAACGGAGCTGACTGTGGATGAGGTGGCCAAGAAAGTCGGTTATGCGGGCAGCAGCTATTTCATTAAGGTGTTTCACAAATGGGTCGGCTTCACACCCGGAGAGCTCCGCCAGCACAGGAGTGTGGCAGGTATGGAGCGGATCATCTTTTCATGAGCAATATTTTACAACTCGGGGCAATTAATTGTCGTAGATCTTGGGCCGGACATTGCCTATGATACCTGTATAAGGCTAAAAACCTGAATGAAAAGGAGATACGAAACATGTCCGGTACAGATGTACACAAGATGGCACATAAGCAATATGCGGCAACCCCTCCAATGGGCTGGAACAGCTGGGATTGTTACGGGGCCAGCGTGACGGAGGAGGAGGTGCTGGGCAACGCGCGCTATATGGCCGAGCATCTGAAGCCCTTCGGCTGGGAATACGTGGTGGTGGATATCCAGTGGTATGAGCCGGGGGCCCACTCCTCCTCTTACCGTCCCTTTGTCCCGTTGGAAATGGACGAATATTCCCGGCTGGTTCCCGCAGCCAACCGGTTTCCCTCTTCAGCCGGAGGCAAGGGCTTTAAGCCGCTGGCGGATGTTATCCATGGGATGGGCCTTCAGTTTGGCATCCATATCATGAGAGGCATCCCCCGGCAGGCTGTACACGCCAATACCCCCATTCTGGGCACGGAGCGCCGGGCACGGGAGATTGCCGCCAACAATATCTGCCCTTGGAACTCGGATATGTATGGAGTGAATCCCAATGCCGAGGGGGCGCAGGCGTATTACGATTCCCTGTTCCGGCTTTACGCGGAATGGGAGGTGGATTTTGTGAAGGTGGATGATATTGCCGCCTCCCGGCTGTACCACATTCACCACCGGGAAATCGAGATGCTTCGCACCGCTATTGACCGCTGCGGTCGCCCCATGGTGCTGAGCCTGTCGCCGGGAGCGGCTCCCCTGGATTACGGCGGCTTGCTGGCGGGCAACGCCAATATGTGGAGGATGACCGACGATTTCTGGGATGTGTGGCCGCTCCTGAAGGACATGTTCGGACGCTGCGAGCAGTGGTACCCCTTCGTTGGCAATGGCTCCTGGCCGGACTGCGATATGCTGCCCTTGGGCCATATCGGGCTGCGCTCCGTGGATGGCGGCGCCAGCAACCGCCAAACCCGGTTCACCCCGGATGAGCAGCAGACGATGATGACCCTGTGGAGCCTTTTCCGCTCTCCCCTGATGTTCGGCGGCGAGCTGCGGGACAATGACTCGTGGACCTTGTCGTTGTTAACCAACGAGGAGGTGCTGGCGGTTCACCGGGACGGACGGGATGCGCGCCCCCTCTACCGGCGGGAGGAACGAACCGTCTGGACCTCGTGCGCTCCGGACGGCGGCGTGTATGTGGCGCTGTTTAACCTGGGGGATACACCAGCTGAGGTTGGCGTAGAGCTGGCAGAGCTGGGGCTGGCCCCCGGTGCCCGGGAGGCCCGGGATCTGTGGGCGCGGCGCAGCCTTGGCCTGGTGGAGGATGAGCTGCGGGTTACGCTGCCGCCGCATGGCAGCAAGCTGGTGAAGCTGGAGCCGGAGGGCTAAGGGGCGACGCACTCGAAACGCCCGTTAACATGAACGGTTGGGATGGATCCTGCTGATGATTGAGCTGGTTGGACTAGCTAGTTTTTCAAAAAAGCAGGCAAGCTGCGGTGTGTGGATAACGGTTTAACGTTGAGCAGACGCGGATAGGGGAAGGCAGTTGTCCGCTATTGTCTGCGCTTCGGAAAAAAAAGAGGAATAACGGAAGGTTAGCTTCCGTTATGCCTCTTTTGTTGCCTCAGCATTGAGCGGAAGCGGCCAAATAGCGGAAACCAAGCTGCCGCTATCCTTCTCTGCGCCGCCGCGGAGAGTCAATAACGGAAACTCCCTTCCATTATTGCGCTTCTTTCCCCACAAATATCTGCCTCTTTTATACCCTGGGTTACAGGTCCGTGTCCTTCACCACAGTTTGGGTACGGGCCGCTTCGAATACCGTCTCAATAAGCCGGAGCACACGCAGCACCTGCTCATTCTTCACCGCTTGGGCGGAACGTCCGTCCAGAAGGGCGGCGAAGTTTTCATAGAAGCTTTGCGCAGGGGGAGCGGCCTTTTCCACCGGCAGACGCAGAGTAGATTTCTCCGAAGGCGGAGCCATGGTTTTGGTCAACCCTACTCCAGCCTGGATCGGGGTCGGCTCCACCTTGGCCACATCGGGATTGGTGCGGACAATCTCCCCTTCCAGACTCCAGTCGCGGATTACCGCCGTACCCTCCGTGCCCTTCACATACCAGCGGGGGAGCTTGATGTAATTGGTGGTTCCCACTTCAATGACTGCGGTGAGTCCGTCCTTAAACCGGATGGTGGCCGTGAAGCCGTCATCCACCTCGGTGCCGAGAATGGTGCTCAGATCCGCCTTTACACTTTCAATCTTGCTGTCCGTCAGCAAAAGCAGCTGGTCCAAGAGGTGCACGCCCCAATCCAGCAGCATGCCTCCGCCGTACGCTGCAAGCTGCCGCCAATCACCAGGGATGCCGTTGGCCCCGTGTACCCGGGATTCCACATGAAAGACCTCACCGGCTTTTTTCTTCTCCACAATCTCTTTGACTATCAGGAAATCCGGGTCCCACCGGCGGTTCTGGTGAACCGTAAATACGCGTTTGGCCTCTTCGGCCACTGCTGTAATCTCCAGGAAATCCGCCGAGTTCATCGTAACCGGTTTTTCGCAAATCACATGTTTGCCCGCCTGGAGCGCCCGGATGGCAATCTCCTTATGGGAATCGTTGGGTGTGGCAATCAGCACCACATCCACCTCCGCATCCTCCAGCACCTCCTCGAGACTGCTGTACGCCCGAAGGCCCTGGGTTGAGGCCAATTCCATCCGGTATGGCAAAATGTCGTAGGCTCCGCGGACCTGAAGCTGGGCCACGGGCTGGATCAGCTGGGTGTGGTAGCTGCCCATCCCGCCGAAGCCGATAATAGCAACTTGATATAGCGTGTGCTCCATCTGTTGTGCTTCTCCCCTTTCGGTAAAGACGGCTGTGTGCAAAAGTTCTCCTTCTATTTTACACGCGAATGCCCGATTGCGGAATGTGATGTGCAGGTTCTGCAGAAAGTCCCACGGAGTGACTTTAGGAATAAATATTCATGAAGTTTCATTCCTTACCCTACCAGTCATTTCACATGAATATTATTCGCATGTTTCTTTCGTCGGACAACCGCCTAGAAAATCGGCTTCAGCACAAAGCGGTTGGTGTACGTCCGGTCAGCCGGCAGGGTGAATTCCGGATGGACATGAGCGCCCCAGCTGTCGTCGCCGCCGACACCCATTTGCCGGGCGTTGACCCGGACCACCGTACGGGTTTGCCGCGGGAGTTTGTAGGCATGGTCGGCCAACTCCAGCTCCTCCGGTGTATAGGGCAGCACGGAGAGCTCTACGGCAGGCGCCCCTTCAATACGCAGCCCCTGGCCGCTATCGTTGCGGATTTCTGCCCAGCGGACACCGGTTTTATTGCCGCTCTCCTGGGGACGCAGATACGGGGTGAGCTGCTCCTCCACCGTTCCTTCGTGCACACCCAATCTGGCGCCAGCCACACGGTCGCAGTAATTTTCGTGGGGGCCCATCCCATACCAGGACAAGTGGCGGAAGGACGGCTCCATGGTAAGCAAAAGGCCAACCACAGGAATCTCAGGCAGATTGGCACCGGGGGTGAGCTCCTGCTCGACGGCAAGGACGCCCGCCGAATCAAGGGTATAACGCACTGCGCAATGGGACCGGGGTGCAGTGGCAATCCGGTATTCCACCTCCACCGTTACCCTCTCAGCTGTCGTTTCCGTTTTAAAAGTGAGCAGCTTCCGGTTCAGCCCTGCCTCCCGCCAGGTTGCGCAGCGGACGGGATGTTTGTTGCCCCGGTCATTGTCTGTCACTGCCCGCCAGAAGTGAGGGGCCGGACCAGTAGTCAGAAGCTCCAAGCCATTCGTCTGGTAGGAGGTGAGTTGGCCGGTTTTGGGAGAGAAGATGACCGTGAAGTGATCGCCCTCTACTGTCAAGGCCTGCTCCGTTTCCGTTACCCGAAGGCTGCCGCCGGAGATAATCCCCGCAGCCGCCGCTTCCGCTACCGGCACCGGAAGGATAAACTGGCCAAAGGCGATTTCATGGCCCGCCGGAGCCCAAACCTCTTCTTTGCGCAGAAGCAAGGTCAGGGTCAGCACCGCTTCCTCCCCATTAGGAAGTGCTTCCGGCAGGGTATAAGGAATCTGCATCGTACCAGAGGCCAGCGGTGCTATGGCAGCAGTCAGAATTCCCTCCTGCCGGGACCGTCCGTTCACATCCAATTGCCAGTGAAGATCAAACTCCTCCAGATCGGTGAAAAGGAAGAGGTTTTCCAGCTCCACTGTACCCTTGCTCAAATCCGCGGCGCGGAAGCGTACGCTTTGGTAACACCCCTTTACCTCCGCCAGCTTGGGCGTCACCGCTCCGTCCGCAAAAATCAGGCCGTTACCGCTGAAGGTGCCATCGTTGGGGAAATCGCCGAAGTCACCGCCGTACGCCAGGTAGGTTTCCCCGTCCGCATTCTCCGTCCGAATCGCCTGATCCCGCCAATCCCAGATAAATCCTCCTTGAAGCACCGGGTACTTGTCGAACATCTCCCAATATTTGTACAGGTCGCCGCAGGAATTGCCCATGGCATGGCTGTATTCGCACAGGATAAAGGGTTTGGCAGGCTGGCTTAGGGCATACGCCTCCAGCGTCTCCACCTTGCTGTACATATGGCTTTCAATATCCGAAGCGGCATCTGTGGCACGGAAATGGAAGATCCCCTCATAATGGACCACACGTGTCGGATCCTGCTCCCGCAGATAGTCATGCATCTTTTGGAAGTTATCCCCGCCGAAGGATTCATTGCCCAAGGACCAGATGATAACGGAAGGATGGTTCTTGTCCCGCTGGAGCATGGAGTTGCAGCGGTCCAGCACATTGGCCGTCCATTCCGGCTTACTGCCCGGAATCGTCCCTTCCTCCTCCTGCTGGCCGTAACGCCAGCTGCCGTGGGTCTCCAGATTGGTTTCGTCGATGACATACAATCCGTATTCGTCACACAGTTTGTACCATTTACTGTGATTGGGGTAATGGGAGGTACGCACGGCATTGATGTTGTTTTGCTTCATCAGGAGAATGTCGTGAAGCATATCCTCGTCCCGCACGGCCCGTCCGGTATCGCAGCCGAATTCATGACGGTTTACGCCCCGGAACATGATCCGCTGCCCGTTGATTTTCATGAGACCGCCTTCAATTTCGAAACGGCGGAATCCGATTTTGCAGCTTTGGGCCTCCAGCAGCTGTCCCTGGCCATCCTTCAGGCATACGACCAGCGTGTACAGATGCGGTGCCTCGGCGCTCCATAGGAGAGGATTGCCCACGGCTGCGGAAGCGGTTAGATTGAGCGAATCACCCTCCCCGGTGAAGCTGCCATGCAAGAGAATTGACTCACCGGTTACGGCACGGCCGGAGGCATCCAGCAGGATCGCTTCGACGGTAACCTTTTCCCCGGCGGACGGAAGGTAGCGGGTAACCGTGGTGCTGAACTTCAGCTGTGCGCTGGCAAAGCTGCCGTCCAGCTCCGTAACGGCGGCAATATCACGGATATGAAGCATGGGGGTGCAGCACAGATACACCTCACGGAAGATGCCCGACAGCCGCCAGAAGTCCTGATCCTCCAGCCAGCTGGCGTCGCACCAGCGGTAGACCTCGACGGCCAGCTTGTTTTCCCCGTCAATGAGGTAAGGGGTCAGATCAAATTCGGCAGGGGTGAAGGTATCCTCGCTGTAGCCTACCAGATCCCCGTTTACCCATACATAAAAGGCGGACTCTACCCCTTGGAAGCTGATGTACACGGGACGCTCCCGCCAATTGTCGGGCACCGTGAAGGTACGCACATACGAACCCACCGGATTATAACGCACCGGGGCAAAAGGCGGCTCCAGGTCCTCTTTTCCCTTCCAGGGATAGGTGACATTGGTATATTGGGGATAGTCGTAGCCGTGAAATTGCCAGTGGGCCGGAACGGGAATGGTATCCCACCCGGTGGTATCGTAATCCGCCCGGTAAAAGTCAGCGGGACGCACCTCCGGATTGTCGGCATAATGGAACTGCCATGTGCCGTTCAGGGACATTTTCCAGGGAGACGCCTCCTCTTGACCGGCTGCCGCTTCTTCGGCAGTGGAATAGGGAATGAACGCGGTGGCTGCTGCCATCCGGTTGACTTGGAAGATATCCGGGTTATTATTCCATTCCGGATACCCGTTGGCAGGGGGCGTATAGCGGAATTTGGGTTTCATCAAAAGCACCTCTTTTATCGGGAAGTAAGAGCATAATTTGATTATAGGCCATGAAAAACCCAGTGAATATAAGAGAATATTCGGAATGGTATAACAATATGAATGTCCAATTACTCTTGGTCAAAAAAACCGCCGGGTAGCATTTAGCCTCCCGACGGATCTGATTTGTTATTCGGATGCCATTAGTCCAGCTTGATCTTATCCTTCAACGGCGTGTCCAGTACGGCCAGCTCCTCGGCCACCAGCCGGGCTACGGTTTCCGCACCGTATTCGTTCAGGTGGGTATTGTCCTGGCTGCCCTCCGGATAGTTGGGGGTTTCTCCCGGCTTCAGCCAGGTGAACAGCTGCTCGGAATCCTCGCTGCCCAATTGGCGGAGCAGAACCGCACTTTTGGCGGTGAGATCAATAAAAGCTACCTTCTCCCGTTCGGCCAGGTCCTCCATGGCCTTGGGGTATTCCCCGTGGGTATCCACCAGACGGCCGCTGTCATCGAAACGGCGGCGGCAAACGGAGGAGATCAGCACAGGCACTGCTCCCTTTTCCCGGGCAACGGCAATATATTGAGCCAGATGCTCCTGGTAGCTGCTCCATGGCTCGGTCCGGCGTTCCACATTCTCCTTGCTGTCATTATGGCCAAACTGAATCAGGAACACATCCCCTTGTCCGATGGCTTCACGGATTGATTCCAGCCGCCCTTCATCAATGAAGCTTTTGGAGCTGCGGCCGTTCATTGCATGGTTGGCGACCTTGACGGTGCCGTCCAGAAACCTGCCCAGCTTGGCTCCCCAGCCCAGCATGGGCAGCTTTTCGGGAGGATAATCCGCCACGGTGGAATCTCCCGCAAGAAATACAGTCAACTCACTCATTACGCCTGCTCCTCCTTCAAGGGGCTCCATCCATCCTGACCGGACAGAACCCGGTTCAATTCATATTTACCCGCTTCTTCCTCTGTCAAAATCCTCGCCCACGGCACCCGGGCTTCCCGTTTGCCTGCTCCCGGGCCCGTGCTGCCGAATTCTTCATAACGGGCGGTATTCTCCCGTTCCGGCTTCCAATGATGCCAGCCCTCCGGCTTGATATGGGCACCCATCCAGCAATTCAGGAAAACCGTATGGCCGTAATCCCGCCACGGACGGCCCAGATATACGGTATGCTCCGGTGCATCACCGGTCAGACGGCAGTTGGAGAACACATAACCATAAGAAATGTCCTCATCTGTGGAGGCGGCGGTTACGTACCCGTGGATGGTTTTTTCTCCGCCTTCGGGAACCAAGCGTTTCTTCGAGAAAATCTCGCAATCCGTGAATACCGCTGTGGCGCAGCCAAAAATAAAGTCCACATCTCCCGCAATGTAGCAGCGGTCATACAGCTGGCGCAGGTTGCGCCGCGGTGTTTCGTCCCGGGGCCCGCCAAAGGTAGCCCGCTCCACCGGCTTGGGCGGCAGAGGCGCTGTAAACAGGGTGTCCTGACTGGCCGTAAACCGGCAATTCCGGAACACCAGCCGGTCCCCGTCGGCGTAAACCGCCACCGCCTGGCCTACCTTGTCCCCGCTGCCTGCGGTATTGGCGATGGTCAGGCTCTCGGCTTCGAAGTCATCGGCGCCGATCAGGAAGGATTGGGAATTAAAGGTGCCGTACTCTCTGCCGTCCGGGAAGGTTTTTTTAGCGTAATCATCAAAGGTAAGGACCGTACCCTCCACACTTTCGCCCACCAGCTTCACACGGGGCTTCAGTACCTGCAGCTTTTCCTTATATTCGCCGTTCCTGATCTCAATAACCGTCCAGCCCTCCGCATTCTCCGGGATGGCGTCCAGCGCTGCCTGAATAGATATAAAATCGCCGCTTCCGTCTTTTGCCACGATCATGTCGTTTCCTCCTTATCGCTTTGCCGTCAGGGAAAACCGGCATGGTAGGTATCTGCTGCTTATGCTTCACTCGGAGCATCATGGTAGATCTGCGCTCTTCTCTCTAACGGCGGCTAGCGCCGTTATTCGCCTTCCAAACGCCCTTTCTCATTTCTAACGGCGGCAGAAGACGCTATTGGTGACAAATCCATGGGACGGGACCTAAATCAAGCTTAATAAGGGCGCTCACTTCCGTTAGAATCCAGAAGCCGGGCTTTCCGCCCCAATAGAGGCTCTCACTTCCGTTAGAGTTCGCCCGTCCCACACAGCACCCCAGTTAACCCAGCCCGCTTCTATTCCAGCCGGCGGAGCCACTCATATGCCTTCGCTCCACTGATTTCATGCCCGCCTGCGAAATAATCCACGGCAAGCTCCTCTTCCGCGCCGGCCGCGTCATAAATCATAGCCAGCTTCTCCATGGCCTTCACAGCTCCCTCCCGGGGGAACACCCGGTCCGTATCGCCGGATTCCACCAGCAGGCTGCGGGGAGCGATCAGTCCGATCAGCTCCGGCATTTCCGCATCCTGGAGAATGCCGGGGATATAATTGTCCAGGCAATGCATCCGGGACAGGATGCTGCCCTGGAAGGTGTTGGCATAGCCGCTGACCACAGTTGCCCCAATGCGCTCATCCAGCGCAGCCGTATAGGCCGCCACCAGGCCGCCGCCGGAAATCCCCATACAGCCGATAGTCCCAGGCTTCACATCCGAACGGGACAGCAGATAGCCTGCAGTCTGCATGGTCTCTGCCACCCGGACGCCCCCGATATTGCGTCCCAGCAGCATCAGCTGAGCTGAAATACGGGCGCAGGAGCTTTGTTTAGGGCCTGCAGCAATATCCTCCGGCAGCCGTCTGTCGCCGAAGGCCAACAGCTCCGGTGCAGCCACCACGAAACCCTGCTTCACCAGCTCCACGGCAAAATCCTTATGCAAACCCGGCTCAGCCCCACGTTCGGCGCCGTCCGGCTCCAATCCGACAATTTCCCTGCTGCCGTAGCCATGGCCGTGAATGGCCACAACGCCCGGCCGGGGCTCCTTGATCCCGTCCGGAATCAAAACGTAGACAGGCATACGCATGCCGTCCATGGTGGTCCATTCCACCCGTTCCCGCACATAACCCTGGCACTGCACCCGCTCCAGCACAACAGGCGGCTCTTCCGGGGCGAAGGAAGCCCCCGCATACACGGGCTCATCCGGGGTTGTCCGGCTGTATGCCTGTACCGGGTGAAGCCCCAGCCTCCTGGCCAGCCGTTCCTTCAACCCGCTGCGCCAAATTTTCCAGTCCGTATCCGCCGTATAGGCAAAGGCCGGTCTGTTTTCCTCCAGAAGCTTTTGCAAAAAATCGTTTGTTGCCGTCATCGCTATTCCCCCATCGTTCAATCTTGTACCGGGTGATCTTTAAACACACTCTATCCATTTTAGAATAATAGCGCAGAAAAAACTTTAAAAATACTTGTCATAAGAACTAAAAATTATATATATTTGATCACTCCGGTTAAGTAAAAGCATCCGCTGCCAGCAGTTTTGGAGGCAGGTTATATCGATCATACACCTTCTTCGGAGAAAACGCACACGTTTGCAAAAGACATTGTATAAAAAATCCATTCCTCCTTTATAAAGCTTTCCCTCGACGCAACAAAAAAACCGCAGCCCTTACAGCTGCGGTTTACCTTCGTGCTTATGCTTATTCCCCGATTTCAATGGACCGGCTGACTGGAGCAGCAGCGGTCTGCTTCTGCCCCGTTCCGGCAGGCTCACAGCATTCCGCAGCCCGCCCGAGAAGTGCCGAGAAACCCAGCAGAGCCTCCCGGCGGGACGCGGCAAAATGCCTCCGCGCTTCTGCCGTACCCGCTAAATCGGCCAGACTGTCCTTCAGCGACGCCAGGTTATCCCATACCTTTTCCACTGCTTGTTTGTCCATGCCCATGATCATTCACCCTCCGGATTCAAATTGCCAAACTGTATCACCAGCGCCTTCCCGGCAAAACGGGCCGACACAATTGGCCTTCCCAACAGCGCACGGGGCAGCAGCACCTTCCGTTTGTAGGGCCCGGCCTGCACGGTCAGCTCCTCTCCCCGCTGGCTTAGCTTAAGCTCCTCCTTTTCCACAAAAGGAAGGGTCAGCTCCAGCACATAGCCTCCCCCCTCCCGGCGGATCACCTGGGTCAGACCACGGTGCAGCACACCGCCGGCAGCGCAGCTGTGAAAACCGGCGTCTCCCAGCCGCTTCAGCATGGTCAGGCCGCAAACCTCCTCCGCCATCATCGGAATGCGCAGAATGGGCAGCGGCTGGAAGGAGCTGGCGATTTCCTCCTCGTACTTGCGGTGGATGTCCAGCCAGCCTGCCCAATACCCTGTCCCCGCCTCCTCGGGCAGCACCCGGTTGACGATCACGGCATCCGTATGAAAGCCGTACAGATTCAAATAGGTAAACGCCCGTCTGGCTTCGGCGATGACCATCTTCTCCGGATTCACCACCAGACGTACGGAGGTAACCTCAGGGTCCGTCAGCAGCTTTTGCAGCTCCTTCAGCTTATCCGCCAGCTGGCCCACACTGTCCAGCACCCGGTCATCGGGCAGCTCCAAGCCCCCTGCCACCAGCCTGGCGACAGGACGCACCACCTTTAACAACCGGCGCTCATGGGGAAAGATCTTTTCCAGCCACCAGTCCAGCAGATCGGGGTAGCTTAGAAGCCGCAGGGTTTCACCCGTAGGCGCACAATCCACCACAATGGCGTCATACGCCCCCGACGATGCGGCGCGGAGAATCTCCAGCAGACTGAACAGCTCCTCCAGACCGGGAAAAACCAGCATTTCCTCCGAGGAAATATCGTCCAGATCCGCCCAGGTCATCAGCCTGGAGAGCCAGCCCTGCACGGCGCCCCAATGCTTCTCCGTTTCCCGGAGGCTGTCGATTTCCTGTCCCCACAGCCGGTCACTGACCAAAACAGGCTCACTGCCCAAGGGCAGGTCGAAGGAATCCGATAAGCTGTGGGCCGCATCCGTGCTCACCACCAATGTCCGCAGCCCCTCCGCTGCCAGCCGCACCGCCGTAGCTCCCGCCGTACTGGTTTTGCCAACGCCGCCTTTGCCGGTATAAATAATAATCCGCATCTTAGTGCCTCCCATTAATACGATTTCGTAATATTAGGCCAAAGATAAACGCCTTACGGCGTCATCTGATTTCGTAACGTTCTCTGATTCCACAACAGCCTTGCTTCATTCCCCAATCTCAATCTGCCGGAATACCGGCTTCTGTACCGTCTGTCCGTTCCCGTCTCCGGTCTGCAGCGCCTTCGCTGCCTTCAGCACCAGCCGGATAAGCTGCTGCAGCTCCTCTTGGGTCAGCGCCTCCCCGATGCGGGACAGCGACTGGTTCAACAGCGCCCTGGCGGCTTGGGCCAGCTCCGTGCCCTCCTCCGTCAGGCGGAGAAGAATAATCCGCTGGTCCTGCTCCGACTGAAGCCGCTGGAAGAGCTTTTTGGCGACAAGCCGTTTGGAGAGACTGGTCATGGTGCTTAACGGCACCCCCAAGGAAGCGGCCAGCTCCGAGGTGGTCATCTCCCCATGATGATGCAGCATCACCACCGCCGCCAGCTCGGAACGGTTCAGCCTCTGCTCCAGCCCCTCCCACTCCGGGACCAGCGTCAATGGCTTCAGACCGTGCTTCACGAGTAACTCGAACAACTCATCCATATTCCCGGAGCTCCTCTTACATAATCATCATCTTATTTCAGATTACTACGATTTCGTATTAAATGCAAGAGGTTAGCGGAAATAGCCTTCCGCTATTGAAGCAGCGGCAACCGGATAAGGCAGATAGCGGAAAGGTGCTTCCGCTATTCTGAACTACCAGGATCCCTGCCGCAGGCTGGAGGTGCGATGGAAGCCCCGAAACCAGCAAAGCCGGTTCTAACGAATCTCACAGCGCTTATTTGGCGAAAAAGCAGCTGTTTGCCAACGTAACGAATCTGAGCCACGCTATTACTTCCGTTCAGGCTCCTTTCAGTGTCTTTCAACCGGAATAGGAAGCCTCAGATTCGTTACAATCGGAAGAGGGGCCATAGGAGCGAAATAGCGTCGCTGAGATTCGTTAAAAAATCGATGTCCGCAAGGCCATAGGCGATTCTAATGCAACAGCCCTGCTCCACATATACACTCCCCTATACAAACAGACTTCCTCCCCTTTATAATAAACACATCCATGAGAAAAAGAGGTGAGCGGATGTTGATCCGAACTGTTCGAGGTAGGTAGTTTTCGGGCCGGGCAAAACGCGTGCCGGCTGCCAAGGGAGAGCTCTGCTCTTTTTGGGCTACACGAAAACGAACCATCTTGAACGGTGTTGGAAACAGGTCCGCTCTTAGAGCCTGAAGACACCTGTTGTCTTCGGGCTTTTTATTTTTTCTCCGGGAGGCTTACACTGTATGTTAAAAAAAGCAATGCTCATGTACAAATGGACCATTCTCCTGTATATCCTCATGGGGGTAGCCGCCCAGTTTTTGGGCACGGCGGGAATCCGCGTGTTCCAAAAGCTGCTGGACCATATCGCCCAAGCTACCGGACTTCGGGATGGACTCCCCCTGCTGGTTCTGTATGGCGCCATGCTGATCGGGGCAGCACTGCTCCATTATCTGCTGGAATACCCCCATACTGTTCTTTCCACAGGCATTGCCGAACAGCTGAAGGTGATGGCTCTTGGCAAGGTATCCGGAATGGACTATACCGCTTACCAAAACACCGGCACCGGAGATTTAATCAAGCTCATCGACAATGGCGCCCAGGCGGGGAAAAACATCCTTCATGCCTTCTATCTGCGCGTTCTTCATGAGCTGCTGCCCGGTTTGCTGTTCAGCCTGTTTTTCATCAGTCTCTATAATCCCCGTCTTATGCTGGTCATCGGCATCGGCTATCTGGTTGTTTTCCTGCTAAGCCAATTGCTGCTGCGCAGGCTGTACCGGATCAAGTCCAGGCTTCTGGCCAACCAGGAGAAAATGTCCGCCTTGTCCGTCAGGGGATTTATGGAGCTGGCGGTGTTCCGGCTGAACAGGAGATACAAGAAGGAGCTGGAGCTGCTCCAGGCGACAGCGGGGGAAATCGTCCGGAACAGCGTCCGGATCCGAATGATCCACGAGGCCTTTTTTGCCCTGTTTGCCCTGCTGGTCATTATGATCAAGCTGGCCGTTCTGGTGTACGGCGCCCGCAGCCTGCTGGCCGGCTATTCCTCCATCGGCACTCTTGCGGCCATGATCATGTTTGTGGATCAGATTTATTCACCCATTGCCATCTTCAACGTGCTGTATGTGGAATACAAGCTGGACCTGGTGGCTTACCGGCGGTTTGAGGAAACCCTGAACGGGCCGGAGGACATCAATTTGTATGTGGGAAAAGAAGTGGAGGTTTTGCGGGGAAAGGTGGAGTTCAAGAATGTCTCCTTCAGTTATGAGGGCCGCGGGGTTCTGAACCATGTGACCTTCTCCATTCAACCCGGCTGCTCCACTACGATTATCGGGGCCAGCGGCAGCGGCAAATCCACCATCATCAAGCTGATGCTGGGACTCCTGAAGAAATCCTCCGGACACATTCTGGTGGATGGAACCGATATAAACCGTTTGAAGCTGGACAGCCTGTACCGCCATCTGTCGTATATCTCCCAGGAGGCTCCAGTGTTTGATACCAGCATCCGGGAAAATATCCTGTTCGATGAAGAGCGGCCGGATGAGGAGATATACCACATTTTGGAGCAGGTGCAGTTGAAGAAGAAGGTGCTGAATTTGCCTGAAGGGCTGGAGACCAAAATTGGCGAACGAGGCATGAAATTATCCGGCGGTGAAAGGCAGCGGCTGGCCTTCGCCAGAGTGATGGCACAGCAGCGGAATCTGGTGATTCTGGACGAACCGGTCTCCTCCTTGGACAACAAAACAGAAAAAAGCCTGATGGACACCATGCTGGGCACATTTGCCGGCAAAACCCTGGTCATCGTCGCCCACCGTCTGCGCTCCATCCGGCATGTGGATACGATTATCCTCGTCCGCAACGGAGAAATTGCCGGGATCGGAAGCTTCGACTTCCTGATGGCGTCCAGCCCCTACTTCCGGGAGCTGTGGAATCTGGAGGAGCCGGCATAATTGTCAGATATCAGATGACGATTTTTTCAATGTACTGCTCACTCATATATTCCCCATGATCCGCCAACCGTAAGCTCAGCATGTTTCCATCCCTTATTTCTCCGCCCCCTGGGCGCAGGCCTCCCGGTACTGGGAGGGGGTTTGGCCGAACTTCTTGCGGAACTGCTGGGTGAAATGCCGCATGTCCTGGTAGCCCACCCGCTCGGAAATCTCCGCCAGCTTGAGCTTCCGGTCCAGCAGCATCCGTTTAGCCTGCTCCAGCCGCAGCGTGATGATATATTCCTTGAAGCCGCTGCCGGTTTTTTGCTTGAACAGCTGGCTGAAATACACCGGATTCAGGTAGACCACGGATGCCACCTTCTCCAGGGACAAATCCTCATGAAACCTCGCCTGAATATACTGGAGGCCCACCTCCACCGCCCGGTCGCTGCCGCCCTCTACTGCGGTATACGACTTGGTGGCGGAGGCCTGGCGCATCCGCTGCACCTCGCCGGGCACCGCATTGAAGTCCTTCAGCTCCGCAGTATGAAGAATCTGGAAGGGGATCCGCAGGTACTTGGCCAGATGCCGCCGCAGCTCCTCCAGAAGCTCCTCCAAACCGCCTGCTTCCTGAAGCTGCACAATAGCCAGAAGGCTCATGCTGTCATGAATGGTCACGAAGCCGCTGCCCAACCGGTCGATGAGCTCGCCCAGCACATTTTCCACGATGAAGTGCTCCAGCCGCACACTCTGGCCGCTGTCCATCCGCACCATAATCAGATGGAAGGACGGATACGATTCCACGAAGGGCCGGATGTCCAGCCCCCCGATATCAAAGCCCGAGGCCCACCGCTGAAATACCCCCTCCCTCAGAAACCGCTGGTTTTGCTTCAGCAAAAACGCCTCCTGGGTCTGCTCCAGCTCCCGGGCCACCTCCTCCCCCAGCTGCTCCACCATCCGCACCAGGGCATCCTTGCCGATGGGCTTCAGGAGATAATCCTTGGCTCCCAGCCGGACCGCCTCCTGGGCGTAGCTGAATTCGGAATAAGCGGAAATCACCACCCACTTCACATGGGGGTGGGTTTTTCGGGAGAGGGCCATCAGCTCCAGTCCTGTCATTCCCGGCATCAGAATGTCCGTCAGCACCGCTTGAATGGGAAACTCGCGGAGCATAACCGCCGCTTCCCCGGGCCCTGCAGCCAGATGAATCCGGTATTCGGGGAAATGATGGGCCAGTGTGCGTTTGATGCCGTCGCGGATCACCGCTTCGTCATCCACGATGAGCAGTTCCATGAGCGTCCCTCCTTACGGCTGGAATAGGCAAAGCAATTGTCACAGTGGTGCCCTGTCCTTGAACGCTGTTTATGCGCAGCCCGTACTCCTCCCCGTGCTGCAAAACCAGCCGCCTGTGGACATTGGGCAGACCGATGCCCTTGCGGCGGGCTGCGGCTGGAAGAACGGCCACCCCGCCGTCCAGCTCCTTAGCCGGACGGGAATCCCGCGGCGCTCCACTGCCTCCCGCCGCACCTCCCGCACGCAAGGCGGCCCGCAGCCGGGTCAGGGCCTCCTCATCCATTCCGACCCCGTTATCCTCCACCACAATCTGCAGCTCCCGTTCCGTCGTCCGGGTATAAACCCGGATGACTCCGGGTCCGGCTTTGGGCTCCAGTCCGGACTTTACCGCATTTTCGAAGATCGGCTGGAGGGTCATCTTGGGAATAAGGGTGTCGAGCCATTCCTCCCCGATCTCAATTTCTGTGCTTACCCGCCCCGCCAGCCTGCTTTCAATAATGGTCATGTAGTGCTTCATCTGCTCCAATTCATGGCTCAGAGTGGTTTTGGAGGCTTGCTCCCAATCGCTGCTGTAGCGGAACATCTGGGAGAGGGAAAGAATCACCCGGCCCAGCTTTTCACTGCCCTGCTCATCCAGCATCCAGTAGATCATATCCAGCGTATTGTACAGAAAATGCGGATTGACCTGGGACTGCAGGGCGGCCAGCTCGGCGTTTTTTTCACTGACGGAGGCCAGGGTAATCCGCTCAATCAGCTCCTCCATCCGGTTAACCATCCGGTTGAAGGAGGTAACCAGATAGTTGATTTCATCAAAGGAGCGGACATTCACCGAACCATGGAAATCCCCCGTCTCCACCCGGCGCATCTCCCGGACGAGAAGGCGCAGGGGCGAGGACAGGGTGCGGGAGATGACGGTGGCAATGGCCGTGGACAGCACCACCAGTGCTGCAATCACGGCAATGAGATATTGCCGGGTCTGGTCGATCCGGGCGCTGATATCCGAACGCGGCGTCATGCTGATCACGCTCCAGTCCGCCATCCGCGGACGCGCCGATACCACCAGATTGTCGCTGCCGGAGATGGTCTCCGGATCCAGCACCGGACCTGTGGCCAGCTCATCGGAGGACAAGGCCCAGGAGGCGTCCATTTTGGTGGAGGCAATGATCCGTTTGTCCTTGTCGGTAATATACACCTTACTGTTGGAGCTGATAGAGGCGTTGGACAGGGCGGACATAATGGACTGGGGATACGTCTCGAACATCACGATGCCCACAGAGCGGTGGTCCGTCAGATCGTACAGCTGGCGGCCGAACACAAACACGGGCTCCTCCTGCTGCAGCTCATTCATGACAGAGCCGTGGTACAAGCCCAGCCAAACCATCTCCCCGGCGGAGGCCTTCAGCTTCCGGTACCACTCCTTGTGGGCGTAATTGGCGTCCACAACACCGGCGAATTTCCGCTCATAATTGTACATGACCCCGCCGTTGGTAATGATGTAGATGGCCGCGATATCGTCCCGGGAGTAATAGATGGCGCCGATGTTATTGGTGATGGTCCGGTCATTAATCACCTTGACGGCGGGATCACTGTCCCGCTCCTTCATCAGGCGCAGCATCTCGTAATTGCTGTTAAGGGACTTGGTGATGCTGTCATACCCCTTCAGCAGGAGATCGAACAGATCTACAGTCTGGGAGATATTCTTCTCCGCCATCTCCCGGGTCTGGCTGTGGATGATGCCCGTCAGCTTATGGTAATAGGCCATGCTGAACACCAGAATCAGCACCAGCATACAGGAGAGAATCAACAGAAACAGCCGCATATACAGCGTGTTCAACTTCCGCATGGGAGGTCCTCCGGGAAACACTGCTTTGTAGCTCTATTGTAGCATGGAACCCTCGCGCTGCGGGAGTCCGGCCGAACCCGGAAACCTTACGCTGAAGCAGCCTGGCCGCCTTACCCTTTGACCGCCCCGGCAACCATACCCTTGGTAATTTTATCCGCCAGCAAAAAATAAATGAGCACCACCGGCAGCGCCCCCAGCACCAGAAAAGCGCCAATAGCCCCGTAGTTGACGGAATATTGGCTGACGAAGCTGTTCACCCCGAAGGGCAGTGTCTTCAAGGCCTGCTTGGAGATAAAGGTGGCGGCCAAAATATATTCATTCCAGACATTAATGAAGGTGAGAATGGACACGGTCATCATCGGCGGCACTGAAACCGGCACGGTGATGTGGAAGAAAATCCGGAAGATGTTTGCTCCGTCCACCACCGCCGATTCCTCGATTTCGTGGGGGATGCTCTTCATGAAGCCGCTCAGAATAAACACGGCAATGGGCGTCTGAAAGGCAATGTACGGCAGAATCAGCGCCCAGTGGGTATTCAGAACCGAAATCTGCTTGAACATCTTCATTAAAGGCAGCAGCGTCGCCTGCATGGGAATCATCATGCCGATCAGGAACACAACCATAACCGCCTGACCGTAGCGCCAACGGAACCGGCTGATGGCGAAGGCTACCATGGAGCTTAACAGAAGCACGCTTCCCATGGTAATGAAGGTGACCTTGACACTGTTGAACAGATACCGGAAGTAGCTTCCGGCTTCGATGGCATTGCGGAAGTTTTCCCACTGGGGCACATGGGGCAGGGCGAAGAAGCTGCCCGACAGGATTTCCTCGTTGGTTTTCATCGAATACAGCAAGAGCCAAAGCAGCGGATACAGCTGGGTGACCAACAGGATGCCGAATAACAGATACACAAGCAGCTTCACCGGCGACAGGCGTTTCCCGGCGCGGGAAGCAACAGGCTTCACGGTGGCGGTTGCAGCAGAATTCATGGGCGTTGCCTCCTTTCTTCAGGAATATCTCCGCTCGAGGCGGTTGAACAGCATGTTGATAATCACGGTGGCCCCCAGACACAGCACCACCAGGAAGGTGGCAATGGAGCTGCCGTAGCCGTATTTCATGGACAGGAAGGACATGTTGTACATATGGGTGGAGATCACGTCCGTAGCGTGGGCCGGGCCTCCTCCCGTCATAACCATAATCATGTCGAAGGCCTGCAGGGAGCCGATAAAGGCCAGGACAATGGATATTTTGAAAATCGGAATATTCATGGGCAGGGTGATATGCCAGTCCGCCTTCCAGCCCTCTGCGCCGTCAATCCGCGCAGCCTCGTAAATATCGGCAGGGATGTTCTGGATGCCGGTGAACTGGATCAAGGTGTGGTAGCCGAGATATTGCCACAGGGCTACAAAATAAAGGGCGATCATGGCCACCGACGGGTCGGTCAGCCAGCTCCGGGTCAGCCCCGACAGCCCCACCAGCTCCAACAGCTGGTTGAGCATGCCGCCCATGGAGGCAGGGTTATAGATGGTTTTCCACAATTGGCCGATAATGACCACCGACAGAATAACCGGCATAAAATAGCTGGACACGAGAAAATTCGGTTTCTTCACAAAACGGTTCAGCAAAATGGCCAACAGCAGCGCCACGGGAATTTCCGCCATGGAGAACAGGGCGAAATTCAGGGTCCGTTTCACCGCCGGCCAGAAGACGGGATCGTGAAACAGTAGGGTCCGGAAATTGTCCAGCCCCACAAAATGCGCCTGGCCGATGCCGTTCCAGTCCAAGAGCCCGCTGTAAATGGACACCCCGATGGGCACAAACACCAGGCAGCTGTATAGAAGCAGACAAGGCAGTACAAACAGCGCAATGGTCAGCTTCGAGACGCGCAGTACGTTCATATGGTTTCCCTCCTCGAACAGATAGCGGTGGAAGAGGCCGCTCCCCCCTCCACCGCCTTTTTGTGCTGTCTCTTATTTGTTGTTGGACTGATACGCGGTTTGATGCTCCTTGGCGGTTACCTTGGAATCCATCTTTTGGACAAAGAGGTTCTGGATGCTCTGCAGATGGCCTTGGGCCGTGCCGGGGTTCATGGTGTTGTCAAAGGCCAGGTCGCCGCCCTTCACATCCTTGAAAAGGCTCAGCACCTCGATGGCCATGTCGGAATAACCGTTGGCTTTGAAATCTCCCTCCACCTTCTGCGCCAGGCCTACGGCACCCTTCACCTTAAAGGCCTCCTTAGGGAAGTTCAGCACGAAATAGTTCAGGAAGTCCTTGGTTTCCTTCAGGTGTTTGCTGTTGGCGGAGATGGCGAAGGCGCTGCCCGGAGCCAGCATAAATTCGTTTGCGTTTCCCTTGCCGTTGATGGTCGGGAATTTGAACACCCCTACCTTGCCGTTAACGGAGGAGGTTTCAATGCCGCCTGTGGCCCAGCTGCCCATAAAGTACATGGCGGCTTTGCCAGTTTTGAACAGGTTTTCCCCTGCATTGTAATCAAAGGAGGTGGCGCCCTCCTGGAAGGCCCCCGCCTGCACCAGGGATTGGAAGGCGTCGATGGCTTCCACAAACGCCGGGTCCTCGAAGGTTCTTTTGCCGGCAAGCACGTCAGAGAGGAAGCCCGGTCCGTTGTTGGTACGAAGCAGCATGTTCATGAACAGGAAGGAGCCGGTCCAGGTATCCTTTTCGCCGATGGCCATGGGCGTGATTTTCTTCTCCTTGAGGGTCTTGACCACACTGACCATTTCCTCAAAGGTGGACGGCACCTTGACTCCCGCTTGGGCGAACAGCTCTTTGTTGTAGAAGACGACTGCGATGTTATTGCCGTCCGGCAGGGCGTACAGATTCTTATCGAAGGTATAATAATCGAGAATGCCTTCCTGGAAGGTGCTCTTCAGGCCGTTCTGCTCCACCATATCATTCAGGGGGGCCAGGAGCTTGGCATCCACATACGGCTTCATCTGCGCCGACGGGTTTACGATGGTGATGTCCGGCACCTCGTTGGAGGCCGCCTGGGTTTTCAGCTTCAGCTTCTGCTGGTCGGTATTCAGGGAATCCAGCTCAATCTTGATGTTGGCATGCTCCGCCTCATAAGCGGCTACGAGCTTTTTGATCAGGCCGTTTTTGGGATCGGTGGGGTCGGGATAAATGTTCTGGAAGGTGATGGTGATTTTGTCCCCCTTGGACCCGGAGGAGGTATCCTTGGTGGCTGCCGGAGCCTTGGTGGCTGCCGGGCTTGCGCCTCCTTCACCGGAGCTTTTGCCTCCGCAGGCCGCCAGACTTAGGGTCAGGGCTCCCGCCAGAGCCAGATTGATCCATTTGTACCGTTGATTCATAAACAAATCCCCCTTTTGCTTTGATACGGTCATTATCCCTTTTCCTGTAAGTGTTTACAATGAGGCGGAATTTAGAAAACAGGTTGATTTTTTATAGATGATATATCCTTTTTCCCGAATTCTATATACAATACATATATATCTGTTTCATATAGCTCCCCATCTACTACCTTCTGGCAGGTGATCCCCCCATCCATGCTTTCCCTGAGCCGTCCATCTCTTTATCCCTTCAAGCTTAAGCTCGGACTTCTGCTGTTCAGCGTCGTTCTCCTCATGTCCGGTCTGATGGGCGCCTTCCAGTTTTTCTTTGTGAAACATCTGCTTGAGGACAACTTCAGGCAGAACCGGAGGATGATTGAGGAGCGGATCAGGAATACCGTGGCGGACGCCGACCGGATGAACCTGTTGGTGGAGCGACCCATGGAAGAGGAGGCACGGCCCATACTGGAGGCGGTACGCAGCCATTATTCCAGCACGGGCGGGATCGGCTTTGATTTGCAGCCCTTTATTGCGGACAAGCCGGATATGGATCTGTATATTATCGACCGGAGCTACACGGTTATTGCCTCCACCAATCCCAGGGATATCGGGCTGAACTTCAAGCCGTACAGCGACTTTACCCGCTATCTCGACGGTGTGGTGCAAGAGGGCGGCTTCGCCGGGTCACGGATCAGCCTCTCCTTGAACGAGTCCAATCTGACCAAATTTTGCTATCTTCCCTCCGGGGACGGCCAATACATTTTTGAGACGGGCAGCCTCATTGACCCGCGCCTCCTCATGCTAAAAACCAGCACCTTCGACAACTTCGAAACGGCTGTCGTCCAGGAAAACCCGTTTATCGACCGGGTCATCCTGTTTGATTATCTGGGGGTTTCCTACAAGAAGGACGGCAATGGGCTGAATTACCGGGTGGAGGAAACGCATCTCCCTGCTTTTGCCCAGGCCAAGGATACCTTGGAAACAGTGGAAACAGCGGCTGTATACGGAGGAAAAAAGGCCATTCACCAATATGTTCCCTACCGGCTGGTGAATGCCGCAGGAAGCAATGAAATCAACGTGATCGAGATTATCTACAACGAGGACAGCCTTCGGCAATCCCTGTTAAGGAATCTTCTTATATCTACCATATTGGTGCTCGCGGCAGCCTGTATCGCCGGCAGCTACGGCTTCTACCGGTCCCGTGCCATCACTAGGCCTATCCAGTCCATTGCCTCCGGTATCCAGAAAATCTCCCGAGGCGATTATGAGGTAAGCCTGGATATCCGCTCCAATGACGAATTTGCCCTGCTGGGCAGAAAAGTGGAGCAGATGGCCGGCGAAATCCGGGAGCTGCTGGAGGAACGGGGCCGCATCCAGCATGAGCTGGAGAACAGCCTCCGGGAAAACCAAAGCAGTTATTTTGAAACGGTCCGGGCTCTGGTTAACGCTATTGAAGTCAAGGACGCCTATACCCGGGGCCATTGTGAACGGGTCATGGACTATTCGCTGGCTATCGGAAGGGCCATGAATCTGAGCCGACAGGAGCTTCACGATCTCCGGTTTGGCAGCATTCTTCACGACATCGGCAAAATCGGCATACCCGAGCATATCCTGAACAACCAGGGCAGCTTCGGACCCGAGGAGTTCGAAATGATGAAGCGGCATCCCGCCATTGGGGACAAGCTTCTGGAGGGTCTGCATTTTCTGGACAACAGCCGCAAAATTGTGCATGAGCACCACGAACGGATGGATGGAACCGGTTATCCCCGCGGCCTTACGGGCAGCGAAATCGGACTCCTGTCCAAAATCGTATCCGCAGCCGACGCTTATGACGCGATGACCAGTGTCCGGCCTTACCGGAAAAAAGTGATGTCGTCGGAGGACGCTGTCCGGGAGCTGGAGCGTCAGGCCGGCACCCAGTTCGACGCCCGCGTGGTGCAGGTATTCGTGATGCTGCTGGCCGACGGGCAGGATCAGGATAACCACGGGGCCGGGTAACGGAACACGTAGGACATGTTTTCACCAAAATCTACTCCCCTCGGAGTTTGAAAACATGCCCTAGAGGAGGATTTAAATTTCCCTAATGACCACCTATACCATCTTCTCCCTCGCCGCGTTTGTGGTGTATCTCTTAGCCGGCATTTATCCGGTTGCCAAATATAAACGGAACGCTGTCAGCATTTTGTTTGCGTTGACCTGTCTGAGTCTGGCTATCTGGTCGTTCGCTTATGCCTTTGTTTATATGGAGTATTCCGTGTTCTGGGTTAAGCTGTCCTCCGTCGGCTGGTGTTTGTTCAGCGCACTGGTGCTCCACAGCGCCCTGCGCTTTGCCCGGAATCCTTTGTTTATGAAGCCGCTCCCCCAAGTGCTGCTTTATGTGGTTCCGGTTGTCCTCTTGTACATGCGGGTATTCATGATAGATACCGAACCAGGCGCCTCCGGAATGACCGGGCTGGTGTTCCAATGGCTGGACAGCGGCTATGATCTGGTTTACCAGGTGGCAGCGCTGGGCATTGTCCTCCACATGCGGCTGCAAAGCCGGAACCGCCGCCAGAGCAAGCAGCTGAATCTGGTGCTGGCCAGTGCCGTCTTAACCTTTGTGGCCAATTTTGTCTCCCAGTTTATTCTGCCGGTTTTGGGTTATTCGGATTTGTCCACCGCAGGACAGCTGTTTAGTCTGGCGCTGATCCTGGGCGTAACGGCAGCCAACCACCGTTACGGGCTGTTCTCCTTGTCGGAGCATGTGCTTTATGACGAGATATTGACGGAGATGATGGACTCCTTCTTCCTGCTTTCGACGGAGGGGCGGATTCAGCGGATCAACCGCCGGACGGTGGGGCTTCTGGGATATAGCCATGAGGAGCTGAGCGACCTGCCCTTGCGGGATTTATGTGTGGAAAAGGATGTCATCGATACCATTGTGCACGGACAGGATACCTCCGACACCACCGCGTATGCGGAGGTGAATCTCATGAGCAGCACCGGACGGATGATCCCGCTGCGCCTCTCCTTCTCCCGGATTAAGGATAGAAGCACCGGGGATATGCTGGGCATTATGGTGATCGGCCAGGATATCGCTGTGAAGAGACGGCTGCAGGAGGAAATCCGCTTCCATCAGGAATTCGAACGGAAGCTTCGGGAGAGTGAGGAGCGTTTCCGGGCCATGTTCGACAAACATTCCGCCGTGATGTGCCTAGTGGACCCGGAGTCCCTGCAAATTTTGTCGGTGAATAACGCTGCGCTGGCATTCTACGGTTATTCCTTCAAGGAGTTCGAGTCCATGAAGCTGACCGCGCTGGACGGCACCAGCCTCCAGGAGGGAGTGGCCATGGCCCGCCACATTGTGCAGGAGCAAAGCGCCGTGCTGCATATGAAGCATAAATTGGCCGACGGGGATATCCGGGATGTGGAGATCCACTCCTCGGCCGTTCCCTTCGGCAAACGGTCCATTATCTATTCCATTATTCATGACATTACAGAACGCAAAAAAGCGGAGGATTATATCAGCTTTTTGGCCTATAACGATAGTCTGACGGGATTGTCCAACCGGAAGCTGTTCTATGAACGGGTGGAAAAGGCCATCGAAGCCGCCGAGGCCGCCGGTGGAGTATTCGCCGTCATTTACATCGATATGGACGATCTGAAATTCATCAATGACACTTACGGCCATGAGGACGGGGACATTGTGCTTCGGGAGCTGGGAAGGCGGATGAATGAGCTGACCCGGTCGGGTCTCTCTGCCGCGCGGCTGGGCGGAGACGAATTTGCCATGCTGCTGCCGGGCATCGGGACCATGCAGGAGGCTCTGACAGCGGTGGAGAATATTTCGGAGCATCTGCGCAAAAGCATTCAGATGGGCGCCCGGGAAATTAATGTTCAGGCAAGCATCGGCATCAGCCTGTATCCTTCCGACGGGAAGGATGTGGATTCGCTTCTGAAGCAGGCGGATTTCAAAATGTACGCGGTGAAGAAGGAGCGCAAGTCCTCGAAGCGCCTATGGGCGTCTTCCGAGAAGCGGTAGCGGCCTGCGGTTGGCTGGCGATGGGTGGTCGGCGAAGGGTGGTCGGCGAAGGGGTTCACCCGGCAAGAGATTTCATGAAAGGGGGTGCTTACGATGAGTGCAAAGGAACAAGTGCTGGATGCCATGAAGGCCGCTGGCAAGCCGGTTACAGCAGGCGAAGTGGAAAAAGCCACGGGCCTGGACCGCAAGGAAGTGGACAAGGCCTTCAAGGAATTGAAGGCGGACAACACAATCGTTTCTCCGATCCGGTGCAAATGGGAACCGGCTCAATAACAGGAGTTGAAAAAAGAAGCGGCGCGGTGCCGCTTCTTTTTTGTGGGCGGGGGCGGGCTCCAAAAATTAACGCTCCCGCGCCGTTGTGGGGTGGCGATTCTCGAGGGTTGGTTCTAACGGAACTCAGAAGCCGTTACAGGCCCAAAATCACGGATTTGAATTTCTTACGGAACTGAGAAGCGCTTAGAGGGGGGAATCCGCCGTATCAAAACGGTTTAGGCCCGCTAAGCGTCTTTGAGTTCCGTTAAACCAGCAAATCTCTGCTTTTCGGCGTCTAACGGTCGCTCAGTTCCGTTACAGCATCTGCTATTGGCGGACACTGCCGGCTTACTCCCGGAATTCATGGTTCTCCCGGCGGTACTCGCCCGGAGTCATCCCCATGGTGGCGCGGAAGTTGCGCATGAAGGCTTTATACGAATTAAAACCCGCCTCCACGGCAATGTCCATCCCGGTGAGGGAGGTGGACAAAAGCAGACCGCAGGCATGCTGAATCCGGATGGAATGCAGCAGCGCCAGAAAGTTCATGCCGGTTTTCCGTTTGATCTCGGCGCTCAGATAAGGAATGCTGAAGCCAAACTCCTTGGCCAGACCTGCCAGGGTCAGCTCCTCCCGGTAGTGGTACTGAATATGCCGGATAGCCGGCCAGACGGACCCGCGCTCCGGCAGCTCCCCGGTCCGGATAATTCCCCGGGGGCCGCGGAACCGGTCGAAGCGGATCAGGAGCTCCGACAGCTTCAGACGGACCATCTCCCTGGACCATCTGCCATTCTCCTCTATCTCCCGCTCCATATTGCCGAACAGCCCGGCGATCTCAGCCGTCTCCTCAGCTGACAGCTGGACGAAAGCAGCCCCGCCTTCCTCCCGGAACAGCAGCTTGCCCAGAAGTCCTCCCCCATTCATGCCGAAGGTCAGCCACTCCCGGTCAAACATGCAGTTATATAGACGGAGCGCCTTACCGGAGGCAACTCCCAGCTCATGCACCTGGAACGGAAGCAAAAAAGTAAACGTCCCCGGCGACATCTCATGGCGGATGCCATTCACCACCTCCCAGCCTTCTCCCTCCAGCACCAGCGAACACTCCAGAAAGTCATGGCGGTGGGCGGGAAACGGGCGGGTCAGCTCATTTATACTCAGGAGGAAAGGGAACTCCCCTTGTATTTGCGGGTAATCGGTCAGCTGCTTATTTGCGGGGTAAAGGGTCAAAACCAATCCCTGCCTTCCATCATGCTTTTCTACTTGTACTATAGCATATTCCACAGAAGGCCCCTAGCCGCATTATTGCAAAAGCATGGGACTGTCCAGAAAGTCCCATGTATTTTGTACAGAATTAGCCAGCAGGCTCCCCTGAAGAATCTGGCAGAGCCTCTTCAGAGACCACTTCGGCTAAATTATTGAGCTCATCATCAGACAGAATGAAGGCATCCTGCTCTTTTTTCTGCAAGAGTACATCCCGCAGTGTTCCTTCAGCCTTGTCCCGTTCCACTGAGCCGTTTACCGAGAAAAGGTGATAGTAGGGGACAGCTAAGGCTTTACAAAGCAGGTCGGCTATGTCACCACGAGAGGCAGGCTTGTTTTCAATAACCCGCTGATCATCAAGCAACTTCAACTCACGGGCTACTGCAATATACCCGCTGGGATACCCTCCTTTCTGAGAGGCTTCCTGTTCATAGCCAAGTGCGCTGACGGTCATTTTGACCGCTTGCTCTAGGGATACCTTCCCCTGCGGCGCAAAAGAATCGGCAGCGGTTCCATTAATAATTCCCAATTGCTTGGCTACTCCAATATAGCTGAGGGCCCAGCTATCCGCTTCTACATCCCCGAAGCCTGTATCCTGAAAGGCCAAAAATTCATTATTGCTGGCTACTACAATCATTTTTGCAAATTCTGCACGGGTAACCGATTGCTCCGGCCTGAAGGAGCCATCCGTATATCCGCTGATAACGCCATACTGGGACAGTTCCTCCACACCCTGCTGCAACTCCTGATTATGGATGTCATTATAAGCCAAACATGGCACCGCAGACAAAAACAATACCCCTGCTAAGCCGGTAATAAGTGCTGCTCTACGGATTTTGCGCATAATCATGCCCCTTCTTATTAGTTGGGTTCGTTAATGTAGATATAACCGCGGAGATAATCAGTCCGGTAGATTTCCTTATATCCAAAAGCGAGTTTCCTCCAGATAGACTCGGATATATATACCTTCCCGTTGTCCACCTTCTCCACAATGGCTACGTGTCCGAACCCTCCACTGCCGGGAAGATCGCTTCGCCACACTGCTATTGCCCCAGGTTTGGGAGTGCTGCCATATTTGTAGCCGTTGGCTTTGATATTGCTGTCCCACCATTGATAAGCATTACCGTTCAGAAAATTGCCGGGATTTTTTTGCAGAATTTCATAGGCTCTGCCCCAGGCATACCAGGTGCAATTCCCTTTTACGGGACTGCCTTGGTATGAAAATGGCGGCGCCAACCGCACCCGGTAAAAAATATTTTGGTCGGAATAAAAGTACCCGTTGTTTCCGCTCGGCGCACTCGTACGGATATTTGCTACCGAAGCAGGCGGAGGTGTGGGGGCAGGCCGATTGAAGGAGACATAATCTCCACTGGCCCAACCTGATTTTCCACCCCATTGCACAGGATAAAAAATTCCGTTTTTATCTCCTGTTACAAGGATTTCCGCCCCCTCCGGCAACACAGTGACAAAAGCAGCGCTGAGACTGGGCTCCTGACGCAGCTTCAAGCCGTTCCCCAAGGTGTTCACCACATACCCGGTGCGGGAGCTGGCTTTTACAGAAAAGGCAGTCAGGTTGGACAAGGGGCCTTCCCCTGATGCATTGCGGGCAACCATCTGGAAGCGGTATTCTCCTGCCGGTAGTTTCCCTATATCTAAGGAAATACCGGTTACACCATCCCGTTCAAGCACCGCATTACTACTGCCATAGGGGGCTTTGGAAACCGTAATGCCGTAGGAGGCTGCTTGTGCCGCTGTATTCCAGCGCAGCGTAATGCTTTCATCCGCTGTAAAGGAAGACTTATCCATATAAATATCGAATGGACCAGGCTTGGTTAATACAGGGGTAGGAGCCACTGTGGCGACAGCGGGTGAGGGCGTTGCGGAAACAGCGGGTGTTACAGGATTTGCAGGAGATGATGTCACAATCGGTGTTGGGGAAGCGGTTTGGGCAGGTGTGGGTGTTGCAACTGCTGATGCGTAAGGAGTAGGTGTTACAGGTGTAGGTGTAGGGGTTGCCGCCACTGGCGTAGGTGTCACCGTATTCGGTGTTGGAGCAGGCTCAGGGGCAGGCAGAGCTCTAACATAAATCAGGAAACCACCATCAACCCTCCCCCAGCACTCTTTCCCTTTAAAATCCCCCTTGCCCCAGGTTTGAGAGCCTACATTGTGGATTTCAGTAATCTCAATTTCTTCATCCTTGTACAAGAGGACAACCACACTAGCGTCAAGCCCGGGGGCACTGCGTAAATTCATGCTCTGATATGCCCCCTTATACACTCCTGTAGAGTAGGATGCAAAGGCGGTTTGTGTTCCGGCCGGAGGGAACAGCAGCCCTATAACCATAATGAAGGCAATCATCCCCGCAGCCCATGCGGGAAGGCTGATTGCTTTGTATTTGCTCATCATCATGTACCTCTCCCTTTTCTGATGGTTGTTCCTGTGCGGAGCTATTTGGTAAGACGTGCGTTGGTGAGACCGATGATGGATTGCGGGTTCCCGTAATCAGTAACCAGATTGGGTACAGACAAGCTAATTTTGAGAACCTTGACGTTTTTCACACTGAAATCAACCTCAGCCGGTCTGCTTCCTCCGGTAAGCGGGGGGGAGGTGTAAAGAAGTTGGTCATCTCCGTACATTTTTATAATCACGTTTTGATTATTCGTTGCCCGTTCCGCACATACCAGCTTTGCCATAAAATGCTGATAATTGCCACTTAATAAGTACTCCGCCGTTTGCCAGCTTTCCCAGACCCCGTCGTTTCTTTTGACAGCGCCCCCATTATAATAGTCCAGATTAAATGCCAACCCCCTGTCATAAGCTATGCCGTCTGTTCCCTTTCTCCCCTTCTCCCAAGCTTTAAACGCATTAAATTTATTTGTTGTCTCATACCCGTACATAGCCATCTGGTCCAGATAGTCAGCCCCGCTTGCGCCAATGACTACTGTCGCTGTCCCGGAATCCCAGGACACCTCCTTGCCGAAGGCTTCCGCTACTGCACGCACCGGCAAGTAGGTAGTACCGTTCAGAATAAAGGGCTCCACCTCCACACCGTCGCTGTCCCGCGGTGTGTGTGCCGCGCCATCCACCAGCAATTTAATGTTGTTGTAGACCACCTGCACATTTTTGGAACCTGTCGCAGCAAAAGCCATTGTCCCTGTGGTCAGCACGGCCGTTGCGCATGCCAGTCCTATTGCCTTAACCATCCATTTACTGCTTTTCTTTTCCTTCATCATGGTTGATATCTCTCCCTGGTTTGGATATTTTTGCATTCCCTCTGAGCCATCCAAAGTATATCAAATGCGGATCATCCGATATATATATCCGGTACAACAGGCATGTTTGACGGGACATCTTCATGATTTGCTGTTGAGCATGAATATTAGGTACTTTGTCACTTCCCCCGCCAATATTCGATTGAATCCACCCGGGAAATTATTTACAATATGGATAATAGTGATCAAGAAAAGGATAGTTATGGTGACATCTATGCTGGAATTTGTCATATGCGAGGACAATGAAACCTATCTGCAGCTCATTGCCAGCTGGGTGAAGGATATCCTTGAGGAATGCTCTATACCGGGGAAGATTCTTCTTTCTACAGGTCATCCCGTTGAGGTTGCCAAATTGATCGCCGCCGGAACCGGCAATGTATTTTTACTGGATATTAATCTGAACGCACCTGAAACTGGCCTTGATCTGGCAAAGCAAATCAGAGCCAAAAGCACCTTGCCTTACATCGTTTTTATTACGGAACACAATAACCACATCCTGGATTCCTTTCAGACCCGCCCCTTTGATTTTCTCCCCAAGCCTGTATCCTGGAATAAGCTTAAGCAGTGCATCGTTGATATTCACCGGCACAACTTGGACAATTATTCTCCAGCCACACACTTCGACGACTGCATCACCATCAAGTTCAGTACGAACGTTCACCGCATCAAAAAAGCAGATATTATATTCATTGAGAAGTTTAGAAATAAATCCGTTATTCATACGCTTCATAGTGACATCACCTGCTATCAATCTCTGGAGTTTTTTGAAAGCTCCCTGCAGGACACAAAATCCTTTATCCGCTGCCACAAAAGCTATTTGGTCAACATAAATCAAATTAAAGAAGTGCACTTCAACAAGTTGGAGATTCTTTTCCACTCTGGAGAAATCCGCCGAATGGGGAGAGCCTACAAGGAAGGGCTGAAAGACCTATGGCCGCGGTAGTTTTGTCCAGGTATATCATTAATTTTTTTGACGGCTTGTCTATTGTGTTGCTGATTGCCGTGCTTTTTCCCATCAAGCGGGAGTGGGGCAGGATATTTTTATTTTCCCTTCTGGCCTCTCTCCTGTTCGGAACTGATTTTTTGCTGACCTATATCATTTTTCCAGACACCTTATTTATGCTATCAGCTGTATCGGCCATTATCAGTAGTTTTTCTGTCATTTTTGTATCCGTTAAAATATTTCGCACCAGTTACAAAAAAATGTTCTTTGTGTTTTTCTTTTTTTATATTTTTAATACCGGCTCGGCATTGGTCCTGCAGTTCATCTTTAATTTGCTTAACATTAAATTGCTTAGCACCAGTACAGTTGTGGAAGTTGTCCCCATGATTGTAGGCAGTACTTTGAATTTACTAATCACATGCATCATTTATTATGTGATTTGGATCATAAAACCTGTTGTCCGGTTTTCAGGTAATATTCGAAATAAGTATCTGGCTTTTTTCCTTGTTAATCTTTTCTTTATGGCAATTATGTTGTGGACGTTTGTCCGAACGCATGATAAGTGGGAACTCTTAACCGGAAAGAAGGATATCCTCGCCTCAGCAGTTTTTTTATTCATGATTGTGTTTTATTTTCTCTTTATGCTGTTTTTCACCATGCGGGTGCTGCGAACGGACCGTTTTGAGCAGGAGCTAGAGCTGGAAAAATTTTATAATTTCACACTTGAAATGCTTGCAGGAGATTTGCGTAGAGTAAAGCATAATTATGACAACTCCCTCGCAGTCATTTATGGTTATGCAAGCCACGGAGAAACGGATGAATTAAACCGTTACTTGGAGGAAATCATCGGCCAAAACAATCATCATCATACCGGAATGCCAAGCCTGCTGAATATTAAAAATGCCGGGTTGGGTGCCATTGTGTCCTCCAAACTGAAAAAAGCTGAGGAAAACGATGTTGAAGTTTCCGTGAAGGTTCCCTATCCTGTTCATGAAATCAAAATGCGAATCAGCGATCTATGTGAAGCAGTGGGGATTTTATTGGATAATGCCATTGAAGCGGCCATGGAGAGCATGGACAAGCGAGTCAGGCTGGAACTGGTCAGTTTGAAGGGCGAGGTAAGAATCAGTATTGAAAACCATTTTGGAGGTTCTGTTCCATTGCGGCAAATGAAAGAAAAGGGATGGTCCACCAAAGGAGATCATCGCGGCCTGGGACTTTGGATTGCTGACCAATTGGTCAAAAAAAATCGTAATTGCGTGCTGAATTCCTCCATACATGAAGATCTGTTTAAACAGGAGCTGATTATTGACGAAAACATGTTGAGGCCTGCGAAAAGCTACTATTAATCTCTATAATAAAACCTGCTCCCCGCAACTCTGACCTGCCGCGCAGGCTCGGAAGCATATTGCGGGAAGGCGGGTTATTTGCTATGATAAGGATGTAAATTATTTTCTTAAAAATATGTACTTTTCGTAAATATATTTTCACAAACGTGAGGGAAGCTTATGAGCGGCATCTTGCATTCGATTCAAGAGCGATTATCGGAGCTTAACCCCAAGGACCGGGAAATCGCCACTTTTATTCTGGAGCAGCCGGAGCTGATGATCCGTATGGGCATCAAGGAGCTCTCCGAAGCCGCCAATGCCAGCACCGCCTCCATCTCCCGGTTCTGCAAGCTGATCCAGACCAACGGCTTTGCCGACCTGAAAATGAAAATTGCCGCCGAGCTGGCCATGAAGCCTCTGCCGGAGACCTACCAGGACATTGTGGCCGGCAACAGCCTTCCCGGCATCGTCTCCGCCATAGAGGCCAATCACATCCACTCCATCTCCGACACCACCCGCCTGGTGGACTACCGCCAGCTGGAGGCCGTACTGGAGCTGCTGCAGGCCGCCGAGCGGATCGATCTGTACGGAGTCGCCACCTCGGGGATTGTGGCCGCCGATTTTGCCCAAAAGCTGATCCGCATCGGGAAACGGGCCCAGTGCTTTACGGACCCCCATATGCAGATTACCTCCGCCTCCAACCTGGGACCGGGCGATCTGGTAATTGCCGTCTCCTACTCGGGGGAAACGCCGGAGATCATCGACTCCGTTCGCTGCGCCAAGGAAGGCGGGGCCAAAGCAGTGTCCCTGACCCGTTACGGGCCCAACACATTGGCCGCCGCGGCTGACATCCCTCTATTCACCTCATCCCTGGAATCAGGCATGCACCGGGGAGATATGGCATCACGGATCGCCCAGCTTCATATCATTGACATTTTGTTCACGGCTCTCTTGAGCCGGCAGTTTGACGAGCATGTGCCCCATTTGGAGCGTTCCTTCCAAATGGTCAACAAATACCGCCGGGAGAAAGGACCCTACCTATGAACATTTTAACCTTCCGCACCAATCAAGAGCTTAACGCTGCCGGGGCCGGTATTATTACCGGCCTGATTCAAACTAATCCCAGAGCTGTGCTGGGGCTGGCCACAGGCAGCACTCCCATCGGCATATACGAGGAATTGGTCAGCAGCTTCAAAAAAGGCCTGGTCAGCTTCAAGCTGGCCACCTCCTTCAACCTGGATGAATACGCGGGTTTGCCTCTGGACCATCCCGAAAGCTACCACGCCTATATGGACCAGCATCTGTTCCGCCACATTGATATGCCTGAAGCCCAACGCCACATCCCCAACGGTACGGCAGCGGATTTGGAAGCGGAATGCCGCAGATATGACCTTCTATTGGAGGAGGCCAAGCAGATTGACCTGCAGATTCTGGGCCTCGGCCATAACGGCCACATCGGCTTCAATGAGCCGGACCAGTCTCTGAACAGCGGCACCCATGTGGTGAAGCTGCGGGAATCCACCCGCCAGGCCAACGCCCGGTTCTTCGATTCCATCGAGCAGGTGCCCACCCATGCCTTGACTATGGGAGTCGGCATGATCCTGAAGGCCAAAACGATCCTCCTGGTGGTCCGCGGAAAAGACAAGGCGGAAATTGTCCATGAGGCCTTAACCGGCCCCATCCGGACGGAAATCCCCGCTTCGCTCCTGCAAACCCATCCCAATCTGGTGGTCCTGCTGGATGAGGAAGCCGGGAGGTATTTTCATGGCAAACAATAAGCCTGAAATGGGCCGTACGGTCATACAAGGAGCGGCCGTCATCACAGAGGAGGCTGTCCTTGAAGATGGCGTCGTCTGCTTTCAAGGAGAGCGGATTGAGTTCGCTGGTACCCGTGAGGAATTCGCCCAAAGTCCCTTTGCCTCCGGTTCTGCCATGGTGATTGAAGCCGCCGGCGGTTATGTGGTGCCGGGTTTTATCGACCTCCATGTGCATGGCGGACATGGCAGCGACTTTATGGATGCGGAAGCCTCTGCCTACGATAATATTACGGTGCACCATGCCTCGAACGGGACCACCACCATGCTGGCCACCACCGTCACGGCCTCCCGGGAGAGCATCAACCGGGTACTGGAGGCGGCTTGGGCCTACCGGAACGGCCCCATGCCCGGCGCCAAGCTGGGCGGTGTCCATCTGGAGGGGCCGTTCATCAGCCCCAAGTGGCCCGGAGCCCAGAACCCGGCCTATATTATGCCTCCCCGCCGGGATTGGCTGGAGTCTTGGGAGGCCCAATATCCGGGCCTCATCCGTGTGGTAACCCTGGCCCCCGAACGGGAGGGGGCCCTGGAGCTGATCGGCTGGCTGGCCGATCACGGCATCGTGGCCTCCGCCGGCCACACGGATGCCACCTATGACGAGATCACCGCCGCGGCCGATCATGGGCTTACCCATGCGGTGCATACCTTCAACGCCATGAAGGGGCTGCATCACCGGGAGCCGGGTACGGTAGGCGCGGTTATGACAGACCGCCGGATTCAGGCGGAGGTTATCGCCGACGGGCACCATGTCCACCACACCTGCATCCGCCTCCTGGCCCAGGCCAAGGGTCCGGATGGTTTGGTGCTGGTCACCGACTCCATGTCGGCCTGCGGCCTTCCCGCCGGCGACTATAAGCTGGGTGAGCTGGATGTGGTGGTGGACGGCGGAGTAGCCCGGCTGAAGGAGGGCGGCGCCCTGGCGGGCAGCACGCTGACGATGCTGGGCGCGTTCCGCCATGCGGTCACCGCCGCCGGGTTAAGCTTCCGCGACGCCAGCAAAGCGGCCAGCGGCAACCCCGCCCGGGAGCTGGGCATCTTCCACGACACTGGCAGCATTGCCCAGGGCAAACAAGCAGATTTGCTGTGGCTGGACCGGGATTTGGCCTTATCCGGCGTATGGGTGAACGGACGCCGGCTGGAAAGGTTGGTCTAGCACACGATGGATCAGCAGCATAAGTCATTGTCTTATACCATTCCCGCCCTGGCGCAAGCCGTGCCTCAACAGATGCTGCCGGAGCAAATTCCGCCCTTACCGGTGAGAGTTGTCCCTTGGCCGGCATACAACGCGGTTCCCCAAACAGAGGTCCGTTTGTGGCAGTCCAAAACGGGCCTCCATATAGGGTTCCGGGTATGGGAAACCAACCCCCGGACGGAATGGCGGCAGCACAACGAGCCTGTATACAAGGACAGCTGCGTAGAATTTTTCCTGCAGCCCTGTCCCGGCAGTGACCCCCGGTACATAAACTTCGAGATGAATGCGGCGGGCACACTGCTTTTGCAAATCGGCTCAGACCGGAATGACCGGCAGTTTCTTGACCCGGACGGCTTCTACCGATTCGCCATACAGGTCAGCGGAGCATCCCTGCCGCAGGAACAAGGCCATCCGCCTGAGCCATACTGGCAGGTGGACTACACCATCCCCTTCGAGTGGCTCACCAGCCTGTTTCCAGATTTCCGCCCTGGACCCGGCTGGGAAATGGGCGGCAATTTCTACAAATGCGGCGACGAAACCGCCTCTCCCCATTACGGCAGCTGGAGCCCGGTGACCTCGGCCCAGCCCGATTTCCACCGGAGCTGCGACTTCGGTCTGCTGGTTTTGGGATAATACGTTCCGCCCGAAACGGCAAAAACCCCTTTTCCTCCTACCGGAAAAGGGGTTATTTTTTCTATGAAACATTGTTTATGGAAAATAAATCATGATGGTGTTGGATAAATCGGGCTGAAGCACTTGGGAGCCTTCGCCTTCCTGGGAGGAGTTAACTGCCGAATACTTAACGGTTGCCGGATTGGTCAAGGAAACCTGATACTGGCCCGATGCGGCGGCATTCCCGGCCTGATCCTTTTTGTCCCAATAGAGCAGCGGCGATTGAATGCCCCATACCATATTGTCATTGCTGGCGGGTATCCATTCTCCGGAAGATGCAGCGCCTGGGGAAGGAAGCTTCCCCGTCCATACCAGCTCCGGACCCTCCACCCCCACTCTTTCGATCTTGATATGAATCTCCGCTTCGGAAATTTGCAGCGTATCCACTCCCGTATTGAAGAGCTGCCCATAAATCCCCACCACCTTGCCGTCTGAAGCATCAGCTTCACGTGCCTCTCCTAACCGCAGTGTAAGGGGAGTGGTTGGCATGTTCCCTTTTCCCATCCAAAGGGTTTTCCATGCGGCCGGAGGAGAATAGATATCCACCTGGGGCAAAACCCCTGAATCCCCTCCGGGAGGGGTATACATAACGGTAGAGCCCGTATGTTCAGCAAAGGAACGCAAGGGAATATAAATGCTGTCGTTGTAGTTCAATATCGCACCGTTGCCTGTCAGCTCCTTCGTTTGGTTATCCTGATGAATCTGAACAGTGCTTGGAAACAGAATGGCCTTTACCTCGGAGCTGGCAGCAATTGCCCCCGTAGCGAAGGATAGGATTACGCCTGACATAAGACCGATGGTAAACTTCCGCATGAAAATCACGCACCTTTTCAAGGGTATGGTATATGTATGTAGACATATATAACCTCTACAAGGTTGCATATTTGTAAATTCAATTCCATAATTGGGATTCTGACAGAACCATATGCGGTATCCTGCAACAAAAAAAGTCCCAGAGAAAGCATAAGCTTTCCTCGGGACTTTTTTATGGCGTTGCGTACGTTTTATACGCCGGAATAGGCGGAGAATGCACCGTCAACCGGGATGATGACACCATTGACGAAGCCGGAGGCTTTTTCGCTCACCAGATACAGCAGCGTTCCTACCAGCTCCTCGGCTTCACCGAAGCGGCCCATGGGAGTGCTGTTCAGAATCTTCTCGGTCCGCGGAGTAGGTGTGCCATCCGGGTTCTTCAGCAGCTTCTCATTCTGTGCCGTAACGAAGAAGCCTGGGGCAATGGCATTGACGCGGATGCCCACGCGGGACATGTGAACAGCCAGCCATTGGGTAAAGTTGCTTACGGCTGCCTTGGCGCCGCTGTATGCGGGAATTTTGGTCAGCGGTGTAAAGGCGTTCATGGAGGAAACGTTGATGATGGTGCAGCCCTTGCGGCCGACCATATCCACAGCAAACTCCTGGGAGGGCAGCAGGGTGCCCAAGAAGTTCAGATTGAACACAAACTGGATACCGGCAGGGTCCAAATCGAAGAAGGTGATGGTATCCTCCAGCTTCTCCTTGAGATCGCCTTCGAAGAGATATTCCTTGGTGGTGGTGCCTTTAGGATGGTTGCCACCGGCGCCGTTAATGAGAATATCGCAGGGGCCCAGCTCCGCCAGAACAACCTCATGGGCTGCCTTCAGACTGGCTTTGTCCAATACATCCGCTTGTACGCCGATAGCCGTGCCGCCCAGCGCCTTCACTTCCTCCGCTTTAGCTTGGGCAGGCTCCAGGGCACGGTCCAGAATGGCTACCTTGGCGCCGCATTCGGCAAGCGCAGTAACAAACTGGCCGCACAGCACACCCGCACCGCCGGTGACCACTGCAACCTTCCCCTTCAGATCAATGGAAAATGGCAAGGATGACATGATGAATTATACCCCTTTCACTGCTGCTGCGTTGGACTTGCGGACGGCCTCTGCCAGTCCGTTGATATAGACGGCACCCAGAGCACGGTCATACAGCCCGTAGCCGGCTTTGCCGGTTTCGCCCCAGATCATGCGGCCGTGGTCCGGACGGAAAGGCCCGTCGAAGCCATAGTCCACATACGCTTTGACCACCTCGTAGAAATCCAGTGTGCCGCAATCTGACAGATGGCCGGATTCGTAGAAGGAGCCTTCACCGGTAATCTTCACATTCCGCAGGTGAGCGAAGTGGATCCGGTTTTTCATGCCGCCGAAATATTTGATCATATCCACGTAATCGTTTTTGGCATCACAGCCCAAGGAGCCGGAGCACAATGTCAGCCCGTGGTACGGGGAATCGTACAGGTTGAGGAAACGGTCCAGGTTTTCCTTGCTGGTGATAATCCGGGGCAATCCGAAGATGGACCAGGGCGGATCGTCCGGGTGGATGGCCATTTTAACATCGCTCTCAATGGCCGCAGGAAGAATACCCTCGATAAAATATTGCAGATGGTTCCACAGCTTCTCTTCGGTCATCCCTTCATATTGTTGCAGCAATCCGCCCAGGCCGCCTTCGCCGTAGGAAGTGTCCCACCCCGGCAGAGACAGCTCGCCCAGCTTCGGGTCCATACGGGCCACGGTTTCGGCATCGTATTGGAGTGTGGTGGAGCCGTCCGGAAGGCGGTATTCCAGATCGGAGCGGGTCCAGTCAAACACGGGCATAAAATTGTAGCAAATCACCGGGATGCCCGCTTTGCCCAGGTTGCGGATGGTTTCGCAATAATTGGCGATATAACGGTCCCGGCTGGGCAGACCCAGCTTAATGTCCTCATGAACGGGAACACTTTCGATAACGGAAATCTTCAGGCCTACGCTTTCCACACGCTTCTTCAACGCCTCAATTTTGTCCATCGGCCATACTTCGCCTACCGGAACATCATAAATCGCAGTGACAATGCCTTTCATGCCCGGGATCTGGGCAATGTACTCCAGCTTGACAGGATCGCTGTCACCATACCAGCGGAAGGTCATTTCCATAGATGTCTAGTCTCCTTGTGAATTTTTGCACTTAACTTGCATACTAGTATACTAGCATGTCAGATAAGGAAGCACAATCCTCTCCGGCAAAAGACATCAAACTGTCAAAACCGGCTTGAAAAATTCTCCTGCTGTTGCTATGCTAGGAATAGAAGCAGCCGTGAAGCACACCTGCCTGTTCTCCTGATGGAGAGCTGGTAGCGTGTGCTTTTTTTCGTTCCACGGCTTGCTGTACAGGTCAGTTGGAGGGATTATATCCGCTCGGACAACCCGGCGGTTGCTGCACTTCTCAGCAGTATGGGCTATAATGAGGGGGAGAAGATCCAACTGAAGCTGGAGTTTCTGCGGATGCTGATGCGTTTGGAGCTGGACCCGGCGAAGCTGGAATTGCTGAACGTATTTTTTGATGCGTATCTGCCGATGACCCCTGAAGAGGAGCGGCAGGTGTGGCGGGAGGTGGAAGCTATGAGCAGCAAGGAGGAGAACAAAATTATGGAGTGGAAAACCCATTTTCAGAGGTATGCCATGGAAGAAGGCATCGAAATTGGAATGGAAAAGGGCTTAGAACAAGGATTCGAAAAGGGCAAAATGGAAGTAGCCCAGCAGATGGTCCGGGAAGGCCTTGACCCTGCGCTCATCGCCAAGCTTACCGGCTTTACTCTGGAACAGATTGAAAAATGGCGGATCCAGCTTCACTGATGCTGCACATGATCAACAACATATAAAGCCGCTGCTCCCGGTTTGGAGGTCAGCGGCTTTTGCCCATGCAGGCTTAAAAATATGACGCGTACGGACTGTCCCGGTGGTACAGAGCCTCCCAGTTTTTCATGGGCCATAGAATATGCTCCTGGTACATCCTCTCCGCATTTTCCATTTCCTTGTTTTCGATGATCTCCACAATCCGCAGATGCTGCCGGATGGTATCGTCGTAGCTGCGCTCCATCTCCGACAGGAGCCGGATCCGGTTATAGTGGGTGCTAAGCCGGGTAATGGAGGTCCACACATTCTCCTTTTTGTTGCCGCGGAAAATAATATGGTGGAACTCCGTGTCCAGCTTGTGGAATTCCGGAGCTTGTCCCTGCTGGCCCAGCAGCAGCTTCTGGAGGGCAGCGTTTTTCTTCAGCTCCAGCAGCTCCTCAGCCGGGAAGGAAGCGCAGGCCAGCTTCAGAACCTCCTTCTCCAGGGTGAAGCGCATAAACGCCGCCTCCTCAATCAGCTGGAGATTGATCTTCGACACATAGGTGCCCACCTGGGGATAGACCTCCACCAGATGCTCCTCCTTCAGCATAGCCAGCACTTCCCGGACGGGCGTTCGGGAAATCTCCAGGGCGGCGGCCAGATCGATCTCGCTGATCACCTGCCCCGGCCTCAGGCTTAGGGACATAATATTTGCTTTAATCACCCGGTAGGAATAATCCTTGTTGTTTTCACCGGGCAGTCTGGGGGATATGTTCATCATCATTGCTGCACTCCTTATGGCGCCTCGCGCGGTACTCTCCATTATACACGCTGGAGTCCCGGTGTGCATATGTCCGGATTACCGTGTTGCCGGCTCCCCGCTAGCCTCCGCCCGGACACCGTCCACACCCTGCAGCTCTTTGCGCATGCCCACTCTTCCCTCAAGCCTGGCGAATTCGGCAAACCCGGCTTTTTCATAAAGCCGGAGCGGACCGCTGTAGTCCTCATATCCCCCGTCCTTTTGCACCCGGGTATATCCTTCCACAGCAGCAAAACCCCCATCACGGGCATCGGCGATCACACGCTCCAAAAGCGCCCGGGCTACACCCTTTCCCCGATATTCCGGGGCAATCGCAAAGCAAACCACCGACATGGTTTTGCCGCAGGCATTTTGCCGGAAATGATCCGGAATAAAGTCGGTATTGCAATAGCTGTCCATATCCCCGGCATTGCACCAGCCGACGGAGATGCCATCATCAAAGGCCAAATAACCGTGTATCTTGCCTTCGGCTAACAGATTTACCGCGTACCTGCGGATAACACCCTTCACATCGCTGCCAAATTCGCTAACCATCTGCCGTATGTCCGCGTCCTCCATATTCGGCGAGGTACAGTAACAGGGGCCGTTGGGGTTATGGTCGGAAAAAGCCCGATGGTCAAAAAAATTCAGATAGTCTGCCGTCAATTCGGATGTCAGAGGTTTAATCTCCAGCACTTGTACCAGCCTCCCGGGTTTTACAGCTTCACATGTTTGCCTGCCGGAATCATCACGGCATTGTTATCGGCAGTTATCCACAAATCTGTGGCCGACGGATTGTACACCCGGGACTGGTCCACGGAGAAGCGCAGGCCCTTAAGCGCCTGAATGTAATCCAGCACCTCAATATTGGTAGCATACCAGATGTCCTCGTGATTCCCCATCATGGCGCAGAATTTCTCCATGTCCTCCCAGTTATTGTTGTTATCGAACTCATAGCTGTGGCCCCACAGGTAAAACAGCTGCATCCGGGAATAACGAGGCACCAGGGCCAGGAATTCCTCTCCCTTGGCCAGCATGTCCCTATGATGGCAGGTAGGATGCCATTCCAGCCAATTGGCGGGCAATTGAAAGCCTCCATGGCTCTGGGTGGTGCGGGAGTATTCAATACCTAGAGCAGGCAAGGATGCCAGCACACGGCTGTCATAGGTGCCGAAGGGATAGGACATGCCTCTGACGGGGTAGCCGCACAGCTCTTCCAGCTTGTTACGGTCGTCCAGCAGTTGGGTAGCGATGCCTTCTGTTGGTGTCAGCTCCAAAAACGGGTGGGTAGTGGTGTGGGCGGAAACCTCATGGCCCGCAAACAGGCTTCCGATTTCCTCCTCTGTAATGTAGCTGTCTCTTCCGAAAAAGCCGGAATTCAAATGAAAGGTTCCTTTGATGCCGTGACGGTTCATAATGTCCACCAGCCGGCGGTCATGGATACGCCCGTCGTCGTAACTGAGTGTTAGCGCTTTCACACGACCGCCGGGAAACAGGTTCAACTTCACATTCATTTCGCTTCTCTCCTTGAGTTTGGGGGCGGTTGCCCCATGTTTGTGTTTGCAGTGGTAAACTTTTCCCTACTGATGGTAAACCTGATATTTGGACATGTCAATCGGAAACCATAATTTCATAAAATCGAAAAACTTTTACCTCTTTCCCCGGTTCCTCCCCCTCCCGCGGCATGGTATGTTATATTTACTAACATCACTGTAATAATGACCGGAAGGGGAGATTTGTCTGGGCGCCGAATTTTTGTTTACCGTCCGGGAGGCGCTGAAGCGTTCCCCCTTCGCCGGAGCCCGGCTGATAGCTGGAGCCGGAGGGCTGGACCGCCAGATCCGGTGGGTTCATATCCTGGAGATTTCCACGCTGGAAAATCTCATCTATGGCGGTGAAATGATTCTGGCTACAGGCGTCGGTTTTAATCTGGATACCGCCCATTCCGTCCGTTACATGGAAAAGCTGATCCAGCAGAACGCCGCCTGCCTGTGCATCGAGATTGGCCCCTATTTCCAGGCGGTTCCGGAGGAGCTGCGGGATTTGGCCGAACACTCCGATTTTCCGCTGATCCTGCTGCCCCCTTCCATCCGGTTTGTGGATATTACCCAGGACCTGCATTCTCTTATCATTAACCGCCACCACCGCACCCTGCGGGAGCTGGAGGGCATCTCACGGGAATTCCACCGGCTGACACTCACGGCCAACGGCACCCTGAATGTGCTGAAGCTGCTCCACAAAAGCACCGGCACCCAGCTGATCTACCGTCCGCTGAACGGAACTCCCGTCTGTTACCCTCCCCTTACCGCCGATCACCAATCGCAGCTGCTTGCGTCCACAGACGCCTGCTTCAAGGAGCAGGAGGCAGCCCCCTCCCCAGGGTCAGAGACCGTCCCCCAGCCTCACCTTATTTCCGGCAACCAGATTGTGCTTCAAACCATTGGTGTGCTTAATCAGAAATGGGCGTATTTGGCGCTGGTCTGCCATCGGGAGCCGGTGGAATTCGATTATGTATTGCTGGATTCCGCCGCCTTGTCCATTGCCCAGGAGCTGCTCCGTACCCGGTATATGGAGGAGCGCAAGCTGTTTTCGGAGAATCTGTGGGTGGATGAGCTGTTGAACAACAGGCTGGCCGATGAAAAGCAAGTGAAGGCCTTATTAGGCCCTGGCTTAAACCGCCATGCCGAACTGCATATCCGGGTATGCCTGATTGAAATTGAGAATCTGAATGACGACACTCTCTATTTGCAGGAAAGCGGCGCAGAAACCATCCGCTACCACCTGTCCCTTCTGCTGCGTTCTACCTTCGAAAAACACGGCTTCCGCCTGTTTTTAACCATGAAAAATAACCGTCTGGCCGCCATCGCCGTAGACAAGAACGGTACCGGCCGGACCAAGGCGCGTATTCAATCTGCATTGGATGCTTTGGTCAGCCAACGTACCGACGATAAGCTGCAGGAGCTGAGCCTGGCGGTAGGTGTTGGCAAAGCCTGCAGCTCCTTAAGCCAGGTCCATGTCAGCCACGGGGAAGCCGTACAGGCTCTGACCCTCCATTCCTGCTTCCGCAGGCCGGCCTTGTTCTACGAGGATTTGGGCGTATTCCAGCTGCTGGCGCTGAATGATGCCGGCACGCTGCACCAATTTGTCCGCAGCTACCTGGGCGCTGTACTGGATTATGACCAGGCCAAGGGCTCTGATCTGCTGACTACGCTCCGGGTGTACCTGGACCATGACGGCTCCAAGCAGCTTGCCGCCCAGAAGCTGTTCATTGTCCGCCAATCCCTCTATTACCGCCTGGAAAAACTCAAGGAGCTGCTGGGTGAGGATTTTATGGCGCCGGAAACCCGGCTGGCCATCTCTGTGGCACTGCGAGCCTATCAATTGCTTGATCCCGAAGTGTCCGCATAAAAACAGCCCCCCAAAAGTGACGCAACGCTCTGAAGCGGATGCCGGGTACTTATGGGATAGCCCCCTCGCCTCATGGCGAGCATACGAAAATGCTGCGTCAACCCCGCATTTTCATCCCTGACGATGGCCGCTGGGCCGTGGGCAATTTTAACGAATCTCACAGCGCTTATTTGGTGAAAAATCGGCGGTTTGCCAACGTAACGAATCTGAGCCACGCTATTGCTAATGTTCAGATTCTTTTCACTATCTTTGAGCCGGAATAAGGCGCCTCAGATTCGTTACAACCGAAAGAGAGGCCATATGAGCGAAATAGCGTGGCTGAGATTCGTTAAAAAATCCATACCCCTGTTTTTCTGCCCACTGTCCGCTCACTCCCATCCCTCCCGCAATACCCGTCCGAACGCACTCGAATAACAGCTCAGACGCCAAATAAAGGGCTGTCCAATCCGTCACAGGATACCGATTCGAAAAGCTCCCTCCCGGTGGCTCCTGCTGAATCGGTATTTACCTGGACAGGCTTTTCGGACAGCCCCTTGGTTTTTTATTCCGCCAGCAAATCTCCGATTGCGGTGTAAGCCAGCCCTTGGGCTTCGGCTACGGCCGGGTAGATGATTTTGCCGCCGAAGGTGTTAACACCCTTGGCGATGGCCGCATTCTCTTGGGCGGCACGTTTCCAGCCTTTATTGGCAATCTGGAGTCCATAAGGAGTGGTTACATTGGTCAGCGCGATAGTGGAGGTGCGGGCTACAGAACCCGGCATGTTAGCTACTGCGTAATGGATCACGCCGTATTTCTCATATGTGGGCTGGTCATGGGTGGTGATCCGGTCAATCGTCTCCACCGAACCGCCCTGATCAATGGCTACATCCACAATGACAGAGCCGGGCTGCATATTCTTGACCATCTCCTCGGTCACAAGCCGCGGGGCACGGGCACCGGGGATCAGCACTGCGCCGACCACCAGGTCTGCATGACGCACCGCTTCCATAATGGAGTAGCTGTTGGACATGACCGTTTTGAGCCTTCCTTGGAACTGGTCGTCCAGTTGGCGCAAGCGGTCAGCACTGATGTCAAGCAAGATTACATCCGCCCCCATACCCACGGCCATACGCGCCGCGTTGGTGCCGACGATGCCGCCGCCGATAATTACCACATGGGCTGGAGTTACACCGGGCACACCACCCAGAAGCACTCCTTTGCCACCGCTGGCCTTCTCAAGAAAACGGGCGCCCAGCTGAATGGCCATCCGGCCGGCAACCTCGCTCATGGGAGTTAACAGGGGCAGGGTACCGTTCGACGGCTGAATGGTTTCATACGCAATACCGGTTACGCCTTTTTCCAGCAGGGCCTGTGTGAGCTCAGGAGCCGGAGCCAGATGAAGATAGGTATACAGCTGCAGCCCGTCATAGAAATAAGCATATTCCTCCGGCAGCGGTTCCTTCACCTTCACAACCAGATCCGCATCCCAGGCTTCAGACGCTGAATTGGCAATAACAGCCCCCGCCTTGACATATTCCTCATCGGAGAATCCGCTGCCGAAACCTGCGCCGCTCTGGACCTTCACCTCATGGCCGAAGCTGCAATAGTCCTTCACGGAAGCCGGGGTCATCGCCACCCGGTTTTCATTATTTTTGATTTCCTTCGGCACGCCGATTCTCATGGTCATCACGCTTTCTGTTTAGGATGATGTTCGCTTCATGTAATACTATCTAACATGATACGTGCAAATACCTTCTGTTACATTAGACAAATCGTCAAAAAGCCCCCTGAAATAATGGTCAACCTGTACAGCGTGCCCCACATGAACTACTCTATCCTATTCCCGTTCCCCTCCATTGGAAAGCAAAAAGAAGCAGGAGCAAGTCCCGCTTCTTCATGTAGGTTTGGCAATCGGTCATCCATCCGGATTAGATCTTGCTGACAATCTCCTTGTTTTGCAGCAGCGCAACCAGGAATGCCAGAGTCAGGCCTTGGCCCCAGCCTTGTACGCGCTTCTTGGAAATCACCTTATAGTCATCCGCGGAGTGCATGACGGCGGTGCCGGCAGATACATTGCGCACGGTGCCTTCCTCATCGATATTGGCCAGGATGCCCTTGTAGGCGCTGGCAATATAGTTTTGGTGCAGCGGATGGGCGTAGCTGACCAGCGCCGCGGCGATACCGGCGGAGGCGGAGGTTTCCTCATAGGAGGTTTCATCGTTCAATACAGTGCGCCACAGACCATCCTTGGTTTGCAGGCGTACCAATGCGCTCAGTTGGTCGCCCAACGCGCCGCCGATTTGCATCCACATGGGCATAAACGGATTCAGCATCTTGTAGGCCTGGGCCATGGTGTAGGCCGCCCAAGCATTAGCACGTCCCCAATAAATGCCGGACAGGTGGTCGCCTCTTACATTGTCCCACGCATGGTAGAACAGGTTGGTCTTGGGGTTCTGGAGATATTCCTCATGCCAGTAGAACTGGTTCAGCGCATCGTCAATGTATTCCTTCTTGTCCAGCTTGAAGCCCAGACGCAGCAGGAAATAAGCGGCCATAAACAGGGTGTCGGCCCAGGCCTGCTCAGGGAAGTCGTTATCGGAGGAAACGGTGTGCTGGAATACGCCTTCGCCGAAGCGGATGGCTTCCTTGCGGAGGTATTCGGCCTTCATCAAAGCCAGGTCCAGATACTTCTGGTCGCCTGTGGCTTCATGCAGGGTAATCATGGTATGGCCCATGGCGCAGGAGTTTACCATCAGCGTCGGGATGCCCAGCTCCAGGTATTCATCCACCCATTTTACGAGAAAATCGATATATTCCTGGTTGCCTGTTACTTCCCAAGCCTTGGAGATGCCGTAAAAGGCAACGCCGCAGGACCAGTTCCAGGTAAAGTCAATATTCATGGTTCTCCGGACTACACGGTCAATAAGCTCTTTTACTTCCGCATCATCACATACAAACTTGCGCATGTTTTCACATCTCCTTGTGTCGTTGTTAATGAAGGATTACCTTATGCTTGCCTGTTACCTCTATTATTAGCCTGTCCTCCGGCCAATGTCTAGACTTTTATTTGATTTTGTTATGGAATTATCTTAAGGTGTGAACAAAAATATTCGGATGTATTCAAAAATCCGTTTTTCCAGAGGAAAGAGAAACAAACTTTAAAAATTTTGTGAACAAAGCCTTTTGGCATCTAAGGATGAGAGAACAATCCTCGGCGGTGGTTTGTTTCAAACCAGTTGGTGAACCAGAGAGGGCCGCGCACGTGGAAATGCTTCTCCAACCTCTTCCAAGGTCGTGTTTGCAAACTCCGAGGGGAGCAGATATTGCCGAATTTCCGTTCATGGCGAGGCACTTTCGTGAAGGCGTACCGGGGGTACGTCAAGCGGAAGTAACGATGCAAGGGACGAAAAGGCGGTGAAAGATGCCCTCAAGCGGTTTTGCGAACACGACCTAAATGCAAAAGTGCATGTATTTGGGAAACAAACCTTCACTTTAATGGTCTATCCTGCAAAAATGCAGTTATTTTTATCCGATGGGAGCAAAATGTACTCTGGGGCGGCAAATAGATGCACATTTACATTTGGGATGCTGGGAGAGGCGGAATTCCGGCAGAATAGTTGTACTTTTGCAGGATAAGGGTGGATAAAATTGGTTAATAAGCCACCGTTGGATACAGCATGGGAAAGGGCTCCTCAATAGGAAACCAACCCGAAGTCAACCGAAAACCAACCCGAAACCAACCCGAAACCTAATAAGAAGGGCCAGCCAAACGGGCGAAAATGCAGATCGATCACGGCTGCGAATTGTAGCGCGCAAGCGCCGATTCCTGAATCTCCAAAGCCCGTTCAATCCGCATGGAGCGGATTTTGTCCAGATAGCTGTCATACGCCTCCATCGGCTCAATGCCCAAGATCAGCTTCAGGGACATTTCGTCCACCAGAAGGCTCACATCCTGCATAATCACGGACAGCTCCGCATTCTCCCGCTCGGTTTTGGGCGTTGGCGGGAGCAGATGCTCATCCGCATCCGTATCTGCCCACAGCTTCACCGCCTCCCGCTGCTGCGGAAGACCGTAATACTGCTCCGCATAACGCTCATCCTGGACAAAGGGCCCGAAATAGCTGGCCCGGGAATACATGGCCAAGGCCTGGGAGGGCGCCAGCTTATCCGGATTCCGGAGGATCAGGTCCGTATACTGGGGATACTCCCCCTTCATGGTATAGCTGACCCCCTCCATGCCGAAGTTGAAGAACATATGGCCTTCCGGGCTGTAGCCATAGTCCAGCATCTGGACGGCCTTCACCACCTGATCGCTTTTGGCGGAGATGGCCACACCTCCCGAGCTGACATAATGGCTCCGCTGACCGTAGAAGGGGCGCTCCCCCTTCACCAGGACCGGATAAGGAGCTCCCGCCAGCCGAGCCTCCGGATCAGCCGCCGTAAGCAGGGGCTGCCAGGTGCCGATACCCGCCCCGGCATTCCAGATGGTAGCGCCGCTGCGTCCCGACAGAATGCTGGCGTCCAGGGACCGGGTATCCACCGCGGCAATGTTCCGGTCGATGAGCCCTTCCTTGTACCACTGCCGGAACATAGCGATGAATGCTTTATACCCCGGCTCCAGCGGACCGTATTTCACCCTGCCATCCAGCAGGTAAAAGCCCTTTATAACACCGAACGCCCCGGAAAATGCGCCGTTTTCCATGGCCTGCAGCGCATTGGGCACCCCAAGGAAGCTTAAGGGAGCCTCCGCCCCTTTTTTCTCCTTGAAGGCCTTCAAGACCGAATACCACTCCTCTATGGTCTCCGGTACGTCCAGCCCCAGATCATCCAGCCAATCCTGGCGGATGATAGGACCCTGAAAGGTCCGGAGCTTGTCGCTGTCCCGGATAAACGGAAACAGATAGTAGCTGCCCTCTGCGGTTTTGACCTGTTTGTCCACCTCGGGATGCTCCTGCAGATACCGCTTGAGATTAGGGGCGTACCGGTCGATAACGTCGTTCAGCTTGCGGATAAAGCCGTCGTTGATGGCCTTCTGCGGACCGCCGGGGAACCGCTCCCATTCATATTCGATCATATCCGGCACCTCCCCGGAGGCCAGAAGCACGTTCAAGGCCTCCTTGGCCCGGTTGGCCGGAGGCTGGATGAACTTCAGACGGACGCCAGTCCGCTTTTGCCACTCCTGAAAAAATGGCACCTCCATAAACGTTGGCCTGACGCTGCCCGCATTGCCGTTCAGCTCCGCCCAATACGTCAGCTCCCGGCCGGGCTGCCGCGTACCGGAAACCTCCGCCTCCGGCTCCATACCGGGGGAAGCTTCCGGCCGCTGCCCCTGCTCTCCCCCGAAGCAGCCCGTCAGAGCCAGAATCATGATGAAAGGAATACAAAAGCTGCTTCCCATCCGATGCTTCATTCGCTTGTCCTCCCTTGTTGTCCGCATCTACAACTGCCTTTTATACCAAACCTCTCCCGTTTAATTCCCGGTATTTGCCCGGTGTGATGCCTTCGTATTTCTTGAACACGCGGATAAAAGAAGCCGCATCCAGATAGCCCACCCTACAGGGGATATCCGCCACCGCAGCATCCGGCTCTCCGGTGAGAATAGCCTTGGCCGCCCCGATCCGCACACTGTGGATAAAGTCCAGCAGACCCTCGCCTGTCTGTTCCTTGAAGAGTTTGGACAGGTAGCTGCCCTTCAGCCCAAAGCTTTCGCCGATAGCATTCACATTCAGATTGGGATCGGCATAGCTGCTCCGGATGTGGGCGGACACCCGGTCCACCAGCTCCCGCAGCATTTCCTGACGCTCCCGGGACTGGTGGGCCTCCTTTTTGGCCGCGGCATACCGGCAGACCTCCTCCAAGAGCGCCAACAGCTCCCGGCGCATTTCGGAGACGGTGTCGCAGGCCATCAGCTTCTCCATCCAATCGGGATTATCCGCCGGCATACCGCCCTCCTTGTCTCCGATCTCATGGATGGCCTTCACCATGGTCCCAGCCAGATCAAACATGAGGCAGCGGGCCAGGGTGACCGATACATGAGGACGCTGCAGGTTCCGGTCCAGGGTTTCATTCATGAGGGCGGCGGCTTGGGCAGCCTGCCCCAGCTTAATGGTATGGATCAGCTGCTGCTCGGCCTGCAGAGAGTAAGAATAGCCGTTTTCGGGAGGACTGCCGGGTTCGCGCCGGATATCCCCGTACATAATAATCTCCTGCTTGCCCAGCACCATCTTGTATTCCATGGCGTCCAGCGCCTCCTGGTACGCCTCGGCAATGCCGCTTAGAGACGGATGCGCCCCACTGATGGCAACAGTCAGATCCATCTGGAAGCGCAGCAGGAACTGCTGGGCCTCCGCGGCAATCTGCCGGAGACTGCCCTTCCATTCCTCACTGTCCTGCATGTCCAGACTGACCAGACAGACCATCATATCGTCCACCTCGGATACATACCCGGCATGGCCGTGCTGGCCTACCAGCTCCTCCACCACATTGGTGATAATAAACTGAATGAGACGTCTGCGCTCCATTTCATTCACACCCGGCAGCTTGGCAGAGAGGCTGTCGCCGTTCTCCACCACAAACAGCATTACGGCAAATTCATCCGAAATCAGCCGGATCTGAAAGGTTTTGAAGGCCTCCTCATACGGCACCAGAATATCCGGCTTGCCCTTCAGGAGCCGGGTCAGCATATTGGTCCGCAGGATGTGGTGATGGGCCTGCATCTCTACAGCCAGCCGCTCCTTCTCGCTGCGCGTCTGCCAGATGGCCTGCTGGATAAAATGCAGCTCGTTACCCTCCCGCTCTCCCCCTGCCGCCCCCTTCTCCGAGAGTGAGCGGACCATAGCCTGAATGGGCGAATAATTCCGCCGCAGGAAAAACCAGGTGAGCAGCACACCGCCGATGGCGCTGATGCTGATGCTGATATAGGTAAAACGGCGGACATACTCCGCTTTTTTCCAATAGAGATTGCCGGGTATGATCAAGGCATACTTCAATTCGGATACAGCCGAACGGATGAACATCAACTCCTGATCTCCCAGCCGCGTGGGCTCCGTCAGCTCCTCCTTCTCCCTCAGCAGCTTCAGAGTGGCATCCTGATCCCCGGACAGCGGCAGGTTGGACAGCAGCACCCGGTTGTCCTGGTCCAGCACCAGCACTTGGCCGCCGCTGAAGCCGGAGATGCCCTCAATGGCCTGCTGGAAGCGGCTGGCATCGGCCATCACCACCACCGTACCCGCCTCCCGTCCGCTGAGATCCTTGGCCAGATGGGTCATATACGCCACGGCGTTGCGGGAGCTGGAGGAATCGGTGCGGGGCAGCAGAAAAAAACGGTTGCCCGGCGTATACCGCAAAAGCTCCTTCCAGCCGTCAAACGTTAGCCCGCCGCCTTCATGTATGGTCTGAAAGGCGGTTTTCATATCCCGGATATTCCCGGGGCGGACCACTGCCTCCTCCTTGGACCAGGTGACGTAGAACTCGTCCACCGACGCATAGGAGGTTTGGTACAGCTGCATCTCCTTGGATAGAAGATAGGCGGTATATTGGGCGTCATTGGAATAGCTGCTGGAATACATCAGGGTTTGCAGCTTGGAATTCCAGGTGATCTCCATATTCAGGCGTTTCATCAGGTCGATCTGGTTGTCCACGGTGTACCGGACCTGCTTCAGCAGGTAATCGTTGGCCCGGTGGATTTCACTGGTGAGGGTGTCCCCGGACTGACGGTAAATGATAAGGCTTACAATAATGGGGATAAACAATACTGTGCTGTAGGAAACCAGCCAGGTGACGATAATACTTTTCCGTTTTTGCCAAAGCTGCCGGATGCTCATTGTTTTCTCCTCACAACACCAGAGTAAAGAAAAACGAAGATGACTGGTTCCATTATACTTCCCTCACCCGGCCATGTGATGTTGAAATTGGCAAATCCGGTTGGCAAAAGCTCCAAACTACCCTTGTTACAAGGCAAAAAGCCCGAATGGAGTCCATTCAGGCTGCTGCTTAGGCTGCTTGCTTCGTACACGGCGGAGCTCCCTTATTTCAAGGAACCCACCATCACCCCTTTGACAAAATACCGCTGCACAAACGGATAGATACACAGCACGGGAAGAGTCGCCACCACAATCGTGGCGTATTTGATGGTTTCCCCGATCTGGTGCCGGTCGGCGGCGCTCACACCTGTGGACATGCTGTCCGTGGAGTTGGAGATGAGAATTTCCCGGAGCACCAGCTGGAGGGGGAACAGCTCCCGGCTTTTGATAAAGACAGAGGCATAGAACCAGCCGTTCCATTTGTCCACGGCATAATACAGCACCATCACCGCAATCACCGGCATGGACAGGGGCAGAATGATCCGGAACAGAATGGTGAAGTGGTTGGCCCCGTCAATTTTGGCCGACTCCTCCAGTCCGTCAGGGATACCCATAAAGGCCGTCCGCATAATGATCAGATTGAAGGTGCTCATAGAGAAGGGGATAATGGTGGCCCACAGGGAATCCAGCAGGCCCACATTTTTGACAATCAGGTACATGGGGACCAGTCCCCCGTGGAAAAACATGGTGAAAACGATCATGAACATAAACACCTTGTTCCACATCACATTTTTGCGGGAGAGCACATAAGCCCCCAGGGAGGTCATCAACAGGTTCAGCGTCACCCCGAACACCACGATAAACAGAGTATTGCGGTACCCGGCCAGAATGCCCGGATTATCCATTACGCTGCGGTACGCCTCGAGGCTGAAGCCCAGAGGCCGCCACAGAATGCCCTTAAAGGCAATCAGCGCTCCTGCATCGCTGACGGATGCGAAGATGACATATAACAACGGATACAGGGTCACAATCACCAGACCGATCAGAATGCCGTAAATGACCACATCAAACAATTTGTCCAACACACCGGATTCCTGCTTCATCATCCATCCTCCTCACCATAAGCTGCTGTCGTTCAGTCTGCGGCTGACATAGTTGGCAGTCACCAAGAGAATCAGGTTGATGACCGAATTGAACAGGCCCACCGCCGAGCTGTAGCTCCAGCCGAACTCCAGCAAACCCTTGCGGTACACGAAGGAGGAGATTACATCCGCCGTATCGTAGGTGATGGGGTTGTAGAGCAGAATGATTTTTTCGAAGCCTACGTTGAGCAGATTGCCCATCCGCAGGATCATCATAATGGCGATGGTGGGCATGATGCCGGGCAGGGTGATATGCATCATCTGCTTGAACCGGCTGGCCCCGTCCATACGGGCCGCTTCATACTGCTCCTGGTCAATGCCCATCAGGGCGGCGATGTAGATAATGGACTCCCAGCCGATGCGCTGCCAGATCTCGGAGAGGATGTAGATGGAGCGGAACAGCTCGGGCCGCTGGAGCATGGCCTGCCCGTCATAGCCCATCCAGACGAAGATCCGGTTAATGATGCCGTCGGCGTTAGTAAAATCGGTAATGATGCCGCAGATGACCACCAGCGAGATGAAATAGGGCATGTAGGTGATGGTTTGGGCCACCCGTTTGAAGGTTTTGTGGCGGACCTCGTTAATCAGCAGAGCCAGGATAATCGGGGTGGGGAACTCAAAAATCAGCGAATACAGGCTGATTGTGATGGTGTTTTTGAGAATCCGCCAAAAATAATAGCTGTTGAAAAAGTCGGCGAAATGCCGGAAGCCCACCCAGTCGCTGCCCATAATTCCCTTCATGGGGGAATAATCCTTGAAGGCGATGAGCGCCCCGTACATGGGAGCATAATGGAAGACCAGGTAATAGACGACCACGGGAATCATCATGATGTACAAGTATTTGTTCAGGGCAAAATCGCGGGCCAGCCGGGCCGCCCGGTTGGGCGAACGGGCGGCGGGTTTATTCGTAGAAAGCTCCGCAGTATGGGCCATGTCTCTCACTCCTTCTTTTTGGAGTCTAACAAATTCCCATATGAATCCATGACTTACCGGAAAAGGGTGACTTGGATGCTCAAACAGATTTTGTCGGCCTTGATTGTATCGGAATGTTTAAGGATTCAAGGCCGCCAAAAAAACTCGCCCAAGCCACTCCTTTCCCTCCCAGTCATTCCGTATGGGAATTTGTCAGACTCCTACCGTTTGTTGTAGCGGTCGTACGCAGCCTGCTGGATGGCGATGGCGCGGTCCAGCTTCAGGGACTTCATTTTGTCCACATACTTGGTGAACTCCTCCAGGGGGGCGGAGCCCAGGACGATCTTCAGGGTCATTTCGTCCACCAGGGTATCGATATCGTTCATGATGGTGGCGTATTCGGTGCTTTCCTCCGGCGTCGGGGTCAGGGAAGGCAGGTTATGCTTGTCGCCGTTGGTCTTCTTCCAAACCTCCACCGCGTCCCTCTGGGTTTGCAGGGCGAAAAACTGCTCTACATACCGTTTGTCCTGGATAAACGGACCATTGTAGCTGCCCCGGGCATACAGGGAGATGGCTTGGGCCGGAGCCAACTTATCGGGATTTTTCAGCAGGAGATCGGTGTATTTGGGATAGCCGTTTTCCATGTTGTAGCTGACACCCTCTGTACCGAAGTTGAAGAACAGCCGCCCTTCCTCGCTGTAGCCGTAGTCCAGGAGTTTGGTGGCCAGGACAGGGTCCTTGGCTGCTGTGGTAATGGCGACGGTGCCTTCAGAGGAAAAGGCCTTTTGCTTCTGGCCGAATTCGGGGAAGTCCCCCTTCTTCAGCACGGGATATGGCGCGGCCACCAGCACGGCCTTGGGGTCCTTGGCCTGGATCAAAGGCTGCCACTTGCCGATCCCGCCTCCTGCGTTGCCGACGGTTGCCCCTGCTGCTCCCGACGCTATGTTGCTGTCCAACGCCTTGGAATCGGAGGTGGCGGCATTTTTGTCGATCAGCCCGTCCTTGTACCACTTGTTCATTTGGGCGAGATAATCCTTGTAGCCGGTTTCTGCCGGACCGTATTTGATCTTGCCGTCATTGCCCAGGTAATAACCGCGCAGAATTCCGAAGGCTCCTACAAAAGATCCGCTTCCGGAATCATTGAAGAAACGGGGTTTGCTGTTGAAACTGAGGGGAGCGGCGGCGCCTTTTTTCTCCTTGAAGGCAGTCAGGGTTGTGGTCCACTCGTCGATGGTGGTAGGCACCGGCAGACCCAGCTCATCCAGCCAGTCCTTGCGGATAATGGGCCCCTGGAACACCCGCAGATATTCGTCCCCCCGGATAAACGGGAAGCAGTAGTAGCTGCCGTTGTCGGTTTTGACCATCTTGTCAATCTCCGGATTCTCCTGGAGGTACTTCTTCAGGTTGGGGGCGTGTTTGTCGATGAGGTCATTGAGCTTGACGATGTAACCGTCCTTGATGGCCTTTTCCGGTCCGCCGGGGAAGCTCAGGAAGTTGTACTCCAGCATGTCCGGAAGATCGCCGGAGGCCAGCAGCATATTGAAGGCTTCCTTGGTCTGTCCCGCAGGAGGAGCAATGAACTTCAGAGGTACGCCGGTTTTTTTCTGCCATTCCTGGAAGAAGGGCACCTCCGTGTGGGAAGCCTTGACTCCTGTGATGTTCCCGGTCAGCTCGCCCCAGTAGGTTAAGGTTTTGTCCGTTTTCAGCGGATAGGCATTGGCGGCAGCCTGGGTGCCTGCGCCTGTGCCAACGCTTGCAGCCGGGCTGGCGGCTGTATCCTTGGTTTCATCCTTGCCTGCGCAAGCGGCCAAGGGGCCTGCAGCTACCAGAACAGTGAGTGTGGTCGCGATCCATTTTTTCATTTTCTGTGGACCTCCGTAATAGGAATTGGGAGAAGCATCTCTCCCCTCCAACACTACGGGACGGACCAGCGGCGGAATATGGGCAGAATCAGAAACCGGGTAGTGAAAATCGGAGACAGAATTGGCAAATTGCAAAACGGGGTTGGCAAAATAAAAAAGCAACCACACTCCATACATGTGATTGCTCCGGTATAGATGGCCTTACGGGGCTTGGAAGTTCAGAGATATGTTGAACGCGGGGCGAGTGGATTGAAGCCTTGAAGGTTTCTTCTCTCCCCCCAGCTCCAGTACGGCGACAATCCGTTCCAGCGGACGGAGTCCAAATGGCTTACACCGCTCCTTGTCATAAATCCAGTCCGGCATCAGGCGGCGCACCTGCCACGGCTTGGATTGGGCCAGCAGCTGAAAATTTTGAACCAGGCAGCAGCCTGCAGCGTAATCCTCGTCCTGCTTATGAGGATCGGCCTCCTCCTTGGCCACCACCAGCAGAAACGGCAAGGCGGTTTCTCCTCCCGGGGAGCCCGGCACATAGATAAAACGCCATGGCTCCCGCATCCCGTCATTGGGCGCCCACACCGCTTCGTTCAGCAGCTCCAGAATGGTTTGGGGAGATGGGGAAATGAGGGAGGATTGCGGTCTGCTTCCTTCGTCGATGGTAGTCCAGTTTTTCTCTGCGGGTGTTCTGCTCCGGGCTTTGGGTGTTTTTTCGAAATAGCCGATTTCCAGAATTCCGGCACATCTTTCCCCTTCCCGCAGACCGATTCTCTTATAAAAGGACTCTCCGCAAATCATCGGGTCCGTATACCACAGCATACCCAGCCCCTGCTCCCAGCCCAGCAGCTGAACGTTCTGGATGATGCTGCAAACCGCCGCATAATTGATGTCCCGCTGCCGCTGCGTGTCGGCCGCTTCTGCAATGAAGATCACATGGGCGGGAATTTCGACGGTCATTTTTTTCATCATATTCGTCATCGGGGCGGGCAGCAGTTTGCCGAAGCCACTCTCCTTCACCTTGGCCAGCATATGCTCAGCCAGCTTTTCGCGGGCCTCCGGCGTACCAACGTAAAGACAGCGCCAATGCGGCGTCCCATCTGCCTCGTACAGGCCTGCCGCCTCCTTCAGCAAGGAAACGATCTGTTCTTGGGGAATCGGGGTATTCTTAAATTTGCGGATTGTCCGCCGTTCTCCTATTGTTTGGGACACGTTCATGCTGATCCCTCCACTTTGCAAAATAGTTAACCAGTAAACAATTATAGTTTACCAGTAAACTATAATCCGTAGGACTGAGGCTGTCAATCCTTTTTGAGGAGGAGAAAGGGAGCGGACTTCCAGTCACCAATCGTAATGTGCTGAGGAATACGTTTGTTTACAAGTGAATCATTTTCGGTTAGGATAAAGGTGATTTTGCACAAAAAAGGAGATTCGCCTGATGAACCCATCCGATGGACTGAAGCGGCTGCTGTATGACCGCGTTCTCCACTTCACTCACTTAACGGAACAGTTTTTCACCACGGAGATGGAGGCTTTCGCCGAGCTTACCCGGCAGTATGGGCTGACTTCCTTTCCGAACAATATGACAAGTGTGCATGTCCTGGATTGCATCGGCAGCCACGAGCCCATTAACAGCACCTCGATTGCGGAGAAAATGAGCTTGTCCAAGGCCAGCATTACGAAAATCAGCACCAAGCTCCTTCAGGAGGGTTATATTAAGCGCAACCAGATGAACGATAACAAGAAGGAAATCTACTTCACTCTTACGCCCAAAGGCCGAGAGCTCTATGAGGTGCACGCCCGGATGCACGAAATCATGGAGCAGCGGTTCATTCGGGAGATGGACGCTTTTTCGGAGCAGGAGCTGCAGGCTTCGCTGAAATTTCTGCAAACGCTGATCAATCACAAAGGGTACATGATCAACGGGGATGTTACGGAACTCAGCGACGCTTAGACGCGAAAAATCGCTGGTTTAGATTTTTAACGGAACTCACAAGCTCTTAGACACGATAAACGGCCGATGAGGAATTTTAACGGAACTCACAAGCCCTTAGCGGCTCGTGTGACGCCTCATTGGCGCTGTTTTGCGCTGTAACGGTCGCGGAGTTCCGTTAAATCAAAAATCGCCTCCGATTTCCCCGCTAAGGGCCTCATAGTTCCGTTAGCTTGCCTCCGTTTACCCCTGCCTCCCTTGCTCCACCTCTGCCAACCCCTGCCATCCTGCAAAAGTGCATCTATTTTTCGCCATGTCCCTCTTTAGGGCGCCTATCCTGCAAAAGTGCAGCTATTTTTCGCCGAGAATGCCGAACGGGTGATTTATGCGGGAAATAGCTGCACTTTTGCATTTGGGCCCCCCGTTCAAGAGGCTGACCCTACAAATAAATGTACTTTTGCATTATGACCGGTTGAAATTCCCATGCCCACGACCACGACTATGACCATGCCCACGACCACGACTACGACCATGCCCACGCACACGACCACGACTACGACTATGACCACGCCCATGCCCACTACCACGCCCAGGTTCGGCGGTCTGCCTTCACTTGGACTGCATGTTCGCAGACAACCCCGAATACAATAGCAGTATTTGATTCTTCGGGAGGACATGATGCCAATGCCGCAACAGAAGCAATCCTTCATGAGAGGCACCTTTGTATTGTCCATTGCTGCGTTCATCAACCGGATCCTGGGCTTTATCAGCGGCATGTACATTGCCCGTGTGCTGGGGGCGGAGGGGATTGGCCTGCTTATGATGGCACAGCCGCTGGTGCCTCTGGTGATCACCATTACGGAGCTGGGGCTGCCCGTCGCCATCTCCAAGCTGGTGGCGGAGGCTGACGCCAAGGGGGAAAAGGAAAAGATCCGGCGGATCCTCCATGTGTCACTGGCCATTACCAGCACTCTGAGCATCAGCCTGACCACCGTCTGCCTGCTGGGATCGGAGCGGATCGCCTCCGTCCTCTTGACAGACCAGCGGGCCTACTACGCCATGCTGGCCATTATGCCCATCGCACCGATCATTGCCATCTCCGCCGTGCTCAAGGGATATTTCCGCGGCAAGCAGCGGATGCAGACCATTGCCGCCTCGGATGTGCTGGAATTCACCGTGCAGATTGCCTGCGTGCTGGCGCTGGTCCATCTGCTGCTGCCCTACGGCATTGCCTATGCCGCCGCAGGAGCCACCGCCGCCGCCGTGATCAGCGAAGCCAGCAGCTTGATGTTCCTTGCGGTCAGCTACAAGCTGCGGGGGGAGGCGCGGATCCCCGGCGTAACCTGGGGCAGCAGTCTGAAGAAGAGCAAATCCACGCTGGCCGAGCTTTTGCGGATTGGCTTGCCCATCACAGGCAACGGTGTGGTCCACTCCTTGTACGGCGCCTTCCAGCCTATGCTTATCACCACCAGTCTGGCGCTTACCGGCATTGGGACCGCTATGGCCACCAAGCAGTTCGGCATGCTCACCGGGTTCGCCTTCCCCCTGCTGTTTATGCCCAGCTTCATTACCCAATCCCTCTCCACCGCTCTGATTCCGGCCATCAGCGAAGCCTCCGCCAACAAAAACAGTCTCCTGATGCACCAGCGGATGGACCAGGCGCTGCGGCTGGGCCTGATGATCGGGGCTCCGGCCACAGTCATACTGTTCATTTGGGCCACGCCGTTGACCACCCTGATCTACCACGCCCCGGAGGCGGGGATCCTGCTGAAAATCCTGGCCCCCATCTTTTTCCTGCATTATTTCGACGCACCGCTGAATGCGATTCTGCTTGGGCTTGGCCGGGCCAACACCACGTTGGGAAACCACCTGATCGCTACCGGATTAAAGGCTGTAGCCATTTTCGTATTGGGCAGCCAATTCGGCATTGTGGGCATCGCCTTCGGGATGGGAATCGGGATCATTGTGCTGACCCTGCTGAATTTTCTCTCCATCTCCAGCACCATCGGCTTTTATTGGGAAATCCGCCCGTATGCCCGGGTGTTCCTGTCCATGCTGGTTATGGCTCTCTGCGGCCAATGGGCATTAAGCTATGCCACGGCGATGGATATTCCGCTGGTCTGGACGGTGCTGGGATCGGTGGGCTTCGCTCTGGCGGTGTACTTCACCACCCTGTCCCTCACCCGGTTCCGCAGCCCCAAGGACCTTCCGCTTATTTCCCGGTGGGTCAGATAACCTGCCTCAATCCATCATCATTTATCTCCGCTTCCAAAGGCTCACGCTCCTCGGCGAAGGGATAATTGAAGCTTCCCGTTTCGAAGAACAGATCCGTCTACTCCATATCCAGAATCTGATTCTCATTTTCGAAGCTGCGGTACCGGGTGGCGGATTTGGCTTTTTCAAAAACGGAGGCGACCTGGCTAATATGATCCGTCGTGGGGCCAATGACTACCGTAGCCCGCATCCCCAGGACGCTGCCCAGCATCCGCACCCGCTTGTCGATGAGGGAGTAAATCCGCCGGGATGCCAGCCAGCTAATAATATCTTGATGGAATTGCATTATCTTGCCGGATTAGGATAAAACAGTTTTCATTTGATTTATTACATATAATTACATAATATGAATATTAGGTAATTAAAATCTGCTATTATTCTATGATTTTCCATCAGTATTGGCTGAAGCAGCTTCGGCGGGAGCGCTAACGGAACTGAGAAGCCCTTAGCCATCAAAAAACCAAGTCTGCGTATTGTAACGGAAATCAGCAGCCCTTAGAGCATGAAAACAGGGCTCAAAACCAGATTATTGTCCTGTAAGAGCTTCTCAGTTCCGTTACAGCTGACACAAGCGGATTTTGGGCCTCTAAGAGTCGCTGAGTTCCGTTAGCCGGTTTGCTCATTCCAAAACCTGATTTGCCCACTATCCCCACTCTCCCTCCCCCCTTCCGCTACTCCTGACCATCCGCTAACAACCACTATTCCTGTCCCTCCACTAACAACTGCTCTGCCGCACAAATCCTCTCTCCCCAACTCCCCCCCAGCCCCTCCCCGCCCACAAAGGAAAAAACTACCCTCCCAAGAAGAGGATAGTTTGGCCTTCGAACAGGAGGATAGTTTCTCCCTCGAACAGGAGGATAGCTTCGCCCACAAAAACAGCCAAAGGAGCAGGCTTAGCCTTTCACCGCACCGATCATAACACCCTTGACGAAATACTTCTGCACGAAAGGATATACCGCCAGAATCGGCACGGTCGCGACCATGATGGTGGCGTACTTGATGGTTTCGCCGATCTTGAATTGGTCACCGGAGCTGGCACCGGCCGTCATGCTGTCCGTGGAGTTGGCGATGAGGATTTCCCGCAGCACCAGCTGCAGCGGGAACAGGTTCCGGTCCTTCAGGAAGATGGACGCGTAGAACCAGGCATTCCATTTTTCTACCGCATAATACAGAATCATAACCGCCACAACCGGCATGGACAGAGGCAGCACAATCCGGAACAGAATGGTCAGATGGTTGGCCCCGTCAATCTTGGCTGATTCCTCCAGACTCTCCGGTATGGCCTGAAAAGAAGTACGCATAATAATCAGGTTGAAGGTACTCACCGCAAACGGGATGATAGTCGCCCATAGGGAATCGATAAGGCCCGCACCCTTAACCACCAGATACAACGGAACCAAACCGCCATGGAAGAACATCGTGAATACAATCAGAATGGTAAACAGACTATTCCACATTACGCCTCTTCGGGACAGCACATATGCCGCAATAGCCGTTAACAGCAGGTTCAGCGATACGCCTGCCACCAGGATAAACAGTGTGTTGCCGTAGCCCTTGATGATGCCGGGATTGTTGAATACGCTTTTGTAGGCGTCCAGGCTGAAGCCTAAAGGCCTGTACATAAAGCCCCGGTGGGCGATAAGCTGGGACGAATCGCTGAAGGAGGCAAACGCCACATACAACAGAGGATATAAGGTTACCACTACCAGTGCGGAAAGCACCACGTAGATCGTGATCATAAAGGCTCTTTCTCCAGAGCCGGTTCTCGCGTACATATGTCTCCTCCTCAGGGCTTTCCGTCAGGAAAGCCAGCTTCGTAAGCATATTCAGGGCTTTCCCCCAGGAAAGCCGGCTTCGCAAGCTTATGCTTACCACAGTCCGCTGTCATTGACCTTGCGGCTGATATAGTTCGCCGAGATCAACAGCACAAGATTCACAATCGAATTGAACAGTCCCACTGCGGTACTGTAGCTCCAACCGAATTCCAGAAGCCCCTTCCGGTACACGAAGGAGGAAATCACATCCGCCGTTTCATAGGTCACCGGATTGTACAACAGGATGATCTTCTCGAAGCCGACATTCAGCATATTGCCCATCCGGAGAATGAACATAATGGTGATGGTAGGCAGAATACCAGGCAGCGTGATATAGAACATCTGCTTCAGCCTGCTGGCGCCGTCGATGCGGGCTGCCTCATACTGCTCCTGGTCAATACCCATCAAGGCGGCAATATAGATGATGGAGTCCCAACCAATCTTTTGCCAAACCTCTGAAAAAATGTAGATCGGGCGGAACAGCCCGGGCTTCTGCAGCATCGCTGCCCCGTCGTAGCCGAACCAGGAAAAGATTGTATTAATAATGCCGTTACTGTTGGTGAAGTCGGTAATCATGCCGCAAATAACAACCAGTGAAATAAAATACGGCATATACGAAACCGTTTGGACAACCCGCTTAAAGGCCTGGTTCTTCACTTCATTAATCAGCAAGGCGAGTATGATCGGAGCCGGGAACATAAATATCAGAGAGTATACACTGATAACGATCGTATTCGTAAGAATCCGCCAAAAATAATAGCTGCCGAAGAAATCCTTGAAATGGGCAAAGCCAATCCAGTCACTGCCCATAATCCCCTTCATGGGGGAATAGTCCTTAAAGGCGATTACCGCTCCATACATGGGAAAATAATGGAAAATAATGTAATACGCTAAAACGGGGATCATCATAAAATACAACAGCTTATTCAGCTTAAAATCACGTTTAAACCGGTGTTTGAAGCTGTTTCTGTCAATAATGGCCCCATGTCCTTGTCCACTCACAGCTGTTACTTTGGACATCTCCCGCCACTCCTCCTTCTCTATCAAACCGGGAGAAGGGACAAGCCGCCTCTCCCGGCACCTCTATCTACATTCCCCGCAGCCTCTTACCGCTTGTTATAACGGTCCAGTGCTGCTTTCTTAATCTCGATGGCACGCGACAGCTTGATGGAAGTCATTTTCTCCAGATACTTTTCGTAGGATTCCAGCGGCTCTGCTCCCAGAATGATCTTCAGCGTCATTTCATCCACCAGTGTGTTCACGTCGGTCATGATCTTGGCAAACTCTGCGCTTTCCTCCGGAGTCGGAGTTACCAACGGAAGCTGGTACTTGGCCATGTCTGTCTTCTGCCAGATGGATACAGCCTGCTGCTGCTCCGGCATATTCAGATATTGCTCGGAATAACGCTTATCCTGAACGAAGGGACCCATGGTATTACCTCTGATGTGAAGGCTCATGGCTTGGGCAGGCGCCAGCTTGTCCGGGTTCTTCATGATCAGATCCGTATATGTGGGATAACCGTTCACCATTTTGTAGCTGGTGCCTTCCGTACCGAAGTTATGGAACAGCTGACCTTCTTGGCTGTATCCGTAATCCAGCATCTTCACAGCCAGCTCGGCGTTTTTCGATTTAGTCGATATGGCTACCATGCCGCCAGTGGAGAAGGCATAGTCGCGTTGGCCGAATTTAGGTGTTTCACCCTTCTTCAGCACCGGGTAAGGAGTGCCTACCACAGAAGCCTTGGCGTCCTTTTCCTTCAGAAGAGGCTGCCATTTGCCGATGCCGCCGCCGGCATTGCCCCAGGTTGCACCTGTTGCGCCGGAGGTAATGTTGGCGTCCAGCACCTTGGAATCCACAGTGGCCACATCCTTGTCCAGCAGGCCGTCCGCATACCATTGACGGAAGAGAGTCAGGAATTCCTTATATCCCTTCTCCGCCGGTCCGAATTTCACAGTGCCGTTCTCCAGATAGAAGTCACGGGTTACGCCGAAGGCTCCGACGAAGGCGCCGTTGCCCAATTCATTAAACACCCGCGGCTTGCCTACGAAGGAAATGGGGGCTTTGGCTCCTTTTTTCTCCTTAAAGGCCTTCAAGGTGGTGGTCCAATCGTCAATGGTTTCCGGCACCGGCAGTCCCAGCTCATCCAGCCAGTCCTTACGGATAACAGGGCCTTGGAAAATCAGGAGAGAATCATCGCCACGGATGAACGGGAAGGAATAATAGCTGCCTTCATCCGTTTTGACCATCTTGTCGATTTCCGGATGCTCCTTCAGAAACTTCTTGTAATTCGGCGCATATTTGTCGATCAGGTCATTCAGCTTCATGATGTAGCCGTCTTTAATGGCTTTTTCCGGTCCGCCCGGGAAGTTGAAGAAGTTGTATTCCAGCATATCCGGCAATTCTCCGGAGGCCAGCATCACGTTGAAGGCTTCATTGGTTTGGTTGGCGGGCGGGGTGGTGAAATTCACCTTGATGCCTGTCCGCTTTTGCCATTCCTGATAGAAGGGAACCTCTTCATGCTTGGACTTGACGCCTACCAGATTGTTGGGCAGAGCCCCCCAATAAGTCAAGGTTTTGTCGGTTTGAATCGGATACGTAACCGCAGCTGCAGGAGCTGCGGAGGAACCGGCTGCAGGAGATGCCGCACCCTGGTCCCCGCCTTTATCGGAGCAGCCTGCCAGTGCGCCCCCTACCATTGTTAATGCCATCAGAGCGGGCACTGTTTTTCTGAATTTATTCCGCACTCTTCCTAACCTCCTTTTTATTCGTCCGTAAAATGGGCTGTTAACCTGCGAGCTGCTCGCCGGCAGCTCATGCCTTTACTATAAAGTTTCCCCGCTTCGGTTGTATATCTTCAGTACATCCAAAGGAATTGAAAACGCTCCGCAGAGAATCGGCAATATCGCCAAACCTATGTGCATATGGTCCAAAAAGCCCTGTTATTGCCTGCAGGATAAGAAAAAACCCCGTCCGGCAGACCATACTCCGGATCAGGGCTTGAGGCGAACCGCCTTATTCGTCGTTTATTTCCTTGTACTTGCCGGGGGTGATCCCTTCGATTTTTTTGAAGGTGCGGATGAAGGTGCCCACATCGTTAAAGCCGGATTTTTCGGCTGCTTCATTCACTGTCAACCGGCTCCCCGACATCAGCTGCTTGGCCCGTTCGATCCGCTTCCGGTTCACTGTCTCCAGAAGACCTTCCCCCGTCTGGTCCTTAAACAGCTTGGACAGATAGGTGGGCTTCATCTCGAACAGCTGACCCAGCAGGGATACATTCAGGCCGGGATCAGTGTAATGCCCGTCTATGTAGTTGGAAACCTCCCCGATCAAGCCGTCCAATGCCCGCTGGCGGTTCAACTGGACATTTTGCATACGCTTCGCCTCGGCGAATTCGCAGGCCTCCTGAAGCATGGACACCAACTGCTCCCGCATCTCGGCCAGTGTCTCCGAGGAAGACAGCCTGTCAATCCGCCTGGGGTTCTGGATCAGAATATTCTCCTGGGCTCCGCCTAATTCCCCGATGCTCTTGATAAGTGTGCCTACCAGATCCAGCATCAGACAGCGGGCCACCGGCACGGATACGGAATGTTTGGAGAAGTTCATCTCCAGAATCTCCTCCAAGGCTCCCTTGGCGGCGGGGAAATCCCCCACCTTCACATAATTGATCAGCTGCTGCTCGCTTTGCAGCGGATAATAATACCCGGAATCCGACTCCGTCCGGCTGGTGTAGCGTTCAATCTCCTCATAAGGAAGGATTTCCTGCTTGCCCATGACCAGCTTGTATTCCATCGAATAAATCGCTTCCTGATAAGCCTGGTGAGCCTGATCCAGTCCGCTGTGCACACTGCTGAGGGATACCGTGATATAGATGCTGTATTTTTCGGCCAAAAATTCCTGAGCTGTGCGGGCAACCTGGAGCAGATCCTGCACGTGCTCCTCCGGGGATTTCGCAGAAAGGCTGATCAGGCACGCCAGTGCATCATCCGCTTCCGTCATATAGCCGCGATGTTTGGTGTTCGCCAGCTCCTCCACTACATTGGTGACGATGAAGTCCAGCAGCTTCAGCTTTTCCCCGGTGGTTTTTCCTTGAATGCGCTCCAGGAAAATATCATGGTCCTCCACATAGAACAGCAGAACGGCGAATTCCTCCGACAGCAGCTCCATCTCATAAGCAGCCAGGGATTCCTCCAAGGGCAACCCGTTATCCGGTTTCCCCTTCAAGAGCCGGGTAACAAAGGTGGAGCGCAGCGTATAATGCTGTTTCTTCATCTCCAGCACCATGTGATCCATTTCCGTCAGAGTCCGGTCCACCGCTTGCTGGATATAAAGAAATTCATTGCCGTTATTCTCCCGGCCCGACGACTTATTACGGAAAGCGTATACCAGCCGTTGAACAGGGTTATAGTTTTTCCTCAGGAAGAAATAGGTCAGTAAGCCTCCGCCCAATAAGCTTACGGCAATGCTCGCCATGGTCAGATTACGGACCAGCTGGGCTTTTTTCCAATAGATTTCACTGGGGATGATAGAGATGTACTGGAGCTTGGATACCGCTGAAGGGATATTGAATACCTCATACTTATTCCCCCCTGACTTCCAAAAGAACATCCCCCCTCCCTCCGGAAGTTTGCCGAAGGGCAGCTCCGAGGAAAGGGTCGATTCGGAGCTGGAGATCAGCACCTTGTTATCAGCATCCGCAATCAGCACCTGGCCCTTACTGAAGGCCTGGATATTGTTGATGGCTGACAGAATCTTGGACTGGTCCACCATAATGACGTTGGCGCCGGCTGGTTTGCCGTCCTCATAATCATACGTGCTGATATAAGCCAGAGCAGGCACAGAACCGCCTCTGTCCAGGAGCCGCTTCATGGGCACAAACCCCTTGAACATGTCTCTGCGGAGGATGTTAAGCCATTCCTCGTAGCTGAGCTCGGAGGACTGGTGGTGCTCATTATAAGCGAAACGGGTATCACGGTAAATGCCGGGCAGCATAACCGTATCCTGCTTGGCGATATAAACGTAGAATAAGTCCGCCTCGGAATAAGCCGTTTGGTATAAAACCAGATCCTTGGTGGCACTGTGAAGATCATACAGAAATTCTTCCGGATAAATGTTGTATTTATGCTGGTCCACCAGCTCCCGGACCTTCGTATTCCAGTTCAGCTCGAAGTTGAGGCGCTCCATAGCCTCCACCTGCTTGTCCATCAGCTCCCGCAGCTGCTTCAGCAGCGAATTGTTGGCCAGATGGATTTCATCGGTCAGCATCTTGCTGGACTGCAGGTAAACCAAGGCGCTTAAAATAACCGGAAGCAGCAAAACAGCCAAATACGACAGCGTCCACGTCATCAGCACACTGCGGCTGTTAAACCATTTTTTTCGTTGTTTCTCCATCCACATTCTCCCGTCAGTTGGGTTTCCGGCATGAGTCCCCTCTATTGTACAATGCAAGCCTAACGCAAAACAATGTGGCAATTTACTTATGAAATCTGCTTGACTTCATAATAAATAAACAAAATATAATAAAGGAGGCATCTCTCTTATGACCACGATTCAATTAATCGGAATTCGTTATTTCTAAAACAGGCCTCTTCCCGGTCCTAATATGAAAAGCTGTATTCCTGCCCGTTTCCGTTCCGGTCCGGTTATACCCTTCCTGCACATAATGAAAAGGGTCCTTCATCAGCCCTTCCACGGCCATTGATGCAAACCGGGTTGAGACCAGTACAGCATGGGGATGAGTTTGGCAAAGGGCTGTTTGGGCAGCCATGATTTCTTGGTACAGCTCCGGGTCATCCCGGTGGTTGCCGATGCGCACCAGATAACAGGTCTCCAGCCCCGCGGAGATCATGGCATCGATCATCGAGGTGACCTTGGCTGTATACTCGCTGCCACCCATTCTTTTGTCCCCGTCGGTTTCGCCCTGGCACCAAACCATAAACTGGCGGTTGATGAAATATCCGTTCTCCACGAGCCACTTTCTAGCAGCCCGGTACCGCGCGATGGCATCCTGCAAAAAACCGCCTCCCGGAAGCCACTGGTTGATGGAGGTGCCTCCGATGGAGCAGGACACACCTACAACCGGCCTGCCTGCCGCCTGATGATAAGCCAGTACAAAGGAGGAGACCATCGAACCGGTTTTTTTGGATTCGCTTACACCACTCTCCGGATTATTCTCGTAGACCCCGAAGGGCTCCGTTAACGGATACAGCCGGGTCGGATCGGAGATCGCCCGGAATTCATAACCCGCCCCCTCCGGCACAGCCGGGGCCTCCTCGACCGCTCCGCGGCCGGCCATATTGGACTGGCCCATAAACATGATCAAATCCACTTCCTGATTGCTGCTGATCCCCATACCCTTCAACTCCACGTTCAAATTTTCCCAGCTGCAGGCAGCTCTATTCTTGTCCGAGGTTACCATATCAGGGCGTATTCTGCCAGACCCATTTTGGGCATGCTGTTCATTACCTCGCCCCCCTCCTGAACTCGCTGGGGGTGACCGATAATGCCTCCTTGAAGATTTTGCAGAAATACATGGAGGAGTTAAAACCGCAGGCATTGCCGATTTCCAGAATGGATCGGTCGGTGTTCACCAGCATGTGGCAGGCGTTTTGGATTTTGATGTTGTTGATATAATGCGTCAGGGTTACCCCGGTGGCTTCCTTGAAGATGCGGCACAAATAATATTTGGACATATAAAAATGGTCGGCGATTTCCTGGATATGCACAATTTTATTGTAATGCTGATGGATATAGGACAGAATCGGCGTAAACTTGGGATGAACCAGGGGTGGCTGCTCCATCCGGGGCACACTTTTGTTTTCATTGAGAATATGAAGAACCTCGGCCAAATGGACAAAAATCCGGTTGTCCGGGTTTGAGGGATCTTCCTTCTCCAATAGGAGCAGCAGCTTTTTGACACGGGGAAATGACTCCTTGGAAAGCGAAATGACCTCCCGGTCGAAGCAGGCCAGAAGCGACTTGGCTGCCCGCTCGGTAAAATACAGGCGCAGGAACCGGTCCGTAAAGTAGACGCAGGTCCGGGCACAGGCCTGGTTGCTGCGGCTTTTGTGGAACACATGAGGCTTGAACAGGGCCACATCATGCCGGGTTACGTCATAGACAGAATCATTCACCAGCATATGATGGTAGCCTTCTTCAAGAATGTAGAGCTCGTAGGAATTATGGTAATGGAAGTTGGTCATCTGGTGGTTGGCATCATGCTTCATATATTCAATAAAAAAGAACGGGTCTGTCCGGAACAAGTCAGGGTTTCGCATACCGCTCCAGCTCCTTGTTATACGGTTATAGCAATATAATACAACAATCAGCCAAAACGGCAAAATAATAAAAGATTATTGCCACCGTTGTCCGCTATAGTGGAGATAAGAATTCACCTCAAAAGGAGGCTGGTTTTGCGGATGGCTTCAACAGACAATCAATCCACCCTTGAACTTTTTGCCAGACATCTAACGGTTCATATCTATCTTTCTCCCTCTGAAAATGAGGCGGTTCAACTGGCAGCGGCCAATTTCCAACGGGATATCGGCTCGGTATGCGGCTGTTCCGCTGTTCTCTCCACGGATTTGGAGCAATGCCGGGTTGTCATCGGTACGGTCGGAGAACTGGGGGCCGTGATTGCCCAAAAAGGCTTGTCAGCGGACAAACTGAAGCAGGAGGACGGCGCCTGGCGTTGGGAGGCTTACCTGCAGGAGGTTCGGGACGGGGTGCTCTACATTCTCGGAACGGACAGACGCGGCGCTATCTACGGGATGTATGACCTGTGTGAGGATATGGGTGTATCCCCCTGGTATTATTGGGCGGATGTGCCGGTCAAAACCAAGGAAGCTTACTGCATTCCGGCTGATCTCTGCAAGGTGGAATGGCCCTCTGTTCAATACCGGGGCATCTTCATTAACGACGAGGAGGAGCTGGAGGATTGGGCCAAGCTCCATACGCCGGACGGCACCGTCGGTCCGTATACGTACAGCCGGATTTTCGAGCTGCTGCTCCGCCTGAAGGCCAACTATATTTGGCCGGCTATGCATGTGAATTATTTTAACGGAAATCCGGAGAATGGCGCCCTTGCGGAGCGGATGGGGATTGTGGTGGGCACCTCCCACTGTGACATGCTCCTGCGCAGCAACCAGAATGAATGGAGCCCGTGGATTGCAGCCAAAGGCTACACCGATGCCGTCTACGACTATTCCATTGAAGGCCGGAACCGGGAAATCCTGCAGGAATACTGGCGGGAAAGTGTGGAGACCAACCAGCCTTATGAAGTGAGCTTCACCATGGGGATGCGTGGCATTCACGACAGCGGCTTTGTGACCCAGGCGATTAACGGGGATCCGTCTCTTACCGAGGAGGAAAAGGTGGCTGCCAAGGTCCGGCTTCTGGGCCAGGTGGTCCGGGACCAAAAGCAGCTCCTGACGGATGTGCTGGGGGAACGGAAAAGCGGCGAAGCGCTGAAAACCTTCATCCCCTATAAAGAGGTGTTGAAGCTCTATGACCAAGGGCTGGAGCTACCCGAGGACATGACTCTGGTGTGGGCCAATGATAATTTCGGGCATATGCGGCGTTACCCCAATGAAGCGGAACGGAGCCGCAAGGGGGGCAACGGGTTGTATTTCCACTGCTCCTACTGGGCCCATCCGGGCTCAGCCATGAGCTACCTGTTCATCAGCTCCATGCCCTTGGCCCATACGGGCAATGAGCTCAGGAAATCCTACGCATCCGGCATCCGAAAGCTGTGGGTGTTGAATATCGGGGGGTTAAAGCCCGTTGAGCAGGATATGGAATATTTCCTGCGGTACGGCTGGGAAGCGGGCAAGGAAACGGGCATAACCAAGGACACGCTCCAGTTCACCAAACACTGGATCGACACTAACTTCTCCGGGCAGCATGGAGCGGAGGCCGCGGAGCTTTATGAGATTTTTGCCCAAGCCACCGATGTTCGCAAGATCGAGCATATGAACTCGGACGTATTCTCCCAAACCGCCTACGGGGACGAAGCGGGCCGGAGAGCCCAGCGGCTGGAGGAGGTTTTCCGGCGGGGGAATGCCATTCTGGAACGCCTGCCAACGGAGGAGCGGGATGCCTTCTTCCAGCTGTTCCTGCTGAAAATCCATGCCTCCTATTATACGAATCTGGAATTCTATTATGCGGACCGGAGTGTGCTTTCGTATGAGCGTGGAAACATGCAGGCGGCCGACAGGTACTCGGAGTTTTCCGCCAGTATGTCGGATTGCAAACGGACCATGATCCATTTCTACAATAAAATCATGTCCGGCGGCAAATGGGACGGCATGATGACACCGGAGAGCTTCCCGCCTCCCCCCACCGCCATGTTCCCCGCCCGGAAACCAGCCTTGCGGATTGAAGGAAGCGGCCTGCAGGTTATGCTGTGGAATGAAAAGGACACCCTTTCCTTCTCCCCTTACGGCCGGAAGCAAAAGTGGATCGAATTGGGCAACCAGGGCACAGGCAGCATTTCCTTCTCCATTACGGTGGAGCCCGGAGTGGAATGGATCACGGTTTCGGAAGCGGAAGGTGTGGTGCAGACGGAAAAGCGGATTCTGGTGACGATGCTTGATCCTGGCCCACACGCCGGGCAGGAAGCGGTCATGAAGGTGCATGACCATCGGAACGGCACGGCGGTTCCGGTTTTGATCCGGATGGAGGAGGAGCTTGCCCTGCCGGAAGCCTTTGCCGGTTATGTGGAGTCCGACGGCTTTGTCTCCATACGTGCTGCCGAATTCTCCAAATCCGTGGACAAAAACGGAGCAGGCTGGGTACAGGTAGCCGGGCTCGGCAGATACGAAGGGGCCGCAGTAATGGCCTGGTCGCCGGTCTTGTCTTCCCTGAAAGGCGAATCCTCCAGCCAGTCGTATCTGGACTACGACTTTTACCTCCGGACCGGAGGAAACCTTCTTCTGGAAATCCAGCGGAACCTCACCTTGAACTCCACCGGCCGGATCCGCTTCGGAATTGGGGTGGATGGCCAGGCACCTGAATGGATCGAATCGGAGACCCGGGACGAATGGACAGGACAATGGAAGGAGAGCGTCTTTAACAACGGGGAAAAGCTCTTTATCCGGTTGCCCCATCTGTCTGCAGGGACCCATTCCTTGCAGCTGTACATGGTGGATCCCTTCGTCACGGTCAGCAAGCTGGTGCTGTATACCGACGTGCGGAAGGAGACCAGTTTGGGGCCGGTGGCCAGTACTCTTGCGGGGAGAGCTGCGGCGGAATATGGGCTGGAAAGCCCTGTTTGGGATGAAGCCGGACTCACCCGGCTGTGTGAGGAGCTGTACCGTACTAAAGCCGGGGACCTCCCGCTTCCGGACGCGCTGTACGTCTCCCCTGCGTACAATACGATTAAGGACATCACCTTTATTCCGGTTGAAAAGATACCCCAGCAGCAGCCGGGTGCCCCACGGTATGCGGAGCTTTGGAAATCCGGAGGCCCCAAGGATGTGATCCGGGAATTCGGCTCCGGCACATTCGTGGAAGCCGGAGGTGTACTGGCCATTGAAGCGGAAAATGCCTTGGCAGGCAGGGACGATGCCTTTTTGACCCCGGCTGGAGACGGCAGCGGGTTGACCTGGAGCCATCTGCAGGCCGAAACCAACGGGCGGACGGGCTTGGCTATGCATGTGGCGCCTCCCGGTCTTCTCTGGGAGGACCCGGCTGCAGCGCCGGGCTTGCATTATCGCGTGAACATCGGCACCCCCGGCCAATACCGGCTTTGGCTGCACATGCGGCATTATAACAACCAGTCGGACTCCTGTTACCTGGCTGTTGACGGTATTGCACGCCCCCTTGAGGAACAGCCCCGGAAGGGCAATCACCATACGTATAACACGGCATATGTGTATTACTGGTGTTTTATGTCGGAGCTGGAGCTGACCGCAGGCGAGCATATTCTCTCCATTCTGGCGCGGAAATCCCAGCTCCGGGTGGACCGGATCTATCTGACACTGGGCGATGAGCTGCCGCCGGTGGATGCGGATTGGAAGGATTCGCTGCGGGCGGGTGCAAATTAATCTGCAAAAAATCCGCTATGTTTGGCCCCACTTGGCCTGCATAGCGGATTTTTTCACAGGGTAACCTTTACACCGGCAAGCAGCACAGTTTTAAACTCTGAAGTTCAGCTTTTGGGTCCGGCCGCCGCACCTCAGCTCCGCCAACCCGCTCCCGTATTCCCCGTAAGCATAGGGACTGTCGATCAGCGGATACCCTCCGGGAGCAGGGAAAACTTCCCCGTTAAGCGTACAATCGGCATCATAGTCCAGGAAAATTCTGCCGATGGAGGGAGACTCATATTGCAGGCACTGCCCCGGCGTTCCGGTAAGCTCCGCCGCCGCAACAGCTTCCATAAACCGGGGGAAGCTGCCCCACTCCTCCCTGCTGCCTGCCTCCACTAACCAGATGTTGTTTTTTTCCATACAAAGCAGCTCCCGGTCCTTCTCTTGGCCTTGACTTGTGATGGTGTAGGGCGTCAGGGAATACAGGGCCACGTAAGCGTCACCCTTGCGTCCAAACAGCCACCCCCCGGCTTCAGCGGTTTCATCCAGCCGGCTAAAGGGGAAATAGGCGTGGGTATACCCCGGTCCCTCCTCCAGGCGGTAGATATAGGCCAGCACCTGCCGGCAGGCGAACATTCTGGGGATGCGGTACTGCCCGCCCCAATAGGAGGGACGCGTCGTAGCCGATTTATTGTCAAAGCAGGTAACGAATATGGGAACGCTGCTGTCCAGCAGCACCTGGCCGGCGTGAACCTGGGCTCCCGGCTTGCCTTTCCGGGAATCCACCATGCCGGAAACCATATAATCTTGGGTCCGGTAAACTGAGCAGTTGATGCCCTCCATCTCCTGGTGGGGAAACAGCCCCATACAGCTGCGGGTATACAAGGGCTCTGCGGAGGCTGCCACCGCCTCCCAGTTGGGATCAGGGGTGTATGGGCTGGCAGCCAATGCGATACAACCGATGGACAGGCTTCGTACCGGCTGCTCCGGCTGTCCAAACAACAGACAGTTGATGGCGCCGATAGGCTCAAGCTGGGGATAAATCACCGATTCCTCATAGCTGCGCCCGTGGGTTGTACCCATGATGCCCCAGCTGGAATGTATGGCCAGAATAGCTACCAGCAGTTCCATAAGCTGACGGGCAAGGATGCGGATATAGGCCGTTTCCTCCCCGAAGTCCTCCACCGTCAACAGGGCCAGCATGTCCTCCTCGAAGTAGGTGTTGGAATGCCACTCCATAAAGCCGTACGTGCCCTTCTCCTTGATCCAGCGCTCCGCATTCAGGCGGCCCCGGAGAGCATGAAACAAGCCGGTTTGGCCGCTCACCGCGAATACCGTCTGGGGAAATAACAGCCCTGCTACATATTCGGCGCTGTAGAACAGCATCTCGTGGTTCTCCGAGCGGGTGAACATCATCGACCGGCTCCGCTCCTCAGTACCGTATTTGAAGCCAAGAACACAGGCCTCCATTCTCTGCACCAGCTCGGGGTCCAGACGGCCGCTTTTCCCGTAACGGCAATACAGTCTCAGCACGCCATGCAGGGAGAAGTCCGCACAATCGTAACGGGCATTGATATACTCCAGTGTCTGCCCGATGTTTTCGGTATTCATATCCTGCCACCGGCCCAGCTCCAGCTTCGCCAGCTCCGCATAAACAGCATTCCGGGCCGTCGTTTTCATTCCGGCCATCTGCTCCAGAAGCCGCCGCCCGCGTTCCCGGTAGTCCGCCCCCGGCGGCATCCGGTCCATCCGGTCGATTCGCTTCACAGGCAGGATAACCCCGGCAATCCGCTCACCGGACTCCGCTTCATAGTCCACGGACACGGCATACTCCCCTGCCCTTGGCAGGATATCTGCAGTTAACAGCTCCACAGAATAACAACCGGGCTCTCCGCTCGGCTGCAGCGTCTTCTCCAAAACCGTTTTCTCGCGGACTCCCTTGTACATCCCGTGGAGACCAACGGTGTATCGTCCCGCGCTTTTGACAGGACTGCTCCAATGCAAAACCACCGGTTCCCGTCCGGAGACAACAGGGTTGCGGATATGGAAATCAGCCAGCTCCTTCTCCACCTGCTGCCGGTCCGACGGATTCAGCAAAAGCGGAAGCTTGGGAACAAGCTCAGCACCGGTGCGCAGAGAAAAGGAATTGGTGCAGTGCAGGTGCACATTGTACAGCAGAAGCAGCACCTCGTTCTCCCCTACCCGTAGCGCCGCCTCCAGCTCAAATTCTCCCTCCGTGCGCCCCAGCAGGCTGTGGCGAAAAACCGGTTTTCCATTCACCAGCAGCAGGGCGGAGCCCGTCAGACGCAAGCGAAGGGGATATGTGCCGTCCTGGGGAGCCCAAAGCCTGGTGAAGACATAGGTAACGAGCATCCGGGCATGGACGTCAAACCGCGCCCAGGTCATATTATGCTCGGAGGGCTCGCTGCGCATCAGCTTCCACGTAAGCGTCTCCCCGAACAGCTTAAGCTCCGTCCCTTCGGCGGGCTTCATCCCTCCAAGCCGGGACAGGGCCTCCTCAATCATGGGCTCATAAGGCTCCGCCGGCACGGCGTAATTATCTTCGTACAAACCCGAAACATCTTTGTCAAATGGCCCTGCATACAGCCACTCTCTGACAATCCGCGTGTTATCCTGATGGAGCTTTGGCATCCTCTATTCCTCCCTTAATGGAAAAGGGACGGAGACTGTTCCTCTCCATCCCCTGGTATTACTTGCTTACGCTCTTGGCAAATTTGGCGTATTGCTCCATCTGGGTTTTCGTAACCTCGAACAGATCCTTGGCCAAAAAAGCCTTGTCTTTATTTTCGGCATACCACTTTTTATGCCATTCCTCTACACCTTTTCCGTTGCTCTTCTGCCATACATCCTGGGCATCCTTCAAAGCCTGGTCCATCTTGTATTTTTCACCGCTGACAACAGCCTTCAGCCAAATGTCGCCGATGGTTTTTTCGGCATTGCTTTCTGCCGTGGACAGATCCTTGGGCATGGAGGGCATATGCTCAGATACCGTCAATTCCGGATATGGACGGTCCAGCGTCAGGTAGGTATTGCGGAACTGATCATAGAATTTCTGATACTCCTCCTTGCGGGAATCGCTTTTGTATTTCACTATGGGCAAATCACCCAAGCCGAAAGAAAGACCCGTATTCTGAAGCATTCTCATATCCACGGTAATATCCGTTACTTCCTTTTTGTACTTGGCCGCATCCAGTATTTCCACATTGCCGTCAGTCATCTTGTAGTGGGTGCCTTCCACACCGTACTGCAGGTTTTTCAGCGTCTCGCCATTCACGATAAAATCCACATATTTCATTACAGCGGCGGGATTTTTAGCTGTTGCACTGATTACCGCCGTCATTTGCACGGGATTCTGGAGCGTAGGAACGAAAGCACCTGCCTTACTCTTCGGATAAGGAATGAAGGCGACCTCTGCCGATGCCACATTCTTCTTCAGGGGGTCCACCAGGTTCTGCAGAATGGACATGGTATTTCCGTCCAGGAACGGATAAATGCCAAGCTTGCCGTTGATAAAATCCTGCTTGGCCTTGGCGCCGTTCTTGTCGTTGGCGAAATCGCGGTCAATAATCCCCTCGTCATACAGCTTCTTGGAAAAGGAGAAGAAGTCTACCCGGTTATCCCAGTTCAGCACCAGCTCCCCGTCCTTGACCACCCATTTGTTGCTGCTGCCGAATACCTGCTTCATGGTCAGATCAGCGCCTCCGCTGAGCGTCAGACCAAAGGTATCCTTGGCGCCGTTGCCATCAGGGTCCTTGTCAGTAAATGCCTTGACCACTGTATAAAGCTCCTCGGTAGTTTTGGGAATATCCAAACCCAGCTTCTTCAACCAATCCATGCGAATCAGAATGCCGCGTTGAGGCTCTACCCAGTTGATCCGTCCGAACTCGTACAGCTTGCCGTCCGCTTTGGTGCCAACCTTCTTCAGCATCGGATTTTCCTGGAGCAGCTTCTTGTACTCCACACTATGCTTCTCGATCAGGTCATCAAGCGGCATCAGCTGCTTCTGGTCATACAAAGGGTTGCGGTTGGTCGGCGCATACTCGAACAACAGGTCGGGGGCGCTTCCGGAGGCATACAGCACATTGATTTTTTCCGCCGGATTGGTTCTTGGGATGGCGACAAATTTCACATTAGCGGGGCCATGCTCATTGATCCATTTCGTCCAGCGGTTATTCTCGATGGTGCCTTCATCCTGCGCCACTTGTCCACGGTCATAAATGGATACGGTAATGTCCTTCTTCTCTGCCGGTTTTCCGGAGGCGGAGCTTTGCCCTCCCTGAGGAGCGCCTTGCCCGTTGTCCGCCGTGTCGCCGCTGCAGCCCGCCAGCAGTGCTCCCCCCGCCAATACGGCAACAAGCGGAATCGTGACCCATGTTTGCTTTTTCATCGTGTGTCCCCCTTTATCATTGCAGTGCTTTATAGAGGCTCAGCCCTTAATGGAACCAAGCATAACGCCCTTGACAAAATACTTCTGCAGGAATGGATATACCGCAAGCATAGGCAGCACCATCACCAATACCCCCGCCGCCTTCAAGGACTCCGGCACCACGTGGATTTGCTCGGCGGCATTGCCACTGGCAGCGACGATTTCCTGCAGGAGACTCTGGCTTTTGATCATATTCTGCACCAGAACCGTCAGGTTGAATTTATTGGTCTCGTTAATGTAAATCAGTACATTCATGAAGGCATTCCAGAAGCCTACTCCATAGAACAGCGTAAGCGTTGCCAGAACCGGCATGGACAGGGGCAGCACAATTTTCGCCAGATACGCCAGCTCCGAACAGCCGTCGATTTTCGCAGCATCATCGATCTCATCGGGAATGTTCTCGAAGAAGGAGCGCATAACCAGCAGATTATAGGTGCTGATCAAGGCCGGCAGCCATAGGGCAAAGTAGGAATTAATCAGCCCGTAGGATTTCACCACCAGATAGGTGGGAATCAAGCCGCCCTGAAACAGCATAGTGAACACCATCGCCAGGGTAAAAAAGCGGCGCCCCACAAAAATCCGGCGGGAGAGAGGGTACGCGGTCATGATGGTGGCCAGCATGGACAAACCCACGCCGATAATGGTAATGGTCACACTGTTCCAGAAGGCCGGTACAACGCGGGTTCCGTGAAACAGCGAGCTGAACGCATCGGTGTTCCAGCCGATGGGATAGAAGGTAACCCGGCCCGATTCGATGGCGTGGGTATCGCTCAGTGACAAGGCCACCGTGTTAATGAGCGGAAACAAGCAGGTGATGCCCAATAAAGTCAGGATACATGCATTAACGATATAGAAGATTTTTTCTCCACGGGTATATTTCATGCTGCGCCTCCTTTTACCAAAGCCCCTTGTCGTATTTCCGCGCCAGGGCATTGGCCATCAACACAAGCGTAAGGCCAATCAGGGATTCGAACATGCCCAAGGCGGCGGTTAAGCTGAACTGGGCGCCCTGCAAGCCCACCCGGTAAATGAAGGTGCTAACCACATCCGCCACGTTGGAGACAACACCATTTTGCAGCACATATACATGGTCGAAGCCCACCTCCATCAGCTTGCCCATAGCCAGAATGAACATGACGATAATGGTGGAGCTGATCCCGGGCAGGGTAATGTGGCGGATCTGCCGGAATTTGCTTGCCCCATCCAGACTGGCGGATTCATAAAGACTGGGGTCGATGGTGGTCAGCGCCGCCAGGTAGATAATCGCGCTAAACCCCATCTCCTTCCAAATGCCCGATCCGACATAGATGGCAATCCATGAGCCGGGATTAAACAGAAACGGATAGGATTCTCCCGTCCATGCCTCCAGCCAATGATTAATCGTACCCGTTTGCACCGAAAACAGGGTAACCACAAACCCGCCAATGATGACCCACGAGAAAAAATGGGGCAAATAGACCACTGTTTGGATGACCCGCTTGAACCAGTTTCTCCTCACCTCATTAAGCATAATGGCCAACAGGATGGGAAACGGGAACCCGACAAATACGTTCAGGAAGGAGAGCACCACTGTATTGCGGATGACATTCACTGTCTGCGGCTGCCGGAAAACGGATTCGAAATTATCCATCCCCACCCAAGGGCTATGGAACACTCCATCAGCGAAGTTGTAGTCCTTGAATGCAATGACCAGGCCCCCCATGGGCACATACTTGAACAGGATATAAAAGAGGGCGCCGGGAAGAAACAGCAGGAGCAGGGGCAGATTTGCTTTCCACCTGCGTCTGGCTGCCGCTTGGGCCCTACGTTTCATTGCCGGCGCCGCATCCGGAGACGGATTCTCCGCACCGGGCGAAGCGGCTGTTTGGTTTGCTGCCATAAGCGGTAACTCCTTTCAGGGATGTTTTCTATGGATTTATTATAGGCTCCCCTCTTATGACAGCGCCTTCAAATAACAAAGGCAAATCTTTGATTTCTACAGCAATGCAAAAAAGTCGTGCAGAAACACGACTCTTTGGGTGCAGCAATATTAAGCCACCACGATATCGGTGCCGGCTGTGCGGGAGGCTTCTAGAATGTCCTTCCCCGGCTCTTCATCCGCAATGATCCGGTTCACCTCAGAAATCATGGCGAAGGAAAAAAGAGCCGGCTGGCCGAACTTGCTGTGGTCCAGCAGCACATTCACCTCGCCTGCGCGGCGGATGGCCTGGCGTTTGATCTCCGTTTCTTCCATGTTGCTGTTGCTGAAGCCGTGCTGCGGCGATATTCCGCTGGCTCCCAGAAACACCCGGGTGAAGGCCATCTGCTGCAGGTTATCCAGCACAATCGGCCCTACTGTCGAACCGGTAGCCTCTACCAAGCGTCCGCCGGTCAGAATGGTGGGGATTTGCTTGCCTGACAGCTCAAGCGCCACATGTACGGCATTGGTCACCACCGTAATCGGGCAGCCCTCCGGAATCGCCCTGGCCAGCTGGAGGTTGGTGGAGCCGCCGTCAATAAATACAGAGTCGCCCGGGCGGAGGAGAGCGGCGGCGGCTTTGCCGATTCGCGCTTTCTCGGCCAACAGGATGGTATTGCGCTGATGAAGCGTCTCCTCCCGCATGATGGCAATGGCGCCGCCGAAGGTACGCCGGGCCAGGCCCAACTGCTCCAGCTTTTCCAGGTCCCGCCGAATGGTCATCTCCGTCACCTGGAATTTGTCCTTCAGCTCGGCAACCCTGACCTCATCCTGGTGGAGAAGCATCTCCAGCATCTGCTCCTGGCGGACGTTCAATTCCATGGTCATGTTCTTGTCACTGCTCCTTATCCCGGTACCCGGACGATGCGCATATCACTGAAAATATCGGATTCATCCCGGCTGGTGCTGGAGAATTCCGCTATTACCGCCCCCTCCGGACCGCTCTGAAACCAGTGCAGCGTGTCGGGAGGGATGGTGAATTGGTCGCCGGGGCGCAGTTCAATTTCGTGGAAAACGGTATAATACGCTTCACTGTTTGCGGGCACAACAGCGCGGATGGCCTTTGCCGGCTCTCCCTCCACGTACAGGTACACAAGCCCGTAACGGCAGCGGAAGGTTTCCATCTTGCCGCTATGTCCCCCCACCGGGGGATGGCGGTGCTCCGGGCAGGTTTGACCCGGTAATAAGACCAGCTCTTTGGCACAATAGAAATCCGTGTTGATGTATGTAACCAGTCCCAGACCCTGGCGTTCAAACTCCCCCAGCCCAAAATCGGCAACTTCGATATTATGCAGCTCTTCGGGCGTCAGCACAATCCCCGCCTTTTGAAAATACCCGCCAATCTGCGTTTGCCAACGGACAGCCTCGCTTGGTTTCATAAGCCGATTCCCTCCCCAGTCCGGTTGATTGGTACCCCATCTTTCCCGCTGTGATAAAGCCTGTCGTTATCCCTGTAGCTCCATCCCGCCAGAGAAGCCAGCGTGGGCAGCTGAGCCCAGTCCGGCCCAGCTGCAAGCCGCTCCTCCACCCGGCTCCAGGGGGGAATCCCGGAAACCGCATCCGGCTGCTCCACATTGCAGGCGCCCACCGCTGCGGCATGGAGCAAGGCACTCTCCGGAGAAAGCCCCTCCAGCATGCTGCCGAGGAAGCCGGCAATGGTACAATCACCGGCGCCGGTGGCCCCTTGCACCTTCACCTGAAAGCAGGGCGCCAGCAGCTCCCTGCCCAGCCAGCGCTCCAGCCCAACCGGTGCAGCGCCACCCATTCCAGCCAGCCGCTGCTGGCTGGCCGTCGTATGCAGATACAAACCCTTGTCGCCAAGCTTCAAGCCGGCGATAGCCACACCCATATCCAGCATTTCCCCGCCCAGATCACTGAGCAGCCCTCCATCCGCATGGGGCAGCAGCCCGCCGGGATGCTGCTCCTTCATTTGATGAAAGGTGCCGGGCCGCAGCAGCAGAAGAAGCTCCTCCAGACTGGGCAGGAAAATATCCACCAGGGGCAAGATCCGGGCAAAGATTCGCCGCCAATCCTGCCGCACAGCCTCCGAGGCCGGGTCCGGCTCAGCCAGATCCAGCGACACGGTAATGCCCTGCGACTTGACGCGGTACAGCAAACGCTCAAGACTCTCGCCGTTTTGGCGGTACAGCCCGCTCATAAGTGTCGGGTAACCCAAATGAAACAGCCGCAGTCCGTGAAGCGCCTGCTCCGGAATATCAGCTTCGACAAAAGAAGCGTTGGTTCCTGCATAATGCCAAAAACACCGGTCCTGGCCGGGAGGACTTACAACAATGGTATAGGAGGTATGCTCCCCCTTAGCGACGATCATATGATCAGCCGTCTCTTCCCCGGATTCCCGGAGAATGTCCAGAATGGTTCGACCCAGCCGGTCATCTCCCACCTTGCCCAGAAGCCGGGGCCCAAAGCCCAGGCGCTGGAGCGCCAGCCCCGTGTTGGAGACCGCCCCTCCGGTAGAGAAAACAGCCGGCTCCACTGCCAGCAGCTTGCCCGGGATAATCCGGGCATCTCCGGGAAACGAAGGCAGGATATCCAGACAAAGATGCCCGGCGACGGCAACCTCCGGCGTACGGGAATGATAATGCCTCATCTTCGCACCTCGCATAACGTGATCAATAAAAAAAGAGCATTGACGGAAAAATGGAAAATTGGTATGGTTGAAATGAAATGTTCGTTTATAACATTTACATTACCTTTTCAAACATGGTTTTGCAATCTTTTTTTACAAGATAACAGGGGGGATTGTGTATTATGCCATTGGTAACCTTAAAGGATCTGACCGCCGACGCTCTTCGCGGCCGCTACGCCGTTGGAATGTTTAATACGCTCAATCTGGAGATGGTCAGAGGCGTGCTTGGCGCAGCCGAGGAGCTGCGCTCTCCCGTTATTATTGCCGTAGCGGAGGTGCATACCCCCTACAGCCCGTTGTCCGATATTGGTCCGGTCCTGGTGCGGGCTGCAGAGCGAGCCCGTGTTCCCGTGGCTGTCCATCTGGATCACGGAGTTACCATGGAGACCATCCGGGCCGCTCTTGACATCGGGTTCAGTTCGGTCATGTATGACGGCTCCACCCTGGACTTTGAAACCAACATCGCCAATACCCGCGAGGTTGTGGCCTTGGCCGGCGCCTGCGGAGCCTCCGTAGAAGCGGAGCTTGGCCATGTGGGGGGAGGCGAAGCAGGCACAGAGGATGAAGGAACACCTGCCTCCTCTGCTGAAGAAGCATTTTATACGGATGTGGAGCAAGCTGCCGATTTTGTTGCCCGCACCGGCTGTGATGCCCTGGCCGTAGCTATTGGCACGGTACACGGCGTATACCGCACCCGGCCCCGGCTGGATCTGCAGCGGCTGGAGGATATCCGCCGGAGGGCGCAGCTGCCCATTGTCCTTCATGGCGGCTCGGGCCTCAGCGACGGCGATTTCCACGATTGCATCCAACGGGGCGTGGCCAAAATCAATATTTGCACCGATATGTTCATCCATATTATGGAATCAGTCAAAACTATTGCCAAAACCGGTTCCTACCAGTATACAGAGGTGATCTCCGCTACGGACAAGGCGGTTAAGGAAACGGTAATGGAGAAGCTGCGGCTGTTTGGCAGCACCGGGAAGGCTCCGGCAGACAGCGGAAGAAGTTTGGTATGAACCTTCAACGAATCCTATTTGAATATTAAGGAGCCTGTTTCGGCTGTACCGGGCTTTTCCTGAATTCCGTCGGGGACACTCCCATCGTCTGCTTGAAGGCGGTGGCAAAATAATTGGAATCCGGGTACCCCACTGCTTGAGCTATTTCCGCTATCTTCATATCGGTGTTTTTCAAAAACCGCTTGGCTTTGTCCATCCGCAGGGTGGTCATATAGGCGGTGAAGCTTTCCCCTGTTTCCTTTTTGAACAGATTGCCGAAATAGTTGGGACTGAGATGTGTATGGGCAGCCACGACCGCCAGACTGCATTCCTCCGCGTAATGCTCCTCTATATACCGGAGGGCCTGGCTGATTAACCCGCTGCTATGCCCGGTCTGCCAGCTGAGAAGCGCCTTGCCGAAGGACTGGACCTGGCTGGAGAGCCACACCTCCACCTCCACGGCCGTGCTGATGCGGTTCAGCTCCGCCACCCGGCCTCCGATATCGCCAATGCTTTGCGGGTCGGCCTCCAACTCCTTACGCATCACATCCACCATCGCCATCGCAATGCAAAAGGCCTCCAGCTTCCTCAGCTCCAGGGAGGCGGAGGACTGCTTGACGGAATCCTGAAGCCCCTTGACATAACTGCCCAGCTCATCGGGACGGCCCAATAGGAGCAGGGAGGTCAGCTCCCCCCGGATCAGTCTTGCTTTGGCTTCATTCACCTGCAGCTCGCCCGATTCCGCCGCTGGTCCTCCCCCTGCACCCTCCCGCTCCGGATTGCGCAACCGTGTATCCAGCCATGCCTCCGTATCCTGGAACCGGCGGAAGGGCCCGCAGCACGAAGCTGCCAGTTCGATGCCCAACAGCCGCTTGACTACTGTCACAGCCTCTGCGGCAAAATCGGCGCCGTTGCAGGCTTCATCCAAAAAGAAGGCAAAGGTATCGTATTCCATGGGAATCCAGCGGTGTTTACCCGGGCAGCTGTCGAGAAGCTCCTGCAGAATATTGCCGATGGCAAATTGCAGGAGCCGCAGATCCTCCCTGCGGTAAGACCGTTCCTCGGGAAAGTAGCGAACCACCTGCAGCAGCCACAGGCTTTTGCCCGCCAGCCGGGCTTCCAGCAGAGCAGCCTCCTTTTCATCATACGGCAGCCGGGTCAGTACGGAACGCAGCAGTTGGTCCTCCCTTTTGATCCGCTCCGTTCCCTCCCGTTCCTTGCGGGCCTCCGTCTCCCGGTACTGCTGGTATGCGCTCTGAAGCACCCGGCATATCTCCTCCTCCGGGCAGGGCTTCAAGAGAAACTGCTTTACTCCGTATTGGATAGCCGTCTGGGCATATTCGAAGTCCCGGTAGCCCGTCAGAATAATGACCGCCGTTCCCGGGGAGAAAACGGAAATGTGGCGGGCCAGCTCCAAACCGTCCACGAGCGGCATGCGGATATCCGTAATGACCAGATCGGGGCGAAGCTCCTCCAGTCTGGCGCTGGCCTCCTGCCCGTTTCCCGCTTCTCCTGCCACCAGCCAGCCAAGAGGATTCGTCTCCACCAGCTTGGCCAGACCCTTGCGGATAAGCGGTTCATCATCCACGATCAATAATTTACCCTTCATCTGCACCATTCCTTTCCATAGGCAGCAGAAGGCGGACGGTTGTTCCCGCTTCCGGCTTGGATTCGAGGGAAATCCCGTAGGGTTTGCCGTAAAGCAGGCTCAGGCGCCGGACTACGCTGCGGATTCCGATATGAATTCTTTTGCGGCCCACAACAGGCCCTTCGGCGGACATTCTTTCGCTGCGGGGAGCCGCCGCCAACGCCAGAATGCGCTGGATCTCCTCCTTGTCCATTCCCTTTCCATTATCCATGATTTCGATCAGAAGCCCCTTGCCCCCATCCAGGGACGTACGTACAGTACGGATAATCAGAACCCGGTCCGACAGCTTGTCCGCAAAAGCATGGACGAATACATTCTCCACCAGCGGCTGAAGCAGCAGCCGGGGAATATGGGCCTGCTCCGTACCCGGCTCAAGCTGAATCAATGCCTCCAGCTCCTCCCCGTACCGCGTGCTCTGAATGGTCAAATAATTGCGGATTTGGGCTACCTCCTCCAAAAGCGTGGTCTCCGTATCTGCCGGCTCCAGGGCATACCGGAGCATATCGGAGAGGGAAACCACCAGACGGGCCGTGTCGCGGTCATCCTGCAAATATAGCTTCCAATAAATCGTATCCAACGTATTATGGAGAAAATGGGGGTTCAGCTGGGTTTGCAGGGCGGTAAGCTCCGCCTCCCGCTCATTCAGCTGCCGTTCATAGACCTCCCGGATCAGCCGCTCCAGATCCTCCGCCATGGAATTGAAGCTTTGGCCAATGTAGGCCAGTTCGTCATTGGTGTCCACCTTTACCCGGGTTGCCATGTCGCCTTCCCTCATCCGCCGCATTCCCTGTACCAGCTGGCCCAGGGGCTTGAACAGCCTGCGTCCGCTCCAGGAGATCAGAATCCCGGCAAGAATGACCCCGATAACCGCCACCAGACCGGAAATTTTGAAGATAACCGAGCTCTTTTCCTGGAGCGCATCCAGGGATACCCGGCTGACCAGCGAATAATCCGTCAGTCTGGACCGGCTTTTCACATACAGATAGGAGCCGCTTTCCTCATGCAGGATCTGTTGCTGGACCAACTGGTCCGGAACGGGAATATGCTGCGGATCATCATCCCGACGGTCCGTATAAATCAGACGGTCCTGACGGTCGAAGAGGAACACATTGGCCTTCTCATCACTGACCAATTCATTCAAATCCTCGGAAAAGAGAGACTCGTCAAACAGCATGACCATGGTCCCGTATTGCTCCAAATCCTTATTCTTCATATAGCGGGCGGCTACAAAAAAATTACGGTAGCTTGAGGCATCCGCCTTGCTCCCCAGACGCACTGGAAACCAGACCAAATTGCCAGAGGAGCCCTCCAGCCGCTCCTTGACATCGGCATATACCGCCTTGTCCAGTATGCTCTCCGCCGATGGAGACACATGAAAAAACAGGCTGTTGTCCTTCATATCGTATAAAAACATGGAGTACAGCTTGTTTTCATCATTTTTGACCTGATATAAAAGCGTATTCAATTCATCCTGATCCGATATCCGGGTATGCTGCTCCCGTTCCTCCGACTCCGCCGATCGGCGCACCACCTGCTCGATATACGGGTGGAACACGACAAAATTGGAGATGCGGTAAATATCCCGCAGCTGCAAATCAATCCGCGCTGCGGCCTGCTCATTGGCCTTGTTGAACTGCTTGCTGATTTCCTCCGCGAAGGTCTTGACGTTGATCCGGTACGACATATAACCAGCACCAATAAACGTCAACATAATAATCAATGACATGTGAACGATGATTCGTAAGGAAAAGCTGGTCTGCCTCCACATGCGTATTCTTCCTTTCTGGGTTTCCGCTCGCGTCACAAGCACATCTGTGTGTTCATAGTAACATCTTTGAATCGCGGCATTCAACGGGTGCTCCTGCTCCAGAAGCAGCATCCGTTCAAAACAAAGAGAAAACGTTGGATTTTAAAGATAATGAAGAAGGGCTGCCCTGTTGGACAGCCCCTCTTCCTTACCCGTTATTCTGCAATGTCGTACAGACTTCTTACCCGGACAGCAGCTCTGATGTCCTCCAGACCGGCAGCTGGCGGCAGGCTGTCCTTGCGAAGCTCCACCACTTTCACTTCTCCAGCGGATAAGTCGAAATAGTTGTCGCTGAAGATGCAGTCCATATCCGCTAAGGAAAGCTCCACACCCTTGGCGAAGGTCTTGGACCTTAAGGAGACCTGGAAGCGCCCGTTCTCTTCGGCAACCGACCATTCCATCTCCGGACGCTTCAGCTCAAAGTGCTTGGGGCGGACAAACAAAACCGTTCCTGCGGATGCACATGTACCGTCCTCCAGAAGCAGTTCGTACTCCAGGTACAATGCTCTCCGGTTGCTCCCCCGGGACAGCTGGCGGCTGAAATCCAGCTTGATGCACAAGCAGGAGGATAACGCCTGGACCTCCGCTTCCGTTTCTCCCTGCTCCACAATCTGCGAGCCTGCCTCTCTCAGCTTCCAAACCACTCGCCCCGATACCGGAGCAAACGTCTCGTTGGTAAGGTGGAGCTCCACGGCATCCCCCTCCTCGTTGGCAGACAGCAGCACGGGCGAGAAAAACTTCTTGGCGTAATAATGCAGCGCCTTCCACCGGTGAAAGCTGTCGATGCTGGACCAGGAGGCGACAGGCCAGCAATCATTGATCTGCCAATAAATCGCCCCCATACATCTGCCACGGTTCCGCCGCCAATGCTCCACGCCATATTTGATGGCTTCCGCCTGCAGGAGCTGCGAGGCATAGAGGAGGGAATCGAAGTCCTTGGGATACTTCAGGTATTGGGCCAGATAAAACAGAATTTTGCCGTTGGCCTCGCCGTTCTTCTGATGCTTCTCCATCACATGGGAGAAAATATTGCGGTCCTGCGGAAGTGTGAAGGACTCCACCGTCTTCAAGCCGGGAAAGGACTGAAACCCGAATTCGGACACAAACCGGAAATAATGCTTCCTATAGTCGGTGAAGGGCTTCAGATTCATCCACACCTCCCAAAAATGCACATCCCCCTTGTTCTCGTTATTGGGATCATCGAAGCCTCCACCGGAGGAGGGGGAGGCCGGCCAATATTCCGTTTGGGGATCGTATTGCTTCACCGCCTCGGGGAGCAGGATCTCGAAGTGCTTGAGATAACCGGTCCGCAGCTTGGGCGGTTTGGGGAAATCCCATTCCGCCCATCCCCACTCCATCTCATTGTTGCCGCACCATAACCCCAGACAGGCATGATGGCGGATTCTGCGGATATTGTCCCGCACCTCCAGCCGGATGTTGTCGGCAAATTCATCCGTCAACTCATATACCGCACTTCCAAACATAAAATCCTGCCATACGAGGATGCCATATTCATCACATAAATCAAAGAAATAATCCTCGGGATAAATACCTCCGCCCCATACCCGGATACAATTAAAATTGGCCTCCAGGCAATCCTTCAGCAGTCTGGCGGTTTTTTCCGGAGTCCGTCTGGCCAGCACATTATCCTCCGGGATGTAGTTGGCGCCCATGGCGAAGATGGATACGCCGTTTACCTCGAACTGGAAGGACTCTCCCCACTGGTCCTGCTCCCGCTTCAGCCGGATGGTCCGAAGTCCGATCTGCAGCCGCCGGGTATCGATGATAACACCGTTTTGCTTCAGGCATACCTCCACCTGGTAAAGCGGCTGGCTTCCGTAACCGTTGGGCCACCAAAGCATCGGATTGCTAACCGGGATAACCAGGCGGTTTACACCGTCATGAGCTTGGGCTTCCACCGCTTCCATCTCACCGCCCGGTGCGGTAAGACGGGTCTCTACGGCAAGCTCCCCGCCCTCCCCGCCGCCCGAATGCTCCACTCGCACCGTCAGCTCAACCTGTCCGGCGGAATGGGCCTGGGTGATATACACATCCTCCAGACGCGGGTGGCTGTACGCCCGAATAAAGATACTCCGCCAGATTCCCAGATCGGGCAGCTGCGGCCCCCAATCCCAGCCAAACATATAATGAGCCTTGCGGAGATGGGGGAACCCGGGAATGGAGTCGGCGGGGCACCACAAGGGGAGCTCCCCGTTCTTCTTCCGGACATAAGCCAGCGGAGAGTGCAGGACAATCCTTATGGTGTTCATACCAACCTTAAGCAAACCCTTGACATCCAGCTCATAAGTCCGGTGCATATTGTTGGTAACCGCCAGCAGCTTATCATTCACGTAGATGTCCGACAAGGTGTCAATTCCCTCGCAGACCAGCTCTACCCGGCTGCACGCCAGCAGCTCCCGGTTTACAGCAAATTCCCTGACATACTCATAATCAAACTCGGCCAGCTCTTTTGCCGCATCCTCATTGTCCCTGTAGAAGGGGTCCTCCATGAGGCCGTTCCGCAAGAAATCCGAATAAACCGATCCGGGAACCATCCCCTCCGTCCATTCCTGCTCATGCAGTGCCTTCATGCTCCAAGCGCCATTCAAGCTGACAATCTTCATCGGTTGCCTCCACTGTTGTAAATTTCCCTGGAATTTCATCACACGCGGCCGGTTCATGCCGGACTCTGGTCTATGGGAGGGAAACGGCCCCCGACAAGGGCTTCATCCCCTCCAGGCTGTCCCATACAAACATCTTGACCGTGTAACCCGCCACATCAATCGGGAGCTTGAAGCCGGCCGACAGCGCCAATGGAGTTCTGGGAACTGCACTGGTTTCTACATAGGAATAATTCACCATATGGCCGTCCGGCGCATACAGGGCAGCGATCAGCGCTGCATCCTGGCCTGTATCGCCCTGATTCGTGACACTCACTCTGCCGTGCAGGTCCTCCCGCGGATTCAGCCGGCTTACAGGACTGCCTGCCGCATTCACAAATTGGGGGTCGCTTATTACAAAGGCGGCCGGTTCCTGCGGCTCTTGCGGCTCCTGCGGTCCTTGTTGGGACAATACGTACAGATAGTGGCCGTACGGCTCTGCCCGCAAGGCAGAGGAAGCCGGAAGGCTGCCGCCGATTAATTCCTTTATAGGCGTTACGGTTTGCCCCTGCACCTTCACATACACATTCTTGATCTTCTCGCTGTAATTGACCAGACTCAGCAGCGTTCTGCCCTCATGCTCCACCGTTCGCCACTCCATCTCCCGTACAGGCTCGTTGGTGGCAGCGTCATACACAATCACATCATCCAGACCCAACTGATGCAGCAGCCCAAACAGCGGTGTCCGCATGGCTTGAACGGAGGGGTCGGAAGCAAATTTGGTTGTCCCCGTATGGTTCAGGATTGCGCTGCGGTCAACCGCAGACAAGGGGAGGTTGCGGCCGTCCGCCTTAAGCAGCTGATCTTCACTGCCGATCAGTACAATCAAACCGCCATTCTCCTGCCATTCCCGGATCTTCTGTAAGGCCTCGCCGGAAAGATTGGTGATCTCGGGCAGCACCAAGAGCTTGTAGGCATCCAGTTTGCTGTCGGCAGCATCGGTGATTTGATTCTCGGTGATAAAGCCCACCTTCTGGCCGTTATAGCTCAGCGCGTAATACGCCCTGTTCAAAGTTAGGTTATAATCGGGGGAATACAGCCTGTTGGTGTTGGAATACAGAACGGCTACCTCCGCAGGGGCATTCTGGAAAGCGGTCACCTCATGAACCAGCCGGTTCAGGTCCAGCGCCGTATGACCAACCTGGGCAATGGCATCCGGACGGTTCAGAATGCTGCCCTGCAGATAACCTGTGGTATAATCCCGCTGCCACACCCAGATGGCAGTAGCGGAGGTGCCGTGCAGAGCGCCGGTCCAGATCCAGTTCCCTGTCCACCTGGCGACGTTCTCGTTGTAACGCTCCTCTCCGTCGGAGATCATATGATTCTCCGAGTTAAAAACCGGCTGCTCCTTCATGGAGGAGAGCATATCCAGCATCCCTACATGCTGGGCGAATACATTCACTCCGCCGCCGTATTCCGGTCCTCCGTCAATACCGGTCAGATTGGAGAGAGCCGCAATTTGCTCCGGGTCCTTGCCGCCCTTGAGCATCAGATCGTTGAAGGTAACGCCGAAGCCCATCAGCTTCACATGCACAGGCATGTCGGGCGCATATTGATGAACCTCGTCGGCTAACATCTGATGGAAGGCGGTGAACCGCTCCGTTTTGTAGGCCAAATAATCAAAGTACAAGGCGGACGGAGTTACTGTGGTCATATCGGGCACACCCGCTTCATTGAAGCTGGAATAAGAGGTGCCATAAAGCGCATTCATGGCGGCCACTGTACCGTGAAGCTGGGCAAGATGCTGCCTCCACAGCTGCTGGTTGTAAACCCCGTTATTGGTTACATACTCCGATTCATTGGACAGATTGATAGCCTGCACCGCAGGAGAATCCTTGACCTTATTCAACACTGTTTTGATATGAAGCTTGAATAACTCCTGGACCCGGGGATTCTCAATATCCATCTTCAGGAACCCATAGTTATCCGGATTTCTCGTATCGGGGTATTCCTGGTAGACCCAATCCGGGAAACCCTGCAGCGCCAGTTCAATATTGACCGCGATGTTATGCTCCTCGGCATTGCGCAGGACCGGGAGAATCGTATTGTCGATGTACGATTCATCGATGATATAATCCCCTTGACCGTCCTCCTGCTCAAAATCCCCGTTTATGAACAGATTTTCATCCGTCCCTTTTTCCACAAGCTTAAAGTCATCCACCCAAATGCTGCTGCCGCCTTTGCGGATGGTAATCCCCGTCTGGAAGGGGGCGGCAACCTCCTTGGTTTTCATCTCGAAGGAATAGGTGCTCCAGACCCCCTCGGAGTCGGGGAGAGGCTGGCTGACGCTCCAATTCTGGGAGTACAGCCGGGCCCCCGGCGCATTCTCCGTTTTGTAAGCGAAGGTAAAGATGTAGCTGGTGTTGGACTTCAGCAGCGGCGCCTGATACAGGAGGGAATTATTGCCCGCAGGCGGGTTGGCCGTATCCACGGCCGTTATCTTCATGGAACCGTTGCCGTTGTAAGGGCTGCTTTTATCCAAGCGGTAGATGGAGGGTTCATGCTGGGACCAGGTTTTCCAGCCGGCCAGGCCCGGCTTTTTGAACAGCTCCATGGGATAAATGTTAAAATCGATGATATTGGCGCCCAGATCGGAAAACAGGGGAACATCATCCCGCACCTGCCGGAACATGCCGTAGCCTGTAAAGATAATGGGCTGATTCTCCCCTTCTGTGGTTTTGCCCAATAAGGAGCGTCCGTCCACAGCAATCTTACCCGTCTGATAACGCGGAACCGGGCCCAAGGGCTGAGCCGTGCCGCCCAGATAAGCATTCAGCTTGGTCATGGCCTCGTCATACAGCTGGTGAAGGCTGTTGGCAATATATTCGGCTCTGACCAGATAACCCATCTCAATATCCTCAAAACCAAAGGGAAGGGTTTTTTCCATTACGGCCAGATTGACCGTCTCATAATCGGTGGCTATTCCTGCGGACCTGGCCTGGTTAAGCCTTGCCCGCAGACCGGGAATCATCTGATCCCGGACCTCCGCGAGCATCTGCTCCAGATGGGTGCCGGCCTTGATGACGGCCACCTCCTTGCTTAGCCGGTTCTCCAAGCCGCTGGCCGGCTCCGTAATCACTGCCGTCAATTCCCTGGATTCCGGCAGGGACAGCGAGAAGCTCTGGCGGTAAGCCTGGTTGGCGGGAATGACGAAGCTTTTGGCCGTTATTCCCGCGTCTGGTATGGTCAAGGAGTAGGTTTTCGCTTCGGAGCTGAAATTCTGGATAAAGACTGAGTAATTACCGGTTTCTCCCGCGTTCAGATGCTCTGTGCCCGTGAACCAGGAGGTCCAGCCCGGCTGCGGGGGAATAAACCGGAGACGCGCCATGAGACTGATGTCCTTGCTGCCGCCGATTCCTCCGGTCCATTCAATATATCCCCGCCGTTTGGCGCCGTCGCTGTCATTGGCCAAGAGAGTAAACCCGATTTCCTGCCCCGGGTCGGGAGCCTTGGATATAACGGCTGCCCAGGGGATGGCAAGCTCATAAACCGTATAGTCGCCTTTCCGGGTGATCGTGGACCGGATGGAGCTGACCGGGGCAGTGGCATTCCCGCCTTCATACCGTTGAATATCCGCCGTTCCGTCACCGGCCAGCGCAATGCCATGCTCAGAGCGGAAATTCCCGTCCGCAAAAGCAAACTGCAAGCCGTCTGCAGACCAGTTGCTGCCTCCCGGCTGAGGGTAGAATACATTATCTCTCACCTGGACACCCAGATAGAAGTTGCTTTCGTTATAGCCGTAATGGGCATCGTAGGAAAGATCCGCTTCCCCTGCCCAACCATTGAGCTTTACCTGCTCATCCGTTGCTGGCAGCCGGATTCCCGGCAGCGTTTCCCACTGGCTGTAATCTCCGGTGAAGGACATATCGGGTACGTAGGTGACAGGCGAAAAGCTTCCTTTGGATACATATCCCTTCAGCTGCTCCGGGGTCAATGCCCCATCCGTCTCAACGGCGGCCGGAGCAACCTGCACCGGCTGACTGAGAGCAGGCTGGCCCTGCACGGCTGTGCCGGATTGGGCAATGGGAGTAACCTGGAAGAACAGATACCGGGAAACATCCTCTGCTCTTACGGTATAGGTTCGGGAATGGGCCCCGTCAAGGGGAGCCTTGTCAGACCCGTCGGCCATTGCTCCCCTGTACCATGTATACAAACTGGCGCCTTCCGGGTCTCCATTGGCGTCGGAATAGGTATAGCTGCCGGTGAGAGTTTTCCCCGGTTGAGGGGTACCAGCAATGGTCGGATTGTCCGCCACGGGAGGATGGTCAGACGGAAGCGGCAGACCCAGATGTAAATGGCTGACCTCTACAGGGGACAAAGCCCGGTTATAAATAGCCACCTCATCCATTAAACCCCGGAAGGTTTTGAGGGGCCGGTTCTGGGCGCTGTTGAAATCCCAATTATGGCCGCCCAGCCGGAATACGCTTAAATTGACGGGAAGCGCCGTTGCTGTAACCGCCTGGCTGATCAGTTCACCGTCCAGATAATAGGAGGTTGTCCGGGAGGCGGTATCGTAGGTCATGGTCAAATAATGCCACTCCCCCAGAATGGCTCCCATGGAAACAGCGGGATCAGATTTGGTAAAACCGGCATTGCTGCCTGTTTCTGTCCCTCCCGTATTTCCCTGAATTCCGGCCCGCATGGTATTGTCGGTCCAGTCCAGCTCCCACCGCAGCGCTTTTTTGGAATCCTCCAGCTTATAGGTCGTAGCGTAGTTGGAGGTAATCAGATAGCTCAGCCCGTTGTCCGGACTGTTTGCACCCGGCTTTACCCACATGCCGATGGTAACCGCATCCAGATTATTGAAAACATCCACTTTATCTGCCGGCACCTGAACGCCCAAATAATCCTGGAAGTTGCTTGCGTTGAATTGGAGAGCCTTGCCGTTTTTGCCTCCGTTGCTGATGCTCCCTCTCAAATTGCTGGTAAGTCCGTATACCGAATCCGTAACGGCCGTTCCCGTAACCTCATCAAAATTCCAATACGCAATCAGACCGTTCCGGTCCATCCATTCCGGAACCTGGGCGGCAGCCTTGCCCGCCGGCAGGAGCAAACCGCTGAAAGCAATGCTAAAGGATAAGAAAACCGTTACCCATTTTCTTAAGAACCCGATCCTTCTGTTCTTGAACATATTCAGCCTCCCCATTGTATTGCGCCGGTAACCAGCGCCACATATGCTCCGAAGTCTCAAAGTTTGCCAAGCATTCTGGACAGAATCATTGCTGCGCTGGCCCGTGTTGCATAGCCGCTGGGGAGAAATTCATCCGGAGCCACCCCGGTCACTATCCCCAAGGAGGCGGCATCCCGTATGAAATGGACGGACCAGTTGCTGAATTCCCCCATGTCTCTGAAGGTTTTGAACGGCTCCCCGGCTCCCGGGCCCGCTCCCCCCGCAGCATAGTATGCTTTCATAACGAGAACAGCCATTTCCTCCCTTGTGATCCCGTCCAGCGGACGGAATGCTCCATTCTTCCCTTCTATAAGCCCCTTCCTCCAAGCTGTCTCAACGGATGGGGCAAACCAAGCTCCGGGTGCCACATCCGTGAAGGAAGAACCGCTCACCGCCTCCGGCTCCAACTGCAGTGTCTTCACAAGAAGCGCAGCAAATTCTGCCCGGGTCAGGAGCTGCTCCGGCCGGAAGGAGTGATCGTCATATCCTTCGATGATATGCCGGGAAGCCAGTTGCTCCACAGCCGACCTGGCCCAGCTTGTCTCCAGATCACTGAAAACCCGGTCATATTGCATGATGCCATAAAGGCCGAAGCGGTTGGTTGGCACAGTCAAACTGCCGCTGCTATCCTCTGCTCTCCCTCCTCCATATTCCCATTCGCCGGTTTGCGGCTGATACCTGTATACTCCCAGCTTGGCTTCATCCGCCCCGGCTGCTCCGCTGTATGGAAATTGCACCACAATTCCGCTGTCCAACGGGCCAATTTCAGACCTCTGCCTTCCATTGACGAGCAGCAGCTGCAGCTCCACCAGATGGCCCGCCGGAGTCAATCTGCTGCCGGGGCTATTGCTATGCCGGATAGCCTCAAGATACTTGTGCTCTTCATCTCCTTGAACCATCCGGCGAACCAGCTCAATTTGGGCACCGGAGGGCAATGGGCGATTCAGCCTTGTAGCTATTGCTTGGGGCAGCAGCTTGATGACGGCCCCCTCCATAACGATGACAAGCTCCAGTCCGCGTTTGCCCATACCTTCCAGCGAGCTTGCAGAGAACACGGCAGCTACCGTTTCCGCATCCTCTCCTGAAAGGACCAACCGGATCTGCCGGGAAATGAAAACCTCCTTCGGCTCGATCCCCGCTTCAACCAGCATCTTTTCCAGACGAGCGGCAGTCTCATCAATTTCCCGGATTTTGGCGGCTGCAGCCGGTTCTCCTACCTCGGCCTGCAGACGGGAGGCCGCCCGGTTAAGCTGGATATCACGGGCATTCATAAGGGATAACCCCTCCATCAGCTTATCAACCACTGCTTGGATTTGGCTTATGCTGCCGGTTTGGATTGCTGCTTCAACCGGGCGGAAATCGATATTCGACTCCTCTGAAGGAGAGGAAATCCAAGGAAGATCAGCTGCAGGAACCGGATTCGGAGCAGAATAGACGAATTCCGCTTCCGCTGAATTGGCGCTGCGGCTGCTGCCGATATGGATCTTGTAGATCCCTTCTGTCACCCTGTCCGCAAGCGTATAGGAGAAGGTGTATGTCCCATCAGCTCCGGTGGAAGTCTGACCGATATAATCCCATCTCCCGGAAGGATGCGTCACCATAATGGCAACCTGCTCTCCTCCCTCTGCCAAAGGCAAAGCGCCTGTGATCACCACCTGCCCCGTTGAGGCATTCACGGCAATATGCACAGGGGCCGGAAGAGCTTCAACGGAGAATGCTGCCGCTGCTAACCCAACAATCATTGCCATTACCCCTGATAATCCGATTTTGCGCCAAAGACCCATCTGCTATTCCCCCTTTCTTAGCCCTGATGGAGCCCGAAAATGTATTGCCTTAGCATTCTGCTTGCAGCAACAGCATCGCCGCTGTTTATAATCTGCTCCACCTCCTCTCCCATCTGATCGGCTGCCCGGTGCAGGGCCATCATCCACTGAATGCTTTCATTCACCGCCTCCCTTCCGTCCTCCCGGTACGGATACTGGTCTGTGGACATCCAGTAGCTGTAACCGGTTTTCTTCAGCCAATACAGCAGCTCCAGATAAGGAATGGTATGAATAGAGCCTGCAATCATATCGTCATCCCAGTAGCCGTAACAATCATTCATATGAAGATGGAACAGCTTATCCCCGTACTTCTTGAGAATGGCTACCGATTCCGCCACATTCTCATACGCCACCAGCGCATGGCCATAGTCTATGGTAATGCCGCAGTTTTCCTCGTTAATTTCGTTGACCATGAGTAAGGTGCTGGTCACATTGGAGGGATAGCTCCGGTTCCGGGGCTCCTTGGGCTTGTATTCCACGGCAACCCGGATGTCCCGCCGATACCTGCAGCATTCTGCAACCCCTTCCTCGAACCAGGTGCGTTCCTTGATATAATCAGCCTGAAAATAATAATCATACCCGTCCTGCCCTGGCCACAGGCTGATTAGCGGACACCCCAATTGAGCCGCAACATCCATCATGTCCCGGGTATAGGCCACCGCCTCTCTGCGGATACCGGGGTCCTTGGAGGTAAAGGCCCCCTTACCCCATTTTTGCAGGGCAAAATGATCAGGGATAATGGATACCGCCTGAAGCCCGGTACGCTCCAGATGGCCTTTGACCTCCTGCACATTATCCCGGGTTACATTCCAGTTCCCTACCAGCTCCACCCCCTCCACGTGCGGAATCGAAGCCACCCTGTCAAACAGCTGCTCCAGTGTAAACGGATTGCTGTAGCCTGAGCTCATATATCTGTCTGAGCAGGAGCCTACATTGGGCAAAATCACGGAGTATTTCGGCGCAAACATTGTATCGGCCTCCTTAATGGTTAGGTGTTAGCTTGAGTATAAAGCTGTACTGGCCGGAGCCCGCTTGAAGCTCCAGGTGAGTGTTTGTTGTCCGCATCCCGGTTAAGCCCGGCACACCGAAAAAGCAGCCCGATTCGTCCCATACGGTAGAGCCGCTTTCCTCCAGCCGATACCCGTGACATCCATCCGGACTCCTGGGAATATAAATTGCTGCCTGGCTGCCAAAAGGGATCTGGATCTCCATCCGCAGCTCATCCTGATACTTCCGCCAATTCGAAACCACCGGACCGGCCATCGTATCCAAACGGCACTGAACCTGCTCCAGATTCCGGGGGAAATACGGCTTAATTACCAGCGAGCGGAAGCCGGGCAGGCCGGAGTCCGCCCGGATACCTGCCAGATACTTGTAGAACCAGGTGCTTATGGATCCGTACATGGGATGGTTGTGGGAGGCCATGCCCACCAGCTCGCCGGACTCGATGAACTCCCATCTTTCCCATATCGTCGTGGCCCCGTTAGCCAGCATATATCCCCAGCTGGGGTACGACTCCTGTACAGCCAGCGCATAGGCGGTCTCCACATAACCATGTTCGGTCAGAGCCTCCAACATATATTTGGTGCAAATATTGCCGGTGGTCAGATGATAGTCATGTTCCTTGACATCCTCTGCGATCCGCTGCGCCACCTTGCCAGCATCCTCTTCAGGGACAATTCCCATATAAAGCGGCAGCGCATTGGAGGCCTGGTTGCCCGAAGAATAGCTGGCTTTTTCCTTATCGTAAAATCTTTTGTTGAAGGCTTCCCGTATCCGTTCTGCCAGCAGGCGATGCTCCTCCGCTTCCTTATCAAGACCCAGAATCCGGGCCGCCTGATAGAGGAGTGATGCTCCGTAATAATAAAATCCGGTGGACACAAGCGCCCCTTCCGTTTTGGCCGATACCGCTCCTTCGCCCATACTGCCTTTTACAGTTTCGGTGACAGGCGCCGCCCAATCCCCATAATAGCTGTATGCCAGAATATGATCCTCCGCTTGCTTCCCCAGATAGGCAACCCACGCCTTCAAGCCTTCATAGTGCTCGGTCAAGGTTCGTATATCCCCATAATGCCGGTAAAGCAGTAGAGGAAGCAGCACATAGCTCATGGTAACGGGATCTGCAGGCTGGCGGCCGCACTTGAAGGGGGCTGTGTCCGTAATCGCACCGGAGGGGCTTTGGGTATCGGTGATATCCCCCATCCACTTAGCAAATAAAGCTGCCATATGAAAGTTGTATACTGCCTCCTCCGCCCGGACGGTGCAATCATTCAGCCAGCCCAGCCGCTCATCCCGCTGTGGACAATCGGTGGGGAGGCTGTGCAAATTGCTTGCTTCCGTTCGGACCACCGCCTGCTGAAGCCGGTTCAGGAGTTCATTGCTGCAGCTGAAGAAACCTGCCTCCTCCACAGCAGAGCGAACGATGCAGCCTGTAACCGCCCCCAGCTCCGGCTGGCCGGGATACCCCTCCAGCTGTACATACCGGAAGCCCCGGTAAGTAAATCTCGGCTGATACCTCTCCTCGCCTCCGCCCTTCAGGATATACGTATCCGTACATTGGGCCAGTCTGAGATTTTCCTGATTTACGGTTCCATCGGAGTACAGCAGCTCCGAATGCTTCATGACAACCCGTGTGCCACGTGCGCCCGCTGCCCGCAGCCTGATCCAGCCTGCAAAATTTTGCCCAAGATCAAATACATACACCCCGGGTTTGGGATTGGTGACGGAGACGGGCTTTACCTCCCCCATCACCCGGATAGGCTCCATCACCTGGGATACCAGCCTGCCTCCGGGACCATCCGTTTCCAGCGCTTTTTTCCAACGGTACACCGGCGCCACGGGGTCCTCCATGTCAAAATCCGCTTCATCCCAGCCCCGCTTCTCGCGGGTTGCGTCATAGAACTCGCCGTGATACACATCCGCCCCCCTGACGGGACCATCCACCGTGACAAACCAGTTTTCACCCGCTGAGCTGATCACGGTTTCCCTGCTGCCGTCCAGGTATTCCAGCTCCAGCTGAAGAATCAGCTTGGGATTGGATAAGGCCCGCCCATTGAAGGACATATACGCCCAGCCTGTTCCAAGCATCACCCCCAAGGCATTATCTCCTTGCTGCAAATATCCGGTGACCTCGCAGGTGGTGTACAGCACTCTTTTTGCGTAATCGGTCCACCCCGGGTCGAGAACATGGTCGCCCACCTTGGTTCCGTTCAAGCTCAGCTCGGAATACCCCAAGCCGGACATATAGACCATGGCTCTTCTCAGCTCCCCGCTCACCCGAAACATTTTGCGGAACAGGGGAGAACTCGCCTCAAAGTCCGGAACGGTAATCCAATTGGCTTTCCAATCCCGAGGATGAAGCAGCCCCATGGCAAAGGTGGATACCTCGCTCCATGCGGAGGCTTCTCCCGTGTCGTCCCAGATGCGGACCTTCCAATAATAATCCCGCCCGCTGACCAGGGGGCTGCCATCATAAACAATTTCCGTAAAGGCGCCGCTTTCCACTCTGCCGCTGTCCCACATATCCCCCTTATCTTCAAGAAGAAGACCAGGTGTGGCGGATACGATCATCTGCCATGCCGATTGGCTTGCATTCCTCCGGTGGCTGGTAGCCCTCCAGGAAAACCGCGGACGAGTCGTATCCACGCCAAGAGGAGCTGTTACATATTCGCAGCACAGCCGGGAGAGAATCGGGGCATTCCCGTCCCCGTCATATTGGATCATGCTTCGTCTCAACTCGTTTCATATCGGAATTACTCCTTAATGGAGCCAATCATAACGCCCTTCACGAAATACTTCTGCAAGAACGGGTACACCAGCAGAATAGGCAGGGTGGCCACGATAATGGTCGCATATTTAATGGATTCCGAAACCGCCTCCACATCGCCGGAATTGGCGTCCCCGGACATATATGCCGTGCTGTTCTGGATCAGGATCTCCCGTAAAATCAGCTGGAGGGGATATAAATCCCTGTCCCGCAGATAGATCATGGCCGAGAACCAGGCATTCCAATGGCCCACTCCATAAAAGAGAATCATCACCGCCATAACGGGCAGGGACAACGGAATAACAAGCTTGAATAGAATAACGAAGTCATTGGCCCCATCCAGCCAGGCTGACTCAATCAGGCTATCGGGAATAGAACCGAAGGAGGTGCGCAGAATAATCAGATTCCACGTGGAGATTACCGTGGGGATAATAACCGCCAGCAGGGTATTGCCCAGATGCAGCCAGTTGTTGACCAGTAGATACATGGGAATCAGCCCCCCGGAGAAGAACATAGTAAACACAATCATGAGCATAACAACACGGGTCCAGGGCACCCCTTTGCGGGAGAGCACATAAGCCCCCAGACTGGTCATAAACAGATTGCACAAGGTCCCCAGACTTACAATCAGAACCGTGTTCAGATAGCTTCCGATAATATTGGGGTTTTTGAAAACCATGCCATACGCCTCAAGGGTAAAGCCCTTGGGTGCAATCAGCAGACCCGTATGGGCTACCAGTTGCCTGGATTCGCTGATGGAGGAGAAAATCACATATAAAAAAGGGTAAATGGTAATCACAATCATGGCCATCATAAAGACCGAATTCAATAAACGAAAGGATTTTTCGCCTGGGCTTCTATATGTCAAACCGGCAGCAGCCATCTGTTCTTCCTCCTAAGCATTATCGTTGCCTTCCTGATTACCACAAGCTGGTTTCGCTCATCCTTCGGCTGAAGCGGTTGGCGGCAAGCAGCAGAATAAAGTTGATCACCGACTGGAACAGCCCAACCGCTGTGGTATAGCTGAATTCATTGGTTTCCCCCAACCCCTTGCGGTAGACGAAGGTGCTGATAACATCCGCCGTGGAATACGTATTGGGATTATAAAGCAGAATGATTTTATCGAAGCCAACATCCATCATATGGCCAATTTTCAGGATGAACAAAATCACAATGATCGGGGCAATGCCCGGAATGGTAATATGCCGTACCTGCTTCCACCGGTTGGCTCCGTCCATTCGGGCAGCCTCGTACAATTCCGGATTTATCCCTGTAATTGCTGCCAGATAAATAATGGAGCCCCAGCCTATGCTTTGCCAGATATCGGAGAGCACGTAGATCGTGCGGAAATATTGGGGATGCCCCAGCAGCGCCGTTCGTTCAGCCCCGAACCATACCAGGATATCGGTGATGAAACCATCACGGGCCACAAATTGGGTAATCATGCCGCATACGACAATCATGGAGATAAAATGGGGCAAATACGTAAGGGTCTGGACGGTTTTCTTGAAGGCTCTGCTGCTGATTTCATTAATCAGAAGAGCAAATATAATCGGTGCCGGAAAGGAAAACAGGAGTAAATACACATTCAGCACCAATGTATTGCGGAGCAAACGCCCAAAGTAATAGCTGTCAAAGAAGTTGGTAAAATGCTTGAAGCCCACCCATGGGCTGCCCAGAAAGCCTTCTGCAATCCGGTAATCCTTAAAGGCAATAACCGCTCCGTACATGGGTGCATAATGAAACAGAATGTAATAAAGCATCACAGGCAAAATCATCATATATAGGTATTTATGTCTGTTAAAATTTCTAGCGAGGCTTCTCATGATAGCCCTCCTCCGTTTGCTGGACAGGAGAGGCATGCCTGACGGCGCCTCTCCTTTGTAGGATTCAACTCTTAACGTTTGTTGTAACGGTCCAAGGCAGCCTGCTTGATGGCAATTGCCCGCTCCACTTTCATGCTCTTCAGCCGCTGAATGTATTTGTCAAAATTATCCAAGGAATCTCCGCCCATAATAAACTTGAGCATCATTTCCTGACGGTACGTATTAATCTCCGCCATAATGGAGGACAGCTCCTGGCCCTCCTCCGGCGTTTCCGTAATGCGCCCCAAGGAAGTATCCAGCAGGTTTTTGGAATATTGGTTGAAGGTTGCCGAAGCCTCCTTCTGCTGCGGGAGGTTCATGTATTGCTCCGAATAACGAGCATCACCCACAAATCCGGGAGCCGGTGCTGCAACGCGGAGATACTTGGACATGGCATCGCCGATGGATAATTTGTCCGGGTTATTCATAATCAGATCCGTGTATTTGGGATATCCGTTCTCCATCTTGTAGGTCAACCCCTCAATGCCGAAGGTTTTCAGCATATGACCTTCATCGGAATACAGATAATCAAACCACTTTGCGGTTTCTACCGGGTTCTTGTTTGCAGGGGTAATCGCCGCGCTTCCGTCCCCGCGGTATTGGCTGGCGGCGGTGAAGAACCGGGGCTGGTCCCCCTTCTTCAAAACAGGGTGCTGGGCGGCCACCAGATTATAGACCGGGTCATCCTTTTTGGCATTCAGGTAGGTGCCCATGCCTGAGCCGATATTGGCGGAGAATGCCCCTGTTGTCCCGTTGGTGATTTTGGCATCCTTGGACTTGTTATCCTGTGTGGCAAAGTCGGGATCAAGCAGCCCTTCCTTGTACCATGCGTTCATCTGCGCCAGATAATCCTTATAAGCCGGTTGGTAAGGACCGTACTTGACCTGGTTCTTATCCTTGTAAAAACCGGCGCCGATCCCGTATGCCCCATTGAAGCGGTCCGTATCCAGCTCACCCAGATTAAGAGTCAGTGGGACCTTTACTCCCTTTTTCTCTTTGAATTGCCGGAGCACATGGGTCCATTCCTCAATGGTTTCCGGGACAGAGAGTCCCAGTTCATCCAGCCAATCCTTACGCAGCATCAAACCGCTGCTTACGTCTGTTTTTCCAATCCCGACAGCAGGGAATACATACATATGCCCTTCATCTGTTGTGATCTCCTTTTTGACATTGGGATTATCCTTCAGGAACTTGCTGAGATTAGGGGCATGTTTTTCTAACAAATCATTCAACGGGACGATAATTTTATCCGAGATCGCTTTTTCCGGACCGCCGGAATAGGTGGTGAAGTCATACTCAATGACATCGGGAAGCTTGCCGGACACAATTAAGAGGTTAAACTGCTCCTTCTCCGTGCCTACCGCGGGATGCTGGAAGACCGCCTTAACGCCGGTTTTTTTCTCCAGCTCCTGATAGAAGGCCAGCTCCCCGTAATTCTTGACGGATCGGGCTGCACTGGCGCGGATACCCACCCAATAAGACAAATTCACCGGGCCTGCGGATGGGGCAAGGCTGGCCGTTCCGGTGGACGGAGCCGGCGACGGGTCTGCCGCCTCCTTGCCGCAGCCGGCGGCGATTCCCGCAGACAACGACAGTGCTGCACTGATCTTTACCAATCTGGATAAGCTTCTGGTATACTTCACAATAATGACCTCCTTGTGTAAGCGAATCATCAACCGGATGCCGCCTGAACCTTGGCTGGAACAAGCACCGGTTGAATTCGTCCCTAGTATAGGATGACTTGAAAGCGCTGACAATCTATATCTCATGACCTTGGTACCGGTTCCATAACATGGTCATGAATTGGTGACCGGCCGCAACAAAACAAGATCCTGTTAGGGTGTGTTTGCAAACTCCGAGGGGAGCAAATTTAGCCGAATTTTCGTTCCAAACAAGGCACTTTCGTGAAGGCGTACCGGGGGTACGTCAAGCGAAAGTAACGCGAGATGGGGCGAAAAGGCGGTGAAAGATGACCTCAAGCGGGTTTGCAAACACGGCCTAGTGGGGCTCCTCCTTCATGTGGGCAGCCTCCCGGAATACACTGGGTGTTACGCCTTCATATTTCTTGAACAGGCGAATGAAGGTATTGATATTTCCGAAGCCTACCATATCGCTGATATCCTTCACGTAGATATGCTCCTGCCTCAGCAGAAGCTTGGACTGCTCCACCCGGTATTTATTGATATATTCGGTGAGTGTGTCTCCCGCCTGATCCTTGAAGGATCTGGACAAATAGGAGGGATGAACGCCGAAATGTCCGGAGATTAAGGTGATGCTCAGATTGCAGTCCCGGTAATTCTCCGCGATAAAAAGCAGAACCTTATCAATGAGCTTGAACTTCGTCAGCCTCTTGCGGCTTGTGGAATGGCTGCACAGCTTGTACAGGAAGGCGGTCATACGCTCCCGCATAGCCGAAACGGTACTGCCGCTCATCAGCTCCCGAATGGCCTCGAGATTTTCCTCGTACAGCTCCGAGGATTCCAGGTTGGTCTCCATCGCCGCCTTCATCATGGTGCTGCAAATATCAAACATGAGACAGCGGATCAAGTCCACCGAGATATTCTCCTGTCCCACATTGGATTGGATGATCTCGTCCAATGTATTCCTGGCTCCGGCAAAATCCCCCGCATTGACATAGTTAATCAGCTGCTGCTCCTTTTCCATGGAATACGAATAGGAGCCTTCCTGATATTTCAGCTTTTCATACCAGATAATGGCCTGCTGTCCGTCCAGCATTCTGTATTCCATGGCCGTAAGCGCATCCTGGTAGGCGGCCGGAATCTCTGGAACAGAGCGGCGGATAGAGCCGATGGAGATAGTCACAATAATACGAAAGCGATGTCGCAAAAACTGCTGAGCCTCCTCCGCGATCATGCTCAGTGTTTGTTCAGCCGTTTCACGGCTGGTATTATGGTTGAGGTTGATTAAGCAGGCCAGCATATCGTCAATCTCCGTCATCCAGCCCTGATGCTCTTTCCCGGCCAATTCTTCAATAATATTGGTCATAATAAGATGCACAAACTCCCGCTTTTTCTCCTCATCCTGTTCATCCTGGCGGAAGAACCCGCTGTAATCCTCCAGATAAAACAGCATCACAACAAACTCCCCGGATTGCGGCCGGATTCCGTATTCGGGCAGCACTTCTTCGATGGGGATCCCTTTTTGAATTCTGCCCTTCAAGAGACGGACCAGCAGATTGGAGCGCAGGGCCTTCTTCTGATTCTCAATGGTCCTGTTCATCAAATTATTGCGGTCCAAGGCCGTCTCGATGGCTTCCTCCAAATAGTCATATTCATCATTGGCCTGCAAACCCGGAGTTTCCCTTTTGTTCCCCCCCACACTGCGGATCAACCGCTTCAGCGGATGATAGTTCCTTCTGACCATCAAAACGGCCAGTATGGAGCCACCGGTGAGGGCAAGAGCAATCGTCATAACCGTCATCTTCTTGACGTACTCTGCCTTTTGGCTGTATAGCTTCTTGGGCAGGACGTAAATATATTTCCAGTTGGTTTGGTGGGATTCGATATAGGACAGAATCAAATCCTCTCCGTCCCACCGCTCCTCCAGGGTTCCCCTGTCCTTCACCAGCTTCAGCTGGCGGAAATCCCGGTATGCCGTTTCCTCGTGCTCGGAAGAGGCCAACGGCCGGTTCTCCGAATCCAGTATATAGACTCTGCCCTTATTGTACGATTGAATATTGGCGATAGAAGCCATTAATTGCTCCTCATCCAGTTCAATGACAAGCGTAGCTCTTACGGATGCGCCTCGCTGTTGGATGGGCAGCGTTTGTGTGTACATCATGCCTTTTTTGGTCCCGCTGCTGAAGCTCTCCAGACTGGTGAAGCCGCCCCGATGCTCCCTTAGCATGAAGCTTTTCCAATCCTCCAAACGGATTCCCGCCGGCGCCAGAAACAGCTCGTCATACATCCGGGTATCGTAATAGGAGCTGTCGCCCAATATAAAATCCCCTTCCGTGAAATAAATATAGAAGTGGCTCACATCCCGGTTCGTATAATATTGCTTAAAATCTGCAACCGCTTGCACAAACAGCAGCCGCTCCTGCCAGCCAATCTCATTCTGGCTGTTGATCAAAGCGGCGATTTTCGGATTCATGGAGATCATCTCGGCCAACTGGTACGTTTTATTGACGGTGCTGTCTATTTCCCGCTGGAGCTGAGACAATAAGGCTGAATTGGCCCGTTGAATTTCATCTTCAAGCACTCTTCGGGTCTGCACGTACGTTGCCGCCATCATAATAATGGGAATCAGCAGCACTAGGGCATACGAGAACAGCCATTTGCTGCGCACCCCCCGCCATTTCCAAAGGAACATTCCCTTTCACCCCATCCTGTCTTGTACTCTGCGCCAATTGTGATGCCAATGTCGGGATTCGCCGATGCATGACCAGTATAACAGCTGCCAAAATACCGCGACAATCTATAACTGATGACTCCGTTCCACAACTGATGACCTTCTTTCCTTGAGAACACAAAAAAACCAATACAGCCGCAGATTTGCGGGACAGTATTGGCTAAACATGGAATGGACAGCGGAGGGAACCCGCTAACGGCAATCTAACGGAAGTGAGAGCCTCTATTTGGGCGAAAAACGGTGTTTGGAAAATCTAACGGACACCAGCGCTCTTATTGGAGCCCAATTAGCCTCAAACGGCCCATTTTTGAACAAATAGCGGCGCTGGAGTCCGTTAGAATTTGTGAAGAGCCGTTTTGGGACGAATAAGAGCTGTGGTGTCCGTTAGCAGCTGAAGCTTCCATTAGCCGCGCTCGCGCTCCCGCTCCCTCACTGGACCGTTCCGCTCTGCCGCCGCGAAGCCGGAGCCTCCACCTCCACCTGATTACGGCCCGCCGCTTTGGCCCGGTATAACGCTGCATCAGCCAGATTTACCAGCTCCTCCACACTCTTCATGGAGGGGGCTGCTACTGCCAAACCCAAACTGACGGTTACACGTACCGGCCCTGCCCCTTCCACGGGAATATCCAGCATGCCGATTCCCTCCCGCAGCTTCTCCGCCAGTTGGCGGGCCACCTCCAGCTTCATCCCCGGCAGAAGAACAATAAATTCCTCGCCGCCATACCGTCCGGTGACCCCGTTGGTATGGACCAGCTTCTTCAACGTCCGCGCCACCTTCCGGATTACCTTGTCTCCCGCCAGATGGCCGTACCGGTCATTGATCTCCTTAAACCAATCAATATCCAGCATCATGAGGGACATGGGCTCCCGCGTTTCCTGGCAGCGCCGGAAATCCGAGGCCGCCAGCTGCAGCACATAGGAACGGTTGAAGGCCCCGGTTAACCCGTCGGTGGTGGCCATACGGCTTATCTCCTGGAATAACCGCGCATTTTCGATGGAGATGCCCACCTGGCCGGCGTACTCTGCCAGGATAGCCAGCTCATTATCCGGCACTAACACCGGGCGGCTGCTGAATAGAAGCACCTCGCCCAGCTGGCGTCCTTGATGCCGGATAGGAATCTCCAGCCGTTTGCGGGGCCCCCCCAACACATCCGCATGATTATCCGTGTCCCCTTCGGCAGTATGGGCACCTGTCCATGGTCCGATATTCCCCCGGGCGGCCTTTACCGCAGCGCCTTCATCAGACTCTAGCACAATACAGCCCGCCTCACAGCCTGTCACTCTGACAAAGCTCTCCACCGTGTAATCCAGCAAACGGTCCAGATCATAGGTAGCCGTCAGGGTTTTGGACAACTCGTGAAGCTCACGCAGCAGCAGTCCTTGCCGCTCCTCGGATTGTTTCGCTCTTTTCAGAGTGTTGTACCGGTCTGCCAAAGCCATGGACAACAGCATTGCCTCTCCACCCATCCCGATCCTCGGCGCATAAAGAGCAACGGCATTCAAGGGCATAAGCTTGAATGCCGCCAGCAGATTCACCAGTGCACCGGCCAGCAGGAGCAGCCAAGCTGCTGCGTAATAACGGGAGGCACGAGTGCGGAACCGGACTCCGATGAAATTGGCCGCGGTCATAACCAGGCCGGCGGCTACCCCATAAACGGCAGCCTGGGTAGCCAGACCACCCGGCGGCAGCAGAAGCAGCAGCAACAATAGCACCATCAATCCGCCGGCAGCCAGCCGGTTCAATCTCCCGATACGTGGCGCATACTCCGAAGCCGATAGGAACTGATGGGTAAACACAAGCGCAAGCAGGACCACGGTTACCAGCAAAGCCGGGTTGGACTTGGCTTCCCAGCCCGGCCAGCCGGGCCACAGATATTGATAGGCGATGCCGTCCCAAACGGCTTGCAGCAGGGCAAAGGCCGTAACAAACAGCACATAATACAGGTACACCCGCTCCCGGATGACCACAAACAAGAACAGATTGAATAAGGCGATTCCCAGCATAACGCCGTAAAAAATCCCCAGCGCCAGGTTGGTTCCCTGTTCCTTCTTCGCAAACCCCTCTGCTGTCCACAGCTTCATGGGAAGCTGCAGGTAGCTGTCCGTTACAATCCGCATATAGATCACCTGCCGGGATTCCGGAGCAAAGGAAACGGGGTAGATAAAGTTCCGGTGCTGGACCAGCCTTTCCTTAAAGGGCAAGGAACGCCCTGCCTCTACTTCCTTCATCAAACGTCCCGTGGTTCCTTCTATCCAGTAAAAGGTTACCTGGCTCAGGTGCGGCTTCTCCAGCTCCAGAACCAGATCCCTGCGTTCCGCTTCCATATGGGCAAGCTCCAGCTTCACCCAAAAGGCGGATTCCGACTGGCTTCCCGCCAGGCCGCTAACGGTATACGGACGGTACCTGACGTCTCCCGCAGGACCCGCAGCCGTTTCCAGCGTCCAGGAACGGTCCGGGTCTTCCGCAATCTGCAGTATACCGGCCACATCCAGCGTTCCTGCCTGCAGCTGCTCTGCCGTAATCTCCAGCACACTCTCTTCTGCAGCAGCCCTTACGCAGGCGGCTCCTCCCGCTAAGATCAGGACTACCAGCAAAAGCCCCAGGCTTTTAAGGGCCAGAGAAATCAAACCTGTCATCTTCCCCTCAGGAATGAAGATCGATCTCAATTTCATCCTCCAGCTTCCCCTTCAGCAGCCGGAGCCTGCCGTCCGTGGAGAAGTCCTTAGGCATAAATCCGTTAATAACCGCCTTCGGATCCAGCAGGCCCATCTTAATGTAGGACTCCGCCACCAGCTCCCCGCAGGTATAATTATCCAGCTTGGACCGGATCCGGAAAAACCGCCCCTCCACTACCTCGGCAATCATTTTCCATTGACCCGGATTGGGGATGCCGTGAAGCCCGGTAAACAGGGAGGTCAGTGCCTGGATCATCTCGGGGGTACGCTCCACATCCAACGGCCGCAGCGCATACCGGGGCGGAACATAAGGGGTCACATCGCTTCCGTAGGTGAGCAGCCTGCTCTTCAAATCTACCAGCTTGGGGCCGGTGGTCTGGTCGTGAAACTGGACATCCGGCAGATTGGTCAAAGCGGTGGACTCCCACAGCAGCGGCGTATCCCATTCGGGAAGGCGCACCACCATAGCCACGTGGGACCACATACTTCCCTCCAACCGCTCTACCATCTTGCTGATCGGGTACTGCCCGCTGAACAGGATCAAATCACCGGTTTGCATGGTTGGTTCAAGTTTGGAATATGGCTGCTTCATCATCATAAATTCCCTCCATCTATCTCGCGTATACTACGAGATTCGACATACTGGGACGATTTTCCTATCCATCTCACCATGTTTTTGTAAAATCCAGATAAAAATTAGGTAAAGCTTCTTAGAATTCTCTATGGAGGCCAAATTAGGGTGAACCATTCGTAGACCGGATGCCGCCTCTTGTTATAAAAAGCCAATACAGCCGGAACTTATCCGCAGCTGCATTGGCTTAAAAAACGGGGTGTGGATTAGAACGTATGATCCTATTTTTCCTATTCTAATCTATCTTATCATGGTATAATAATCTAGCATAACCAGCCTGTGGTGGACGCTCCCTCCTGAAAGGAGGTGATGCGTATGGATACTTTCCAGACGATCATGTCATTCATTGCGTTCGGAACATTTCTTTTGGCGCTGCTGACATATATCGAAAAACGAAAGTAACCCACCCTAGTTGACCGCCAGGTAGTGGGTTACTTCTCCTATTCATATTTGGAGGGTGGCCCCACCAAACTGTTATGCAGGAGGCGTGTTGGCGCACGTCTCTTTGTTATTTTTATCGTATCATGACTACATCATACCTTCAAGTAAAAAACAGTCAGACATGAATTTTTACTTCGCCACTGTTTTGTTATAATTCCCGATCTTTTCGGTAATCGCCTTGGCGGCATCGTCCAGTGCTTGCTGGGGCGGCTTCTTGGCGGTAAGCGCCTCCTCGATGGCGCCCTCCACCAGCTGGCGCGCTTCCGGGAACATACCCATCACGGCTCCTTGGGTGGCCTTGCTCAGCTTGGTGCTGTGGAGCTGGTCGACTGCGGTTTTGAACTGCGGGTATTTGGTCATGTTGTCCTTCACGATCTGCTCGTCGTAGGCTTTTTTGGTAATGGGGAAATAGCCGGTGCTGATATGCCATTGAGCCTGAATCTCCGGCTTGGCCAGATACTTCATGAATGCCCAAACCGCCTTTTGCTCCGCCTCCGGCTTGTTATTCAGAATCCAGTTGGAGGCTCCGCCAACGACTACGCCCCCTTGGGCTGCCCCTTCGGGCTTCGGCAGGAAGCCTGTGCCCACCTCAAACTTGCCGGCAGCTGCGTCCACAATCCCCCGGAGAGAAGCAGTGGAATCCAGCGTCATCGCCACTTGTCCTGCAAGGAAAGCCTTCTTGGTGTCATCGGTTTTGCGGCCCAGGTTCACGGCGGACTTGGTATCAACCAGGTCCTTCCACCACGAGAGGGTTTTGAGGCCTGCTTCACTATTCACAAGTGACTTGGTGGCCGGAGCCGTACGGCCGTTGCCGTTGTCCACATATTCAGCGCCTTGATTGGCGAAGAACTGCTCGGCGAACCAGCCGTAGATGGCGAAGGAGGCGCCGGTTTTACCGTCCTTGGTCAAAGCAGCGGCGGCTTTTTTCACCTCTTCAAAGGTTTGCGGCGGCTTTTCGGGATCCAACCCCGCTGCCTTGAACATATCCTTGTTGTAATAAAGGATCGGGTTGGAGGTATTAAACGGCATGGAATACTGCTTGCCGTCGAAGGTATAATAACCGAGTATATTTTCCTCCAGCTGGGACATATCGTATTTTTCCTGGTCGATGAAGGTCTGGACCGGGGTTATGGCCTTGGAATCGATCATGAACCGGGAGCCGATTTCGAATACCTGGATCATATTGGGTCCACTTTTGGAATCCATGGAGGCCTTCATCTTGTTCAGGCTCTCATCGTAGGTGCCCTGGTACACCACCTCCACCTTGATGCCCGTTTGCGAGGCGTTGTAATCTGTCACAACCTTGTCGATTGCTTTGCCCAGCTCCCCGCCCATGGAATGCCACCAAACAATCTTCACCGGCTCCTTCTTGTCGGCTGCGGCAGTGGAGGCAGCGGGTTTTTCGCTGTTGGTTGGCAAGGAAGCAGCGGAGCCGTTGCTCCCGGGCTCCGTGACGCCTCCACAGGCGGCAGTGGCCAGTAATGCTCCGGCAGCCAGGACCGTCGTAAGACCTTTTCGCATCATCGATTTCATGTTTGGTTTCTCTCTCCCTTAATGGTTGGTATGTACCCTCAATATTGTGAACCGCCTGGCGGAGGGGGTCACCGGAGTCCCGGAATTGTGCTTAGCCCTTGACCGCCCCCGCAGTAATACCGCGCACCAGCTGCTTAAGCCCCAGGACCAGCAGGAGCAGCGACGGCAAGAGAACGATGGCAACACCGGACAGAACCAGGCTCCAGGAGGTGAATTCCTCAAATTGCAGCATGCCGATTCCAATCTGAACCGTCCGCATCTCTGTGCTGTTGGTAATGAGCAAGGGCCAGAGATACATATTCCAGGACTGCAGGAACACGTAGACGGACAGTGTGGCCAGCGCCGGGCGGGACAGGGGAAGCACGATCCTCAGAAAGTGCCGGATATGGCCGCAGCCGTCCATCCGTGCCGCCTCGAACAGCTCCCGGGGCAGCTGCAGAAAGAACTGGCGGAGCAGGAATACGCCGAAGGCCGAGGCCAGGAAGGGAATCGTCAAACCCGGGTAGGAATCCAGCCAGCCCCATTTTTTTACAGTGAGATAGTTAGGAATAATGGTCACCTCCCACGGAATCATCATGGTGGACAGGAACAGGGCGAACCAGAAGGACTTGTACCGGAAGGACACATACGCAAACGCATACGCCGCCATGGCCCCCGTTACTACTTGTCCAAGGGTGATCAGCGCGGCAATGACGAAGCTGTTGGAGATGAACCGGGCAACCGGGATAATCTCCAGCACCTTCCGTATGTTCTCCAGGTAAACACCGGACGGAAACAGCTTGGGCGGATACACCATCGCCTCATCCGGAGTCATGAATGCCGCCAGGAAGGTATAAAGCAGCGGATAAACCATAACCGCCCCTGCAATGGTCAGAAGCAAATAATACAAGCTATGGCTAGAAATTCTCTTCACACTCATTGATAATGCACCTTCCTCTCCAGCACCGTAAACTGGATCACCGTCAGAATGAGGATGATCACAAACAGCACAAGCGCCATGGCGCTGCCGGTGCCGAACTGGTAGTTGACGAAGGCTTCTTTATAAATCGAATAGACGAACACATCCGTGGAGCCTGCAGGCCCGCCTTTAGTCAAAATGTGGATCTGGCCGAAGGCCTGGAACGCCTGGATGATGGACACGATGACCAGGAAGAACACAGTAGGTGTCAGCAATGGAAACACGATCTGTACGAAGGTCCGGACCGGGCCGGAGCCGTCGATCCTGGCGCTGTCATAAATCTCCTCCGGGATCCCCTGAAGACCGCTGAGCAGCACGATATAGTTGAAGCCCGAATGCATCCACACGGTCATGATGGCGATGGAGAAAAGTGCCATGGAAGGGTCCGTCAGCCATTGGACGGCAGGCAGGCCGATGACGCTGAGCAGATAGTTGAACATCCCAAGCGTCGGATGGTACAGCATCATCCAGATAATGGCCGTTGTGCTCACCGACAGAGCCAGCGGCAGGGAGAAGATGAACTGGAATACCCGCATGTAGCGCAGCTTCGTATGCGTCAGGGCGGCCAGCACCAGTCCCAGCCCAATGCCGGTAGGAACGGTGAGCAGAGTGAACAGGCCCGTAACCCTCAGCGAGTTCCAGAATACAGCCGATGTGAGCAAATTGGCGAAATTCTCCAACCCCACAAAGGCGGCGATCCGCCCGCGCGGATCGGTCAGATGTAGACTGAGATAAAGGGATTGCAGGAGCGGATAGAACAGAAAGATACCGAATACCAGCAGTGAAGGGGCCAGAAACAGGTACCCGATGGCATTTTCCCTCCGCTTCAAACGGAGCAGCGATTGTGTCTTCCGGTCCGGCTTGGCGGCAATGACCGGCGCGAGGATGGTGAGTTCTCCCTCCAGCGAATTCAAGCTTACCCCACCTTTATTGGGAATTTGTTCCTAACTCATCCCAGTGTACGAGTCTTGTATTTCGCGAATGTCAATGGAATGTAAGGAATTTATGGTAAATTTCTAAAGCAATTGTTAATTCCGCCCGCCCTGAGAGCAAACCAAAAAACCGTTCCCTGCGGAAGGAACTGCTCCTTCGGCAGAAACGGTTTTTGATGGCTGGGGCTTATTCCTTATCCGGCTCCTCCCCGGGTGCACCGGACATCCCGCCCCGCCTGTACTGATTGGGGGAAATACCCATGTGCTTTTTGAAGGAGGTGCTGAAATAATGCTGGGTCAAATACCCCACCTGCCCAGCGATATCATGGATGGTGAGCTCGGTAGCATTCAAAAGCTGAATGGCGCGTTTCATCCGGATTTGGGAGAGAAAGCCCAGAAAGGAAACCCCCATCTCCTGCTTGAACACCCGCCCGAAATAGACCGGGGACACCTGCAGCCGGTCTGCCACCAGCTCCAGCGACAGCTCCGGGTTGGCATATTGCTCCTGAGCCAATTGTTTACCCCGGCGTACGATAGGAGACATGGGGGTGTCCCGGTAAACCCCTTGCCGGGCCGCCTGGTAAGCGGCGGGAATCCCCGCCAGCCCGTCTACTGAAACAAACCGCTGCACGGTGGTTATTTTGAGAAAGCGGGTGATCGAAGTATCCAGCTGCGCTACCGTTTCCTCCGCAAGAAGCTCCCACACAAAGAGCACAATATGTCCGGAGCGGTCCCGGAAGATCACGTGGCTGTGGCCGCCGAGAATTTCCCCGGCAATATTCTCCATGGCAAACAAAAACAGCTGCCGGTCATTCTCGGTGGAGACGGGTTTGCCCAGCGCCGTTTCGGACCAACGGATCAGGCCCAGAGTCAGCGGTGCGCAGGGAGGCAGCTTCAGAAACCGGAGCTGCTCCAGCAGCTGCCCTTCATCCCGCTCCCCCTCCAGCCACTCCAGACAAAACCGTTCCCGCAGCAGGGTCACATTTTTGGCAATCTGCCGGTTGGCCATGTCAAAGTGCTCCTGCAGCTGCCTGCGCTCCTCCAGCTGCCTGCGCACCTGCATAAGCACTCCTGTCAGCTGCGCCACATTAATAGGCTTCAGCACATAATCATCCACATTCAGACGGATTGCCTCCTGGGCATAGGAAAACTCCTCATGGCCGGTCACGATAATCACCCGGCATTCCGGCAGCTGCTCCCGCAGCTCACGGATCAGTGTGATCCCGTTCATGATGGGCATGTTCAGATCCACCAGGATAATATCGGCTTTGAGCTGAAGCGCAGCCAGAAGCGCCTCCTCTCCATCCTCAGCCTCCCCGGCCACCTCCATCTGCAGCTTCTCCCAATCCATGGAGTCGCGTATGCCATGGCGGATAATCGGCTCATCATCCGCCAGCAGAACCTTCCATTTTTCCATGATTCAGCGCCTCCATATCACTTTTGATGATAGGGTGGGTGACGGTAACAACCGTGCCCTTCCCCCATTCACTGCTAATGCTGAGGCCAAATCCCCTGCCGAAGGTAAGCACCAGCCTGGAATGCACATTCAATAATCCGTAGCCGCTGCCGGAGATCATCTGCTCCACAGAAACTTCCGCTTCCACGCCCTCCGATTGATCGGCAAGATGGTTATCCGCTTCCTTCAGCATGTTGTCCGCCACCTGGGCAAGACGCTCCTTAAGCTCCTGAAGCTTCTCCGGCTTCATCCCCATGCCGTCATCCCGGACCTCAATCAGCAACAAACTGCGCTCCAATCTGGCGGAAATATGGATGGTGCCGGGACCGCGGCGCTCCTTAATGCCGTGGTAGATGGCATTTTCCACCAGAGGCTGGGTGATCAGCTTCAGCACATACAGTCCCTCCGCTGCAGGATCGATATGGAAGGCGTCGTTCAGCTTGCTTTGGTAGCGGGTCTTCTGGATATTCATATAACTCCTCACATGCTCCATCTCCTGGTCCAGACCAATCATCTCCTGTCCCTTGCTCAGTCCGATCCGGAACAGCTTGGATAAAGACTCCACCATCTCCGAGGCCTCCGCCGCGCCGCGCTGATGGGCCAGCCAATGAATGGTATCCAGGGTGTTGTACAGAAAATGGGGTTTGATCTGGGCCTGCAGGCTGCGCAGCTCCGCCTCCCGCTTCTGTTTCTCCTTGCGGGATACCTCCTGCATCAGACTATGGATGCGGGCCATCATCGTATTGAAGGCGCGTCCGAGAATCCCGATTTCATCCTGGTGCTTTCCCGTATAACGAATGGTCAGATCCCCCAGCTCCGCCTTCTGCATCAGCTTCATCAGCATCCAGATCGGCCGGGTAATGGAATATGACAGGTAGGAGGAGGCTCCCAGCCCCACCATACACACGAAAAAAACGAAGCAAACCAGATAAAACCGGATCTCCTGCATCTCCACAACCGTTTCATGGCTGGGAAACACGCCCACTGTCGTCCACCCGGTAAACAGGGATTTTTCGTAGATGAGCTGGACATGGGCGTTGTCCACTGACTGTGACGTAACACCGGACTGACCCTTGGCAAACCACTCCATCCGCATAAACTGGGCCAGCGAGTGGGCCGGTGCATAGATGATGTCTCCGCCTTCATCCAGCACCATCAGATAACCGGACTTGCCCAGCCGCACGTCCTTGATGGCCTCCGCAATCACCCGCAGCTTCAGATCAATCAGGACCACTCCCTTCACCTCCCGGGTGTCGGGGTCCACAATCGCCCGCGCAGCGGAGATCAGCTCCGAATCCTTATAGTTCGAATGGTTGGCGACCCCCCAGCTGCGGGGATGGCCCAGCAGCTTGAAAATCCCGTTGTTGGCCGCCGCTTCCATGTACCACGGCTCGCGGACCAGGTTGCCCGCCGATTTGGCGTACAGCTCATTGCTGATATAGTCCCCCTGGTTATTGACCAGCAGAATACCCGCGATCTCGGAGTGGAGGGTAGTAATCCCCTGCAGGAAGGTCCGGATGCGGTAACGGCCCTCCGCCCCGATATCCGGCATCCCCTCGTCGGCGTTGTCGAGAAACTGGGACACGGAGGGATCAAATCCAATGAGATAGGTATTATTTTGCATATCAGTAAAATAGTTCTCAATTGTTTTGTTTACCTTATCGATCAGCTGCAGGGTATTGCCGTTGACCTGGTTCTCGATGATGTTGTTCACCGTCCAGTTGATCAATGCGCCCAACAGGAAGGTGGGAATAATACTGGCCAGCAGGAAGATGGCAATCAGCTTGTAGCGGAAGGGCAGATAGGAAATTTTGAACCGGCTGTTCACATGGATGAAAGGGCGCTGCCAGCCCCGTTTATTTGGCATAATACCCATCCACATTCGCCTCGGTCACAATAGTAATCCCTGTATCCGTATTGACCGGCAGAGTGGAGACTGCCTCTCCCCGGGAGGCTGCTCCCGATTCCACCAGGCCATGGTTCAGATGAAAGAGGTACTGCATGGACCAATACCCCATGTTCCAGGTTCCTTGGGCCATGGTGGCGGAGATGATGCCGTTTTTGACCATATCCAGGGTTCCCTTGTCCGTATCAAAGCCGATTACCTTAACCGCTCCCTTCTTCCCCAGCTGAAGCAGGGCATTACCTATCCCCACACCTCCGTTGGCCTGGGTCGCGAAAATCCCTGTTAAATCCGGATGCTCCTGCAAGAGCCTTACGGCGATACGCTCCGTTTCCCGCTGATCCCCCTTGCCATCCTCAATGGCGATGACGCTCATATTCGGGTAGGATGTCTCAATGGCTTCTACAAAGCCTTGTGTCCGCTCCTGGTGGTTGGATTGGTTAGGCTGGGTAATGATGGCGGTTTTGCCCTGCCGGTTCAACAGCTCCCCCATCTTCTCCGCTGCAGCTGCCCCGGCATTGTAATTGTTGGTGCCCAGGAAGGCCTTCACCTTGCTGGCGGTGATGCCCGAATCGAATAACACAACAGGAATACCCGCATCCACCGCCTTATGAATGGTGGCCGCAAGCAGCTCGGAATTGATGGCGGATATGGCGATCCCCGAGGGCTTCCGGGCGATCACCTGCTCCAGCACCGTTTTTTCCTCATTGGCGTCATATTGGGTTGCCCCCTTAAACTCCACCGAAACATTCAGCAGCTGGGCCGCATCCTCAAACCCCTTCAGACAGTTTTTCCAATAATCGATGCCGGACTGGAAGGTGACCATCACATACTTTTCACTGATGGAACCCCTCAGCCCCTCCTCCGTCTGCCCGTTCTGCATGCGGAATGAGGTCCGGTTCTGATACACATACCCCAGGAAAATCATAATGAGTGCCAGATAAACCACAAGCAGCTTCTTCATTCCTGTTCCTCCAAGTCCGGTTTTTTTCACCGGTGACATGTATTTCCATCATACTATTGAAACCGTTTTCTGTCTTTCGGGAAATCCTAACAAATTTATAAATTCCATACTTGAAAAGGTTATTTTTTATAAAAAAGGTTCGTTTTCCTCGAAAGACGCTCCGTTGAACCGGGTGCTATATTCAGGTTGCGGCCGGAAGGCCTGCACATATTCGGGAGAGGGGCAATACGAATGAGGAAAGCTCTGGTCTTGTCGATCATATTCGCAATGATGTTTGCTGTAGCCGCCTGCGGCACATCGTCTGAGGGGGGCGGGTCCACAAAAGCGCCGGCCGATGCTAAAGCCGGGTTTGTGGGAATCTCCATGCCGACCAAATCCTCGGAGCGCTGGGTGCATGACGGGGAAAACATGGTGAAGGAATTCCAGAAAATCGGTTATAAAACCGACCTCCAATACGGGGAGGATGTGGTGGAAAACCAGGTTTCGCAGATTGAAAACATGATTACCAAGGGAGTCAACGTGCTGGTAATTGCCCCGATTGACGGCGAATCCATGACCGATGTGCTCAAAAAAGCCCATGACAAAAACATCTCCGTAATCGCGTATGACCGGTTAATCAAAAAGAGCGAGTATGTCAGCTATTATGCCACCTTCGACAACTTCAAGGTAGGAGTTCTCCAGGCCTCCTATATCGAGGATAAGCTGGGTTTGAAGGACGGGAAAGGCCCGTTTTCCATCGAGCTGTTTGCCGGATCTCCCGACGACAACAACGCCCACTTTTTCTTTGATGGCGCCATGTCCGTGCTGAAGCCTTATATGGACTCCGGCAAGCTTGCGGTGAAGAGCAAACAAACCAACTTCGACCAAGTAGCCACTCTCCGCTGGGACGGCGCTACCGCCCAATCCCGGATGGATAATCTGCTCAGCAAAAACTACTCCAGCGACAAGGTAAGCGCCGTGCTCTCCCCGTATGACGGCATCAGCATCGGCATTATCTCTTCCCTGAAGGGTGTTGGCTACGGCTCGGCAGGCAAGCCTATGCCTATTATTACCGGACAGGACGCGGAGCTTGCCTCCATCAAGTCCATTATTGCCGGTGAACAAACCTCTACCGTTTACAAGGATACCCGGGAGCTGGCCAAGAAGGCCGTGCAAATGGCAGATACTGTCCTGAAGGGTGGAACCGTAGAGGTGAATGATTCCAAAACCTACAACAACGGCGCCAAGGTTGTTCCATCCTATCTGCTGCAGCCAGTGTCCGTGGATAAGTCCAATTATGAGAAGGTTCTGGTGGAGGGCGGCTACTACACCAAGGACCAGCTGTCCAAATAAACCGTCGTTAACCGTAAAGGGGTATGCTCCAGGCCTGGACCATAACGGTGCGGGAAAATGGAGCAGCCCCTTTGATTACAGAAAGGTGTGGTGATCGTATGCCGGAACATATATTGGAAATGCGCAGCATCACAAAGACATTTCCGGGAGTCAGAGCGCTTTCCGATGTCAACCTGCAGGTGAAGGAAGGAGAAATCCATGCCCTTATGGGTGAAAACGGCGCCGGAAAGTCCACTCTGATGAAGGTGCTCAGCGGTGTATATCCCCATGGTACCTATGAAGGGGACATTCTGTTCAAGGGGCAGGTTTGCGCCTTCCGGGACATCAAACAAAGCGAAGAGCTAGGCATTGTCATTATACACCAGGAGTTGGCGTTAATCCCTTATTTGTCCATAGCGGAGAATATCTTTCTCGGTAATGAACAGACCAAACACGGCATCGTCGACTGGTATGAGACAGCGGTCAAAACCAAGGAGCTTCTGGACAAGATCGGATTGGACGAATCTCCGCAAACCCTGGTCACCAACATCGGGGTTGGCAAGCAGCAGCTGGTGGAAATCGCCAAGGCCTTATCCAAAAAGGTCAAGCTGCTGATCCTGGACGAACCGACGGCAGCACTTAACGAGGAGGACAGCGGGAACCTGCTGAACCTGCTGCTGGAATTCAAAAAGCAGGGCATCACGTCGATTATGATTTCGCACAAGCTTAATGAAATATCCCGGGTGGCCGACTCCATCACCATCATCCGCGACGGTCAAACCATCGAAACCCTGGACGTGAAGCTGGATCAGGTAAATGAGGACAGGATCATCAAGGGAATGGTGGGCCGTGACCTGACCCAACGCTACCCGCCCCGTAGCGCGGAGATCGGTTCGGTTATGTTTGAGGTCAAGGATTGGAATGTGTATCATCCGCTCCATCCCGACAGGAAGGTGATCGACCAAGCCGGCTTCCATATCAAAAAAGGCGAGGTAGTGGGAATCGCGGGGCTGATGGGCTCCGGGCGCACGGAGCTGGCCATGAGTATTTTCGGCAAATCCTACGGAAAAAAAATAACCGGCCAGGTTGTAAAGGATGGCAGGGAAATCCGGCTCAACAGCATTCCGGAGGCGATCAAACACGGCATTTCCTATGTGACGGAGGACAGGAAGCACTACGGGCTCATTCTCATCGATGATATTAAACGCAATATCACCCTCTCCAATTTGGGGCGGATTTCCCGGCATACCATCATTAATGACAATGAGGAGATCGTGCAGGCAGAATCGTTCCGCAAAAAAATGAATATCAAATCCCCGTCCATTCTGCAGAAAACCGGGAACCTGAGCGGCGGTAATCAGCAGAAGGTGGTGCTGAGCAAATGGATGTTTGCCAAGCCGGATATTCTGATCCTGGATGAACCTACACGCGGCATCGATGTGGGCGCCAAATACGAAATTTATACCATCATTAATGATTTGGCCGCCCAAGGCAAGGGTGTGCTGATCATCTCATCCGAGCTTCCGGAAATCCTTGGCATGTGCGACCGGATTTATATTATGAGTGAAGGTGCCATTACGGGAGAATTGACCCGGGATGAGGCCTCCCAGGAAGCCATCGCCAAGCTTATGACGAAAACAAGGGGGAACTCCCGTGGCCATGCTGACCAAGCTGTTTAAGAATAATATCCGCCAATATGGCATGATTATCGCACTGGTGCTGATTTCGGTGCTGTTCCAGATTCTGTCCGACGGCACCCTCCTCAAACCTCTGAATGTCACCAACCTGATCCTGCAGAACAGCTATATTCTGGTGCTTGCCATCGGGATGCTGCTGGTGATCATTACCGGCAATATCGATTTATCCGTCGGATCGGTAGCCGCCTTCGTAGGCGCCATCTCGGGTGTGCTCATGGTATCACAGAAAGTTCCGTTCCTGCCCGCCGTGCTGATCTGTCTGTTGATCGGAGCAGCTGTTGGGGCTTGGCAGGGCTTTTGGGTGGCGTATGTACGGATTCCAGCCTTTATTGTAACCTTGGCCGGCATGCTGCTGTTCCGCGGGCTGACCATGATTGTGCTGAAGGGGATGTCCCTTGCCCCTTACCCCAAGACGTTCCAAAAAATCAGCTCGGGCTTTATCCATGATCCCTTCGGCGGCCGTGTGCATCTGTTGACCCTGGTCATTGGGGCAGCGCTGTCGGTGCTTTACATTTATATGGAGATGCGCAGCCGCCGCTCCAAGCTCCGGTACCAGTTTGATGTGCTGCCTCCGGCCTGGTTCGCCGTCCAGATGATTCTCGTCGTACTGGTGATTAACCTGTTCACCTGGGTGCTGGCGCAGTACAACGGTATTCCCAATATTCTCGTCCTGCTGGCAGCCCTGGTGGCGGTGTATTCCTTTGTTATGAACAAAACAGTCATGGGCCGCCATATTTACGCCCTGGGCGGCAACGAAAAGGCCGCCAAGCTGTCCGGTGTCAAAACCAAAGCCGTCACCTTCTGGGTATTCGTCAACATGGGTGTGCTGGCGGCCATGTCCGGCCTTGTATTCGCCGCCCGGCTTAACGCGGCCACCCCCAAAGCCGGCACCAACTTCGAGCTGGACGCTATCGCGGCCTGCTTCATCGGCGGCGCCTCCGCTACAGGAGGGGTGGGCACCGTGCTGGGCGCCATTATCGGGGGGCTGGTTATGGGCGTGATGAACAACGGCATGTCCCTGGTGGGGCTGGGTATTGACTGGCAGCAGGGCATCAAAGGACTGGTGCTGCTGTTCGCCGTTGGCTTCGATATCTACAACAAGTCGAAGGCGTAAGAAATGCGGGAGTAGCGGGGGTTGCGGGAGCGCGAGGTTTGCGGGAGCGCGGGGGTTGCGGGAGCGCGAGGGTAGCGGGAGCGCGAGGGTAGCGGGAGCGCGGGGGTTGCGGGAGTAGTGGGAGTTGCGGGCATCAGCCGCGCTAACGAATCTGAGCAGCGCTATTTGGCCGAATATGGGCAGGTTTAAAATCTAACGAATCTCAGCCACGCTATTGGTCCGAATTGGCGCCAAATTGCTTCCCAAACGGAGAATAGCGTGTGAGAGATTCGTTAGATTTTTGCAACGCCTACTTTTCGCGGAATAGCGTGTGTGAGATTCGTTAGCCGGGCCCTCAACCCTTCAGGCTTAATCCCCTCCGCCCAGAGGGGGTGCAGAGGACGGCGATGCTGTAACGGAACTCTGCGACTCTTAGCCGGCACAAAATGGCGGATTGGAAACGTAACGGAACTGAGCGGCTCTTACAGCTCATTTTGTCTGCTTTTCCCCTTCTGCTATGCCTCTAAGGGTCGGAGAGTTCCGTTAAAAAACTGCAGCAGCCATTTTCGACGTTTAAGCGTCGCTCAGTTCCGTTACAGCTTATACGCCCCTGCCGCTGAAGCTGCTTGTCACCTGCCCGCTTAGGCCTGACTGCCAACGGAAAACAACCTTCACAAAAAAGCCGGGCGGAAAAACATACGTTTTTCTGCCCGGCCTTTTTAATTAGGGGCCGTTGGGACAGCCCTCTTCCTTCGTTTTCCCCTCGATATGACTGTTGCGGATGCTATTTTTGCGACTTTTCCTTCTTCACAGCATCGTCCAGCGCCTTCTGGATTTCATTGATCATCCCAGCCTTGTCGGTTTTGCCGCCGACAAACTTCTGCATCGCAATGGATGCGTCAAATCCGGATGGCCATTTGGAGAAGTGCCAGCCGATGGTTTTGCCTGCTTTGCTGTATTCCAGCAAGTCCGCAGCAATACCGCCCAATACCTTGGTATCGTACTTAATGCCATCCAACGCGGGAATGAACAGGAAGTCGTTGGTCAGGAGCTGCTGGCCCTTCTCCGAAGATACCAGCCAATCCAGGAACAGCTTCGCTTCCTCCTTCACCTTGGACTTCTTGCTGATCACCCAGTTCGTCGGCACCCCTACCGCCAGCTTATCCATTGCTGCCGCATCATCGTTGATTGCCATTGGAATGACGCCAATCTCTGCCTTAGGGTCTACCTTCGTAACATCCGCCTGCGCCCAGTTACCCTGCTGCATGGTAGCCGTTTTCTTCGATGCAAAGTTTCGGACTTGTGCGGCATAATCGGTGAGGATCGGGTCCTTGGCCCCGTACGTCAGGGTTGTCTCAAGCAAATTGGCCCAATCCTGGAATACTTTCTCATCGGCAAACTTGGTTTTGCCCGATTTTAGGTCTTCAATCAACTGATTCGGATTGGGATGATAAGCCACCGGCACGTTGAAATTATGCACACCCAGAACATAACCTTCCTTGTAGCCATTAGAGAAGGCCGGAATTCCCAGCGCCTTCAGCTTCTCTCCGAATTCCTTAATCTCTGACAAGGTCTTCGGCTTGGCCATTCCCGTTTTGGCCAGCATATCCTTATGATAAATAAACCCATATCCCTCCAGATTCATCGGCATACCCAGCAGCTTGCCATCCACGGTCATGGGCTCCTTGGCAAAATCAAACACCCGCTTCACCCACGGCTCGTTGGATAAATCCTCCAGCTGCTCCTTCCACTGTGCCGCCGACGTATAGCCGTCATTCTGGAAGATATCCGGGAGAGCATTCGTTGCAAGCTTCGTCTGCAGGGTGGTCCAATATTCCGCACCCGTCTCCATCTTCACCGTAATATACGGGTAGTCCTCGTGGAACGCCTTGGCGGCCTTCTCCATCTTGTCTTGAATATTCGTCTTGAAGTGATAGATCGTAAGGGTAACAGGCTTCTTGGATTCCTCCTTCTTCCCCGCGTCCGTAGAAGCCGCTGGCGCGGAAGAACCTGCCGTCGTTTCCTTGCTGCCCCCGCCGCATCCGGTCAACGCAGTACCTGCTAATGCCGACGCAAGGAGCAGCGCCCCCAGCCTGCCGTTTATGCTGAACGATGATTTCATTTCTACTCCATCCCCCTTTACTGTTAATGAACGTCCTTACGCCTTTTATTATAGTGAGCCTTGATCCCCGAGAACCACCGACGAAATGAACCGAAAAAGTCTACAATCTTAACCTTTCACCGCACCGGAAGCGATACCCTGGACAATATGCTTTTGCAAAAAGATAAAAAAGACCACCATGGGGGTAATCCCCAGCACCAGCACGGGCAAGGCGTAGTTCCACTCCTTCGTGTATTCTCCGAAAAATTGATAAATATGCAGCGGGATGGTCCAATAGGTCCGGTCCGTCAGAACAATATAGGGCAGCAGGAAGTCGTTCCAGATGGCCAAGGTATGCAGAATGATCAAGGTGGCAAAAATCGGCCGCAGAAGCGGAGCCACGATGCGGAAGAATACCCCCATCTGGCTGCAGCCGTCCACAATGCCGGCTTCCTCTACCTCCCGGGGAACGGATTGCAGAAACCCGTGCAGCAGAAAGGCGGAGAAGGCAAAGAAAAAGCCGAAGTAGGACAGGATCACCCCGATGGGCGAGCCGATCAGCTTGAAGCTCTGGAGGATCTTCACCAGCGGAATCATGAGCACCTGGAAGGGAATGATCATGGAGGCAATGGTAAGAGTGAAAATAAACCTGTTGAAGCGGGTTGGAAAGCGACTGATGCGGTAGGCGCCCATGGAGCTGATCAGGAGAATGCCTGCGATACTGAGCACCGTGATGAATAAGGAATTGCCGAAGGATTGGATATAATGCATCCGCTCCCAGGCGACCCGGTAATTCTCAAGGATCAGCTCCTTCGGCAAAGCGGAGGGGTCCAGCAGAATATCCTTATAGCTCTTGAAGGAATTTGCCAGGATATAATAGAACGGCACCAGGAACAGCAAAACGACGACCGTTGAAACAAGCTCAACCAGGAACAGCCTCCATGTGTAACGGGCGGACTCTTGCATTAGGAAGCCACCTCCTTCTTCTTCATCAACAGGACCTGAGCTACGCTGACGAAAGCCACCGTCAGGAACAGGACCACTGACTTGGCCGTGCCCAATCCGTAATAAACCCCTGAGAAGTCATCCCAGATATTGTAGGCTACCGATTTTGTGGAACCGAAGGGACCTCCCGAGGTTAGCGAGAAAACCACGTCGAAGATCCGCAGACCTCCTGTCAGCGCCAGGAATACGCAGATCGTTACCGCAGGCATGATCAAGGGGAAATGGATATGCCGGAACAGCTTGAAGCCGCTGGCCCCGTCGATTCGGGCCGATTCCACCAGATCCCTCTCGATCCCCATCAGAGCCGCGATATAGACAACCATCAGATAACCCGCCCCCTGCCAGGCCGAAACAATGACGATTCCCCAGAAGCCGGTTATGCTGTCCCCCAGCCAGCCACCGAAGAAGGACCACCCTGTCGCCTCTGCGATTCCGCCGAAGCCCGCAACGAAGATGAAGTTCCAGATAAAACCCAGAATAACACCTCCGATTACGTTGGGAAGCAGCAGAATCGGCCGGAACAGATTCTTCAGCTTGATGGATTGAGTCAACAAGAGAGCAAAGGCCAATCCCAACACATTGTTCAACATTCCTGAAACCAGGGTGAACCGGAAGGTAAAGTTGAATGAATTCAGAAATTCCTTATCATCCGTGAACAAATAAATGTAATTGTCCAGGCCCACCCACCTGGATTGGCTGGAGACGCCATTCCAGTTGGTAAAGGAATAGTAGACTCCCATGATAAACGGGATGATGACGATCATGAAGAAAAACACCAGCGCCGGTCCCAAGAACAGGGTCTGGTGGAACAGCTCCATTCTTTTTTTTCTCATTGACACTTTTCATGCCTCCTACTTAAGATGATACTAGCAGCTCCCCATACCCGTATAGTAATGAATCCCGCCTCCGGAACCTACCCACAATCTGATCCTAAAAGGTGGAATATCTGAACATGTTCAGATTGAATTTACGCACCAAGCTGATTCTCATCCTACTTCTGACCTTGATTCCTTCCATCTTTTCCGTTGTTGCCACCTATTCCCTGACGAAGGATGCCCTGGTCAAAAAGGCCATCACGGAGAACAGCAATCTGCTGGCGCAGGGCAGCATGAATATGTCTCACCACATGAGAGAAATTTACCAGTCCACCATGTCCGTATACTCCCTGCCCACCTTGCAGCAGTATGTCATTCAGGAGAAAACCGGCTACGAAGCATTCACTAGCATCCTGGCGGCGCTGCAGGGAACCCGGATTAATACACCCCAGATCTATCAGATGTTCCTGTACCGGGAGGCGGACCAGTACGCTTATGTCGTCAACCGGCTGACCCAAACCATGCAGTTCACAAGCTTTGAGCTGCCTGCTTTTCACCGGCCCGACTTCTATACCGAGGTGGAGCCTCCTCATCCGGCCCATGATTACGGCTTGAACCTGCTCACGACAGAAGTGAACAAACCCCTGGTGTTCTCCGTACATATGCCCATCTACAACCTGCCCGTCAAAAGACTGCTGGGTTATTTCTCCATCGATGTCAGCCTGGACGGTATCCGTGCCATCGCTGATCCCCTGGTGTCGGGAGAGCAGAACCGTGTTGCCCTGTTTGACCAGAAGGGAGCCCTGTACTATGACTCGAATCGGGAGCTGCATGCGGGCGACCGGGTGCAGCAGGAATGGCTGTCCCACTTGGGCTCCCAGTCCGAGGACCGGGGGTACATGGAATGGAAGGACCCCGGTTTCTCCGGACTTCTGTTCTATGAGCGGAACCGGAAGGATTTCCTGGATTGGACCTTGGTCAAAATGGTATCCTACGAAGCGCTTTACAAGGATGCACGCCATACCGCCAAATTGGTGGGTTGGATCAGCTTCGCCCTGCATCTGGTGATTATCACTGTAACGATGTATTTGTCCAACCGGCACTTCACCCAGCCTATTGCCCGGCTTATCCAGGTGATCCGGTCCGTGAAGTCGGGGGATGTGCTTACCCCCATCGATTCTCCCGTGAAGCAGAATGATGAGCTCAGCTTGCTGGCCCACCATTTTAAACAAATGATGGACCGGATTCAGGATCTGATTCTGCGGGAATATCATCTGCAGCTGGCCAATACGTCCAACCAATTGAAAGCGCTGCACGCGCAGATCCATCCCCATTTTATTAATAATGCTCTTCAGACCATCGGCACTACGGCCTTGGATCATGACGCCAAACCGGTATACGATCTTATATCGAAGCTGGGACAGATGATGCAATATCATATGGATCTGGAGGAAAATGCTGTCCCGCTCCGTAAGGAAATCGAGCATATTTCCAACTATCTGCTGCTGCAGGAGCACCGTTTCGAGGATCATCTGCAGGTCCGTTATGAGTTGGATGAGTCCGCACTTGAAGTGATCGTGCCGAAGATGATCCTGCAGCCGCTGGTGGAGAATTGCTTCAAGCACGGACATCTGGGCGATGGTATTCCAGGTGTGATTCGAATCGTCTGCTGTCTGGAGGACCAGCGGCTGATTCTTTCGGTGGCAGACACCGGCAAGGGTTTATCCGAAATGAAGCGCCAGGAGCTGCAGAGCCTGCTGGAACAAGATATGGCTCCGCAAATCGGGATGAAGCAGAATATCGGCTTGATGAATGTCACGGGCAGATTGCGGCTGTTCTTCGGAGAAGGCGTCGCTGTCCGCCTGGAGCATTACGCTCCTTCCGGCTTTCAAGTCACCCTGCTTATCCCTGTTACCGGAAAGGAGAATCCGCATGAAGCTTTTGATCGTAGATGACGAGCGCAAGGTAAGAAGGGCCGTCCGGTTGTTGATGGACTGGGAAAGCTTCGGCTTCCATACCATCCAAGAAGCCTCCAACGGCGATGAGGCCCTTGCACTCATCCGGGTGGATAAGCCCGACCTGGTCATCACGGATATGATGATGCCCATGAAGGACGGAATCGGCTTGATGACCTGGATAGCGGAGCACCATCCCGGAATTCGGGTGATTGTCATCAGCGGCTACAGCAATATGCAGCTTGTCCGGGAAACGATGAAGTTTGGGGGGATGGACTATATTCTGAAGCCCATCGTCGCTTCCCAGATGGAGGACACCATCCGCAGGGCCGTCAAGTCCATCCAGGAGGACCGGGCTATGGAGCTGGAAGCCAATCAGCGGAATCTGAGGTTCAGCGCCTTCAGCTCCATTTATAGAACCAATCTGCTGTCCTCCATTCTCGATTCCGAACCATCACCTTCCCTTCTCCGCGATATAAAGCAAGAATTTGGTTGGAACCAAGCGGAGACGGCCTGCAGATTGATCCTGCTGGATACTGCCACCATACAAGAAACGGTCCGCACCAAATATGCGGCTAATCCCGGCCTTCTGCCGTTTACGATCATGAATATTTGTGCAGAGATTCTTCCGGACAGCTTGGGGTTTGTCTTCCAATCCGTCCAGGAGCCATCGTCGGTATACATCATCGTATCGGGCACCTCCGACAAAGCGGAGGAAGAAATACTAGACTCCATCCGCAGCGGCGTGGAGCTTGTTCTGGGGACATGCTGCCTCATTGCCTGCAGTGCCCGCGGCCTCTTCCCGTCCGGAGTCCATCTGTTGAAGCTTCAGGTCAAGGACCTGCTCCGTGAGCGCAATCTGCTCGTCCCCCCTCCAGTGTTCATTCGTGCGGATGGGAACCCGGAAGCAGTCTCAGGAGACGTTGGACATAAGCCCCCGAATTTTATTGCCTTCGAGGGAGCTATGCGAACAGCTGTTGATTCGGAGAATGAGATTCAGATCCGGCAAGTGTTCCAGCATTGGACGGAGCAAACGAAAACCCATGGCTACCTCTCTTACCGGATGCTGGAGGAATGGACACTCGAATGTAAGCTTCTCCTGAAACGGTGGCTGCTGGAGAAATATATGGAGGTTCCGGATGCGGTTCTGACCCTGCGTATGCCTCCGCCTCAAGAGCATTGGGGCAAATTCTCCTTGATGGAATGGTCCGAGCAGTGCTGCAATGATCTGATCCGCATTATCCAATCCGCCAAAAAGCAAAATATGGAATACCGCGGCATTGCTCATCAAATTGCTGCTTATCTGCAAAACAACTGTGAAGAAAATATTTCCTTGCAAAACCTCTCCTCCAAATTTTTCCTGAGCAAGGGGTATATCTCCCGGCTGTTTAAGCTGGAATATGGGGAAACCATCCCCGATTATTTGACTAAAATGAGAATGGAGAAAGCCAAAATCATGCTCCACAACCCTGACCTGCGGATTGCCGAAATTGCCGGTAAGGTCGGCTTTGAGGATGAGAAATATTTCTACAAGGTGTTCAAAAAGCATGTTGGCCTTTCTCCGAACCAGTTCCGCAACCAGTAACAGCAAAAAGGGGCTGTCCAGCAGCCAGCTTTCACTGACTTTCTGAACAGCCCCCCGTTTTGAATGGCTTACAAACCGGATTATACAGCCGTTAGTCCGGCCACCTGCTTTTGCAGCGCCTTCAGCTGCCGATGCATATCGGCCGCATCATTCTGCTGCTTCTTCACCACGCTGGTCAACACGCCGATAATATCCATCAGCACAACTGACTTGCCGTCTGCAGTCGTGAAGCTGTCCGGCACCTCTTCTGCAATAAAGCCGATATTCTCCCTTTTGGAGCTGTCCTTCAAATATTGGAAGGTGACGGGCTTCAGCTTGCCCAACAGCTCCAATGCCCGTTTTGCAGGCAAGCCGGAGATATTCTCCTTAAAGCTCCTGGAGGAGGTCTGCGAGAAATTGGCTGCCCGCATATTGCCCTCTACGTCCAGCTTGAAATCCTCCGACGCCTCCTTGCCGATGCCCACATTTTGGGCTGAATCCACGGTTATCGCGCCTGCCAGCTCCGTCAGCTTCTCATGAGTATGATCCTTGTAAGCGAACGGCTTCAGCTCCCCTTCCACTCCCGCCAGCCATTCGCCCTCCGTCTCATCCCAAGCCAAACATGCTTTGGGATCTTTCCCACGCAGCGTTTCCAGCCCGTGGTTTACTGCCAAATGCCCGGTAATCACAGCATCCTTGGCCACCAAGTCACCGCTGACAGCCGCGTTATCTACGGACAGACCGCCGCTTATTTCCGCATCCTGCACAATGAGAATACCGCTGATAGTAGCGTCCTTGGCGGTTAACGTTCCGCTGACAGCCGCTTCCCCCGCAGACAACACGGTGGCAACCGCTGCTTCATGCACCTTCAGCTTGCCGCTGACCGCTGCATCCCCGCTGACGTCCAGCTTGACTGCAGGTACGGAGGTGCCGATGCCCAGGTTACCGTCCTTGATCTTCAAGGCCCCGCTCAAATCCGTCAGCTCCTGATGAGTATGACCGCTGTAGGATAGCTGGCGCAGACTGCCCTCCACACCGGCCTGCCATTCTCCCAGAGTTTCGTCCCACACAAATCTCGCCTTGGGTTTTGCTCCTCTGACCGTTGTGATGCCCTGGCTGAAGGACGCGCTTCCGCTGAAGGCGGCATCCTTGGCGGTCAGCAGGCTGCTTACGGAAGCATCCTTCACCGTCAAGGCGGTGGCAACCGCCACCTCATTCACCGTCAGTTTGCCGCTGACAGCTGCATTGCCGCTGACGTCCAGCTTGGCAGCTGGTGTGGAAGTGCCGATGCCCAGGTTGCCGTCCTTGATCTTCAGGGCGCTGCTCAAATCCGCCAGCTCCTGATGGGTATGACCGCTATAGGACAGCTGGCGCAGACTGCCTTCCACACCAACCTGCCATTCTCCCAAAGTCTCGTCCCACACAATTCTGGCCTTGGGTTTTGTTCCTCTGCCCGTGGTGATCCCCTGGCTGAAGGCTGCGCTTCCGTTGAAGCTGGCATCCTTGGCGGTGAAGCTGCCGCTTACAGTCGCATTCAGCGCAGTCAAGGAAGTGCTGAATATGCCTTCCGCTGCTGTGACCTTTCCTGTAATACGGGCATCGCCGGATACATCCAGCTTGGCCGCCGGAGCAGGATTGCCGATCCCGATATTGCCCGAATCAATGCTGATTGCAGAGGTTAAACCGCTTAAACCCGCAAACTCCGGATGGGTATGCCCCTTGAACTCAAGAGCCTGCAGATGATCCGACACCCCAGCCACCCATTGATGCCCGGTTTCACTCCAGACGATTTGCGCCGGAAGCGCCGTTCCGCCACGGAATACCTCAAGGCCGCCGTCGTTCTCAAACGGTATAGCACGCGGCTCGTATTTGTTCACCCTGATGATGTTATCCTCTACCTCCAGCGTGGTCGTATTGATGGTAACCACATCGCCATTTACCGTCAGGTTGCCGGCCACCGTAAGATCCTTGGAGATAAGAGCGCTGCTGGCAGTCAGTTGGCCTTCGACACTGGCTGAACCCTTCATTACTGCTGCGCCTTTAATTTCGGCTGTTCCCGTCTCCAGCTTGCCGCTCACACTTGCTGCACCTTGAACCTCCAGCTTACCGCTTATACTTGCAGTTCCCTGAACATCCAGTCTGTTCTTGGGTGCGGCGGTGCCGATACCCACATTTCCCTCCTTGGTGACACCCAATGCGACCGTATCCGCAGGAGTCCGGACATCCAGCAGCGCCAGCGGAGCAATCGTTCCGATCCCTACCTTGCCTTCCGTATCCACACTGATGGCAATGGTGTCCGCCAGCTCATTGTAAAGCTTGTTTTGTCCGCCTCTGGGTGTCCCGAGCTCAGACCGCGTAACTCCATCGCCGTAGAACCAGACCCCTTTGTCGTTATCCCATTCAATCTTCGCTGTAGGCAATTCCTTACCCTTGTCATCCTGTCCCCGGGGAGCTTCGAAGCGGCTTGTTATCAGTCGGCCGGCAACGGTAAGCTTTTCGCTGACCGATACATCCGCGGCCTGCACCGGCTTATTGAAGGCTGCCGCACCGTTGAAGGTGGCTTCCTTTTGAGCCGTGACCGCACCGGAGAAGGTTGCCGCACCGGCTACCTCCGTTTCCGTTCGGAACAGGGCCTTGCCCGCCACATCCAGCGCCTCAGTGGGATTATCCGTGCCAATGCCCATTCTGCCGCTGCGGGTCAGACTCAGCACCGTTTTGTCTGCTGTTCCCAGCTTCCAACGGTCCTTGGCCCACTTGATCTGGGCCTTCGTTTCCGTCCCCTGCGGAACCTCCAGTCCGTCTCCCACCGAGAGCGTTCCCGCAATGGCCGCACTGGCTGCCGTTACCGCCCCTTTAATGTCGGCTTTGGCGGCCTGCACCCCTCCCGCTGCCGTCACATTGCCATCCTTGTCCGTCTGGAAAACCGCCGGTTTGTCCACTGTCCCCATTTGCCACTGGCCCTTGGCCTCATTCCATACCAGACGCGCCGCAGCCAGCCCCGTTCCGCGGTATACCTCGATGCCGCCGCCGTCCGGGGAAGCGGCATTGCTGCCATCCCTGTTCAACGTCGCCAAGGGGCTGCCGATGTGAAGCTCATCCGTATTCAGACTTGCCGTTGCTCCGCGAACATCCAGACTTCCGGTAACCGTCAGATTGCCGCCAACAGCCAGATCATGATGGACATCCACATCGCCCTCCGCATTGGCGCTTAGGGCCAGGACATCATTCTGCGGGTTATAAAGCTGGCTGTGGTTATGAAGCGCATCCGCGTTGGTTCCCTGGATCAGCTTCTCCCAGGAGCTTCCGCTAGCGATGTTCTCCAGAGCGCCGCCGATGCCAAGCTTCCATTTCCGCTCCGTTTCATTCCAGATCAACCGGGCCTTGGGCTGGGATTCCCCCCGATACACCTCCAGTCCGCTTTCGCTTACAGGGGAGGTGTCCCCCTCAAACTTGTTGATTTCGATCATATTGGCGGCAACAACCAGGTCTTCCTTCTCCACGGTGGTGGTTTTGCCCTTGACTGTAAGGTTACCGTCGATGGTAAGCGAGCCGTCAACCGACATGCTCCCGGCTATATCCGCCCCGTTATTAACCGTGAGGGTGCCGAGAACCTCCGCATCCTCCGTAATCTCGATGCCGCCGTTTCCCTTAACCGACAACGCCGTATTTCCCTCGCTGTCATTCAGGAAGCTGTGGGTATGCAGTCCGTCCCCGGAGGAGGATACACCTCCGGTGAGCACATCCCAGTTGCTGCCGTAGGCAATATTGGAGAGGCTTGTGCCAAGCCCCAGCTTCCATCGGCCCGAGGCCTCATCCCATACCAGACGGGCGCTGGGGCTTTTGCTGCCCCGGTATACCTCAATGCTGCCTTCCTTCAGAACGGCGCTGGTCTCACCTTCATATTTATTCAGCTCGATTTTGCTGCTGCGGACCACCATATCCGTCCGGTCAATAAAGGTGGTTTTGCCCTTCACCGTCAAGTCGCCGTCAATCATGGCCGAACCGCCTACCTGAAGACCACCCTGTATGCCGGCGCCACCTGCAACATCCAACGCTCCCTTTACCACCGCATCGCCGGAGGCTGTAACCTGGCCTTCCTCATTCACCGCAAACACGATTCCGCCGGAGGAGGTGCTAAGCGAGCTGTGTTTGTGGGCCAACTCCGCAACCCCGCCGCTTGTCAGAGAATCCCACTTGCTGCCGTAGGGGATATCTGCCAGGCTGCCCTCTACCCCGATTTTCCACTTCTTCTCGGTCTCGTTCCATTCCAGACGGGCCTGGGGATCGGCGCTGCCCCGGTAAACATTTAATCCGCCCTTGGCTTCAACAGGGGCATCTCCGTCTCCTTTGTTTACCGTCAGGAAGCTGTCGGTTACCTCCTGCTCCACCTTCTTAACCAGCACTTCTTCTTCACGGACAATCAGCTTGTTCACGGTCAGGGTTTCCCCGACCATCAGCTCATGGGGAATATGCACATTGCCGTCAACGCCGATTTCAAGGGCCAGCTTACTTCTATCCTCATTGTGGAACTGCCTGTGGGTATGAAGCGCATCGGCGTTTTGATTGCCCCCCGTCAGCTCCTCCCACTGCTCCCCGTCGGGAATATCCGTCATTTTGCCATCCGCGGTGCCGGTTTGCCATTTCTTCGCCGCTTCGTTCCAGGCGATCCGGGCATTGGGCAGCGTATCTCCCCGCTTGATCTCCAGGCCGTTATTGCCTGCGATCAGGCTGCGGGCTACGGTCAGCGACTGTTCAATACGGACATCCCCCTGCTCATCCGCAGTCAGAACCGGGCTCCCGTCGGTCCGGTGAAGCCCGCTGTGCTGATGCAGCTTGTCGGCATTGGCTCCCTGGTGCAGCTTATCCCAATCCCCGCCGTAGGCTACCGTATGCATCCCGCTGGATAGGTCATCGGGATTGGCTTCCGTGCCGATCTTCCAGGCTTTATCCGTCTCATCCCACAAGAGCTTGGCGCTGGGCCGGTTCTCCCGGCAAACCTCCAGTCCCCCTCCGCTTTGGGCGCCGGGATTCTTATTCAGGGTGATGGTACTGCCGCTAATAATAACCTGGGGCACATCCAGAGTGGCCAACCCGCCGCTTACATCAATACCATTCCTGGCAGACAGCGGTCCGGCAATGTCGGCAGATCCGGTAATCTCCACATCTCCCGCCTGGTTGACCTTCAAGGCATGTTTATTGCCTGCCGTAACGGTGAGCTCTCCTTTGATCTCCGCGTTCCCGTAGGTTTCCAGAGAACCGCTGCGAACCGCACCCGTAAATTCTGTTGCCGGTGCATGCACGAACAGCTTGCTGCCCTCCTGCCCGTCTTCCTCCTCCGTATTGCTGAGATAGGGCAGGGTTACCTCCTCCTTGGAGCCGATGATTATCTTATCTGCCTTCACCGTGCTGCCTACCGCTCTTGCCACAATGGAGGTTCCGTCCGTATCCTTATCGTAAATTCCGCCCACCGCCAAGGAGCCGTCCTGGTTATGCTTCAGGGTAACGCGGGCCAGGATGATATCCTTGCGCGGGTTCTCCGGCTTGGAGGAGCCGGCCTTAATCTCCGACACCTCCCAGATATGAATTTCGGCTCCGCCGCCCTTGGGAAGATCCTTGTCCGCAAGTTTTTCCTTATAGCTGACGGTAATATAAATCTGATCCGATGTGCTGTACCCGGAAAGATCCACCAGACGGTCCGGATGTGTGTCGCTGATGAGGATTTCCTGGCTGATCTCCTCCTGATTCTCTTCATCATAGATCCGGTTGAGAGCAAGTCCGGGAGACACCTCCACCTTCAGCAGATCCGTGGAGGAAGGGGCCACCTCCACCTTCAGGCCGGAAACCACACCCCAATTGTGAAAGTACCGGTTATGGAGGCGCTGCAGGCGCTTGTGATGCTGCTGGTCCAGAATCAAATCCTCCTGCTTCAGCAACAGGCCGTCGAAATAATTCATACGTTTCATATCTTTTGGCACAATATCATTCCTCCCGCTTCTTCATACTAAGTACTGCTCCCTGCCGGCTGTACCGGAGACTTATTGCGCTTCCTCTTCTCCACGGGCCAACAGCTCCTCCAGAATCTGGATGGCGCCGGTGATGCGAGTAACCGTATAACCGAGATTATTGCGCTTCTCCTCCAGCTCCTGCAGCATTTGATGCCCGGTCTCCAGCTCCGCCTTCAGTTCATCCATACGCGCTTGTAATTGTTGCTTCATGGTTGGTTCCTCCTATTAATCAGGCGCCCTGCAGGGCTGCGATTTGTTTTTGCATCCGGTTAAGTGCTTTTTGCTGGTCCTTCAGCACACTGGTGAGAACGGCAATGATGTCCATGGCGCCGACAGCACGCTGATCGGGATCAGCCAGTACCGCAGGAACCTCCTCCGCCACAAAACCCAGTGTGCGCTCCTTGGTGCTTTCCTTGTATTTGAACGAGACGGGATTCAGCCCGTCCAGAAGCTGCTTCGCCTCCTTGACAGACAGATCCGCAATGTTGTCCTTAATCTCACGGGAGGAGGACCAGTACATGCCGTTGGCGTATACGCCGCCGCTGGCATGTATGTAGATGCGGTCGCCGCTGTCATTGGTGACGCCGATATCCAGAACGCAATTTTCTCCACTGGTCGGGTAATATTTGATGTAAGCGGAATCCCCCCAGCCGCCGCCGGGATCGGACGGGAAGATAATGCCGCTATTGCCGCTGCCTGCGCTGGGCGTAAGCGCCCCCCGGACCTCCAGGCTGCTGTGGACGGAGGCATACGACCAGTCGTTGCCATAGTTCAGCACCAGATTGCTTCCGCTGTCCACCAAGGCCCGGCCCGGGCTGCCTCTGCGGGTGGAATAGCCGATGCAGAAATCCGCGCACCGCACATCCGCCCTGAAGCTATCCGCCACGTCCAGCTTCTTGAAGCGTCCGTCGAAATTCAGAACAGCGGCCTTAATGGTGCCGTTAATTTGCAGGTCACCGCTGATCAACGCGCCGCCGTTTACCTTCAGAAATCCATTCACATCCAGATCATCCCAGACCGAAACCCTTCTCCTGCCGCCGGCGGAGGTATTGCCTACGATCATCAGAGATTTGTACACCCCATTATCGTTGCTGATCTCCGCCTGGTTGGGCGCCTGGTCGGGAAAGCCCTGCCAGTTGGAGGTGAACCGGACCGGATTTTGGCCGGCGCCGGTCAGAATCCTTAACCCTCCTGCCACCTCCAGCTTATCCCGTGGAGTGAGTGTACTGATCCCCACATTGCCGGAGGCATTCAGCGAGATATGGTCATTGGCGTCATTGGAGGTTCCGATCTCCAGCGTACAATCCTCCCCTGTACGGGGGAAGTACTTGATCCAGGCCAGGTCCCCTGAGCCGCCGCCTGGGTCTCCTGGGAAGATAATGCCGTTATGCTCGCCCCGGCCCACACTCGGCATGATTTCCTGGGAGGCCTGCATTTTTCCGTTCACATACAAGAACCCGTTGACATCCAGCCGGTCCCACACCGCCACCTTGCGTCCTTGCCCGGCAGATTGGTTGCCCACCAGCATAAGCGCTTTGTGGTAGGAGGTGTCGTTGCAGATTTCCGCCCCGTTGATCTTATCGTCCGGGAATGCACTCCAAACGGAGGTGAAGCGCAGCGGATTTTTGCCGCTCAGAATCCTCAGGCTGCCATCCACATCCAGATTATCCTCCAGAGGCTTGCGGGGACCGATTCCCACATTCCCGGAGCTGCTCCAGGAGACTACCGCCTTATCCACCTGGACGCCGTTGGACAGATCCCGGGTACCCAGCACACCGCCCCCGCTTCCGAATAGAACCGGCCCCTCCACCTCGGCATTAGCGAACGTCTTGCCCTTGCCGAACCAGGCCAGCCCGTGCCGGCTGTCCACCGTATTCCGGTTGGCCGCCTTCAGCCAAACCATCTTGTCGTCCTTGATGGCCAGGTCGCTGTCGCTGTACAGCCTGCCGTCCTCATTAAACCCCAGCGAGCCCCCGTTCGTGCCGGACAGATTGCCGTGTTTGTGCAGAGAATCCGCCAGGCCGCCTGCGATCAGGCTGTCCCAGCCGTCGCCGTAAGCAATTTTCTTCAGATCATTGCCAAGCCCGGCCTTAAAGCATTGCTCATTCTCCACCCATACAATTCTGGCGTCATTGGCGCCCCCATCTCCGCGGTATACCTCCAGCCCCCCGTCTTTGAGTCCGGAAAACTCACCGTTCTCATCAGGGCTATTGACCTCCACGAAGCTGTTCATGATCCGCAGCTCACTTTGGGATTTGTCCTTGCTTTGCATGTACAGCTCGCCCATCAGCGTCACGTCCTGGGCGATATGGACATCCCCCGTAAAATAGGTAACCGGTGCGTCAACCTGCAGGATTTGTCCGCCCTGCAGCGTATAAATGGAAGGCATAGAGGCAAGGGACGCCTCGTTTTGAGCCATATCCTCCAAGGCATCATCGCTTTTGGCCTTCATCACCAGCCGCTCCGTCACCAGCTTCTTGCCGGCCGCGCCTGCATACACCCGCAGAGGAGTCCGTTTGGCGTCGATGCCGTAATCAAAGATGCAGTCGCTGTCGATGACCGTGCTTGAACCGTCATTCCTCGGAACAATCCGGGCCAGCACAACATTCTTGGAGGGTTCCTCCGGCAGCTGATTGCTGTGGCTTATCCGGCCCCGCTCCCAGATATGGATTTCCTCCCCCTGCCCCCGTTCGTTATTGCGGTCTGCCTTCACTTCCTCATAGCTGACCATGATGTAGATGGATTCATTGGCATTGTACTCGGACAGATCCACAGGATTGTCCGGATGCCCTTCGTAGATCAGGATTTCCTGGCTGACGCTTTCACTCTTTTTGGTCGCAACATCCGTCAGCACCACCTGATTCAGCGCAACTCCCTCCTGAACCTTCACCTTCATGCTCTCTCCCGCCACCGGGACCACCTTCAGGCCGCAGACAATCCCCCATGTGTGGAGATAACGGTTATGAAGCCGCTGCAGCCGCAGGTAAAATTCCTGATCCAGGCTGTAATCCTCCGCATTCAGGAAGAGCCCGTCAAAGTACCGCATTCTTGAAAGTTCTTTTCCCATGTCTTGCATCCTCCCAATTTCTGACAGAATCTATTTTTCGGCTATACCGCCAAGCAGGGTTTCCATGCCGACACGCCCATAAACGCCAACGCGCATTTGCGGCACCTCAATGTTCAGGCTGAAATTGGTGTAGAAGGGGCTTTCCTTCCGGATGACCTCCCGGATGATCTGAACCTTCCTGTTCAGCATGGTTCTCGTAGGGCTGGGAAGAAGCACATGCACCGAAAAATAGCTGGCATCCGCCGCCCCCACCATAGTGTTGATGCCCGCACGCCGGTTCATCCCGCAGCGGATCGGCTCCTCGTAGCTGCAAATGTCAATTTCCGCCTCCGGTCCTGCATACACCTGCACATAATCCTTCAGCCCCGTAAGCGTGCCCCGCTTCTTGTACAGCTGGACAGCCGTTCCGATCAAATGCCGGTTAACCGAGTCCCGGGCTTCTGGAAGAGGGAGAAGCTGCAGAGGAGCCAACTCCTTCTCCCGCTTATCTGCCTCGCCCTCATATTCCACCCCCTCCTCCAGCTCCAGACCCACCCAGCCTGCCAGCCAGTCCAGAAGCTGCGGCGGTGTATAATCCGGGTCCAAATAACCGTGGAACCCGTCCAGCAAAGCTTCCACACCCGCGTTTTCCCCGCCGGACACCCCGTTGTTCCCGGAGAGCATCGCCTCGAAGGCCTGCAAAAACCGGCCGAGAAAAAAATCTTCGTCGGATTGGCCCGACTTCTGCTGATATATCCTTGGAAGGTATGCAACATAATCGGAATGATTGGACATACTCATGCTTCCACCTCAACCTTCAGCTCCTTTAGCCGGAACATCTGGTGCGGCAGCAGCTCCGGTGAATCCAGCGTAATATCTGTGACATGGTTAATCCCGTTAATGGCCTCTACCAGATGATACAGATCAGAGGAATAAAGCCTTCTTCCGGGCGGCCATCCCTTGCCCTCCCCGCCGCCTGACACGGGATCAAGAAAGGAGATAACGGCTTTTTCCACGGTGCTTGCAATTCCCTTATCCTGGGCGGATACGGTCATTTCCAGATGAATGTCCAGGTATTCGGGCTCCACAACATGGACCCGTGTTGTCACCAGCTTGCGGGCATCGAGATAGGACTTCACCGCCTGCTTCATATCCGGCAGCTCCCGCATGAGCTCACGCTGGTTTTGCGTGTTCACCACAAGAATAACGGAAACATGTCCGAAAACCGTCTTTGTTTCGCCTGTGCTGTTCTCCATATCGGTATTGATTAGGCAGATGGTCCGGTAAGCAAGATCAGGATACTTGCCCTGTATACCGGGAAACCCCAGCAGCGCCTGCCCGGCCAATAGCTCATAATCGGCAGCCGTTACCGCCCTGGTGCATTCCGAGAACTGCTTCGCTCCCCGGTTCATGCCGGAGGCCAGCTCCTCCTCCTTGTCCAGGGTGATGCCCAAGAGCTTCAGAAACCGGAGCTGGTTCTCCTCCGTCACCTGGTCCACACGGTAAAGCACCATTTCGCTGAACCAGGCCAACAGTTCTACCAGCGTAATGCCGGGGTCAGACAGATTATAGTTGGTCCATTCCGGATCATAGACCGGAATCAGGGCCTTGGCATCGGCCACCAGATCATGAAATCCAATGTCGTCCAGATCAGGTATCACCAGCGGCATTCTTCTCTCCCCCTTTTGTCTCCCGTTTTTTGTTGATCAAGTGTGTGCCGCCGCAGACCAGCTCATTATCCTCCAGGAAGATATTCTCCGACCGGACCTCGTGGATCCGAAGCGGCGTCGTATTCACGTATTCATCGGGCCGGCTTAAGAAAACGATATCCTTGGGCTTCAACTGCGCAACCTTCAAATAAACAGGGCCCGGACCCACAACAGCTTCATTCAAAATATAAGAACGGATGGTCAGATCATCAGTCGCCTGATACTCCACATCGCTTCCCTGCGGATACAATCCGGTTGTCTCTTCGCCGTCGGCCATGCTGCAAACCAGGAGATCCCCGTCAATGGAATCCACCCTCAGCTCAACGGGCTCATGACTCCGGTGCTTGAGGACAAGAGTCCCCCCCTCCTCAAAGCCTTTTACCATCAGGGTTTTGATGCCGCTCCCCGCCTCCACCCGCTCCGCCAGTCCGAAAACCATGGTGTTGTCGTCCGTGCGGACTGCGCTGTATTTGGGATAAGCTCCGGTCGGTTTGTAGGGCCCGTATTCCAGCGGATCGATCCGCAGAGTGAAGCACTGCACAGAGGCTTTGACCGTTATGCCGGAGACATAATCCACTCCAGGCGTTCCTTTGATTACGGCATATACCTCGGAAACGTACATGTTCTGGCCCAGCTCCCAGCCTGCCCCTTTGTCGCCCCCATACAAGGGATGGAAAAACCGCTTCAGGTTGTCTATAATACGACCCTCCGTCACCTTCCGCTGCTCCATGCTGGTAAATTCCACATCCGCCTCAATGCCGATGCGGACATAGTCGGGGCCGGTCACCACAATCCCCGGCATAGCTGTATTCAGTACAGCCGAAGTCCGTTCACACAGGAAGCCTTCGATTTCACTGAGCAGCTCCTGGCTGGGAGCGGGCTTGGAATCGTCCTTCTCCGGCACAACGATAACCGTTGCTTGGCCTGGCGCAAATGCAAGCTGGCGGTTCATGGTGCTTAAGCATTTGACCTTGGCAATCTGCGGCATGGCCTCCCGGACCAGCCATTCCATATCCTCCGACGTTACTCCCCGGTTCCAGCTCTTCAGTGTATGCGGTCCCCGGACGCTAGTGTCCTCCTGCTCCTCCTGGTCGAAGCCGCCGTCAGCGGCAACGGGGTTAACCGCCGATTCCAGCCAAGGGAGGCTGTCCCACACATTGGTAATGGAGCCTGCCTCTACATTGCCCGCCTTACCGCCGCCATGCTTGTAGGCACATTTGATATTGTCCGTTCCCGTAGGCGGAATCATCCCGGCCTTCCCGTTGCCGAATACCAATACGCCGCTTTTCCTGTCCAGCGTATAATGACGGTCGGCGGTTCCGGATATGGAGAAGGTGTCCGTCTCCTCCCAAGGTATCCACTGCTCCTGGCCCATTGCTTCCTTGACCCAAAGAATCTGTCCCGGCAGCACCGGAGTTTTGGAAAGCTGGAAGCGCTGGTCGGCTTCACCGTTGCTGGAGCCCAGAATTTCCCCAGGCACTGTGCTTGTATTGCGCGCCCAAACCACGTTGGGGAAGATGGCATCCAGCCTGGGGAGGACCTCGAAGGAGCCGTCATCCAGCCTGGCGCGGATCCAATAATGCTCCGTGCCGAACAGCGGCTTTTTCTGCATATCGGAGGGAACGGCAAGCTGCAGGATTTCCCTTCTGGTGAAATGGCGAATCGCATCATCCACACTCAGTGTCATCCACTTCTCCCCGTCCCAATATTCCCAGGCCACAACAGGCCTTGACCCGGACTTTCCGGCCTGTTCACCCGCCAGCGGGAAAAAGAGAGATACGGGCAAACCGCTGATATCCTCGTCAAAGGCCAGATAAAAGACAGGGTCCGTTTCGGAGCAGGGATAGAAGGGTTTGAAGTACACTCCATCCTCCAGGCATGCAGCCGTCAACTCATCAAAACAGAAATTATTTTCCGTCAGGACCGTTTCAGGATGACTCTCCAGCGTATAGCTGTAATCCACCGTCAGCCTGCGGATGGAAGGAGGCGCATAAGTGGCGGGGGTAACCTGCAGCTGGGCGATGTTGACCGTCTCCGTGCCGATCTTGACCTCCGAGTCCTTGTACTCATATTTGGCCTCCTCCCCGTAATGGCCACCTGTCAGCCGGACCCGGAGCCAGGTATGCTCCTCTCCGTTGATCACCGAGGGTTTCATATCGGGACAGGTAAAATAAACGGTGCCGCTCCGGGTGAAGGTTTCCGCACTTTGGACCCCCTCCTCCGTCCGGGACTCCTCCGCCGGCTCCGGGGACGAAGCGTAGACGGCATTATGCAGCTCGCTGATTTCAGCCCACTCCGCCCCGTTCCAGTACTCCCAGCCCAGCTTGACATAGCGGGTATCCGGCAGCTTGCTGATTTGCGGATCGGACAGCTCCAACGTAACGGATACGGCTGCACCCGCCTTCGTAAAGGCCTCATCGCATGCAAAATAAAAGGTATCATTAATCCTCGGTTTTTCTCCAAACGGATAAAAATCCTTGCTCATATCCAGGGGGATGCCGTTGTTTACCGCTGTCTGCGGAGCAAGCGGCGCCGGATTCCGGAGAAGGAGCTCCATCCCGATGGCCTCAATATCAGGCATGGTGCTGTTGGGTGTGATGGGCGATTTCAGCTCGGCATACATCCACCTGCTGCTCCATTCCTGGCGTTGCTCCGCCTGGTTATAACCGGCTATGGCTGCAGGCGCAAAGGATGGCAGCTCATCGAACTGATAGGACGCCCGCCAGAAATCATCCGTATACTCCCGGACCAAGGAAGGCATTAGCTGCTTCCGGTTCCCTTCCCCATCAAAATAAAACCAGTCCATGTCCACATGATATCCGGCGGACTTCGAATGATTCTGTCCCGGCTTGTTAAAGTGGAGAGTCAGCCTGCTGCCCGGTTCATGGTAGCCAAGCAGTCCGGCATGGCCCACAAACAGCCGGTGCACAACCGTGGAATCTCCATCGAAGATAACCGCCGTTTGCCCGGAGCTCTCCTCCGAAAAAAGAAAATCCTGGCTGCTCCACTTGTCCTCATGGGGAACAAGACTTACGGCTCTCACCAGCTTGGGCCGGATGACCGTCAGCTCCTTCTCCGTTTCGAAGATAACCTCCTGCGCACCGTCCGGTTGGGCGGATACCTTGCTTCCTGCAGGAACGGAGCTGAGCTTGTCCCAATCCGCCTTCCGGGTGAACAATAAGGGAGCCTTGGCGGCTCGTGGAGGTGTGGGCCCGATGCCCAGCATGGTCAGGAAGGTGATGAAATTTTTATCCGGTGCCTTATTCAAACGTTCCAGGAGCTTGCCCAGCATATTGGTGAAAATATGCACTAATGCATCGGCTTTCCTGTCCGATTCAAGGAGGGACAGGTGGGACCATTCCTTGGCGCAAACCTTCAGGATCAAACGCCTTAGCTCCGGAACCAGCTCTTCCTCTGTCCTTCGGTCAATTTGGGGTATCATAGTCGGCATCACCTCCCTGCGCTTTCAAGAAAGAACGGATAGACCAGATTATACTTGCTGTTGCTGGATTTAACGGTGTAGCTGATGGCAACCTCCAGCAAAGGCTGGTCCGAGCTGGGAGTAACCGTAATTTCCTCGACCTCAATACGCGGCTCCCACTCCCGGAGGGCCTCCTCCATGTAGCTGCGGATCAGGGTTGCTGTACTCATGTTATTGGGGGCGAAGACCAGCTCATTCAACCGGCTTCCGAATTCCGGCCGCATGACACGCTCACCTCTGGCGGTGGAGAGAATAAGCATAACGGATTCCTTGATAGAATCCTCTCCCTCCGCCACAGCCATGGCGCTTCTCTGGACCGAAAACGGGAATTTCAAACCCCGCCCCAAAAAATCGATGACCTCCATACCTAACCTCCTATTAAGACCGTTCCCGCCGCTACCACCTTGCCGACAGGCAAATCGGCCGGATCATTGCATGTCAACGCCGTATCGCCATTTCTGGCCGCCATTTTCCCGTTGATCTTGACCGTTGCGCTTCCTGCCAGGATCTTGCCCTTATTGGCGGGCGGCTTCTGGAACGGTCCGCCCTGGGGCACATGGGACGGGGTATTGGTGGCCATGGAGTCCATTGTGGCGGCAGGCTGTCCCATAATCTTCACATTGCTGCTAAGCGCCCCGTCGATGATGCCGGTAAACGGATGGGGCAACGGTGTGGGGACCATGGCTGATCCTGCGGGAATCATCACAATATGCGTATCCGTCGCAAGAATCCGGTCTCCCTTCTTCGCTGCAGGCTGGCCCATGCTGCTCCCCTCCTAGTTGAGATTGATGGCGGCACCCTTCAGGTTCATCGTACCGGAGGCCTTCACGTCCATACCTGCCGAGGCTTCCAGCTTGGTTTCCGCCGAGGATTTCATTTCGATGCTTTTGGCGCTTAATGCAATTTTGCCGTTAGGCGCGGAAATCTCAATGTCCTTGGCAGAGATGATAGAGATGTTGTTATCCTTCGTGGCGATGACCAGCTTGTTTTTGCCCGACTTGTCGATAAGCTGAATGGTTTCACTGCCGTTTTTGTCATCCAGGCGGAAAACATGGCCCTTGGCGGAGGTGATGGTCAGCTGCTCCTCACCCTGCTTATCGTTGAAGGCCAACACATGCCCGCTCCGCGACTTGATGAGGCGGGTATTGTTTTTGCCATCCTTGTTGGTTTCGGGAGGTATATCCTTCCCGTTCCACAAGGCGCCGATCACATAAGGACGGTTCACATCCCCGTTCTCAAAAGCAACCAGCACCTCGTCGTCAGGCTCGGGCAGGAAGAAGGCCCCCCGCTCCTTGCCGGCCATGAAGGATACCATTCGGGCCCAATTGGATTCCAGCATGCCAAGCATCGGGATCTTCACCTTCACCCGCCCGGGACCCGGCTTCTCCGCATCGTTGGCGGAATCATTCTTGATGACAATTCCCGCCACCACTCCATAGATTCTGCCTTCGTTCAAGAAGCTGTCCGCAGCATTGGAAATTCCGGCTCCATCCCTCATAGGCCTGTCCTCTTTACTTTAAAAGTAGTGGTATAGCCCTTCGTATCATATTTATGCACGGTTGAAACAATGTAATAGATGCCGCTGAAGCGGTCTCCCAGTCCAAGCAGCTTGACGGTTTTGCCCGACCGCAGAAGGGCGTTGCCCCAGCACATGCCTTCACCGGCAATAAACTCCCGGAGCCGGCTGTTATAGGCGGCTTGTGCCAGAGCCTTGGCCTCGCTTAATTCGATCAGGCTTTCGGCAGGCAGGGCAATGGGGGATTCCTCCAAGGCCTTCGCCGATAGCTCGAAGCCGGTTTCCTTGCCGCCCATCTTGGTAGCTTCATCCCCGGCCTTGGCCTCCGCCTCCACCGCCTTCTTCTCCTTCACATCCCAGCCCCGTACCTTCACCTTGCTTCCCCGGGTCAGTGCCCTCAGCTCCAGATTGATTTTCTCAAAATCCTTCTTGAAGGTCATATCCGGAAGCACCGGGGCCTTGGATGCCCGCGACTTGACGAAGATTAGCTTCTGATCATCGGCATACAATTCATAGTCCAGCCGTGCCGCCCGCTCCAAGAGAAATTCATAGTTGCTCAGATTGTTCTGGAACAGGTAGGGATAGATGGTTTTGGTATCGTCCACAACCGGCGTAAGGCCATGCTCCTTGGCAATTTCGGAGGCAATATCGCTGTCCTTTTTCTTCAGGAACACCTTGCTTCTTGTACCCATACGGAGTCTGTGAAGCATGTCATAACCCCGGATTTCCAGAACGGAATGCTCCGAGAAGGTCAGGTCCAAGGAGGTAATCTCCCCGCTTATCAAGGGTTCAACCTTATCCAGCCCCAGGGACACCTTGATTTTGTCACCCGGCTTCACCGTCTTCAGGTCGATGCCCCGCCACATGCCGGCACTGGAGTTCACCATATTCAGCTTCATGCAGAACAAGGCGGGCACATTCAGCTCATCCTCTACGGTGACTGCCTCCACCGCAGCATTCAGCTCAGGGGGGAGCTTGCTTCCGTTGATCTCTATCTTGAAATTGGCAACGCTGGTGCTCATTGCGATTCCACCTTAATCCGGGATGACCAGGGTCCTCCCGACATCATTTTTTCCGGGGAAGCCGATTGCGTTGGCAATCTTGTTCAGCTCCGCAATTCTCCGCCATGCCCCCGGGTCCTTCAGCGCCTCGCCTGCAATCAGGTCCAAGCGGTCTCCGCTTTTAACCACCCACAGCTTCCGGCAGGCATTCAAACCCTTGTTATCCTCCACCGCCTTGTCCGACTCGTTGGTAATGAAGGTGACATCCAGGAGCGAACGGACAGGAACCCCGTTCTCCAGAAACATGGTAAACTTCTGTTCAATTCTGCTTAGCAGCCCCCGGTAGGTGAACCCTCCCCAGACAAACATGCAGTCCGGAGGTTTCCTGGTATTCTTGCCGCTAACCTTTGGGGCCAGGAGTGAGGTGAGCTTAGCGGTTTCCTTGCGGACATCCCTCCGCTGCTCATACGTGTCATAGAACAAGGACACCTTAAATTCCGGCATTTCCGAAATTTGAAATTGCTTATTGTTTTGCTCCCCGGTATATTTTCCTTCGAAGGAAACGGTGTATTCATTGGGGTTGAACATCACCTCAATGGGACCGCCTCCCGTACCCACCGGGAAGATTTTCGCTTTTTCCGCCATTACCTCAACCCCCTGCGATCCTTTTGAATGCTCAGCCGTTTTTCCAGAACCTGAAAGACCTGCTCGGCCACCAGACGGATCTCATCGGCTTCCATCACGGTCTTCTGCTTGGATGCCTGCGAAAACGCAGGCACAGCCGCCGGATAGACGGCGGTTTGGTGCGGCGCATAAGACCCGCCGGGAGCGGGCGGGCTCTCCCTCTGCGCTGCCGCAGCTTCGGGTCTGCGGTGGACCAAACCGCTGTCCATGGGCAGCGCCGGAAGAGGCTCCTGCGGGACCGGTACCGCGCTTCGGTTCCGCTCCTGCCGCTGCAGCATGGACGGGGCTGCGGTGCGGTGACCTCCCGGTTTCTTGCGGGCGGGATACAGCATTTGGGTAGCCGGCTTGAACATGCTGCCGCCGTCCCCGGTTTCCTGCAGGCTTGGTGAAACTGCCGGCGGGCTACCGGCGTAACCGGATTGTGTCCGTCCTCTCCGTTTGGCAGCAGGATAAGGGAGTCCAGCGGTTTGCAGCGGCCGAGCGGGCTGACCAGCTCCCGGCCCCGCCTGTTCTTCTGCAACGTTCACCCCTGGCATCTTGCCGTGATCAGGCCGGTGGACAAATGCGGGTACCAACAAGCCGCTGCGGTAGCGTCTCTCCGCTCCAGCAAGCATCTGATTAAGTCCCTTGCTCACAACAAGCGTTAAGGGTAGGGACGGCCTCGCCACCAGAGCAGCAGCAGGATAACGGGGATTTCCGGGAGGCCCAGGATGGACTCTCGCGGAATTTCGGGTGCCGGAGCCGGAGACTTGTATTTCATCGGTTCCCTTATGAGCCGGTTCCCCCGGAGTTTCGGCCCTGCTAGTCCCCCCGTCTGGGGCAAGGGCACTTAAGGCGGGAGATCGTGACTGTTTTAAGCTGCCGGCAGCCTGCGTCTCCTCCCCATGCCCAAAGGTCTGCAGCAAACGCATCTGATGATGAATCAAATGAAGGGGCTGCAGCCTGTTCAGCTCCCGTAATGCTGCCATCCCCCCCGGATAGACAGGGGTCCCGGCTGCCTGCCCGGTCTGTCCTCTTCCGGAGGAGTCCGGTTCGGGCAGGCCGGAAAACCGCCGCCCCGGGTCGGGCTTATCCGCATTCCGCATCACCGGGGTGCTATGCCCGTTTGCAGGAGGTCCGAAACCGGAACGCTCCCCTTGTCCAAACCACCCCGCCGTTGCGGCGGATGGGCCAGCAGCCTTGGAGACAAGCTTATCCCCTTCCCCGCGTCTTTCCTGTGACATATACACCATGCTGCTGCGGTGCGTAATGGCAGCCGGACTGATCCGGTTCATCCGTACGATACGGTTGGTTATCACCGGAGCAGTCTGCTGTGTCAACAGACGTGTCATATAGAAGGGATAATGGTTGTGAATCGCAGGGCCCGCCCCAACCTCCCGGTGCTTTTCCTGTGCAGGCGGCTTCTGAAACAGGACCGGATTCAGCCGGAGTATCAAGGTATGCAGGCGGCTCCGCCATCTGGCGATTCCGTATTTGTCCATGATCCTCCGGGCAAAATCGGGCTCCGGCCGGTAGGCTTGAATCATCCGTTTCATGTTATCTGTACCTGTAGAGCCCATTGTGAGTCAACACCAGGCTTTGCACAGCAACAGCGCTGCTGGCTGCGCTGAAGGCCGGACCCTCCCACTTGATGGGGCATGCGTCGATAAAGTTCCACCACAGCTTGGGCGAGCCGCTGTGATCCAGCAGACAGATAGAGCCGCTTCGCCGCCGGACAACACCGTTAATCACATTTTGATACCAGTTCCACAAATATTCGTCGTTGGTCATGCCGTTCTTCAGTGTCAGATCCGAATATTTGGTTTGGGACAGGAACACAAACTCCTTGTGGTTCTCCCCGCCGAAGGTTTTCCGTTCCACCTGGGTTTCCACACTTAAGCCGGAAACCTCGGAAAATCCGGCTACGGAGAGACCGTCAATCTCCACAATAAAATGATAAGCAAGATAGGGGTCCTCCCTGTAGCCGGGAACCCAGTTCCGTTTCGCTGCGACATTCAGAATATTCTGCCCCATATTGTCCTCCTATGCCTCAAAAAAGCCCCCTTGGTCTTCCTCTCCGTTGAGCTTTTGGTTAATCCTGCTGATTTCCTTGCACCAGCGCTCCCGTTCGGCATGCTCCAGATTCAGTACTGTCCGGTAATCCCAGTGCAGATAATAGGTTAAGAAGGCTACCTCCTCATAGAGGCGGTCGAGAGGGTAGCCCGCTATTCCCCCAACGGCTCCATTTCAACGTCAAATTGCTGCTCACACTTCGGACACACGGCCTGGACCGAATTCACGCCACTCTGATTGATCCGGTTGTACATCTCCTGCAAATAAGCAAAATCCGAGGTATACAGCTCCTCGATAACTCTCGGTGTAATCATCTTCAGCCCGCCCAGGCTGACCACCACCCGGGAGAGCAGAATCACCGTCAGATAGGCGGGGTTCTGCTGCACCCGGGAGTCCCGAAGGGGCATAATCTCATCGGCTGCGGTGGCCAAACGCATGGTGCCCTGCTTGTGAAGCGTGCCCGTTTCATCCACATACCCCTTGGGCAGGGTAAAGCTGAATTCCGTTTGCAAAATATCCATATCCGCACCTCGCTCATACTTGCTTTTTATCGCTGAATCCGACCTGCCATGCCGCAAACAACATCAAATTGAATGCGATAAACATACCCATGTCTCATGTGCGGCGTATTTTATCCATTCAATTTGATGTTTGCTTGATGCTTTTATAGTGTTACTTCACCCGACGGACGCCTTCATGCACCAGCTCCATGGATTCCACGGAAACCTCATTGCCCTTGGCGCTAAGTGCGCTGACATCATATTTGATGGGCCAGGCTTCGAGGATGTCCCATTGCGCCTTGTCATTGCCTTCCTCATCCACCAGGATAATGGACAGGCTCTTCCGGTTCTTAAGCGCACCCTTATCCTCAATGGACTTGCGCCAATTGTACAGCTCCAGGGAATCGGTCAAGCCCTTCTTCAGGGTGATATTGCCGAATTTGGTGAGGCCGGACAGCTTCCGGGAATGAGGCGCGTCTACACCCTCCCGGTAGTCAACGGCTTCTGTAGAGGTATCAGGAATGGTGGCATCCGCGAATGCGGCGGTTTGAATGCCGTCGATCACGACTCTGAAGCGGTAATTGCGGTAAGGATCCAATCTTTTGCCTGTTGCCATAGGATAGTTCTCCTCTCACTTCATTATTTGGACAGTGTTTTTTGGCTGACCCGGATCACGACGAACTCGGCAGGCTTCACCGGTGCAACTCCCACTTCAATGATCAATTGTCCCGCATCGCGGATGGCCGGAGGGTTGTTCTCCTCATCCACCTTCACGAAGAAGGCCTCCTCCTGGGTAGAGCCGTACAATGCGCCGTCTCTCCAAACCCGGGTCAGGAATGCGGTCAGGTTGCGCTTGACCTTGCCCCAGAGGCTCGGATCATTGGGCTCGAATACCACCCATTGGCTGCCTTCATCCAGGGATTCCTCGATGTACATCATGAGGCGCCGCACGTTGACATAGCTCCATTCGGAATCGGAGGACAGAGTTCTGGCCCCCCATACGCAGATGCCCTCCGGCAAGGAGCGGATGACATTAATGCCATGGGGATTCAGGAGCTCCTGCTCCGCCTTGGTCACAATCTTCTCGATGCCCACCACGGAATCCAGATAACCGTCCGTTGTTCCGGCAGGCGCCTTGTGAACCCCGCGTACGGAATCGACATAAGCGTAGGTTCCGGCGACGCCGCCGGAGGGAGGCACCAGCTTCTGCTTGCCGGTCAGCGGATCATTGATGTACACCCACGGATAATACAGGGCGCCGTAAGAGGTGTTGAAGGAGTTGCCTGCATAGCTGCCGGCTCCTTCCTTGAAGTCCTTCACCTCGGAGGGCGTTAAGCCGTGAGGCGGGTCCACCAGGAAGATGCAGTCCTTTCGCTGCTTGCAGTAGTTCAGCATATCCAGGATGGTGCCACGGCTGTATGCCATATCCGCAAGGTCGGGCGCCGCAACAATATTGATGCCGTCGATGGTATCAAAGGCATGAATACCGTCTCTGGTGTCGGCATCGCCAAGGAAATCCACCGGATTCATGCCGTTGACGCCGCCGCTGAGGGAAAGGGCGCTTTCGTTGAAGGCAGGCGTTTTTTCCATATTTTCCAGAATGGTCAGATCCACCAGAGGTGTAACCTTGACAAAAGCGGAGACCTCATTGATCTTCTCCTCGAAGTTGATCAGGAGAAGATTATCGAATACTTCCACAATTTTGCCGTCCTCATCCCCGGTATATTCATCATCAAACTCGCTGTCCAGAAGATATTGGACCACCATCTTGAAGCCGAATTGCTGCTTGTTGGAGGAGGCGCTGAGCTTCACGGAGATCCGGTTGCCCCATTCCCCTTCGGAACGGGCGGAAACCTTGAACAGGTCGAAGCTGTCCGTATCCTTGATGACCAGTGCGGCCGGCTTGATATCCTTGGGCGCCGCTCTCACCACATAGCAGCTTGTGCCGCCTTCGGAGAAAAAATTATACACGGCATAAGCCAGATATCCGTTGGGGATAAATTGGCCGAATTCATTGATGAACTGGCTCCAGTTGGTAACCAGAACGGCCTTGCCAATGGTGCCCTTCTCCGCAATTCCGACGAATGCGCCTACCGATGTTCCCACACCGGCGATGGGCTTAATCCCACTGGATACTTCTTCCACATATACTCCCGGCGATAAATAGTTAGGCATCTCATATCCTCCTTGAAATAGCTGATTTTGTTGTCCCCCTCAAGCTTCCGGGGCGGTAATGCTGGACCAGGATGCTGCTTGGCATAAACGGTATATTTTGCATGAATCACTCCCTTCAAAAAAAGGCTGGCGGGGACCAGGCGGGTTTGAAGACAGGCCCTAGATCGGACGGACTCCCAGCTCTCTGGCCATAACCTTGGGGATGGTTATGGTCCGTTCGGCAGGCAATCTCACCGGAGAAACCAGATAGGACAGGCTTACCTTGGCCGGCTTTCCCGGGAAAACCTCCCACAGCTGCTTAATATCCTGAATGGTCAGGTTATTATAGGAAATGCGGATTTTGTCATTGCCGCACGCCGCCAGATTGCCCGCCAGGTCACTGCCGGCTAACACCGGATGCTCGTGAAATAACTGGAATATTCTTCCCAGGATCAGCTGCTCCGTCTCCCTGTCCTTGGCGTAGGGGGTCAACAGGTAATACAGGTCCAGATAGGCCGGAGGGTAACGGAATTCATCTGTTCCGCCGATTTCCTCCCGCTCGCTGTTGCGCATGCTGGGACTATGGCTCATGTAATACAGACACATGGAGAGCCGCATGGTCGAGCTGTCAATATCGCTGGGGGAGCCGAAGCTGATATAGCTGTCGTCGTTCAGCTCCGGAACATGGGCCTTCAAAAGCGTCTTCATGCTGTTGCTTACATCTCTTATTACCGTACCGGTGTCTACAGCCACGGTTACACCTCCATTAGCTTGTCGTACGGGCCATAATCCGTCTTCAAAAAGGTTTTGCCCTGCTTGATGTATTCCCGCTTGGCCGCCAGCATGATATGCCTCATCCCGATGGGGGAGCCTTCATGAGCTGCGAAGAAGGCCGCATTCAGCGCTATATTTTTGATGCTGCCCCCTGCCAGATTCAGCTTGTCCGCCATAAAGGCAAAATCCAGATTGGCGTCCAATGGCGCATCCTTGGGGAACATTCCCCGCCAGATGGCTTCCCGCTGCGCTTTTTCCGGGAACGGAAACTCGACTCGGGCATGCAATCTCCGGAGGAACGCCTCGTCCAGATTCTGGCTCAGATTCGTAGCCAGAATGACAATGCCGGTATATTCCTCCATCTTCTGCAGCAGATAGCTGGTTTCCACGTTGGCATACCGGTCATGGGCATCCTTCACCTCCGAGCGTTTGCCGAACAGAGCATCCGCCTCGTCAAAGAACAGAATGGCGTTGGAGGTTTCCGCCTCCTTGAAAATCCGGGACAGATTCTTCTCCGTCTCCCCGATGTATTTACTGACGATCTGGGAAACATCAATCTTGTACAGCTCCAGACTCAGCTCACCCGCTATCACCTCTGCCGCCATGGTTTTCCCGACACCCGGAGGCCCGGCAAACATCACATTCATGCCCTTCCCCAACGACAGCCGCTTGTCGAAGCCCCACCTGCCATATACCAAGGCGCGGTGCTTCATCTGCCGGCATATCTCCCGTAGCTGCTCTGTCTGATCCAGGGGAAGCACCAGCATGTTCCAGCTGTAGAAGGGCTTCACCTTGGTAGCCAGAGCTTGAAGGCTCCTGCCGGACTGGAGATAGCAGGACTCATAAAGCTCCTTTTCTCCGATGGGGGCAGGTGATCCGTCCGGGCTCTCTGCGGAGCCGTTCCCCTTCCACACCGCCAGATTTTCCCCGTTCCGCAATGCCGCGCGGATCTGGCCCGGTGTAAACCGGAACTTGTCCGTAAACTCCGTCAGGTCAATATGGGGAAGTAGCTTGTAGTCCCGGCTGTAAGCCTCCCACAAGGTCAGACGGTGCGGCTCATCGGGAGGCGTGAGGTCAATCTGGATGAAATTTACCTCCCGGTTTGGCAACTGCTGGCTCCAGGAGGCTTCCCCCACAGTAAAAGCCAACGGAGCGCAGGAGCATAGCATCTCAAGCAGCGGCTTGACTCTTCTCCTGCTGCGTTCACCTTCGCCTTCGGCTGTCAGGCAATCAAAACCAACAAAACAAAGTGCAGCACCATCCAGAAGGGCATGCCGTCCAAGCAGGCCAAGCATCTGGCTGTAATCGCCGTCAGACACCGGCAGGCTGCCCGTATCCACCGTAATGAGAGGATATTCCAGGCTCATGCAGGCCGCCTTCACATGGTTCACAGCCTCAGCCCCATCCGGGCCGCAGCAGTAAAACAAATGATGAGGACTGCTTTCCTTGCCGCTGTAATAGTGGACAAACCGGACAATGCTTTCTGCTGGACCGGTTGGTAAGGGTGCGGCTGCAGGCTGAGGCTCAAGATGAGGGAAGCATAGTTCGGCAGCCTCCAGCAACCGTTCATCCAGCATCTGAAATCCGAGCAGATGATTGACCGTCCAGTTCTCCAGCTTCAACGACTTGGCCAGTAGGGGCACCCGGCTGTCCTTCCACTCCCCTGTTGTATCCATCAAAACTCTCATCAGGGGTGCGGCTTGATCAAAAATCAGCCGCGCCGCTGCCCGTTCCTCTTCCGTTGAAGTGAACAACCGGAGCAGCATATCCACCGTTGGACTCCTGGAGGTGAGGTCATCCTGAAGATAGGCATACATGGCCTCGAATTTGCGGTCCAGCTCGGGAGCCAGGCAAGCGACGAGAATGTCTTCCTCCAGCGGCTTCAGCTTCAGCTGCTGCGAGAGCCGGGGAAGGGGCAGCCTGATTCCCAATTGAAGGCTTGCTTCCACTTTTTGCGCGACGCGCCTGGTTACTCTGGCAAGCTCACGGGAGTAATGAGCGGCGTCCGTCTCCGGGGAAACTTCTTCCTCTCCCTCCGGGAGAGTCCGCAGATGCCCCTCAAGGAACGGCAGCACTGGCAGCCCATTTACGGGAAACGCCTTGTCCTCCAACACCAGCTGAAGCCGTAACCGAAGCTCCAGCCGCTCCAGCTCATCCATCAGATGCTCCAGACTGGAGCGGTAACCCTCCACCGCTTCCGCCGCGGCGGGCTCCTTGCCTCCAACGAGACTAAGCCTCGCGATTTTTGCTGCTTTATCCGTATTTTTCATGGCATCCGTCTTTCCTTGCTCTATGTTTTTTCCTTCATCTATAAGTAAATGCTGGGGGGAGATGTACAACTGGGGGAGGGGGGAATGTTTTGGGGGGAGGTTATTGCAAATCCGGTTCCCTGAACACAAGTCTAATTACATGGTGCGAATTAGACGAGTATGACCTTGACTTAAAGAAAAACCTTGAAAGGCATACGCCAATCAAGGTTTGATAAACAATCATTCTGGCCCAACACTCAGGCACGCTATATTCTATTAATGAAAAAAATATGACGCCTCTTCCATTTCCATACCAAGGATAACATAATAAATTCCGTATACTTTAGAAACTTTAATTATAATTCTTTTCGTACAGTTATTATAATTGTTCAAAAATCGACAAAAGACGAGACAAACACAACAAAAAAACAGGTCAGCAATGGTGCTATTTGCACAAAGTGGCCTGTTTTTATGTGACGATTTTGCGCTGTTATGGAATACTTCTCATGCTTATCTTTCTTCCTTGCACAAGTAAAGATAGTCACCAAACTTAGGGAAAGAGTCCCAGTTTCTTGACAAATCATCTTCAGTTTCTCGTTCCTCAATTTCACCGGTCTTTGAGTTTCTTTGTTCCATAGCTATATGTCCATTTTCATGGTAACCAAAAATCATACTTTTAGCCTCATTTTCTGTTTCATCTTCGTACTCCCAATACAATATTGTCCTTAAGAATATTTTACTATCATCTTTAACTATAAAATCATAATGTAAATATTTGCGAAGAAGTTCATCTAAAAAACTTACTGAAACCCACTTATTAGTAACATTCACTAGATAAGTCGGACGGCCATCCTCACTTATGACAGCTGTGTAAGGCTGACGTTTCTCATGATGCTTCTTAGCAGTAGTTTCATCCATAAAATTCCAAGGCTTTTTTTTAATGTTTGACCACTTATCACAGTAAAAAATATCCATCAATTATACACCTTCCCATTAATATCACGAATGGCAATTCCCTTTTTATTAGCCTCACTAATGACTGCTTGTGGTACTGGTTCTGGCTTCGTTGTTTGCACTGGAACTTCTAAAATTAATTCCCCCTCTAGTCTGCTACCTTTGAGAGCATTAGGGTTAAATCTCCCTGCCGAAATTACTGAATCTTGTGGATACTTCTTAGTAAACTCACTCAGATAACCTAGTGCTGTTTTTTCCTGTACCACAGCAAGTTGAGTAAATTTTCTGGAAACTATTTCTTTACCCGGAATGTATGAGTCAACAACGTACTTTTTACCATTAATCTCTTTTGGTTCTAATTCTATCTCATTATACGGGTAACGTGGGCGATTCTCCTTATTAAAATTATTACCTGCTTCCCAATGTTTTTTTACATATTCAGGTATCCCTCTAGACTTAGATTTAGTTGCACCCGTCCCCTGCAAATGGGTACTGACCTCAGTTACCAGATTACTTGTTTCGATAAGCTCTGACTTCGCCTTGGACTGGTCCTGCTTTTCTTCCATGGAGGGACTGGCTTCCAGTTCGGCTACCATTCGCTCCAGTTTCTCTATATTTCTTTCAATTTCTTCCTTTTTAACCTCATCAGTTTCCTTCGACAACTGTTTCTTAAATCCCTTTATTTTTATTCTTAATTCTTCCTTCTCACTCGCCATCATTACCACATTGCGGCTGCCCTTTTTCTCCACCCACAGCTTGTGGCTTTCGCTGCCGATGTTGAAACGAACCAGGAGGCCGGAGACGGCGCCCTTGATCTTTTCTGCGCCTTTAATGACCAACTCCTTGCCGGACTTCAGCAGATTCTTGCCGAAGGCGATGAGGCGGGTGTGGATGCCGCCCTTGACGGTACCGAGGAAGTCGCCGCCGCCCTTGGTGCCTCCCTTCTTGCCGCTGCTGCCAGTGCCTGCCTTATTGCTTTTGCCTGCACCATCCTTGCCACTAGCAGCTCCGACACCTGCTAAACTTGCCAAAAGCTGAGTACCATTGCCCAGCACTGAGCCGGTTTGCTTCTCCGCATCGTCCACCAGACCTGACGCTTCCTCCGTCACCTGGTCAATGAGCCCTCCTACCTTGTTCACCGGCTGTTCCAGCGGCTTCATCAGGCTCTGGACGGGACTGGATTCCGCCACCTTGTTGATCATCTTGTCGGCAAAGGGAATATGCTTGCGGACCAGATCCACAATGGAGGAGCCCGCTGCCGCTTCGATCCCCTTAAATACAGCCTTGATCAGCGCTGAAGGCGGGTGGGTGACGATGAAGTTCAGCACCATGTCCACTGCCTTATTGGCCAAAAGCTTCATCAACTGCGCCGGTTTGCCCAGGAGCATCACCTTCTCCTTAATGCTGCCTGCGGTTTCCGTTACCTTCCCCTTGATGCCCAAGAAGAAGCTGCCCGCCGCACTCTTCAGCTTTCCTGCCCCTTCATTCAAGGCCTCAGCGGGATTTTTCACGATCTCCATGGCCTGGACCGCCCCGGCGTAGATCATGGCAAAGGGGTTAAACCACGATTTGGTGGAGATGTTCATACCCGGCAAAGCCTTGTTGATGGCTCCGGCCACTTTGCCGTAGGTGCCCTTTAAGACCTTGAATACACCCTTCAGCAGCTGAAGAACCTTCATCAGCCCTTTTTCTTCCTTGCCGCCTGCCGGTGCTTCCTTCTCCTTGTCTTCCTCCTCCTTGGCTGCGGGCAGGGACTTCAGCTCCCCGAACAGCCCTTTCACCAGATAACCGCCCATACCCGCCGGACTCAGCAGCTGCTTCACATCCTGCACCTTCATGCTGCGCAGGGTGGTAACGAAGCTGAACACCGAACCTGCCTGGCGGATCAGCTGCGGCAGGGTGGTGGCCAGCCACTTGATGATCTGCAGCAGGACACTGCCGCCTCCGGTAGCAAAAGCCAGCGCAATTTCTGCTGCGATCTGCGCCCCCTCCAGCAGCTTGCCGAAGATGGCCTTAAAATCGCCGTTCAAGAATTTGCTGATGCCATTTAAGACTTTGTTATACAGGGCTTGAACGCCGGCAAACAGCGTATCCAGCGACTTCGCCATAAAATTGAGGGCAGCGGTGACTCCCTTCTTGAGGGCGGCTGCCACCTTGTTCACGGCTTGAACGGCCTTGTTGACCGCCTTGTCGATAAGCCCCGTTATCTTCTTGGCAATGCCCGGGAAACGGGCGAAAACCTTATTCACCAGCCCCTTCAGGACAGTGCCCAGCCCTTGAATGGCCTTGACGATCAGCTGGCGGCCCTTTTCGATAATGCCCACGGCCAAAGCCTTGGCTTTATCGAAGATGCTCTTAACGGCCTTGCGCAGCTGGGTGAACAGGAAGTTCACAGCTTTCTTCAAACCCTCCAGAGCCTGCTGCGCCTTTTCCTTGGTCCAGTCCCACGCCTTCTGGAAGACATTCCGGTCCTTCTTCTCCCCGCCATCGGCGTCCTTCTGCTTCTTGTCGGCTTCCTTCTTGGTGGAGGTGTATTCCTTGCTGGCGTCCTTCTGGGCTTGGGAGAGGGTGGCCTTGACTTCCCCTTCCTTGTCCCGGCGGATGCCGTCGATATCCCGTTTCTTCTCCCCAGCCGCCGCTTTGGATTCCCGGTCGAATTCCCCGGTGGACTGGTTGATCTCGCTTTGCCATTGTCCCCGGAGCCCCTTGACCTCCGACTTGGCCGCTTCCTGCTCGGTACGCTGGTTCTGTGCCGCCTCGGTTTTTAAGGTATTGATTTGGGAGGAGGTGTCATTCTTCGCCGACTCCACTCCGGCCTCGAAGGGCTCCTTGCCCTTCTGGTATTCGCCCTTGCGGTCGGCCATGAAGCTGTTTAGGGTGGAAGTCAGCGATGGGTTGATCCGGTCCGCTACCTCAGGCGGCAGGGCGGCTTCCCGCTTCATGGCAAAAGCAGGAGGCGTCACGGCCCGAATGGCCTTGTCGGCACGAAGCACCGTAGGATCGGCCTTGGGCTGAATCTGATTTTCTCCGAAGTCCTGCTTGATCTGGTTCAACTCGGTCTGCTTGGCGGTCTCCACATGGCGGGTAGCCTCGGACTGGAAGCCGTCGGCCTGGGACGGGTCTGCCTCTCCGGTCATGCTGATGCCGGGAGGATTGGCCGCATAGCCCCGGGCCTGCTCCATAATTTGATCGGGATCCTCCTCAGCCTGAGAGCCTGTGGGGAAGTCCCGGAGCTGGCCGGTCTGCACGGCTCCGCCTTGCTTCTGGCTTTGGAAGCGGTCCATGCCCTTCGGCTGGGACCGGGCTTGGATCGCAGCGGCAACTTTGGCGCTCAATCCTTGTCCCGCGGACTTGCCTGCAGGAAGTCCGGTGGGTGTAGGCACGGACGGAAGGACAGCCTGGGTTTTCTGGCGCTGCTTGTCCAGAGCGCCCTTGGACACCGATACCGCCGAGGTAAAGGCGTTGACCATATCCGTAGGCGGCATCGTCCCAAGCTGCTGGAGAATGGCATCCGGGCTGTCGGCCTTGATGGCAATGGCCTTGTGCTTGGGAGGTTCCTTGCCCTTGGCTTCCGGTACCAAGCCGCTTGCTTCCGCTGCGGAACCGCCTGGTTTGGCGCTTTTGGCAGCTGCCACAGGACCTGCTCCTGCCTGGGCCGCAGGCTGATGCCGGGCTTCTGCCCCGACCGACTCCTCCGCTTGAGCGGCATGCGGCACTTGCTCAGTGGCTTGCGCAGCCGCCCGTTCTGACACCGGCGCAGACTTGGCTGCGGCCTTAGGCTCTGCTGTTGCCTGCTGATCCGCTGCTGCTGCCTTATGTTCCACTGCTGCCTGCTGGTCCGCTGCTGCTGCCTTAGGCTCTGCGGCTGCCTTATGTTCCGCTGCTGCCGGCTGCGGTTTCAACTGCAACGCCGGGGCCAGAACTTTAACGGATTTTTGCAAACCCTTGGATGAAGACGCTGTACTCTCCTCCATCTCCTTCTTGGGCTGCTCCGCAATGGAAGACTCCACCTGGCCAACACCGGCAATTCCCTTCGATTGTTCCGCTTCAGGTTCATTCACTGCTGGAGCCTGTTCAGACACACCGCCGGATGCAGCCTCAGGGGCAGCAGCATCTTGCTTCTGCCCGGCCGTCTCCGGCTGCTCCTGCTCCTTCTTCTTGTCATCTTCCTGTACAGAGCGCTCCAGCTCCTTCAGCTGCTCCTTCTTATCCGGCTGCTGCCGTTGTTTGCTTTGGGCCAGCAGCATTTGTGTGCCGGAATAACCGATGATTTTTATAAGCAGCGCATATTCCTCCCGGCTGACGTTCTCCGGGTTGGCTAATACGCGGTCTGTCAGCTGCTTCAGCTCGGCCCTGGTTTTTACGGGCTCCTTTTGCGCCGTCTTCTTGGCCTGGGAGGCTTGTACAGAGCTGCTCTTGGCCGCAGAAGACGGCTCCGGTTGCTTGGCAACAGCCATCCTCGTTTGCATGTTAGATCACTCCCCTGTAATAGACATTCACTATATAGGGTAAATACAGGGGGTGATTTACAGCCGAATTGGGCGATTCCACAAAAAGAACATAAGAAGGCCTTTCCTTCTACCCTAACAAAAGAAAAACCACCCGGAGGTGGTTTAAACTGTGATTTGTAAATAGCTACTCATGCTGCGGTTCACGCCGCACCGCAGACCGGTATTTACTCATTCCTCCTCCGGCTGCCCGGAGGCTTTTCGCAGCTCCGTGGCCAAGCGGTGAAACTCGTCCTGCGCCTCGGCATTATCAACGGCGGCATAGGCCGCCTTGAGAAAACCAATGATTTTGTTGGCATCCTCCTTCGCCAGCATATGCACCTCCAGCTCCTTTCCGGCTTCTTCGGCTGGTAACGGGACAGCTGGCGGGTTTGTACTCCACCAGCCCACATCACCTTGCGCTTCATCCAGATCCACATTGATTCCGTGCATCGGTTTGCCTAAGCCTGAAGGACCGTTATCATACTGGTAGAGGTGGATGCCGCCGATCCTCCGCCCCTTGCTCCAGGCATAGGTTTGCCAGAAGCCTGAGCAGGCCTGTGCCGACATCACCGCCTCCACAACCGCCGCGCTGCCGTATACGCCGGTCCGGTAATCCGGTGTTACCTCGCTGGCCGCACGGATATAGTCAACCACCGTTTTCATCTGGTCCGGCGCTGCATCGAAATCCACTGCAAAGTAGATCCGACTGCCCTTCGGCTGTCCCAATGACCGGGCGGCTTCGGCGGCGGCAACACCATCTAGCAGCCCGGCACGGCGGCCTCCCAGTGCACGGCTGGCCGTTGTTTCATAGACGGACACAATCTGCAGCCCCGCTGCACTAATTGCCTCTGCCTCCTGTCTCGTCAGCCGCTTCCATCCTGAAGGCACCACATACCGGCAAACAAATTCAAAGCCGTCCGCCCGGAAACGCTCCGCCACGGCCTGTGTCAATGCTTGGGCACAATCAAATCCTTTTGCCATGTCCATCTGCCCTTTCTTTAGTAGGCCTGTAACCCTTACCCCAGCATCACCTTCAGCAAAAGTCCGGCAGCTGCTATAAACAAACCCGCACTGCTAATGATCGTCCCAATCAGCCAACGCTGGCCTTCCGCCTGCTTGACTGCAAGTCTAGCCATTTCATCCCGGAGCTCATCGATCCTCAGGTGGGCGGACTTACAGCTCTGCATCGACTCCAAAGCAATGTCCCGTGCGGAATTCATGATGTCCAGCTTGGTCTCAACGCGTGTCAAACGCTGCAATATTTCGTTCATTTCGTCTGGCATAAAGGCCCCCCAAAAATGGAGCTGGCTGTTACCGGCCACATTCTTCAGATGAGTTTCAAACGCTCTTTTGGGTTCAAGATTAGCTCCAAGCCACAGCGCCTGTCAGACAGCTGCGGCTTGGAATGGCCAATATGGCTCCTGTTTGCTAACACATTCTAAGGCTCAATACCTGCAATCAACGTTCCGGAGGAATAAACCGTGATCTTATTCGTATCGGTATAGTCACTTGCCGATGCGTTATAGGAATAATCATCCGTTTGGGTGTAGTTGGACCAGTTGGCTTTCCAGAATCTGCTCTGGACCTGGACGGTTTCCCCAGGCTTCAGCTTGCCTGCGCTGCTGGAGAAGCTGAATTCCAGGTAATAATCACTGCCCGTTTTCACTGTTGTTTTCTGAAAGCTGCCTGTTACCAAGGAAGTGATATTCCGGTTCACTCCGGCTCCGGAAACATTGGCATAATCAACCGCGTATTCCTGACCTTTCTCCTCATTGATGGTGTAGTAATAACGGACCTTGATGGCAGATAAGGAGATGTCTTCGCTGCCAATGTTCTTTACGGATATTCGGGGTGCTACCGTATTCGTTGAAGCAGATCGGATGAAATTGTAGGACTGGACCTTCACCGCCTGAACAATCGTCACCTTCTGTACGGCTGTAGCCGAATTGCCACTGGTATCCGTGGCGGTCCAGGTTACGGTTGTTACACCAACAGGGAATCCCTCGGCTGGAGCATCATTGATTACGGTATACCCAAAAATATCCGTTACCACCGGTTGGCCAAGCGTTACCTTCGTTTTGGTGCCGGTGGCAGCAGCGGTTTTATCGGCTGGTGCTGTAATAACCGGCTTGGTCGTATCTACGACGGTAATATTCTGGACACCACTTGAACCATTGCCATTGGCATCCGTAGCCGTCCAGGTCACCTTTGTTAAGCCCAAGGGAAATACGGCTGGCGCATCATGGACTACTGTTACCTGGAAAATGTCCGTGGCGGTGCTTTGGCCTATGGCAACAGGGGTTTTCACTGCCGTTGCTTCCACTGTTTTGTTGGCGGCAAGCGTAAGCACCGGCTTCGTGGTATCCACTACAGTAATGGTCTGCACACCTGTACTTTCATTGCCGTTGGCGTCCACGGCCTTCCAGGTTACCTTCGTTTCACCAAGAGAGAAAGCAGCAGGCGCATCACTGGTCACCGTTACCGGGAAAATGTCCGTGGCGGTGCTTTGGCCTATGGCAACAGGGGTCTTCACCGCCGTTGCTTCCACCGTTTTGTTAGGGGCAAGCGTAAGCACCGGCTTCGTCGTATCCACTACGGTAATGGTCTGCACACCCGTGCTTTCATTGCCGTTGGCATCCACAGCCTTCCAGGTTACCTTCGTTTCGCCAAGAGAGAAAGCAGCAGGCGCTTCGCTGGTCACCTTCACCTCATAAATATCCGTGGCCGAGGCCAACCCGATTTCTACCGGGGTATCCAATGCCGTTGCTTCTACTGTCTTGTTAGCAGGCAGTGTAAGCACCGGCTTCGTCGTATCCACTACGGTAATGGTCTGCACACCCGTGCTTTCATTGCCGTTGGCATCTACAGCCTTCCAGGTTACCTTGGTTTCGCCCAGCTTGTAAGCGGCTGGAGCATCGCTGGTCACCGTCACCTCATAAATATCCGTAGCCGAGGCCAACCCGATTTCTACCGGAGTATCCAGTGCCGTCGCTTCTACCGTTACATTCTCAGGCACTGTCAGAACTGGAGCGGTGGTATCCACCACCGTAACCGTCTGCACGCCTGTGGAAACATTGCCGTTGGCATCCACGGCCTTCCAGGTTACCTTGGTTTCCCCCAGCTTGTAAGTGGCCGGAGCATCGCTGGTCACCTTCACCTCATAAATATCCGTAGCAGTGGCCAATCCGATTTCTACCGGAGTATCCAATGCCGCTGCTTCTGCCGTTACATTCTCAGGTACTGTCAGAACCGGAGCAGTGGTATCCACTACGGTGATCGTCTGCACACCCGTGCTTTCATTGCCGTTGGCATCCACGGCCTTCCAGGTTACCTTGGTTTCCCCCAGCGGATAAACCTCGGGAGCGTCTTTGGTTATGGTAACCGGGAAAATATCCGTCGCCCTTGCGGTTCCGGGATCCACCGGGGTAAGCAGGGCCGTTGCCTCTACGGTTTTGTCAGCGGGCAAGGTCAGTACTGGTTTGGTCGTGTCTATAATGGTGATGGTGACCATCCCAACCGAACCATTCCCATTGGCGTCTGTAGCTGAACAGGTCACCTTCGTAACGCCCAACGGGAAACCGTCCGGCGTATTGCAGAAGATGTCGACTGGATAAATATCTGTTGCCGTAACCTTGCCTAAGTGAACCTTGGTCAGCTCTCCTGTGGCCTCCACCGTTTGATCCGCCGGCAGGCTCAGGACAGGCTTCGTCGTGTCTACAATGGTAATCCGCTGCACCGCAGTGGATTCATTGCCGTTGGCATCCACAGCCTTCCACGTTACCTTCGTTTCCCCCAGCTTGTAAGCGGCCGGAGCATCACTGGTCACGGTCACCTCATAAATATCCGTGGCCGCAGCTGACCCGATCTCTACCGGGGTATCCAATGCCGCTGCTTCTGCGGTTACGTCCTCAGGCACCGTCAGAACCGGAGCCGTTGTATCCACGACCGTAACCGTCTGTACGCCCGTAGAGACATTACCATTAGCGTCTACGGCCTTCCAGGTTACCTTGGTTTCCCCCAGCTTATAAACGACCGGGGCATCGTTGGTGATTTCCACAAGATAGATGTCCGCGGCACTGGCCTCACCAAGCTCCACCGGAGTTTCCAGTGCTGCTGCCTCCACAGTTACATGGTCCGGCAAGGTCAGTACCGGAGGAGTGGTATCTATAATGGTGATGATCTGGACACTGGTGGTTACGTTGCCGTTCTCATCCTCCGCTGTCCAGGTTACTCTGGTTTCGCCCAGGAGATACTTCTCCGGCGCATCATTCGTCACCGTAACCGGGAACAGATCTGTCGCTTCAGCCGATCCGATGGAAACCGGGGTCTCCAGAGCGGCAGCCTCAACCACCATATCCTTCGGTATCTTCAAGACAGGAGGGGTGGTGTCGACTACTGTAACATTTTGTTTATATACAGAAGAATTGCGGTTTTCATCCGTGGCCGTCCAGATGACGGCTGTTTGGCCCAGCGGGAAATCCGCAGGCGCATTCGAGATGACCCCGGTTACTTTGAAAATATCCGTGGCTGCAGGCGTTTCCAAACGGATACCTGTTTTCCGGCCTGCGGCTTCGACTGTCAGATCGGCGGGCTTCACAATTTCAGGAGCCGTCGTATCCACAACCGTTATGGTTTGCGTTTTGGTGGAGATGTTCCCATTGGCATCTGTGGCCTTCCAGGTGATAACCGTTTTGCCGAGAGAATAACGCTCAGGTGCGTTGTTGGATATATTCACTTCGAAAATATCCGTGGCGGACGCCTTGCCGGTATCTACTACCGACATCACCGCCGTCGCTTCCACTGTCATATCCTTCGGTACGGTTAATACTGGAGCGATGGTATCCTCTACCACTACCTTCTGCACAAGAATAGTCTTGTTGCCGTTGGCATCCAGCGCCGTCCACGTAACGAGGGTTATGCCAACCGGGAAATCTGCAGGGGCACTATGGCTAAGGGTTACTGCAAAAATATCATCAGCTGTGGCTTCACCGATAATAACCGGCGTCCGAATGGCTGAAGCCTCCACTTTGACGTCTGCCGGGATATGCAGAACCGGAGCGGTTTTATCCGTTATCGTAACCTTCTGAATACCCAAGGCCACGTTCCCGCTGCTGTCGGTAACCAGCCACTTCACCTCTTGTGTTCCCACCGGGAAGTCATCCGGCGCATCATTGTCGATGGTTACCGGGAACAGGTCCGTTACCTTGGGCTGGCCAAGATCAACGGAGGTTCTTACAGCCGTAGCCTCCATGGTGATATCTGCCGGTACGGTCAATACAGGCTTGGTGGTATCCACCACCTTCACGGTTTGGGTTCCGGAGGTATGGTTGCCGTTGGCATCCACCGCCGTCCAGGTCACCAGCGTTTCCCCCAACGGGTAATCCGGAGGACCATCATGGGTGAGGGTAACCGGGAAGATATCTGTGGCAGCTGCATTTCCAAGCTCCACCTTGGTACGCAGAGCGGTTGCTTCCACCACCTTATTGCCCGGGAGCATCAGGAGAGGTTTGGTTGTGTCCGTAATGGTCACATTTTGGAAACCCTCCGTTTTGTTGCCGTTCTCATCCAGAGCTGTCCAGGTAACCACCGTATTTCCTACAGGGAAACCGTCCTTAGGCGCGTTGCTGCTATAGGTGACCGGGAAGATATCCGACACCTCAACCTTGCCCAGATTGTCTATCCGGGTTTTGACAGCCGTTGCTTCCAGCCTGATATCCGCAGGTACGGTCAGAACCGGAGAGGTCTTATCCGTTACTTCAACGGTTTGGGTGGCGGTGGCCGTATTGCCGTTCTCATCCTCGGCCGTCCAGGTAACCAATGTTTGGCCTACCGGAAAGTCGGCGGGGGCATCATTGGACCATTCCACATCAAAAATATCCGTTGTCTCAGGCTCGCCAAGCTCAAGCTTCATTCTTCGTTCCGTGGCTTCCACCGTCATATCCTTGGGAATAACCAGAACCGGTGGTGTGGTATCTGTCACCGTAACCTTCTGAACCTCAATAATCTCATTGCCGTTGGCATCCTGCGCCTTCCACTGTACGTCTGTTGTTCCTACCGGGAAGTCGGCGGGAGCATTATGAGTGAGCGTCACCTCAAAAATATCATGGGCCTCCGCTTGTCCGATTTCCACTGGAGTTCTTCTTGCCGTTGCCTCCAGTGTAATCGCCTTTGGCACAATCAGCTTGGGCTTGGTGCTGTCGATAACCGTTACATTCTGTACGGCTGTAACCGAATTGCCGTTGGCATCCGTTGCCGTCCAGGTCACCGCCTTTTTGCCGATGGGGAATTCCTTGGGAGCATCATTATTCAAAATAACAGGGAAGATATCTGTTGCATTTGCTCCCGTCAGGACATAGGGTGTGCGAATGGCCGTTGCTTCGAGCACAATGTCGCCCTGCACCGTAATAACCGGCTTGGTGGTGTCCTTTACCGTGATTTTTTGAACCTGGGAGGACATGTTCCCAACCGGGTCCACCGCCTTCCATACAACAGAGGTTGTGCCGATGGGAAAGTCGGCCGGTGCGTCGCTGGTGATGACAACGTCCGGCACTGAGATATCCTGAACCGTTGCGGTTCCAATGGTCACAGGGGTCCGTACTGCTGTTGCTTCAAGCGTGATATCGGCAGGCGCCTTCAGCACCGGCACCGTCTTGTCAATTTTCACCTGTTGGGTTTGTTCAAGGGATGTATTCCCTGCCAGATCTACCGCCCAAAAGGTGACAGTTGTAATCCCCTCCGCCTTCACGGCGAAGGAAGCCGCAGCTCCCGCTGCTATTTGCTCTTGTCCGTTCGTACCGATTTTATAATGGATTTCCTTCACGCCTGAGCTGGTGTCGGAGGCGGTTAACGTCACGGCTACATCCGTATTGTTCCAGCCCTTTTCATTGGCAACAGGGCTTTGAGCAGCGGAAACCACCGGACCGTTTTTATCGATTTTAACTGAAATGGTCTGGGGAGCTTCCTCATTCCCGGTTTTGTCCACCGCCCAATAGGTAACAGCAGTGGTCCCTTCCGGAGTGATCTGGACGGCAGCAGAGCCGCCATGCACCTGGACACGCTCCTGCTCCCCAATTTTATAGAAGATGGTTTCTACCCCCGACAAGGAATCCTCTGCATTCAATTGGAGGGTAACCGTATCATGGTTCCACCCGTCGGGGGCTGCACCTGCTGCAGCTGCCACCGTATGGGGTGGACTCTTATCAATGTTAATGGGACCGAAGGTAACCGTTGAGGAATGGCTGGCATCATTGTCACCGACTGCCGCACTGTCAATGGCCTTGCCCGTCGCTGTCTGTCCTGCCCCTTCCTGTTGAAACACCTGATCAGGCGTACAGTAACGAATAGATGATAACGCATCCACTGCTGTATAATGCACCGTTACCGGACGGTTGGTCCAAGTGCCCGCAATATAGGGAGTCCCGTCATCACGTTGGGCACTGGCGGTTATGATCGGGGGGGTTGTGTCCAGTATATTCGCCCCTACTGATCCAACCTCCACCTGGAAGGTTACCGGCTGCAAACCCGCTACAGTGGCCGTTACCTGCATGGTCTTGATCACACCGGTGTTTTTGGAATAGACCTGATATCCCTCTCCCACATAGCCGGCATAGGTGTTGGCCGCAGTGGCAATGCCGTTGGCATCTGTGGCTGCCGTAACATAAGTACTGTTCAGGCCTCTCATTACAGCGGTAATAATGCTGTCCTGGGATACCTGAAAGGTGACCGGAATGCCCGGAAGCGGGTTTCCGGCCGGATCCTTGACCACTACGATTTGCGGAAGCATAAATCCGCGTCCTCCAGGCACGACTGCCGAAGCCTGGGACAGCTTCATCTGCTGGAGCAGCGGAGATACAGGCTGTAGTGTGCCTTCCACCGGGCTCATGGCCATAAGCCCCCATTTGCCCGCTCCCCTGCCTTCATTGTCCAGAATAATTCCCAGCGTATCGTCCCAGCCATATACAGAACCGGTTACACCGCCCTTAACAGGTTGAATAACCGGCTCCTGTCCATACACAGTACCGGTTACACTCCCGGCTTCCTCTGCAGCAGGACCTGCAGTGAATAACGGGGTGGAGCCGGAAGCGACTGCAACAGGAATCAGCAGCAGAATGACCAGGAATAAGCCTGTCCATTTCAGCCATCGCCCTTTGCCGCTTCGCACTTGATCACGTGCTGAATAATCTTTCATTGGCATAAGCCTCCTTTATTATCAAAGGTAAAATCCGCCTCCGTTTTACAACTTCCCGTATTGCCCCTTTATTTGATCTGATTCACATAGAATTCGATCTTGCTGTCCAGCCAGGCATCCACATCTTCATATACAAGCTTCAGCCCTTCCCGGGCCGCCTTCCCGATGATGCCTGCAGCCAGCTCCTTCGCCATCCGGAAAGACTGGGCCATCGCCTCCTCATCGAAGGTGCCTTCCTTTTTTAGAGCCTCAACAAAGGTTTGATTGACAGAAATAACAGCAGCTTCAATGGCATTCTCGGCAAGACTCAAATAGTTCCGGGCACGCTCTTGGCCTATGCTTTGCTCCAACTGTGCGATTCTGCGTTTCAACAGTGTAATTATATATTTGGTTAATAAACCAAATAAAGGTATAATCACGGCGGTAAGCAGGGCTTCCATCCATTCAGGTGTCAGATAATCCTTCATGTTTTTCCTCCTTTCGAACCAAAAGAAATATGGATTATTTTAGGTCTTTTTGTCATTTTATCAATCTTTATCTCATTCTTTTGTTCATAATATATATATTAGCAATTCTACTTCCCTCCCTATCCGTATGACTTCTATATAGAGATGGTGCTTTCCGCATGGTTTTCACAACTTTTTTCAATATGCTGGAAGAAATATTTAATATGTTTACTGGTTGTGTAATTTATGGCTATTTTTACTTTGTTTATAAGGGGATTAAAGGGTTATATTCACTATTTTTCCTGATATTTGGTTAATTCCGTCCCAATATAAGTCAATAGATGCAGTACCGGGAGGAGAAAGTACGGGAGGGGGGAGTAATCTGTCGTGTATGTGTAACAGGATCTGTTCATAACCGCTAAAAAACGGCTTTACACATTTACAGCTCTTCATATGATATTCCTTGCTCTTATCCCTTCTAGATGGAGGAATCCTAAATGATTACTTGCGATGAAACCCTTGATGCCGTATCCGTTGAAACGTGCAGGCAACTTTTGAAGCGGGCAGCCTGGAGAATCCAGTACAAAACCCGTATGCAGCAGGTAAGGGAATGCAACCCTCTCTACGATAACCAGTTTTTTGATAACAGCTTTGAGAAGATGGTTTTGTCGGAGATCTATGTGGAAGAGCTTCTTGATGTCATCCCTTGGGAAAAATGCAGATATATTGTCAAGCGAACCATTATCGAGGGAATATCGGAGCGGCATGTAGCGGCTGACTTAAATATGACCCAACAGGGGGTTAGCAAATGGAAGAAGAAGGGGTTAGAAATCCTGAAGCAGCACCTCATCCTTTCTATCAAACAGTAAAAAAAGCCCAGGGCGGAGACAAAAAGTCCATGGAAGAGATCCTGGACCTGTTTGCCGACGATATTGAGTACTTATCCAAATTCATTATGCTGCCCAAGGAAGAAGCCGTTCAGACCCTGAAGACAGAGCTCATCCATATCGTTTACGAGCAGCTGTAACCCAAACCAAAATAGGGCTGTCCGGCAGTCAGCATTTCCACTGACTTTCCGGACAGCCCTTTCATAAGTTACAAAGCGGATCCATTCCCTTCCTGCCCCGGCTTCCCGTTCAACTCCCTCAGCATATCCTCCAGCTCCTGGTCCGTCAGCTTCCCTTGGCTGAAGGCCACGACTCCGCGGAGCGGCAGGTATTTCATGATGGCCATCATCAGCTCATCGTCCTCTCCCGCGCCCTCGCGGAGCAGGCCGGTAGCCTCCATCAGCCGTTTGGCCGCTTCCATGGTCTGCGGATCGCCATGCAGGTCACCCAGCAGAGTGTTGCGGTGGTAGACTCGCCGGACCACCGTCGTAGATTCCACATGGATTCCCGTCTGGAGCACAATATCCCGGGAGGATCTGCCAACCAGCAGCTCGTACTCTCCTGTTTCCGCAACCCAATCGCCAACTCCCGTATGATAAAAGGCAAATGCCCGTTTATCCAGCTCCAAGGTAACGGTTTGGGTTTCCCCCGGCTGAAGCTCCACCTTCCGGAACGCCTTCAGCTCCTTGCGGGGACGGATCACCGAGCTCTCCGTATCGCTTACATACAGCTGAACGGTTTCCTTGCCTGCCCTGCTCCCGGTATTGGTGACCTCCAACGATACCTGCACCGTTTCGTTATCCGTGATCCGTGTTTGGTCTGTTCGCAACTGGCTGTAAGCGAAGGACGTATAGCTGAGTCCATGGCCAAAGGGAAACAGCGGCTCAAGCTCCTTGGCATCATAATAGCGGTACCCTACAAAAATCCCCTCGCGGTATTCCGCCACATCTCCCTCACCCGGGAAGAACAGATAGGACGGATTGTCCTGCACCCTTACAGGGAAGGTCTCCGCCAGCTTCCCGCTGGGATTGGCATCCCCGAATAGAAGATCTGCGGCAGCGCCGCCTCCTGCCTGACCGCCCAGATACCCCTCCAATACGGCCTTGACCCTGCCGATCCACGGCATCTCCACCGGTGAGCCGTTGCTCAGCACAACCACAAGCTGCGGCTGAACCTCCGCTACCGCCTCCAATAGAGCAAGCTGGTTGGAGGGAAGAGACATATGGGTGCGGTCATACCCTTCCGATTCGTAGCGGTCCGGCAGTCCCAGGAACAGAACAGCGGTGTCTGCTTGTACAGCGGCGGTCCGGGCCTCCCGGATCAGCTCCTCATCGATGATGTCGTTGTCGATACGGAAGCCCGCTGCATAAAGAATCTCCGCGTTTCCGGCAACAGCCCGGATTTCGGGCAGCGCTGCGTCCAGCCGGGTCGGGTTCACATGGGAGCTGCCGCCTCCTTGGTACCGGGGTTTTTCGGCGAATTCGCCGATAACGGCAACCGTACCAGCTTTGGGCAGCGGAAGCAGTTCATCCTGGTTTTTCAGCAGCACCATACTCTCCTGAGCAGCAGTCCGGGCCAAGGCATGATGCGCTGCCGGATCGAACACAGCCCCTTCCTTCCGCTGCTCCACCGCCATGAAGATCACTCGGAGTATCCGCTCCACAGCTTGGTCCAGTACCTGCTCCGACAGGCTGCCGTTCCGGACGGCCTCCACAAGCAACGCATCGTTGGTACCGCCGCTGGCCGGCATCTCCAGCTCCAATCCCGCAGCAAGTCCCTTCACCCGGTCATTCACCGCTCCCCAGTCCGATACCACAAAACCCTCAAAGCCCCACTCCTCCCGAAGGATTCGGGTAAGAAGCGTCTCATTCTCCGAGGCATACGCTCCGTTCACTTTGTTGTATGAGCACATCACCGTCCAAGGCTGTGATTGCTTCACCGCACCCTCGAAGGCGGCCAGGTAAATCTCCCGCAGCGTTCTTTCGTCCACAACAGCGTCCACCGACATCCGGCGGTGCTCCTGATTATTGACGGCGAAATGCTTCAGTGAGGTGCCGACACCCTGGCTTTGGACTCCGGCAATATGATGAGCCGCCATTTCCGAGGACAGATACGGATCCTCCGAAAAATATTCGAAGTTCCGGCCGCACAGCGGCGACCGTTTGATATTGGTGCCCGGTCCCAGCAGAACGGCTACCTGCTCCGCCTGGCATTCCTTGCCCAACGCTTCCCCCACCTGCCGGATCAGCTCCCGGTTCCAGGAAGCGGCCATTCCCGCAGCGGACGGAAAACAGGTGGCGGGAACACTGTTATGGAGTCCCAGATGGTCGGCGGAGCTGGATTGCTTGCGCAGACCGTGGGGACCGTCCGTAACCATGATGCTGGGTATCCCCAGCCGTTCCACACCCTTCAGGTGCCAAAAATCCAGCCCGGAGCATAAACCCGCTTTTTCCTCCAGTGTCATCTGTGCAATCAGATTCTGTATATTCGTGTTCATAAGTCGTCCCTCCAATGGTATTATGCTAACTTGGCTCCAGACTTACCCCTTAACCGCCCCAATGGTCATCCCCTTGACAAAATACTTCTGGAAGAAGGGATAGGCCACAAGAATGGGAATCACCGCGATCACCGCGATGGCCATCCGGAAGGTTTCGCTTGGCAGCTCCGCCACCTTCGCCCCGGCGCTTGCGCTTAAGTCGCCGTTGCTGGCAAGGAATTGAATGTCACTCATAATCCGGTTCAGTACGTTTTGCAGGCTGAACAGCTTCGGATTGGTTACATAGATCAGGCCGTTATTCCAATCATTCCAATATGCCAGGCCCTGGAACAGACCGACAGTAGCCAGAATGGGCAGAGACAGGGGCAGCACGATCTTGTAATACATTTTAAACTCCCCCGCCCCGTCCATACTGGCCGATTCCAGCACGGGCACGGGAATGGTGGTCCGGAAGAACGTCCTCATGAGCATCGCATTAAAGCCGTTCATCAAGAGACCGGGGATGATCAGCGCCCATATGGTATTTTTGATGTGGAAAATCTGCGTATACACCAGATAAGTAGGCACCAGACCGCCGTTGAACAGCAGGGTGAAGAACAGCAGGAAGGAAAAGAAGACACCACCCGGCAGATCCCTGCGGGACAACGGATAAGCCAGCAGGGATGTGATCAGCAGGCTTGCGGTAGTACCCACCACGGTAATGAATACGGTGATCCCGTACGCGTTAAAAATCAGGGAGGATTGCTCCCACAGGTACCGGTAAGCCAACAGGCTGAAGTCCTTGGGGAAGAAGGAATATCCGTTGCGCAGAATCGACTTTTCTTCTGTCACAGAGGACATGATGAGGAGCAGAAAGGGAAGCAGACAGCTCAGGGAGAACAGAGACATGATGATGTGAGCCGCCCATTGCCAGGTTTTATTTTCTCGATTCATGGTCATCCCCCTTAGAACAATGCATTTTCTTTATTGATTTTGCGCACAACGAAGTTCGAGATCATCACCAACAGGAAACCCACCAGCGATTGATAGAAGCCTGCAGCGGAGGACATGCCGATGTTGCCGAGCTGGAGCAGCCCGCGGAACACATAGGTGTCGATGACGTTCGTGGTGCTGAAGAGTGCTCCCGCATTCATGGGCACCTGGTAGAACAATCCGAAGTCGGAGTAGAAAATCCGCCCGATCTGCAGCAGGGTCAGCATGGTAATAACAGGAGAGATAAGAGGAAGTGTAATCCTGCAGACCTGCTGCCACTTGGACGCACCGTCCAGCTTGGCCGCTTCGTAATATTCCGGATCAATGCCGATAATGGCGGCCAGGTAGATAATGCAGGCGTAACCCGCGCCTTTCCAAACCTGCACCATGGTCAGAATAATAGGCCAATATTTCGGCTCGTTATACCACGAGATAGGTTCAATCCCCAACCCCGGCAGGACGGTTTTGTTCATAAAGCCGCTTTCGATGCTCAGCATGGAGAACACCAGGTAGCTGACCAGAACCATCGAGATCAGGAAAGGAAGGATAATGATGCTTTGATAAAGCCGGGAGGCGATTTTGCTTTTCACTTCATTCAGGAGAATAGCGAAGCCTACGGCAACCACCAGCCCGATCAGGATAAATGCAATGTTGTACAGCAGTGTATTTCGGGTAATGATAAACGCATCCGAGGTCTGGAACAGGAATTTGAAATTCTGCAGCCCCACCCAATCGCTTTTCCAGATTCCCTTCGTAAAATTAATGTCCTTAAACGCAATCACCAGGCCAAACATCGGCAGATAGCTGTTAATCAGCAAATACACAACTCCAGGCAGCATCATGAGATAAAGCGGGCTGTATTTCCAGATTCTCTTCACGTTTTTGCCTGTCGCAGATTTCGTCATACGGCACGTTCCCCTTTCCTCCCCTAAGTGAGAGCATGTTCTTGTTGTACCTCTATCCTATAAAAATCCGCCCTCCCCCACTACCCTTCCACCGACTTCCCGTTAGCACTTTGCCGACTGTCCTGTTATTTGCGGATAACGTTTAGCTCCTTATTGATCACAGGCAATAATTCGGGGGGAATATGATAAAATTCCAGCTGGGCCATCTTCTCAATGGACATCACTCCTATGGTCACCTCAAAAAACGGATGTCCTGTCACATGCCCGAAATACTTCAGGAAAATGTCCTTGGCCGCGTCATTGCTGTACAAGTCCTCGATGGTATCGAAGGTGGAGTAATACCCTTCCTTCAGCGTAATTTCTTCCCCGCCGGACAGATCAAACCGCTCAAACCAGTTCACTACGTGCCCGGTTTGCTCTTCCTTCACGTGAATATAAGCAGGGTCAGGCTCTGATACGCGGCGCAGCAGGATTTCGTCTGTATGGAGCTGTCCCTCTGCATCCACACCTTCGGCCCGGATCCAGTTGTCACCATCGGTGAGAAGCACATCGTGGATGGTCCGCATCGGCTCCACACCGTTAAGCTCGCACAGGAATTGGCCGTTCAAATAAAGGCGGATGATGCCCATATTGGATAACACGGTCAAATCGTTACTTTCCCGGTGCCGGTTTACGAAGCGGCGGCCGGTGATATGAACGAAGGGCTCCTTGGACCAATACGCCTTGTACAAATAAAAGGTGTCCTTCCGGATAGTACGGTCAATCGACACAAGCCCCTTCAGATTTTTGCCGGTTTCCCCGCCTTCCTTGCGGCTGGCGCTTCCGAAATCGAACATGTTCCACACATAACCGCCCAGCACGAAGGGACGGATTTCGAAGGTCTCCAGCGCATTGCGGTGGAACAGCAGCTGATATTCCTCCGTATAATCCTTCACCTCCGGCGAATAACTATGGAAGCGCGGATTGGTGTCCACCCCATATTCCGAAACCAGGACCGGTGTATCCGGTCTGTCCCGGTGGAATTCATCCAGCCGGACACCCAGGTCCGGGATCTCCCCATAGTACCAGCCGTAATAAAGGTTATATCCCAGCACCTCTGTGTAGGTATTGATTACGCTGGTGTTCTCCACCCCGTTGATATTGGCCTGAGCCGTATAGCGGAAGGGGTCCAAGGCCTTCGCGGCCTTCACCAGCCTCTGAATGGTTTGCCGGGTGTTTTCCGTTTCCACCGCGATGGTAATCTCATTCTGGACGCCCCAGCAATATATGGACGTATGGTTATACGCCTGTTTAATGAGCTTCTCCAGCTGCTCGAAGGCATTGTGGCTCTCCGGGTCCTTGGTGGAGGGCACGCTGATGAAGGGGATTTCCGCCCATACCAACAGACCGTACCGGTCACACAGGCTGTAGAAATAATCATCATGCTGGTAGTGGGCTAACCGGATGCTGTTGGCGCCGACTTCCCGGATAAAAGCCATGTCCGTATCCATATGCTCCCGCGTAATGGCATTGCCCACACCGCCGAAGTCCTGATGCCGGCATACGCCGTTTAATTTCATGGGCCGGCCGTTGAGCAGCAGCCCCCGGTCCGCCGTTACCTCCACCGTCCGGAAGCCCACTGCCACCCTGCGCATATCCTTTGCCTTGCCTTGATGGAGGAAGGCGATATCCGCTTGGTACAGATATGGCTGGTCCACCCCGTCCCACAGAACAGGGGCATCCACCATACCTGACAAACGGAAGGCCGTTTCCTTCTCCAGCCGCAGCTCCATGCCCAGCTCCAATACGGCGTTACCCCCGTGATCCTTAAGCGTCATCTGAAGCCTTCCCGTAACCGGCGCAGCTTCATTGATCAGCTGCCCGTGCACTGTGAGCTCATAGGAACCGCCGGTTTGGGGAGCCGCCGTCACATAAACCCCGTCCCGGCTCCCATCCATCAGATCAAAATGGATATCATCCACAGCCACCAGCTTGACATACCGGTATAACCCTCCGTAAAAGGTAAAATCGGCCAGCAGCGGATAAATTTCATTATGATTGCTGTTATCCACCCGGATGGAGATCAGGTTTTCCCCTTCCTGTAGATGTGGAGTAAGAGGGACCCGGAACATGGCGTAGCCACAGCGGCTTTCTCCCGCCAGGACGCCGTTTACGTAAACCTGCCCAACATTGCCGGCTGCTCCGATTTCCAGATAAAGGTGCTGTGCTGCCAGCTCAGGGGTCAGGATCAGAGACCTCTGGTACCAGCACACTCCCCTGAAATAAGGCGAGTCTGATCCTTGCCCGTCCTGATCGTTCCAGCAATGGGGCAAGGCTACCGTTTCTCCCGCAGGGATAGGGGATTGGGAATAGCCGGAATCATCCGTCCGGGTGAAAATCCATTTTTCGTTCCACAGATGCTCATGAATCATTGTATACTCTCCTTTTTTGGGTGTAATAAAAGCGAACCCCCGTCAACCAGCCGGTTGACAGGGGCTCTGGAACAGGACCAGCAGTCTGTTATTTATTTGTTTTGGCCCACTCGTCCAGCTGCTTTTGCTTTTCTACGATAATCTTCTCGATGCCCGCGGCCTTCAGCTTGGAGATGAACTCCGGAAGAATGGTTTCCGGGTCCACACTGCCGGTTTCCAGCGGAAGCTTGTATTGGGTAACCACGTTGGACACAGCGGCATATTCCGCCTTAACATTGCTGGCATCGAAGGTAAAGCCCAGGGCTTTGGATTTCAGGGCCGACTTGTTGAACTCATCCATTCTCTCCCAGATCTTCGGGTCATCCCCGTTGAAGACATAGGACAGGAACTGGTTGCCGAACAAATAGCCCATATTCATGCTGTAGCCGGAGGTTTTGGCATCTACGCCTTGCGGATAGTCGATGACATTGCCTTCCTTGACCACGTAATGCTTCCCTTCCACACCCCAGTCGAGCAGATTGATAATGTCTTTATCCGTATACATTAAATTCAGGAATTCCATCGCCTTCTCCGGTGTTTTGGAGTTCACCGGAATCCCCCACATAATGCTGGTCACATTGGTTGTGGTGGAAACAGGCTGCAGAAGATTGGCGACTACAACCGGCACTCCGCTGCTTTTGGACTCCTGCTGCTCAAAGCCGGGCTTCATATTGGAGAAATATGAAAAGCCGCGGTCGGACTTCAACAGGTCGAATTGCGAGGTTTTATTGGTTGCCGCATCCTTCATAATGAGCCCTGATGTATACCAGCTTCTCATTTTTTTGACGAATTGGGCATAATCCTGGGTTTCGTAAAGATTAACCACCTTCAGATTATTATCGAATTGGGGAAGCACTCCGAGAGAATCGCCCAGCATATCGAAGGTCCGGTAGGAATCCAGCATAGTGCGGCCGATATTGCCGGGAATCAGCGGGTTCAGGTTGGGCTCCTTGGATTTGATCAGCTTCAGAGTTGCCTCTACATCATCCAAGGTTTTGATCTTGGTGACGTCAATTTGATATTTCTCCACCAGATCCTTGCGCATGGTCAAGCCGTTATTGGCGGCAAAATCCCGGATGGTGGGAACCGCATAAATCTTACCCGATATCTTAGCCGCATTCAGGTATGCCGCATCCATAGATTTCTTAATGCCCTGTCCCTGCTTCTCCAGCATCTGGTCCAGCGGGACAACCTGTCCCTTGGCTACCAAGTTGCTGTACAGATTGCTGGTTACGACCATCAGGTCCAGCTTTTCGTTGCTGCTCAGCATCAGGTTCACCTGCTGCTCCCAGTTGCCAAAGCTGATGGGAGTCAATTTTACCGTGGCATTAATCTTTTGCAGGGAAATCTTATTGATGGCATCCTGAACCACATTCAGTTCCTTCGGAACGGCACCCAGGATTGGATAGGCCACATTCAGCTCCACAGCCTTTTCCGCCGGTTTGGCAGAGCTTGTGCCGCCGGGCTGCGTACTGCTTCCGCCATTGCTGCCGCAGGCCGACAAAATCAGCATCGATCCCAGGATAAGTGCACTTGCGGACGATATACCTTTTTTCATGTTATCCCCCATTTGCCTTTATTCACCCTCAGGTTAATCCGGCAGCTAAACCGGACCACCTTCGAAGTACCTTCATTGTACCCTCCGGCGTATTCCCCCTCTGCTCCGGCAACGACCTGGGATTATGCATTTGCCGACTAGTTGTTTGTCTGCCCCTGCTGCTGCAGCTGCCGGTACTCATTGGGATTCAAGGTGGTGTGTTTCTTGAACATCCGGGAAAAATGGGAGAAATTCGAATAGCCGATATGGGAGGCTACCGAGCTGATGGGCATGTCCGTTTTGGCCAACAGCTCCTGGGCCAGCTTAAGCCGTTCATGAAGGAGATAATCCGAAACCGCCATACCCGTTTCCTTCTTGAAGATCCGGGTCAGATAATCCGGGTTCAGAAAAACATGATTGGCGATGTCTTCCCGTGACAGATCCTCCGCCATATGCAGCTTGATAAAATCCATCACCCGCTCCACCACACTTCGGGATTGGGCAATGGATTGGGCATAGTCCATGGCTTTGCCCACTGCGTGGCGCATCCACTCGCGGAAGCCTGTTATCGAACGGGAAGCTCCCGCGGCAAATTGCATCGAAGCCGGATCGCTGAACAGACTATGGGCTTGAATGCCTTTATTCTGCAGCGCGTAATAGAGAGTTTGCTGGAAATCCTGGTAGAACTGGCGCAGGAATGAGGCATCCAGCAGGTCCTGCTTCATCAGCTTGTCCAGGAAGCCGTCCGCCTCGGCCATAACCTCGGTGTACTTCCCGTCCTGCAGCATGGCCGCCCATACTCCCATGTCGGGCACACTGCTGGGAATGGCCTTGCCCGGCACACCGGACAATAAGAATACCCGGTTCGTATAAGCCACATTATTGCTGTCATTCTCCTTCAGACGGTTCACCATAGCAAACATCTCGTGACCATGAACCGCTTCCCCCAGATAGCAGGACAAGTCACAGTAAAAGTACCCCTGGCAGGCTTCTATAAATTTCTCGCAGCCTTCCTGCAGGCTTCCGATCATACCCGGGGTTCCATCCGCAGAAATGATCGCCAGGATGCGGCCGCCCTCCATGGACAGCACCTGGCCCGCACCTCCGGATTCAATCAGCATCTCCGCCGCGGATTTCTTCAGCGCATATTCCATGATTTTTTCATCTCTCAGACTAAGGGGTTTATGCCATCTCTGGATGTTGATCAGCACCGGGATGAAGGTCATCCCCGCATTATACGGAATGTTGCGTTCCGCGGCGGCCCGCTGAACAGCTGCCATGGTAGCCGGTACGTTCTGGTTCAGAATATCCAGCCAAAACCGCTCAATCAACAGAGGCTGATGCTGGAACCAATATTGGCCATATTGGGTGAACTCCGCCTGCTCCGTATCCTTGCGGATTTTCTCCGCAGCCTTCCGGATCACCAGCTCCAGCTCGGCAAAAGGAACGGGCTTCAGCATATAGTCGAAGCTGCCCAGCTGCAGGGCTTGTTTGGCGTACCGGAAATCGGCATGGCAGGTGAGGAAGATGGTCTCCGTCCGTGGGAACCTCTCGCGGACCCACTCTGCCAGCTCCAGGCCTGTAGCCTGGGGCATCTCGATATCACACAGCATGATGTCGATATGCTCCTGCTCGAACATTTCCTTGGCTTGTCTGACGGTCATCGCCGTGAAAATCTCTGCAATGCCGAGGTTTCCCCAATTCACACCCGAACGGATTCCTTCTACGGCATGCTGTTCATCATCCACGATCAAGAGCTGAAGCATAGGCTACCCCCCGATATCTTTGTAATTCGTTTCATATGGAAGCCGGATTTCCACAACCGCTCCCTGCGGGAACCCGTTATAACACCGGATCGACGCGCGCCCCCGGTACAGCAGCTGAAGCCTTCTCCGGACATTCCAGATGCCGATGTGTTCCCCTTCCTCATCCACAATGCGGTTTCCCGAACGGATCTCCTCCAATACCTGCTCGGAGAATCCCGGTCCGGAATCCCGGATAATGATCTCGACCACGGGCTCCAGCCCGGATTCCACCAAATCGACGGTAACGGATAACCGGACCAGCTCCTCCAACGAGACACTGTGCTTAATGGCATTTTCCAGGAAGGACTGGATCACAAGCGGAGGAACCGGCACCTTTCCCAGGAAATCAGGCGCCTCTATCGTACAGACCAGGCTATTGGGAAACCGGAGCTCCTGGATGCGGATATAATTGCGGACATGCTGCAGCTCCTCCTGCAAGGCGACAAAGGACAGGTTGCTCTGGAACATAAAGCGGAAATACCGGACCAAACATAAAGTCATCTCTTGGATCAAGCCGTAATTCTTGACCTGGGCCAGGTTGTACAGGATGTTCAGCGAATTCATAAAAAAATGGGGATTAATCTGCAGCTGAAGATGCTGGAGCTCCGCCTTTTGTTTGCTTAATTGCTCCTCATACACATGTATCCTCAGCTCTTCGATCTGCGACATCATGCTGTTGAAGGTCTGGTTCACCATCCGGATCTCATCGGAGGCGGATGCATCCTCGATGCGGACATTAACATTGCCATCATTAATACGCTTCATCACCTTGATCAAACGCTTCAAGGGCACCAGCAGAATCCGGCGCAGGAAAAACAGGCTGAGCGGCAGCAGGCCGATGGATACAAAGGATACCATCTCAATAATGCGGGTGATGGCGGGCAGCTTCTGCAGCACCTGCCGGTCCGGAATAACCGCCGCCAGACTGAAATCCCCCTGACGGGAGGGCTCCCCGACCACAAGCAGATTTTCCCGGCTGCCCGACATGTAATAACGCTGGAAGCCCAGGGTAAAGTTGATGGTTTCATCAGGCAGGGGTTTGGTGCTGGCAATGGGCTGTCCCGTTCCCGTAATAAAAAGGGCGCTTCCCTCCTCCCCCAAGTCAATCAGATGAAGGGGGATCAGCAGGGTTTTCACATTTACCCAAGCTCCAATGTAGATATCTCCTGCCCGCAGAAGCCGGAGCGCATAATGATCTTGCCCGATGGGAAGCACCGTCCATTTGTAGCCGCTCACATCTCCAATCCGGGGTTCCTCCTCCAAAAAACGCTGAAGGTATTGCTCCACCGTGTACCGCTCCTGATAATCGATTACATCCCGGGACACATCCAATAAATCACGGCGTGATACAGAATAAACAAATAGCCCGTCTGTCGATTGGGTGAGCAGAAGATCATTGGAGAGACGCAAAGACAGGTTATGCTTCGCCAGCTGGTAGTCATTATCCGAATTCGGCATATCCATGGAGCGTGTCTCGGAGTTTGACGTCAGCAGGCTCATCAGGTTCCGGTCCGCATCCGTGAGCCGATCGTCGATTTGACCCATGTAGAGGGAAATCAGATTTTTATTGGAGAGCGCCACCTGATTATGCACCACACGGATGCTGTAGAAATTGCTATAGAGCAATAAGGCCAAAAGAGGAACCGTAACCAACAGCTGTCCCGCCACCACCTTAAACCGGATGGAATTCCAGGAGAATCTGGGGAACGCAAGCTTCATCATTCTCCTCCTCGGATCAAAATGAAAAATGACCGCCGAGATCATGGCTCGACAGTCCTTCAATTTCACATACAGCCTTCAGGGATTCTTGTCCCGAAAGTTAACTATACCATAACAAAGCCAACCCTCAGCCGCTACCGTTATAACGACCTTCCATTGTTGTTTTGGCGACCTGAATGTATAGATTTTCCTGGTAAAGAAACCTTTATTCGAAAAACAAAAAAGCACCGCGGCATCTCAGACAGAGATCGCAGTGCTGCAGGTCTTTTCATAATAGACATTACCCGTACGCATTTACCGCTTCACCTTATAAAACTCATGGTACAGCTTCATGAGCGCCCGCTTCTCGATCCGCGACACGTAGCTGCGGCTGATGCCCAGCTCCCGGGCGATCTCCCGTTGGGTACGCTCATCCCCGCCGGTGTCCAGCCCGAACCGCCCCCGTATAACCTCCTGCTCCCGTTCATCCAGAATATCCAGATGGGCATAAATCTTCGACTTTTCGATTTTCATCTGCACCATTTCCGCAACATCGTCGGATTCACTGCCCAATATATCAATGAGCGTTATTTCGTTGCCCTCCTTATCCGTCCCGATGGGGTCGTGGAGGGAGACATCCTTCTTCGTTTTTTTGAGGGACCGCAGATGCATCAGGATTTCGTTTTCAATACAGCGCGCGGCGAAGGTAGCCAGCTTCGTCCCCTTATCCGGTGAGAAGGATTCGATGGCCTTGATGAGTCCGATGGTGCCAATGGAGATCAAATCCTCCAGGTCCTCTCCGGTATTGTCAAATTTCTTGACGATATGGGCCACCAGACGCAGGTTATGCTCAATCAGCATATTGCGGGAATTCAGATCTCCCCCGGCCATCTGCTTCAGATGCTTCGCTTCCTCGCTTTCGGATAAGGGCTGCGGGAAGGCATTGTTCTTCACATACGAAACCAATAAGGACAGTTCTTTAATGAATAAAGCAATCATGGCGAAAAATCCCGGCACGGCAGTCACCCCTTGTCAGCAATATGCACCATGCCCCGGTGAAGGAGTAGCATGAGCGTAAGCAAAGTAGTAACAGTCTATGTGGGTATCCGCCTATCTGTGCCTGTCTCCCAGCCAAAAAAAGAATCAGCTCCGGATGGAGCTGAAACATGGTTCAATCCTTAATGATCATCAACTTCTAAACCCACTATAGTTGACCATACATTTCAGCCAAAGCTTCATAAAATCCCCACCCAATCTCTTTTGTATTCATAACAACAGTTTCGAGCCGCTCCTCGAATTCGTCGAACAGCTCTCCTGTTTCATCTTCATTCACCTGATTAATAATATCGGCATACATGGACGCCATACTATTGTAAAAGCGTTCATCAATGTCCCCGTAGGCAAGAGTGAACCTAATCCCATTTTCCACGTAGATCAGCTTTAATTCCAGACTCCGTTTTATATCACCTGTCAATTTGCCGAATTCTGAGATCGCATTTTTCGCTGCCTTCAATCCTAACTTCCCGTGTCCACGTTCCGGAAAAAACTCTTGCTCCACCTTCTTGCGGTATTCCTGAAAGATAGATTCTACCGCTTCATCCCCCAGTATTTTTACGGCAAGATACCTTTCCATGTCTTTACTGACACCAAAACAAGCCTTCACCAAATCGATAAGCTGGTCATGGCTTAGCTGCTTCAAATGTTTATTCAGAGCAGTTTTGGTCAGCTTAACAGGCATTTTCCCCTCCGGCCGCTTACTTTTTACCTTGGGAATCAGCTTGTCCTTGAATCGCTGCAGCTCCCCATTTACTGCTTCGCAGGAGAAATATTCAGGATCATAATCTTCAGAAACCCAGTTTAATACATCATCCCGTTCCGGATGATCGGGCGTCTGCAGCACCTCCGTGAGATGCTGATACCCCCAAACACCTCCCACATCCTCAGGCGGGCAGCTGCGAGCTCCATTCAGACATAATGGCGTTGCATCGGAGACGGTTAAGTCGATGTCGATTAACGTAATCGTATGATTCCAATCGTCGCCAAAGTCGTAGACATACGTAAAAACCGTTTTTTTCTTCTGCACATGCTTGTTAACCGTTTCTCTCCGTGCATTCAATAACACCCGGTCTCCCGGATCTCCAAATTCCTGATCAGGTAGTCCGATAACCTGTTGATGTACGAGAAACTCGTATAAATGATCATCCTCCCAACCCATGACGGATTGGATAATACTGTGAAGCTGATCAAATGTAATATCGGGATCAAATTGAAACTCCCGCCATATCTCCGGGGTAATCCCATTCAGCTTGATTCTGCATTTATAAACCATGATCGTATTCTCCTTTTGCAGATACCGGGTTTAGGTTTTCCTATTTGTTACCATCTCCGTATAGTATACCACTGCTTCCCCCGGCCAAAAAACAAAACCTTGGTTCATTCGATTCACTTGGGGTAATTGGGTATAATAAACCGTAATCCACTGGAATATCCTGCTTTTTTGGAGCAAAGATCAATCAAGGGGGCTACGCGGCTATGGAAATGGAAATGCTGGCACAGGTAGAGGCATTGGCCCTCAAAAAACAAAAAATATACCGGCAAAGCGTGCTGCGCTATATTGCACGGGCCATGCTGGCCAGTATGTTCATCGGCTTCGGGGTTATCGTTGCCTTCAAAACAGGCAATTACTTCTTTCTCGAGCATTCTCCCTTAACCTATCCCATGGCGGCCATCACCTTCGGTGCGGCTATTATCCTGATCTCGTACGGCGGCGGTGACCTGTTTACCGGGGATACCTTCTATTACAGCTATGCCGCCCTGCGCCGGAAAATGGAGTGGGTGGAAGTGGCGCGGATGTGGTGCGTGAGCTACTTGGGCAATATTCTGGGGGCAGCTGCCTTTGCCCTGCTGATCTATCTTACCGGGCTGTTCAATTCCTCCAGTGTGAACCAGTTCCTGCTGGATGTGGTGGCCCACAAGATGGAGGCGCCCGTCAGCCAATTGTTCTTCCGGGCCATTCTCTGTAACTGGCTGGTGTGTCTGGCCTTCTTCGTGCCCATGTCCATGAAAAGCGACGGCGCCAAAATGTTCGCCATGATGCTCTTCGTCTTCTGCTTCTTCATCTCCGGCTATGAGCACAGCATCGCCAACATGTGTACCTTCGCCATTGCTCTGGTGCTCCATCATCCGGGAACCATCTCCTGGTACGGTGTGTTCCACAATCTGATCCCCGTCACTATCGGCAATTTGATCGGTGGCGGCGTTCTGATGGGAGTTATGTATTACTATGTCAACAAACCCTTTCTCGACGATTCCCACTAAATTGGTTAATTTGGCAACAAAACAGTAATAACCTGCGTCTATATACATAAAGAGAACAATAGGAGAGATCACATGCCCGTTACCACTGCACCCCCGTTGGAAAAACTGGGATGGAAGCGCCACGCGGCAATCCTGGGATATGCGCTTCTGATTGTCATCGTCAGCCGTCTTTTGCTTTACGGAATCGGTTATTTGGGATTAAATCTGTTTCCGGCTTATACCATGCAGCCCACCTACAAAACCTTCGACCTGGGAGACGGACAGGTGCTGCAGGTTATGGATCTTCCGGAAAAGCTGTCGGATACCCAGGTTCTGAAGCCCGCCCATGTGTACAAGTTCGATGTGTTTTCCTATATGAGCATTGCCCGGGACGGATACAATACATACCAGAATGATGAGCCTCATCCTCCGGCCAACTGGGTTTTCTTTCCCCTGTACCCCTTGATGGTCAAAGGGCTGTCGTATGTTCTTCCATGGAGCCTGCATACCACCGGCCTGGTGTTGTCCAATGTGCTGCTGGTATTCGCCTTATACTTCATCCACCTGACGGCTTTGGCCCGGGGGGTAGCCAAGGAAGGCATTGGCTTTATCCTGTTCACAGTGGTGGTGTACCCGGCCTCCATCTACTTTTCGCTGATGTATACGGAAAGCCTGTTCCTCCTGCTGTGTGCGGCCACCTTATATTTTGCCCATACGAAACGGTTCTTCTGGGCCATGGTGGCAGCAGGCCTGTCTACGGTGACCCGGGTTCCGGGTATAGCCAATCTGGTTTTTGCCGGGGGAGCCATTCTGGTGGAGCTGATCCGGCGGCGCAAGCTGGTTTGGGCGGATGCCCGCTTCCTGGGGTATGCGGTGATGGCGATGCTGCCTATGCTGAGTTACCTGGCTTACATGAAGAACCTGACCGGGGATTTCCTGGCGCCGATGCATGAACAGGATAATTGGGGCCGGGCAACCGCTTTTCCCTTCGGCAATTATGTACATTACTTCAGCAAGCCATATTTTATCCTGAGCGGAGGGGGCTGGGATAACGGGGTCATCTCCTTTGTCATGGCGACCTTCGCCCTGTTGGTATTTGCTCTCTATGCGGTCAAACATTGGCGCAAGCTGTTCGGCAATTTAATGGAGCTGCTGTTTTTCGTCTACGGCTTCTTCCTGATCGCCATTCCCTTTAGCAGCTCACCCGATCTTTTAACCAGCATTGTGCGCTACATGATGGTGTCCATCCCCATGTACTTCTACCTGCATGATCTCACGTCCCGGTATCCCCTGATCCGGAACGCTGCGGTAACTCTGCTGATTATGCTCAATACCGTGATTACCATCTGTTTTGTGACGGAATATTTCTTCGTGGTTTAAGAAGGATCTTCTTTATGTACAAATGTACAGGGCAAGGAACATCTCCGATGGGAGGTTGTTTCCTTGCCCTGTTTCATTTTTCTAGGATCGCTTACGTCCGGCGCCAAAGGGACAAGAAAAATTTGTAAAATCACCCACAAATAAATACGCGGATGTACCATTCCAAATCTTTCATTTTCAATACAATATATTAACTGCCAACGAGAGTTGTCCTTCAAGCAAGCCTTAGTGGTGCATCACTCTCCCGTCAGTTATCCCATTTCTTTGGACAAAAGTGGAATCTTTCTCTGCTTATTAAACTAAAATCGAGGTGATAATCTTGGCCATTCAATTAAACAACCGCATTGTGAATGGAAGCTTTGAAACGGGCTTGGCAAACTGGGTATCCGTTAACACAACGGTCAGCTCCATATCCAAGGGAGGCTTTCAGAGCGCCCAGCTGCTGAGCGGGTTGCCTAATGCTTCGTTGCAGCAAGCCGTGGGGGTCGCTCCCGGGGAAGGATTATATGTGTCTTTATCCTTGGCCTATCCCTTTGGCGGACAGAGCCCTGCGGTGGTCATCACGGTAAACTTTTTCAACAGCGCTATGCAATATCTTGGCGCAGGCCATACCCTCATTGTGCCTCCCGGTTTCTTTACCAACGCACAGTGGCAGGTTTTTGAAGGGGTTACCACTCCTGCGCCTGCCGGGACTGTCTCCGCCCAGATCTCCATAAGCTTGGCTCCGCAGCCGGCAACCAGCAGCATGCTGGTGGATGAGGTTATCCTAATGAATGCCCTTGATTTAAACTTGAGCGGGGCAACAGGGCCAACCGGGCCCACTGGCAGTCCGGGCGTAACAGGGGCCACTGGGCCTACAGGTGGAGGAACAACAGGGGCGACGGGTGTGAGCGGAGCTACCGGCTTACCAGGCGCTACTGGAATGACTGGGGCAACTGGGCCTACCGGAGTCGGAACGACAGGTGCGACTGGCTTGCCTGGTACTACCGGTACTACCGGGGTTCCAGGAGTTACCGGCAGCACGGGCGCCACCGGGCCTACCGGGGTCGGAACGACAGGTACTACCGGCTTGCCTGGTGCTACCGGTACTACCGGGGTTCCAGGAGTTACCGGCAGCACGGGCGCCACCGGTGACATTGGCGGTACTGGAGCCACTGGGGCGACTGGACCTACCGGAGTCGGTACGACAGGTGCTACAGGGGCAACCGGCTTGCCTGGTACTACCGGTGCTACTGGTACTACCGGTGCCACCGGGGTTTCTGGAGCAACCGGCAGCACGGGTGCCACCGGTGATATTGGCGGTACTGGAGCCACTGGGGCGACTGGACCTACCGGAGTCGGTACGACAGGTGCTACAGGGGCAACCGGCTTGCCTGGTACTACCGGCGTGACCGGTAATACCGGTGCTACTGGTACTACCGGTGCTACTGGTACTACCGGTGCCACCGGGGTTTCCGGAACAACCGGCAGCACGGGCGCCACCGGTGACACTGGCGGTACTGGAGCCACTGGGGCGACTGGACCTACCGGAGTCGGTACGACAGGTGTTACAGGGCCAACCGGCTTGCCTGGTACTACCGGTGCTACTGGTACTACCGGTGCCACCGGGGTTTCCGGAGCAACCGGCAACACGGGTGCCACCGGTGATATTGGCGGTACTGGAGCCACTGGGGCGACTGGACCTACCGGAGTCGGTACGACAGGTGTTACAGGGGCAACCGGCTTGCCTGGTACTACCGGTACCACCGGGGTTTCTGGAGCAACCGGCCCCACCGGGCTCACCGGCGCTACCGGCGGTACCGGAGCCACCGGCGTAGCGGGATCCTCCGCTGTAATCCCTTTTGCCTCAGGAGCACCGGCAGTGTTAACCGGCTTGGTCGGCAATATTGTCGGCACCACCACCTTGGTGGGTTTTGGCGGCAGCTTCCCCGGCGTTTCCTTGGTGGGCGGCAACATCAGCCTGGTGGGTGGAACAGGAGTTGCCACCAACTATGCCTTTGTCGTACCTCGTGACGGTGTCATTACCTCCATCTCCGCATTTTTCAGCGTCGTGGTCGGCCTTTCCTTGCTGGATACTCCGGAAGTGACTGCGCAAATCTATGCATCCGCCAATCCGGACAGCAATACCTTCACTCCCGTGCCAGGCGCACTCGTTACCATGACCTTGCCGGCCGTTACCGTGCTGGGCACTACCGTCTCCGACACCACCAGCGGGTTGTCCATTCCGGTGACAGAAGGGACCCGCTTGCTCATGGTATTCTCCGGAACCTCAGCTTTGGTCATTACCCTTACCGGCTATGCCAGCGCAGGGCTGAGCCTGAGCTAACCGCCCACGGTGGTCCCCGGAAGCCGCTGGGAGTCGAGTTCTAACGAACCTCACAACGCTTATTTCGCAAAAAAGTGGCCGTTTGGAAATGTAACGAAACTAAGCCACGCTATTGCATACTCCTTAGCTCATTTCAACGTCTTTTTGCCGGAATAAGACGCCTCAGATTCGTTACAACCGGAAGACAGGCCAAATCGGTAAAATAACGTGGCTGAGATTCGTAAGAATCCCACCCTTCCCACGTCCTCTGCCCGCGAGCCCACCTTCGTCATATGCCATCTCTGTTTTATGAAGCACAAACCGCCTCGATACGTGATGCTCTTTTGGGAGCAGGCGCATTGAGGCGGTTTTTTTGTTCACAGGAATAGATAGGCAGGTGGGCGGGCCAAACGGGTGAAATAGCGTGGCTGAAATTCATTAGGTGGCTGAAGCTCTACCCGTTCCGGAAATAAAAAATCGCCAGTTGGGTACGGTCCCGCAGCTCCAGCTTTTCCAGGATGATGCTGATATAATTGCGGACCGTTCCTTCGCTTAAGAACAGCTCCTTGGCAATCTCCTTATTGGAGAGTCCGTTGGCCACCTGCACAATAATGTCCCATTCCTTCTCATTTAAGCCCAAACGGGCCCAATCCGCCTTAACGCCCTTGTTCAGCAGAGCCGGGATCCGGGTGATGATCTCATCCCCGAATACACGCTGGCCTCCGTACACTGTACGCAGGGACGGCACGATGCTCTCAAAATCCTGCTTCAATATGTATCCCTTGGCTCCCAGCCGGATCGCCTTCACAATGTACTCATCATCGGAAAAGGTAGTCAAAAACAGGATTTTCCGGGACGGCTCCTCCCCCAGCAGAAGCTCCGCTGCCTCCACTCCCGTCATGCCCTCCATACGGATGTCCATCAGCAGAATGTCCGGCTCAAGCGTCCGGAACAGTTCCACAGCCTCCCGCCCGTTATGCCCGGTTCCGGCAACCGAAATATCCGCCTCCGCCTCCAGAATCGTTTTGAGCGAAGCCGTCACCAGCTTGTCGTCATCCACCACTACAACCTTCATGCCGCAGTATCCTCCTTACCCTTTTTTTACAACGCCGGCTTCCCCCCGCTCAATGTCCTTGGGGATGGAAATAAACAGCGCAAACCCATCCTTTGTCAGGATGCGCATAATTCCGTGGAAGGCCTCCACACGGCTCTCGATATTTTTCAGGCCGATGCCGTTCTCCGGATTCATCGCCTTTACCCGTCCGTTATCCCGGACTACCAGCTGGTAAAAAGCCGGATGCTCCCGCAGCGTCACACTGGCCCAACTGGCGTCCGAATGCCTGACAATATTGGACAAGGCTTCCTTCACGATGGAAATCAGCGCATACTTCAGCCGTTTATCCGGATTGCTCTGGATGTCATAGTCAAAATCCAAGGTGCAGAAGGTGAATTTATCGGCCAGCTCCTGAAGCTGGGCATGCAGATCCACCGATTCATCATACAGATTATGCACACTCTGACGGATACTGTCCATGGCCTCCGAAAGAGTTGTCTTCAAGGTTAGAAGAGGCGGGCGGGCCTTTTCATCCTTCGTCACCGCAAGCATAGCCCCCATCTGCAACAGCGAGCTGGACAGAAGATGCCCCACATTATCATGGATTTCCCGGGCAATCCGGTTGCGCTCATTCAAGGTGGCCAAACTGATCCGGTCATCCTGCTTCTCCATCAGCTCCTGATTCTGCCGCTTCAGTACAAGGGCCATCTCCCGGGAGGAATCCCGCAGCTCGTAGAAGCTGGCCAACAGCTTCAATTGGGCATCCGTTCTCCGCTTCAGAATGGCGGCGAATCCCAGCAGCAGCACCAGCACGGCCATCATCACATCCGAACGACCCCAATGAAACGCGACCGGTACAAGTGCAGCAGCCCCAATCCACTGCCAAGGCCGGAAGTACAGGTCATATCCCACCAGCGGAAAAAAGAACAGCAGCCCCGGCATCGGAATACAGGCGGCGATAAACGCAGAGGACAGCAGCAGGCTGGCACCTTTGCTGTCGTAGTAGAACATCAAGCTGCCGATGATTACAGCGGTCAGCACCGGCACGATTTCCATACCGGCGGCAGGATCCAACAGATAGACCACCAGACAGGAGGCAAACAAAATGACTTTATCGGTTAAATTCATCATCGTCGTATTCGTCCTCGCGGTATCGGTATCATTGCAGCTCTATTTTACCACATCGCCCGGGCAGGACGACGGACAAGTTCAGGCCCAAAATGACATTTGTCATGCCGGTCTCCTGACACAGCGCACTTATCCCCCCGTGCCAAAGCGGTTAACATAGTGTTATAAAGACTTAAGAGGCGGAGGCCACATATGGTGATTAAAGTAAAAAACCTGGTGAAGCGGTACGAGGATCTTTTGGCATTGGATCATTTGTCCCTGGAGGTGCGGGAAGGGGAAATTTTCGGTTTGCTTGGCCCTAACGGCTCCGGCAAAACCACCATCATCAACTGCATCCTGGCCCTGCTGGAATACGACAAGGGTGAGATAGAGGTGTTCGGCAAACCCATGAAACCCGACTCCTATGATATCAAGCGGGATATCGGCATCATTATGCAGAACGTGGCCGTGTTTGACGAGCTGACCGTTTATGAGAATATCAATTATTTCTGCGGCCTTTATATACCGGACAAAACGGAGCGCAAAAAGCTCGTTAAGGAAGCCATTGAATTCGTCGGCCTCGAGGATTTCACCAAGTATTATCCCAAGAAGCTCAGCGGCGGCCTCCTGCGGCGCCTGAACATTGCCTGCGGCATTGCCCACAAGCCCAAGCTGATCATTCTGGATGAGCCTACCGTGGCAGTGGATCCCCAAAGCCGGAATAAAATTCTGGAGGGTATTGTGCGGCTGAACGAACAGGGCGCCACCATTGTGTACACCTCCCACTACATGGAAGAGGTCGAGCAGATCTGCTCCCGCATCGTGATTATGGATAAGGGCAAGGTCATTGCCGCGGGCACCAAGGAGGAGCTGAAGGGGATGATCGCCATGGGTGAAAAAATAACCGTGGAAACCTTCGCCCCCATCCAGTCTGAGGTGCTGGCAGCTCTCCGGAAGGTGCCCGGCATCGATTCTGCGGAAGCCACCGACAGGACCCTGTCCATTAAGTCCGGCAAGGGCCGCAACAACCTGGAGCATGTGCTGGAGTTTTTGAAAATGCGGGAGATCAGCTTCGGCCGCATTTATTCCGAACTTCCCACGCTGAACGACGTGTTCCTGGAGATTACCGGCAAGGAATTGCGGGATTAAGCTGAAGGAGGAGGAATCGTATGTTTGTCCATATATTTATCGCCCGTTTGAAATGCCTGCTCCGCAACAAGGAGCTGATGTTCTGGACCTTTGCTTTTCCGCTCCTGCTGTCCACCTTTTTTAATATGGCCTTTTCCAATTTGAACAGCTCTGAGGCATTTAGGCCCATTGATATTGCCGTCATAAATGATGCGGGCTACAAGCAGGATGCCACATTTCAACAAACCTTAACTGCCATATCCGCCGGGGAAAACCGGATTTTTAACCTTACGGAGGCCTCAAGCCGGGAGCAGGCGCAGCAGCTCCTGGAATCGGAGGAAATTGCGGGCTACTTCAGCGTGGACGGAGCTCTTCTCCTGACCGTCAAACAATCAGGCTTAAGCCAGAGCATAATGAAAAGCTTCGCGGACCAATACCAGCAATCGGCTTCAGCAATCGGCCAAATCCTCACGAACAACCCTCAAGCTCTCCAAGCCGGACTGCTTCAGGATCTGGGCCTCTCCCGCGGGTATGTAACGGAGGTGACGGCAAGCGGAGCCGCTCCCAATAATGTGCTGAACTATTTCTACAGCCTTATCGCCATGGCTTGTTTTTACGGCAGCTTCTTCGGCCTCCAGGAGGTAACGGACATTCAGGCAGACCTGTCTCCACGGGCGGCCCGGATTAACATGTCACCCGTTCATAAGCTTAAGGCATTTGTGGCAGGGCTTACTGCAGCGCTGGCCATCCAATTTGCGGAAATTTTGATTCTCTTGGCCTACTTGGCATTTGTCCTTCATGTCGATTTTGGACCGCGGACCGCTTATGTGCTGCTGACAGCTTTCCTGGGCTGTATTCTGGGTCTGTCCTTCGGCTCCCTGATCAGTGCCGCCGTCAAAAAAAACGAAGGCCTCAAAACCGCCATTCTGATCGGCGTTACCATGATCGGCTCCTTCCTGGCGGGAATGATGATGCTCAATATGAAATACATCATCTCCCAAAAAGCGCCGCTCCTGTCCTATCTGAACCCGGTGAATCTGCTGACCGATTCCTTTTATTCCCTGTATTATTACGATACCCTGGACCGGTATCTGCTTAATGTGGGACTGATGGGCGCCTTCGCGGCGGTCTTCTGCCTGGGAACCTATGCCATCATCAGGAGGCGGAAATATGCCAGTCTTTAAGCTCTGTCTGAAAATTATCCAGAAGAACCTGCCCGCCATCGCCATTTATGTGGTCATCTTTCTAGTGATCTCGGCACTGATTACCGTCTCCAATATGAACCAGCAAAGCAAGGGCTTCAACCAGACCAAGGCCAACATCGCCGTCCTGTCTGAGGAAAGCACTCCTCTTGTGGAGGGCTTCAAAAAAGAGCTGTCCCGGTCCACCCAGCTGGTGGAGCTGCCCGATGAACAGGAAAAGCTGCAGGACGCTTTGTTCTTCCGCAATGTCACCTATATCCTGCGTATTCCGGCCGGATTTACCGACGCCTTCCTGCAAGGCAAGGAGCTGCAACTGGAGAAAACGGTTGTCCCCGGCTCTGCAGAGAATGCGTATGTGGATCTGACGGTGAATCAATACTGGAGATTGGCAGCTTTGTATGCCAAGAACAGCCCGGGCATCAGCCAGGAGGAGGTTGCACAGCGGATTGCCAAGGATATGGCAGTGAACACCTCTGTCACCATGTCCAATCCGGAGGGCAAAAAGGATATCTCCCAAAGCTTCTCCGTCTATTATTTCAACTTCCTGGCTTATACCCTGACCTCCGTGCTGATTTTGGGCGTGTCCGCCATTATGGTTGTGTTTAACAACAAGGACCTGCGCCGCCGGAATTTCTGCTCTCCGCTGCGGACCGGCAGCATCAACCTGCAGTTTTTCCTGGCCAATCTGGTTTTTACCGGTGCAACCTGGCTATTGATGATAGGAGCTTGCTTTATCTTCGACCCGAAGGATTCGTTCACACCGAATATGGTTTACCTGCTGCTGAACTCGTTGGTGTTTACCCTGTGCCTGGCCTGCGCCAGCTTCCTGGTCGGCAATCTGGTGAATAGCCGCAACGCCATCAGCGCCATCGCCAACGTGGCAGCCCTGGGCCCGGCTTTTATCAGCGGCGTGTTCGTTCCTCAGGAATTAATCGCCGCTCCGGTGCTGCGTCTGGCCAGCTTCACCCCAACCTACTGGTATGTCCAGGCCAACAGCAAAATTGGCAGCCTGACCGACTTCTCCTGGAACAGCCTGACTCCCGTCTTCAACAACATGCTCATCATCGCAGGCTTTGCCGTAGCCTTCTTCGCCATATCGATGGTGGTGGCCAAGCGGAACCGGCTGAGAGCGTAGGAGCAGCTTGATTGTCTTTATGGACAGATCCTGATCACGGTAAACAACTGCCGGGAGTTCAGGCGTCACTCATTTGGCGCAAAATTGGGCCAACTAATTTAGCCCTCTTGATTGGCTCTCGTATTTGGTCCATCCTGCAAAAGTACAGCTATTTCCAGAGGAACCCGCCCGTTAGTGCTGCCATCCTGCAAAAGTGCAGCTATTCCAGGCAAAAAACTCTGCTTGGTAAGAAAAGCGGTAAAACAGATGCACTTTTGCATTTATGAGGAGCGCATCTATACCATGTGGCGAAAATAACTGCACTTTTGCATTTTGCGAAACAGTGGTACAAGATATATAGCGCCATATGTGCCGCTACGCTAAAAAGCCGGATAGGAGGGTAAACCTCCATCCGGCTTTCTCGCGTTAAACCTGCCGTGTCTTAGGCCCTTTCTCCGACGAACAAACCTGCTTAACGAAACTGGGCATTGTGCAGACGGCTGTAGATACCCGCTTGCTCCAACAGCTCCTCGTGGGTCCCGGTTTCGGCGATGCCCTCCTCCGTTACCACCACAATCCGGTCAGCGTTGCGGATAGTCGCCAGACGGTGGGCAATCACCAGTGTGGTCCGCCCTTCCGACAGCTCCGCCAGAGACTGCTGGATGGCCGCTTCGGTTTCGGTATCCAAAGCCGAGGTAGCCTCGTCCAGAATCAGAATGGGCGGATTCTTCAGGAACATCCGGGCAATGGCCAGGCGCTGCTTTTGGCCGCCGGAGAGCTTCACGCCCCGTTCCCCGATAACCGTCTCCAGCCCTTCCGGCTGGGACTCGATCAGCTCCTCCAGCTTGGCGCGGCGGGCCGCCTCCCGGATATCCGCCTCGGAGGCATCCAGGCGACCGTAAGCGATATTCTCCCGGATAGTGCCGGAGAAGAGAAATACATCCTGCTGGACGATACCGATCTGCCTGCGCAGGGAGTTCAGTGTGAAGGAACGGATATCTGTGCCGTCCACCGTAATCCGTCCCTCCTGCGCGTCATAAAACCGCGGCAGCAGGCTGCACAGGGTGGTTTTGCCTGCGCCGGAGGGTCCTACAAACGCAATAGTCTCTCCGGCCCGGATATCCAGATCCACCCGATTCAAGATCGGCCGCTCCGGATCATAGCCGAAGGTAACCCCCGTAAAGGTGATATCGCCGCGCAGCGCTCCCGCCTCACGGGCGTTCGGCTGGTCCGCCACATCAGGCTCCGTCTCCAGAATTTCCATGTACCGTTTAAACCCGGCAATTCCCTTGGGATAGCTTTCAATGATGGTGTTGATCTTCTGGATGGGCCCAAGGAACACGTTGGTCAGCAGAATAAACGCCAGGAACTCCCCGTAGCTGATCTCCTTGTGCAGCACAAACCAGGTCCCGCACAGGAGCACAAACACCGTAACTGTCCGCATGAGGATATAGCTGATGGAGGTGTTCCAGGCCATGATTTTATAGGAGGTCAGCTTGGTTTTGCGGAAGCGTCCGTTGTTAACGGCGAACAGCTTCTTTTCGTGGGCTTCATTGGCAAACGCCTGTACCACACGGATCCCGCCGATGCTGTCCTCTACCCGGGAATTCACTTCAGCCAGCTCCGACATCATACTGCGGAAGGCGCCCATCATTTTTTTGTTGAAGTACAAGGTAAAGGTGAGCAGGAACGGCACCACCACGAAGGTCAGCAGCGCCAGCTTCCAGTTGATCCCGAGCATCAGGAAGAATGCACCCAGCAGGGTCATCACCGCAATAAACAGGTCCTCCGGGCCGTGATGGGCCATTTCGCCGATTTCCAGCAGGTCGTTGGCGATCCGGGACATCAGGTTGCCTGTTTTGGTGTTGTCAAAATAACGGAAGGAGAGCTTCTGCAGGTGATCGAACATCTTTTTGCGCATATCCGTTTCGATGTTGATCCCCAGCTTATGCCCCCAGTACGTCACGATGAAGTGCAGCACCATGTTGATCAGATAGATGCCCAGGAGTCCCAGGCAGGCCCAAACGATCCATTTCCAGTTTTCCGTAGGCAGAAGCTTGTCCACCACCTGGTTTACCACCAGAGGGAACACCAGCTCCAGCAGGGCCACCACTACGGCACAGGAAAAATCCAGGATAAACAGCTTTTGGTAAGGCCGGTAATAGGCAAAGAACTGACGCAGCAACACATTCCCTCCTGAGAACTTTTCCATATACGGGCAAAGTTTACTTCGTAAGCATTCGCTAAGCTTGGCCCGGGGACAAAGCTTGCTTCGCATTCTTTCGCGTGGCTTTCCCAGGTCAAAATCCCGGCCCCGAATTCGCAAGACCATGAGGGATTCTAACGGCGGTCACAGCCACTATTTGCCCCAAATCGCCGCAGCGAAAATTCTAACGGCGGCCAGAGCCGCTATTTCCCTCATTTGGCCTTGTTCCTGCCCATTTCCGGGCGAATAGCGGCGCTCACTTCCGTTAGGTTCTCCAACTCCCTCATTTTCGCCGAATAGCGGCTGCTGCTTCCGTTAGATCCGAAAACACACCGTTCAGGGGAACCAGCAAGGTTACCTACGAGCAGCGTGCATCACCCGGATCTTGTTCCGTTGTCTCATCCCACTCCACACCCGCTCCCGCCTCAGCTCCTGGCCTTGGCCAACAGGTACAGAAAATACGGCGCGCCGATCACCGCCACCACAATCCCGGCAGGCACCTCCGCCGGCTGCAGAATCACGCGGCCCAGTGTATCCGCCGTCAGCAGCAGCAGCGCGCCCGTCAGCGCAGCCGCGGGAATCAGCTGCTGGTGGCGGGGCCCGACCAACGAACGGGCCAGATGGGGGCAGATCAGCCCCACGAAGCTGATGCCCCCGGATACCGCCACACACGCGCCGGCGATGCCCACCGCAGCGGACAGCAGCAGCACCCGCTGGCGCCCAGCCGCTACACCCAGACCCGTGGCGGTATCATCCCCCAGGCTGAGCATATTCAGCACGGGGGCTTTAATCAAGGCAAACGGCACCAGCACCACCAGCCATGGAAGCAGCGTAACCACAAACCTCCAGTTGCTGCCCCAGATGGTTCCGGCCATCCACGTAGCGGCAAATTGATATTTCGCCGGATCGATCCGCAGGGTCAGCACAATAATAGCCGCATGGAGGCCTGCGGCAACCGCAATGCCCGTAAGAATCAGACGGGTGGACGACAATCCCCTGCCCCGTTTATAGGACAGCAGGAAGATGAGAGCTGCCGCCCCGCCAGCTCCCGCAAACGCCAGAAACGGCAGTAAAAACACCGGTGCCGCAGCAGCAGTCGAAAAAAACGCCACAAACACCAGCACAGCCAGGCTCGCTCCCGCATTCACCCCGACCAGACCGGGGTCGGCCAGCGGATTGCGGAACACCGCCTGGAAAACACACCCGGCTACCGCCAGACCCGCCCCCACCAGCACGGCAATTACCATACGGGGCAAGCGGAATTGAAACAGAATCAGGGCCTGCTTCTCCGTACCCTGGCCCAGAAGGGTTTTCAGCACATCCAAGGGAGGCATCCGGGTTTGCCCGGCATTCAGACTGATGGCGAAAACCACCAGCACCAGTCCCGCCAAAATGCCGCTCACCGCCAAAGCCCGTCCAAGCCGGCGCCGCTGGCCTTCATACAAGGAGGCTGTTTTGCCCCCGCCGTTATTCAGCACACTCATGCTCCTCCCCTCCCGTCTCTACGGGTTAGATACAGGAAGAAGGGCACACCCAGCAAGGCAATAATGGCCCCTACCGGCGTTTCCACCGGAGGGTTCACCATCCGTGCCGCCAAATCGGCAAGCGTCATGAGCAAACTCCCCAGCACCGCCGAGCAGGGGATCACCCAGCGGTAATCCACCCCAACCAACGCCCGGGTCACATGGGGCACCACCAAACCGATGAAGCTTACCGCACCCGCCACGGAGACGGAGGCGCCGGCCAACACAATCACAATAACAGCCGCTGCCGCCTTCACCAAGAGCGTCCGCTGGCCCAAGCCCATTGCCACATCATCGCCCAAGCTAAGCAGCGTGACGGACTTGGAGAGCAGAAGAGCCCCCACCAAAGCAGCCGCCATCCAAGGGAGCATGGTTTCCACCTGCAGCCACTTGATGCCCGCAACCCCGCCCGCAAACCAGAAGGCCAGATCCTGTCCGATCCTATAATAGAGGGCAATCCCCTCACTCAACGCAGCCAGAAGAGCACTGACAGCAGCTCCCGCCAGCACCAGCCGGATGGGCGTCATTCCTCCACGCCCCGCCGAGCTTAGCCCAAAAACCGTGCCTGCACCCAGCCCCGCTCCCATAAAAGCATACAGGATCATGTACATAAAAGGAAGTCCAGGAAACATCGCCATACAGATGGCCATTGCCAGTCCGGCTCCGGCATTGAGTCCCAGAAGCCCCGAATCCGCCATGGGATTGCGGGTAACCCCCTGCATGATAGCCCCCGCTACAGCCAAGGATGCTCCAACCAATGCCGCACCCAACACACGGGGCAGCCGGATTTCATGAATGATTTGGTGCTGAGGCAAATCTGGATTGTAATGCAATACCGCTTCCCATACGGTGCTCCAGGCAATATCCGCCACACCGAAGGAGATGGAGGCTGCCATTCCCAACAGCAGAACGGCAAGGCCTGCCGTCAGAATCAAAGAAGCGGCCCCGGGCTTTGACCGCAAGGCAGCCGCTGTGTTTGCCGGTTCATAGGCTGTGTTTCGTGCCACTGACATACTGGTCTTCCTTTCCAACAGCTAATAATGAATATCATTATCATTATAATAGAAGGTTCGCGGAACACCAAGCGTAATTTCATGTCATAAATTAAAACGCCGCCTGTCTCCCGGAGGAAACAAGCAGCGCGCTTATCTTCATCGTATGATAGCATCATTCACAGCCCTTACGCTGTGACCTCTTCCTCACTCTCCACCGGAGCCTGCGGCACAGCCACATTCAGAATGGTCACCACTACTTCATCAGGGGGCAGCAGCGTCTTCACACCCTCCGGCAGCTGAATATCCTCTACCAGCAAAGCCCGTCCCTGGCGCAGCGGCTCCGGGTCCACCTGAAGCACCCCCGGAATTTGATCCGGCAGACAATGGACCTCCAGCTCGTAATGGAGAAACTGCACCTCCAGCTCCTTATCCTCAGGAGTTACCATCAGCTCCAGCGGCACACTCACCCGGACCGGCTCATTGCGGGTCACCTGGTGGAAGGCCAAGGATAGAATCCTGCGGTTGAAGCTGTCCCGCTGGATTTCCCGGATAACGGCGGTATCCCGGAACTCCCCCTCTACCTCCAGCTCAATCAGAGTATTGGGACGTGTGCTCAAAATCTGCTGTACCTCTTTTTCATTAACCGTAATCGGGGTGCCGGAAAATTTCTTGCCGTACACAACAGCGGGAACGCGCCCCGCCTTACGCAATTCGGATTTGGCCGATTTCGTGAACGTGCTGCGCGGTTCTGCCTGAAGCTTGACGAACATAAACTTGTCCTCCCGTCATACATAATTCGGCGTCCTCTTTTCCGTATCCCTCATAAACTTGGAAAAGTGCACCTGTTTCTATTATAACACCAAGACGGAAAACAGAATCTCCGTTCAACCTGAACTATCGGCGGATAGCCGGGCCTGGGAGGGCTCTTATCCCCTTAACTGGATGCACCGGGTAAATTTTCCGGGTTTCCTTCGGTTTCCACCCGGATCCTTCCTTTTTGCAAATTTTCCGTTTCGCGGCAGCCGTATCTCCGTAATATCCAACCCTTATCCGGCCTCCGGGCCACATTGGAGATGAACAGATTTCCTTCAATTTTGGCCCTGCCAAAATCCGAAGCATTCACCTCTTATCCGGCCTCCGGCCCGGACCAAGAGATGAAGGATTGAATCCGCTCTCCAAACCCGTTATGATTAGGTAAAATCCACTAACGAGGTAACGCGCATGTCCAACAACAGGTCCTCCTGGAGCAAGGCCCGGCTTGGGGGTACAGTGGCTTTGGCAGCCATTCTGGGATTTTTGCTGTTTTACCCGCTCCCCTATTTCGTGAAAACACCGGGGTCGGCGGAGGCGGTGAAAACCAGGGTCAGTATAGAGGGCTCGGATTGGCAGGAAAAAGGGGATTTTCTCTTTACCACCGTCCTCCAGCATATTAAACCGAGCATTCTGGAATATGCCTTTGTCAGGGTGAAGGAGAAATATACGGAAACCGTTCCAGTGGAGCAGGCCATCGGGAACGTCTCCGATGTTGACGCGTATAACCAATTAACGGAATGGATGCGTGTGGACTCGGAGGCCAGCGCTGTCATGGCGGCTTACGACTTTTTGAACAAGCCTCTTCAAGTGGAGGAAACCGGCGTTATCATCCGCTCCTTCCTGAAGGATACCCTGGCTTCGCGCAAGCTTCATGAAGGCGATATTGTGACAGGCATCGAAGGCAAGCCGATCCGCAACTCCGAGGAGCTGGCGCTTCAACTGAAAAGCCGCAAGCCCGGGGATGCGGTGAAGGTCCAGGTTCAACGGGGCAAAAAAACACTGGAGGAATCCGTGACCCTTGTGAAGCTGGATGACGGCGGCGGAGCCTCCAGAGCGGGCATCGGATTTTATTTCTCTCCGGTGAGGAAAGCGCTCCCCGATATTTCGGTCAAATTCAAGCTGGATGACATCGGCGGCCCCTCCGCCGGACTGATGCTGACGCTGGACATTGTGTCCAAGCTGGAGCAGAAGGATTATACCCGCGGGCTCAAAATAGCCGGTACGGGCACCATTGATGCCAAAGGCAATGTGGGGCAGATCGGGGGCATCCGCTACAAGCTGGTTGCCGCCAGCCGGGAAGGTGCAGCCTACTTCCTGTGCCCCAAGGATGTGCTGGCAAGCGACGGCAACCAGAAGGAGGCCGAGGCTTTCCTCCAAGGTTATTCCACCCGTATGAAGCTGGTCCCCGTTGCCACGCTGAAGGAAGCTGCTGCTTTCCTGGCCGGGCTGCCGGACCAAGGTTAATTACATGTCAGGAGGATCTAGAAGAGCATGATGGACACAAAAAAGGCCTACGCATTGCTGGGTTTGGATGAGAATGCGACAGATGAGGACGTAGAAAAACGGTATACGGTGCTCCTGCTCCGAAGCAAGAAGCAGACGGCAGGGGAAAAGTCCGATGCGCCCTCTATGGATGAGATTACCAAAGCGTATAACTTCATTAAAGGGATTGCCATTGAGGAAGAGATCCGCAAGAAGGAGCCCAAGAACAAAACCTTCGGTAAAATCGAGTACGTCTATGAATATTACCGTTGGCATATTATCGGGACCATCGCCGCTGTGCTCATCGTATTTTTCACCGCCTCCAGCATCATCCAGAACCGCAGTGAGGAAAAAAGAATCGAACGGGCGGATTTGAAGGTGACTTTTTTCACGGACTATCAGATCCAGGGAGAGCTGGACAGCTTCGAGGTAAAAACCCTGGAGCAGATGACCGACTGGAAGGATATCCATATCGTCAACCAATATTCGCCGACAGATCCCAAGGATGAGTATGGCATGGCCATGATGCAGAAGGCGATTATCTCCATGGCCGCGGACAAGGCGGATATCTACATTATGGACAAAACCAACTACGCCAGATTCAGCAAACAAGGGGCTTTCCTCCGGTTAGATAACATCCCTTCCCTTGCCTCCGTTCCCCAGGAGAAACGCCGCACCGGCGAATCGGATACAGGTGAGACGGTATGGTCGGGGATCGATGTCTCCAACCATCCGGCCGTTAAGGAATTGAAGCTCCCTGATGTGGAGAAAATCGCCCTGATCCGGGTGAATGCCAACAAGAAGGACAATGCCGTCAAGGTTCTGGAATGGCTCTCCCAATAGAGCCCCCGCATCGAATAATTCCGTCCCCCGCCTTCATCTGCGGGGGTTTTTGTATGAATGGGCGGAAGGTTTCCTGCACAGGCTAACGTGGAGGTGAATGTAATTGCGCACAACCAGGTTGGTTCCTTTAGTCCTCTTTGTTACGGCCTTGTGTTTATTGCTTATATGGAATGTTCCGTCCGCCCAAGCCGATCCTGTCCAGGATGCCGCCCGTTTGGAAGAGATGGCCCCAATGGCTCCCCGTGCCCCCATTGTGGGAGAGGAAGAGCTGTATCTGGCTATCCACAAAAAGAGGCATCAGCTTCAGGTTGTGATGAACGGCCAGGTGCTGTACACGTTCCCGGTTGCCACCGGACGCGGGGATCTCACACCGGAGGGAGAATTCCGGATCGTGACCAAGGTCCACAAGCCTTATTATATGCGCAAAAAAATCGCCGGCGGACATCCCGATAATCCGCTGGGCACCCGCTGGATGGGGTTAAGCATAGACGGAGGTTATAAATACGGTATTCATGGCACGAACCGTCCCTGGTCCATCGGGTTATCCGCCAGCTCCGGGTGCATCCGTATGCGCAACAAGGATGTGGAATACCTGTACCGGCATATCCCGCTGAAAACCCGTGTATTGATTACGGATGAGTGAAAGGATTCGTTGTATGAAAAAGAGGCTCCTGCAGCCGTGGAAGCGGCTCTCTGTACATATCTCCATAGCGGCTGCAATCTTGGCAGTTCCGCCTTCCGCTGCGGCCGCACCCCAGCCCGGTGGAATTCCAGTGCCTGTGCAACCGGCCACCTCGGAAAAGTCACTGGCCCAAAGCGCCGATTTAATTGTGCAGGGGCATCTGGAGGACGGGCAGGAGAATTACCCTACCGGCCGGGAAGTCACCGGAAAGCGCATTGTCCACTATGTTCAGCGTATCCGCGTACAAGCCGTCTGGAAAGGCTCCGCGGCTTCCCCCATTAAGCTGCTGACCTCCGGGGTGGAGCCTTTGCCGGATGCGGCGAACCCTCTGAACAAAACCTATACCGGTCCTCTTGAACCTGGCGATTACGTCTTTTTTCTGCGGAAAGCCGGAGCCGGGGGAACGGATTATTATACCTTAAACGGCATCTGGCAGGGACTCTATCCGGTGTATAACGGAAAATCCGTCGCCCTGCTGGCCAACGGCGGCTTCGCCGCTTTCGATCAATTAAGCCTGCCGCAATTCCAAGGCAAGGTCAAAAACCTGTCCGAGCCTTAACCCTCCAGTTGCACCGGAGGGTTTTTTTATCCTTTTTTTTCATGAAATATACATAGTCGCCAACAATCGAGCCGGATGGAAGACGCTATAATGGAAGAAGTATTCGATTGAGAAGGAGAGCCAACATGTACACGATACTTGAAAAGCGCAAGCTGAACGATGCTGTCGAGCTTCTGGTCGTGCATGCGCCGTATGTAGCGCGCAAATGCGAGCCGGGGCAATTTGTGATGGTCCGGGTGGAGGAAGGCGGGGAGCGTATTCCCCTGACCATCGCGGATTATGACCGGGAACGGCAATCGGTAACCATTATCTATCAAATCGTAGGCTATTCCACCACCCGGTTGGCGGAGAAAGCCGTTGGCGAAGGCATCTCGGATTTTGCCGGTCCCTTGGGACGCCCCGCGGATATCCATCCCGGCAAGAAGCGGATTCTCGGCATCGGCGGCGGTGTAGGTGCGGCGCCTCTGTACCCCCAGCTCCGCAAGTGGAAAGAAACCGGAGCTGAGGTGGATGTCATTTTGGGAGGAAGAAGCCAGGATCTGATTATTCTGGAGAAGGAATTCGAAGCCTTCTGCGGCCAGCTCTATATGGCGACGAATGACGGCTCCTGCGGCATCCAGGGTTTTGTGACGGATATTCTGAAGCAGCTTTTACATAATGGCCATGTTTACGACGAGGTGATCGCCATCGGTCCTTTGCCCATGATGAAGGCGGTTGTGGACATTACCAAACCCTTGGGGATTGCTACGGGGGTATCTCTCAATCCGATTATGATCGACGGTACGGGCATGTGCGGCGGCTGCCGGGTCACCGTGGGTGAGGAAACCCGGTTTGCCTGTGTGGACGGTCCGGATTTTGACGGTCTTCTGGTTGACTTTGATGAATGTATACGCAGACAAGGCATGTACAAGGAAATGGAAGCCCATGCCTGCCGTATCGGAAGAGGAGCGTGAGGGAGAATGCCTAGAGCGAACATGAGCCCGGTGAAGGTAGCCATGCCTGAGCAGCCGCCTCTGGTGCGGGGGAGGAATTTCCTGGAGGTGGCCTTGGGCTATACACCCGAGCAGGCCATGGAGGAAGCTACCCGCTGTCTGCAATGCAAGAATAAGCCGTGTGTGAATGCCTGCCCGGTGAATGTGCCTATCCCGGATTTCATCGGTGAAATCGCCGCCGGGAATTTCGAAAGCGCCTACCGGATTATCAAGCAAGAGAATAATCTGCCTGCCGTTTGCGGACGGGTGTGCCCGCAGGAATCCCAATGCGAAGGAAGCTGCATCCGCGGCAAAAAAGCCGAGCCCGTGGGCATCGGCCGCCTGGAGCGGTTTGCTGCCGACTACGGCATGGTCCACAAGCTGCCGGAGGAGCCTGCTATGCCTGCCAACGGCAGCAAAGTGGCAGTGGTAGGCGGCGGCCCCGCAGGTCTGACCTGCGCCGGTGATCTGGCCAAGCTGGGTTATGAGGTTACGCTGTTCGAAGCCCTTCACGCCTTGGGCGGTGTGCTGATGTACGGCATCCCCGAGTTCCGCCTGCCCAAGTCCCTGGTGGAGGAGGAAATCGAGAAGGTAGTCAGCCTCGGCGTCAATATTGAGCGCAATGTGGTGGTGGGACGCTCCATCACTGTGGATGAGCTGTTCGAGGACGGCTTCCAGGCTGTATTCGTAGGCAGCGGCGCAGGACTGCCCCGGTTTATGCGCATTGACGGCGAAAACTTAAACGGCGTGTATTCGGCCAATGAGTTTTTGACCCGCGTCAATCTGATGAAGGCCTATGACTTTCCCAACAGCCCAACCCCTGTCCGCATCGGCAAAAAGGTGGCTGTGGTGGGTGGCGGCAATGTGGCTATGGATGCGGCGCGTACTGCTTTGCGGTTGGGTGCCGAGGAGGTTTCCATCGTGTACCGCAGAGGCATGGAGGAGCTTCCCGCCCGCCGGGAGGAAATCCATCATGCTCATGAAGAAGGCATACAATTCAAGCTGTTGGTAAACCCGGTTCGGATCACCGGCGAAAACGGTTGGGTTACCGGCATGGAATGTGTGGAGATGGAGTTGGGCGAACCCGATGCCAGCGGCCGCCGCATTCCTGTGGAGAAGGCGGACAGCCTCTTCGGTTTGGAGCTGGATACGGTAATTATCGCCATCGGCCAAAGCCCCAACCCGCTGATCCGCTCCACAACCCCGGGCCTCTCCACCCAGCGCTGGGGCGGGATCATCGTAGAGGAATCCACTATGGAAACCAGCAAACCCCGGGTGTATGCGGGCGGGGATGTGGTGACAGGTGCGGCAACGGTCATTCTGGCTATGGGCGCAGGCAAAAAAGCCGCCGCTGCCATCCACGAGACCCTTCAAGGGGCGTAAGCTGGGCGTAAACAAAAAATTAATAATCTGAATTGATTAAATATTTTTACACGGCCTATCCATTTGTGTTATAGTCTACTCAAAACGATAGCTCATGGAAAGGTCGTGACGCGTAATGATCGTTCTTGATGTAGTTGTGAATGGCGTGCGGATCGACACCGTCAAGCCTGCCAACCAGCGTCCCAGGGAAATGTACTGGATGATGGTGGATCTGCTCCAGACCCTCCGCAGCACTTACGGGGACAATGTGTCTCTGCACCGCAGGGTGGAGTATATGTGCTGAACGCCTGCCGCCTGTTTCAAACAACGTTTCCATTACGTACAAATAGCGCCAAATAGCCTGTTCGCGGAAAAGAGTCGTCTTTTTCCGTAAACAGGCTTTTTTATGATTGTTGCGGACTTGTCTTGCTGTTCGATGCTGCTTGCTGGCGCGGCCCGCCGGATCTAACGGAACTCAGAAGCCCTTAGACGCCCAAAACCCGCATGTTTGACTTTTAACGGAACTGAGAAGCCGTTAGCTGGTCTGTTGGCTTCACTTTCTGGCACTTTCTTCCTCTAACGGGCGCAGAGTTCCGTTAAAATTGGGATTCTGCCGATTTTCCCTTCTAAGAGCCCGTCAGTTCCGTTAGAGGGCCGCAGAGCGGAATCAATTGTTTCGGCGGAGCCTTTTGTCCCGAGCCGAAGTCCAGCCGGGTTATCCTACCTCTGACTCCGGCGTCTTAACCGGCGGGTCAGCACGGCGAAATAGACAAAACCGGCCACAAAACCGCCCAAATGGGCAAAGATGTTCACATTGGGGATAATCAAGGAGGTGATTCCACCCATGACCACAATCGCAATTACTGTTGAACGGGTGCCTTCATCCAGCACATGCCGGTGGAATATGGCCAGGTACACATACGCGGCGTAAATCCCATAGATGGCGCCGGATGCCCCTGCAGCAATAAACGGGGGTTCGGTGAACAGCATACTGAAGGCATTACCCACCAAGCCCGAAAGCAGGAAAAATCCCGCATAATGGAATTTCCCCAGAAGCCGCTCCAGGGGAGGAGCGAAAACATAGAGGGCAAAAGCATTAAACAGCACATGGGAAAAACCGATGTGCAAAAACATGGAGTTTATGTATCTCCACCATTCATGTGTTTCACCGCTGTTGCTGTACATAGCGCCGAAATCCAGCAGCGTAATGGCATCAGTGGAGCTGCCCGTGATCTCCATTGCCGCGAACAGCACCGCGATAATTGCCAGAATGGCGCTGGTCACAGGGTAAAGCTGCAGGTATTGCTTGAATGTCTCTCTACGGAGAAAAATCATCCGCTTTTGTCCCCTTCCTACAAATGCTCCAGAATAATTCCCGCCGTCTCTTCAATCGCCTTGTCCGAGACGTTGATGGTCAGACAGCCCAGCTGCTCCATCAGTTTCTTGGCATAATTCAACTCAAAGGTAATCCGCTCCATGTTGGCGTATTTGGCTCCGGCAGTCAGGCCCAAGGCACGCAGCCGCTCCACACGGATCTTCAGCATCTTCTCCGGGTCCATGATCAGCCCGGCGATTTTGCCCGGAGGGATCTGGAACAGCTCCGCCGCCGGCTTCACCTCGGGAATCAGGGGCAGATTGGCCACCTTATAGCCCTTATGCGCCAGAAACATGCTGAGGGGTGTTTTGGAGGTCCGCGATACGCCGATGAGAACAATATCCGCGTTGAGCAGTGCCCGGGGATCGCGGCCGTCGTCACAGCTGACCGTAAATTCGATGGCCTCCACCCGTCTGAAATAATCATCGTCCATCTGGTGCAGCATACCCGGCTTTCGAGTGGGCGAGCCGTCGAAGGATTCGATAAAGGCCTGCATCATCGGTCCCATCACATCCACTGTGCGGACGCCAAGCCGCAGGCTCTCCTCCCGGATCAGCTCCCGCAGGTCCGGCTGCACCAGGGTGTAGGCGATCAAGCCGCCGTTTGCGGCCACCTCGCCGACGATATCGCGGATTTCCGCTTCCGTCAGCACATGGCTGTACCGTTTGATTTTGGCATTGCGAAGGTCAAACTGGCGGATTGTGGCTTTCACCACCGCTTCGGCGGTTTCGCCCACAGAATCCGAACAGATCGTGATAATAGGCTGTTTGTTGAGTCCAGTCAAGGGCGCTACCTCCTTATCGCAGAATTCTACTCTATTTTCAAATGGTAACATATGTTGAGCGCAGTTTCCAACGGCCGCCCCATTGGCAGCAGTCCAGAGTGACCGCAGCAGCTGCTTTTGCCAGCAGCAGATATGCAGAAAAAAAACACCCCGCCTGCAGCGGCCGGGTGACCGTGCTGGCGGGATGCGGTATTGTATTGGAATTGCCTTACAGCTTTTCGATTTTGGCGTCCTTTTTCAGGTTCTCCAGCCATTCAGCGCCCTTGGTTTGCACCTCTTCGCCAACCATGTTCTTCTTCACATCTTCCTTCTGTTTGTCGAAGTTGGCCTGAACCGCTTCCTTCTTGTCCATCACCTTAATGATATGGAAGCCGAAGGAGGATTGGACTACGCCGCTCATTTCACCCTTGTTCAGCTTAAACGCCGCATCCTCGAAGGCTTGATCCAAACCTTGTCCGCGGGAGATAAAGCTGCCCAAGGAGCCGCCGTTATCCTTGCTGCCCGTATCGGTGGACTTTTCCTTAGCCACTGCGGAAAAATCTGCGCCACCCTTCAGATCAGCGAGAATCTTATCGGCATCCTCCTGCTTCTCCACCAGGATATGGGAGATCATAAGCTGTTCCGGACTGTTGTATTGCTCCACATTTTTGTCGAAGTATTCCTTCAGCTTGGCGTCGGACAGATCCATCTTGGATTCGAAGATCTTGCTGATCTCCTGGTTCTTGCGGATCTCGGCCTTGAGGGAATCCAGCGTAAAGCCGCTTTGCTCCATGGCGCTGTTGAACTGGGCCTCATCCGGAAATTGGGTCTTGATCTGAGCCAGCTCAGCCTCAATCGCCGCTTCATCCACCTTCACCTTGGCCTTGTCCACTTCCTGGGTAACCAGCTTCTCCGAAATCAGGCTGTCCAGAGTGGCTTGGCCGCCCTGCTTGTACATGGCGTCGTAGAGCTCCTGCTTGGTTACCTTCTCGCCGTTTACGGTAGCAGCTGCACCACTGACACCGGCTTTGCCTGTTTGGCCCAGGTACAGAACCACTGCCAAAGCAGCCAGGGTGATGGCGAACAGGAACCAGGGCAAGGGATTGGCCTTGGCGGGAGCGGCTGCGGCAACGGCAGTTGCCTCCACTCTCTCTTCAGCAGGATCATCCGCAAAGGCCTCCGGTCCGAATTCATCCCCTACGGTTGGGAAAGCTTGTTCACGATCAGCTTGTTCGGCGGTTTGGTTCTCTTCCGGAGTGCTTCCGGCTTGATTGCCATCCTGCTCCAAACCGTCGTTTTTTCTGTTGTTGTCTTCCATTATTTTCGTGTCCCCCTATTGTCCATTCATGGATAGCAGCGTTTTGCCGCACTTCTAGTACTATACCATTTTTCGACGGCGGAAACCATGCTTTATCCATCTACCCTGAAAAAAGATACCAATTTTTGCAGCTCATCCGCCATCTGGGAAAGCTGCTGCGCTCCGGCCGCAACCTCCTCCATGGAGGCGTTCTGCTCCTGGGCTGCCGCGGCCACATTCTGGGATTGGCCGGCTGCTTCTGCGGAGATGGCGGAGATTTGCTCCACCGCCGCAGCCAGACCGTCCATGCGGACAGAAACGTCAGCTGAGGCGTCGGCAGCTGTTCGGCAATGCTCTGCAGCAGCCTCCACAGCCCCCAGAATATCCCGGAAGGAGCTGCTGGCAGCGGAGGCCAGCTCCATACCGGCGGTAACCGCTGCAACCTCCTCCCGGGTTGCGGTTGCAGCCTGGGCAATCTCCCCATTGATCTCTGCGATCAATGCGCCGATTTCCTCTGAGGCACTGCCTGTCTGCAGCGCCAGCTTCTTCACCTCGGCGGCTACCACAGCGAAACCCTTGCCCTGCTCTCCCGCCCTGGCGGCTTCAATCCCCGCATTCAAGGCCAGAATATTGGTCTGGGAAGCGATGGCTGTGATCAGACCGAGGATTTCGCCGATGGCGCCGGACTTTTCTTCCAGGAGCCTCACTGTTTTTTCGATGCCCATAATCTTGTCCTTGATCAGGGTCATATTATCCATAGTCTCCACCATAGCCCGTGTGCCCTGGTCAGCTGTAACGGCCGCTTGGGCAGAGGCTTGGGCGGCGGATTCCGAGCCTTGGCTGATTCTGGCGACGCTATCGTTAGCGGAACGGGTCAGCTGGCTGATTTCGTCAATGATGCCGGATTGCAGCTGGGCTCCCTCCGCCACCTCCTGGATCGAATGGGCGATATGCTCGGCGACCCGGCTGGTTTCCCCGCTGCCTGCCAAAAGCTCCTCCCCTGTAGCTGCTACTTGCAGGGAGGATGTGGATACATGGCTGATCAGTCCCCGGAGCTGCTCCTTCATAACGGAGAAATGCTCCGCCAGTCGTCCCACCTCATCGCGGTTTTTGACTCTCAGCTCCGGCAGCTGCAGGTTCCCGCCCGCCATTTCCTCCACTTGGCCGGTGATCTGCCGGATGGGTCTGGCAATATGCCGGGCATACCAGGCTGCCGCTGCAGACCCTGCCACGGTAAACAACGCCAGCACAATCAGCATCATATCCCCGATTTTATTGGACCCTGCATTAAAATCCATCAGATAAGATCCTGCGGCCACAACCCATCCCCAATGGGGCTCGCTTCTGGAATAGGTCACCTTCGGGGCGGCTTCTTCCTTGCCTGGAAGGGGGTTGCTGTAATAGGTAAACCCGCCTTCCCCTTCACCCGTACGGATAATGTCCTGTATGTACAGAACGCCGTCGGAGTCCTTGGAGTCCCACAGATTCTCGCCTTCCCGGTTGGGATGCATCACATCCATACCTTTGGCATCTATGGCAAATGCATAGCCGTGCTCTCCGATTTTATGGGCAATCTCCCGTGTTTTTCCGTCAGCCTTCTTAGGACCTACTGTGCGGCTGCGCACCTGCTCCTGGGCTTCCTCCAGCGTTAGCGCACCCTTGTCCACCATACTTTGGTAAGCATCGATCAGTTGGATGGTCATGTCTACATTTTGCTTCAAGGCGGCTTCGCCCAGCTTATCCATCTCCGACTTGGCGGTATTGAAGCCGATATAACCGATGGTAAAACCCGGGGTCACCAAAAGCAGCACACAAACGAGAATGGTCTTCCATTGCAGACTGAAGCGGAAACGGCGTCCGCTCCGCCCAGACTTTCCCAGTATTTTCATAATAGCCCTCCAACTCCAATTAAAAATCTATTTTAGATCATCATATCAGAAAAAGAGTGAATTTTGTCATAAAATGTTCCTTCTCCTAGTCAGAGAAACATAAAAAGCTCCTTATCCGGTTTGTTGCCGGATGGAGCTTCAGGTATGAGGTGGTTAGCTGACGACCGGTTAGCAGAGGCGTGGTTAGCAGAATCCGCTATTGTGAAGAACAATGGCCGTTATGCCCATTTTTCCTGCTCCCCGAGGTTCAAGGCTTCACTTCCAGCTGCCTGACCTCGGTCTGGTGGGCAGTACTGGTGACCACATGGATGGACACATCATAAAAACCCGCTTCCTTGAAGGTATACGAACCGGCGAAGCGATTCTCTCCCTTGTTTTCTCCCTTAATCTCCAGCTCCAGCGTAGAATCCTTCTTCTTCAGGTCAAAATAGACCTCCGCCCGTTTCGACAGCTTCTCCCGTCCGTTGACCTTCACCTCCAACGTAACCGGAGAGCCGATCCGGGGAACCGAAGGGTCCGCCGAAAAATCGATGGTGTACGGATTCAGATCCACTCCGGGTGCAGGAGCCGATGTGGTGCCGCACCCGGCCACAAGAGCCAGCAGCCCCCCAATTCCGGCCACCAGCAGCAGACGCATAAAAGACCGTCCAAACCTCCACGTTTTCATGTGAGTATCCCCCTCTGAATAACTTGGTCCATGCCGCAGGCCAGATAAGTTATGATAGCCTCGAAATCGGCACAGCCGATTTGAGGGCCGCCCCTCTGAATAACTTGGTCCATGCCTGCACTATTCAGCCCGCTTATCCGGCTCGCGCAGGAAGTGGGCGAAGGCTTTGGAGAGCCCATTCTCCCCGAACCGGCTGCGGAACTCCTCCATAGGCCCGGCCATGCTGATTCGCCCCTCATGAAGGAGAATGGCATGGTCCGCCGTCCATTCCGCTGTCTCCAGCTGATGCGTGGAAAAAACCACCGACTGCCCTTGAGCCTTCCTCCGGTTGATCAGCTCTGCCAAGGCCTGCAGCCAATAAGGGTCCAGCCCGTTGGTAGGTTCATCCAGCACCAGGAGCTGCGGCTCCCCCAGAAGGGCCTGGCCAAACAGCAGCCGCTGCCGCATGCCTTTGGAGAAGGTGGACACCTTGGCATGGCGCACAGAGGTTAGCCCTACCTCCTCCAGCACCGCCTCCACACGCTTCCGGGCAGCCGGCCCCCGCAGGGCGGCGTAAAACTCCAGCGTCTCACCGGCAGTCAGTGCTTGGCCGAATTGGAAATCATCCGGCATATAACCGATCAGGGCAGAGCAGCCCGGCCGGTCCTCCTTCCAGGTACGCCCGCCCAGCCGTACCGTCCCGACAGTAGACTCCGTAATGCCGGCGATCATCCGCAGAACGGTGCTTTTGCCCGCACCGTTGCCGCCGCACAGTGCCAGCACCTGTCCGGCAGGCAGCAGGTAATCTACTGGCTGGACCACCGTCCGGCCGCGGATATCCTTTTTGACCCCGTCCAGCTCCAATACCGTCATTCGTACCGTCTCCTCTCCCAGACCAGAGTGCCGGCCAGCAGCGTACAGGCGATCCACGCCAATCCGGCTCCGGCAAATCCCGCCAGTCCCTCGGCCCCCTGCATCCATCCGATCCAGCCCGCGTATTCGGGACCGAAGCTTGCGCCGCCGCCCATCCGCGTTACCATAAAAATCCGCACCATTTCCGCCGGATTCAGGAAGGACAGCACCTGCAGGGCCGGTTTAATTGCCGGGTACGGCAGAAAACCAAGCACGGCGATCAATAACGTCGGCCAGGCCAGCACCAGCACAAACCAGATGCCCACACTGATGGTCAGAGCATGCCAGCGGCCCCGCGCAAGCGCACCGGCCAATACGGCCACACCCAAAAAGATAAACACCAGCGCAAGGGATGAAAAGTAAAAAAACGCCAGCAAGGATAGCGAAAAGTTCCTGCCGAGGATACCCCCGATTAGACCGGAGAGGCCAAAACCGGCCCCCACCACAGTGAACATCACAAGACACAAACCAACATATTTCCCAAGCAATAATTGCCAGCCGGACAAGGAATACACGGATAACAGCCGCCACCCGCCCTCCTCCTTCTCTGCAGTTACCGCAAAAGAGCCCAGCAGCAGGGTCATCAGGGGCAGCAAATACAATATCAGGTTCAGCAGGCTGCCCGTACCATGGGTGTATCCCTCCAGCCCCGAATGGGACTGGATCAGGACAATTGCCAACGTAAAGCAGGCGAACAGCACCATAAAGGAATATGCCCACGGATTGCGCATTCCCAGTTTAATCTCACGCAGGGCGATAATCAGCCATTTCATTTTTGTCGCACTTCCCTTGCCGTTGATCTTGTCAGAGCCTTCCCGGCTTACGGCTATGGCTTACATGCCGCCGTGGCCGCCTCCCATGGAATGAGCCCAATCATGGCTGTCCAGCTCCTTGGCCGTCATTTTTTTGCCTGCGCCCTCTTCTTTCATGAACTTGTCCGCATCCGCTTCCTTGGCAAAGGACACCACCCCGAAGCTCATAGGCGTTTTGATGGCTTTGTCATAGACATATACCGCCTGGTCCAGGTTAATCCACTCTTTGGTGTAGTAATCGCGGACGAATGCGGCTCCTACCTTGTCCCGGCCGTTTTTGTTCAGCCATACGTACAAATCGCCTACATCATCGAACTTTAATGGCTTTTGATCCTTCAAAATAATCTGTGTGGCATATTGGTCATCCTTGATCAGCATCTGGCAGACTTCACATTTGTCTACACCCTCATTAATGGCAACAGCCTTATACTCCGTTTTCCCGCCGCAAGCGGCAAGCACTCCCAAGGCCAACACCAGAACCATCAGAACCAATACCGTTTTTTTCTTCATTGTGCTTTTCCTCCTTTAATAAAAATCAAACCACTGGCCGCCAGCAGAAGCGCTCCGCATAGAATGGAAGCCCATCTGCCACCCGCCACAGGCTCAGCCGTTTCGGCAGTGGCCCGCGGCTTCATCAGCGGCGCCTGGTCCACCAGATCCTCCTGGGTGCCAGAGCCGAACAGCCCCTCCAGAAACAGCATACCCGGCGCTCCAAAAAACAGCTGGTAAGCAGGAGTTTCATCCGTCAAGCTAAGGAAAAAGGAATTGCTCCGGTAGGGCAAATCGCTTATGCCGTCTCCTTGCAGATCCAAACCGCCAAAATCATCCCAAAAATTATGCTCGATGATGTTGCCCGGTTCCGCTATCGCCTGAGCCTGAATCACATTGGCCACAAACTCATTGCCGGTGAGGCGGTTGCCCTCCGCATCAGTCATTTGAATCCCCAAAAAATTGCGCATAAACCGGTTGTCCTTGATGGTGGTGTCCCGCAGGGTCTGGGCATAGATGCCCAGCCGGTTGCCCTCCACCCGGTTATTCTCCACCAGTACCCGCTTTACATCGAACAGCAGAATGCCTTGTGCGGTGGCATTGGCACTTTGTTTGGCAAAATCATTCCCCGTCACCTGCGCCCCTTCATCCGCCATAATCATGGCTCCGGTCACATTGCGGCTGCCCGTATTGCCTGTGATTGCCGTATCCCGGCTGAACATCAGGTGGTAGCCGTACCGGGATTCGGTGACCAGGTTGCCCTCTATCCGGTTGCCTGCCCCTTTTTCAATATAAACCCCGTCAAACATATTGCTGATCCGGTTATTCCGGATCTGATTGCGGTCCGATTCCAGGAGATCGATGCCGTTCCCCCGTTCCACCGGCTCATCATCCTGGGACAGGCCGGTTTTCGGGACCGTCGTTCCTTCGATATGTATGCTCTCCAAAATATTCTCGTGGGCTTGATAGAGACGGATGCCGAAGCCCTGGGCGGCAATCGTCAGGTTATTCAGCCGGTTGCCGCTGCCCGCCACCTCCAAGGCCACGCTGTCCGGATCCTCGCGGTTATCCTCAATCCCGATTCCTGCCAGCTCCGCACCGGATGCCTCCAGCCGGATCACCGGTCCTTCGGCTCCGTTCACCACCTTGGCCTTGCCGTCTCCCTGGAGATGCAGCGGTTTTCGGATCACCACAGGTCCAACATACCGTCCCTCCGGAACCCGGAGTACACTGCCTTCCTCCGCCGCATCCACCAGCGCCTGAAGAGAGGCGGGCTCTCCGGCCGCTTTCACCGGTCCGGCTGTCAACCCCAGAACTGCTCCCGCCAATACAAAACACAGAGAGAGCAGGAGGAGCCTGTCCCTTTTTTTCCGTTCTGACGCTCTGACGTACATAGGGTCCCCACTGCCTCCTTTGTCTGCCCGGTTACCCGAACACCCCATTTAGGGCGCATCTGGAAACTCGCTTGAGGGCACCTTATAGCGCCTTTTCGCCCCTGACTGCGTTACTTTCCCTTGACGTACCCCCGGTACGCCTGCGGGCAAGTGCCTTGCCTGGAACGAAAACTCGCTAAAATTTGCTCCCCTCGGAGTTTTCAGACACCCCCTAGTATATCGGACCTGACATGGCTTCGTCACTTTTTTCGTCCTTTTTTTTCATAATCGGCCAAAGCATCCATCACCTGACGGAACAGCACAACTGCCTCAGAGCCGCTTGCCTTCTGCTTCAGGGAAACCACTGCAACAGCATACCGTGGAGCCTCCACTGGACCGTACCCGATAAACCATTGGTTGTACAAATCCGTTCCTGCCTCCGGGACCTGGGCTGTTCCGGATTTGCCGGCCAGCTGCCAGCTGGCTCCCTTCAGGGCTGTGCCCGTGCCGTTGGTTACCACGTCCTGCATCCAGTGGAGCAGAGTATCCGAGGTTTCCTTGGACAGGCCGCCGTCTTCGGACAGAAGCTTCGCCGGAAAGTCCGCCAGCCTCCGGTCCGTCTGGTAACGCACCTCCCGGACGGCCCGGACGGACTGGAGCTTCCCGCCATTGAGCAGCGTCACCACCATATTGGCTGCCTGCAGGGGAGTCAACCGTACATCCCGTTGTCCAATGGCCGTCTGCAGCCTGGCGCCTTCATCCTTTTGCGCCGCCTCATCCGTCCAGACCTTTCCGATGTCTTCCCGGTCCAGCTGGCGGAAGGCCGGATCCTGCAGCAGCTTGCCGCTCCAGCCCACTGTGCCAACGACACCCAGCTTCCGGGCGGTTTCCTCCACCTGCTCCGGTGTCAAACGCTGCATAATTTGCCCAAACACAATATTGCAGGATTGGGCATAAGCCTGACGGAAGGTAAGCGTACCATGCCCCTCCTTTTTCCAGCAGGTAAAATGGTATTTGCCCCAGGCCCCTTTACATTCGAACCGTTCATCGGGACGGGCAACACCCGCCTCCAGGGCGGCAGCGGCTACCACGGTTTTGAAGATAGAACCGGGTGTGACCTCTAACAGCGCCTGATTGGCCCAGCCCTTATCCAGCGGATTAACACGGTCCGGATCGAAGCGGGGCCGGCTGATCATACCGGCAATATCTGCCGTCTGCGCATCCAGCACCACAATGGCCCCGTTCTTCAAACCCGCCTCATCCGCCAGCTGTTCCAATCTGTTCTGGAGACCGATGTCCAAAGTGGTCATCACCTTCAGGGGATAGAAGGCATTCTCCGGCGCGTGAAGCCGGTAGCCGATGTCCGGAATCGGCTCATTGCGGGAGTCCGTATACAACGAAAGGAAAGTGCCTCCCAACCCATTCAGCAGGGGCTGAAAGGATTTTTCCAGACCGGCTGCTCCGATCAGACTGTCCGAAGCCAGACGTCCCGCCTCCACCATGGGCATAAACTCCGCCTTCACCCGCTCCGGGTTCTGCCCGATGTAACCGATCAATTGCGCCGCGTCATAAGGGGGAAGATACCGCTGCTTGAAGGGTACTACCGCTACAGCTGCAGGCTGCAGCTTGCGGATCGTCTGGGCAGTGCCCGGGGAGAGGGGCAGTGGTTTATTCCCGGCAGTGCCCGTCCAGAACCGGGGAACCGTCAGCTCCCGGCGGAACCGGATCCAGGCTTCCGGTTCTATACCCAGCACCCGGCCCATAGCATTGGCCTCCTCTTGGCCGACAGACGCTGCCAATGAAACAGGAAACACCAATAGAGCCGAGTAGGTTTCACCCGTTAAGGGCACCCCGTTCCGGTCATAGAAATCCCCGCGCCCCGAATCCAGCAAAAGCCGCTGCTCCCGCTGCAGCACAGACTGGCGGACCAGATCCACTGGAGTGGAGGCCCGCTCCACCTCCTGAACCGTCTGAAGCCAGAGAAGCCTGCCTGCCAGAGCCGCTATTGCCGCAGCAAGCCCCAGCAGGATGAAAAACAGGCGGCGCTTATCCATCCTCATCATCCTTTGTTTTCTCTTCCTCTCCAGTATGGGCAACATTTCCACTGCCAAAACAAAAACAGGCCCCCCTCGGATAAGGGGAGCCTGCCTTCAGACGGCAAACGGTCATTCGTTTCCAAAAGCCGTATGCATTTCGTTTTATACAGTAAACTTCTTCAGTTGGTCCTGCAGCGATACAGACAGGGACTCCAGGCTTTCGGACAGCTTCACCAAACCTTCGCTGACACTCAGCTGCTCGTTGCTTAAGGAGGCCACCTCTTCGGACGTCGCGGAGGATTCCTCGGATACAGCACTGACATTGCTCATGGCATCGGTCAGGGTGGACTGGGATTCCTCCAGCGATTCCAGAGAAAGGTTGACACCCTTCAGCCGTTCGTTTAATCCATCCATTTGACCGCGGACCTGGCCGAAGATCAAATCCGCTTCCTTGACGGAGGTGATCTGCTGCTGGAATACCGGGTAAGCATCCGACAAGGCAGTTACCGTTTCATCGATTTCACGCTGGATGGTATCTGTAATCTGGCCGACAATCTCGATGGATTGTTTGGACTGCTCCGCCAGCTTGCGGATTTCATCGGCGACGACCATGAAGCTTTTGCCTGCAGCGCCTGCCCGGGCGGCTTCAATGGTTGCGTTCAGAGACAGGATATTGGTTTGTTTGGAGATATTGTTCAGCATCTCCAGGATCTTGCGGATGGAGGAGGTGCTTTCCTTCAGGTGATCCACCTTTTCCACCATATTGCGGGTCATTTGCTCGGTATCATTGGTCTTGGCAATCAAATCTGCCATATACACAGTGCCCCGTTCGCTGACCTGCTCCACCTGGATGGTAGCATGGTTCATTTCTTCATTGGCTTTCGCCATCTCGCGCATTTTGAGGCCGATTTCGTAGGTGATGGTATTGCCCTTCTCTGCTTCTACCGCGAGGCTGGAAGCCCCGTTGGCGATTTCCTCCGTGGCTACGGCAATTTCCTTGGCGGAAATGGCGGTTTGCTTGGAAACATTCAACAGCACGTTGGAGTTGTTCAGCACCTCTTGGGCAGAATGGTTGGTCTGTTGAACCAGTTTGGTAATCTGCTCCATCATCTGGTTGAAGCTTAAGCCCAGCTGGCCGATTTCATCCCGGCTGGTGAAGCGTGTGCGCACGGTCAGATTGCCCTGCTCGCCCTGCTGCATCAGATTCCGCAGATTGATCAGCGGCCGGCCTACCATCCAGGCTACGAAGAAGCCCGAGGCGACCGCAAAAGCCATAGCAACCAAAACCATAATAATCGTCAGGTTCCAAATCTTCTCGGCATCCTTCACCAGATCATCCACAGGAACGGCAGTCGCCACCATCCAGGGGGATACAGCCAATTTCTTGTAGATGGTCAGCCTGCCGTCGATGGTGCGGTTAGCTGCAGATTCTACCCCCAGCTTCTGATCGTCGCTGCTGAGTGTCACATCAAAGGCCTTGCCCACCCGTGCCGGGTCAGGCGTACGGACCAGATTGCCGTTTTCATCGATAATGACTACCGGGGCTTCTCCCTCTTTGTTCAGGTTCTCGAGTCCCGCATGGAGCATCTTTTCCTTCAGCTCAATCAAAAGCACATATTGCTTGTTGCCGGTTTGAATATCCTTCAAAAGACGGCCCATGCCGAATACGCTCTTGATATTGCCCCAATAGCTTTCGGGAATAGTCGGCAGCCAAACTGCGGCGCCATCCCCTTCCACAATCTTCTTGAACCATTCCTGCTCCCTTACTTTCTCGCGGATCGTAACAGAGCTGCTGTCCGTACCGAGATTCCTGCTGTCTTCGGTGATGCCGATCAGCACGGCGGAGGAAACATCATTCTTGCCGGAGAAGAACGAACCCAACCGGGTACTGGCAGTTTGCTGCGCCTGAAGCTGGTCATAAGCGCTCAAGGTACTATCGCTGATATTGCGCAGCGACTTCATGAAATCCTGGTCTGTCAGCATCTGCATGGTAATGTCTTCGTACACCTTCAAGGCCTGCTCCGTATTGCTGCCTGCTAATTGAATTGTCTTTTCGGTAGCCTGGGCGACCTTATCCTTGATGATCGCTTTGGACTGCATGTATGAGAAAAGTCCCACCGCCAGCACCAGAAGCACAATACAGGAAAAGAAAATTAAAAAAAGCTTGACGCTGACCGACCTTGCCGGATTCATGGATATTTGAGTATTCGTACTACTCAAGTAAGATTCCCCCACCCCATCCTTTGTAAGCGTTTTCCGTCCTTGCTTTATCCGATCGACAAGTCCTCTGGGGTCAGGCAGTTGAATTTTCAATGAATCCACCATCCTATGTATTCTGTCTTATTCTTGTCTCATTACATTCTTCGACAAATCTATGGCAAATCCTTTATAGTTTTTTTACAAAAAATTAAAACCTCCAATTAAAAATAATTTGGAGGTTTTTACAATTGACTGGAATTGATCCCCATGTTTATGGAAATGGACTACTCTTTACATCTTCCGTTTGCGCATCATATCGTAAGGTTTGACCGGCTGCTCCACCTTGAAACGAACATGCTGCAGCGGATGGCGGGCGGCGTCCAGAGACATACCGACCATATCCGTCAGAGCCTCCACCTTCTGGGTGAAGAATCTTCCCTCCGGACCAAAGAACTCCACTTCCTGCCCGGGTTTAAAATGGTTCCGCTGCTCTACGACCACGCTTTGGCTCTCGGGATCATAATCCACCACCAGTCCCGCAAAATCGTAGTCGATCATTTTCTCCTCGGGACCATAGATATGGTCCTCATGGCCCGGCTCATCAAAGAAGAAGCCGGTGTTTAGCGGCCGGTTGGCTGCCTTATGGATTTCGTTCAGCCATTCCTGGCGCAGCGTGTAGCCCAAGGGGTTGGCCACGTAGGCATCCAAGGCTTGGCGATAGGCATTCACCACCGTGGCCACATAATGGATGCTCTTCATCCGCCCTTCAATCTTGAAGCTGTCCACCCCGGATTCCACCAGCTCCGGGATATGCCCGATCATACACAGATCCTTGGCCCCCATGGTAAACTGGTGCTCCTCCGGACCCGCCAGCGCCACCCCGGCGCCTTCCTCCTCCGCGCCGGCAAACAGATCGTACTTCCAGCGGCAGGACTGGCAGCAGCCCCCGCGGTTGGAGTCTCTGTCGGTAAAGTGGTTGGACAGCACGCAGCGTCCGGACCAGGAGCTGCACATGGCCCCGTGGATAAACGCCTCAATCTCAATGTCCACCTTTTGCTTGATCTCCAGAATTTCCTCTAAACCCGCCTCACGGGCCAACACCACCCGGTCCACGCCCTCGTCCTTCCAGAACTTCACCGTTCTCCAGTTCATGGTGGACTGCTGGGTGGACAGATGGAGCTCCAGCTTGGGGGCGGCTTTTTTGCAGGTTTCAATAATAGCAGGGTCGGCCACAATAATGGCAGCCACTCCCGCTTCCTGCAGATTGGCCAGATAATCAGCCAAGCCGGGAATATCTTCGTTATGGGCAAAAATATTGGCGGCCACATAGATTTTGGCTCCATACCGGGAGGCGAATTCTACCCCCTGGCGCATTTCCTCAAAGCTGAAATTATCGGCGCCGGAACGCAGTCCGTATTTCTGCCCGCCGATGTAAACCGCATCCGCTCCGTAGCGGACGGCAAATTTCAGCTTCTCCAGGCTGCCGGCAGGCGCCAGAAGCTCAGGCTTGGCCAGCTTGCGGGTATGCTGCTGTCTGACTATAGATGCTGCTTGTTCCATGCGGTTCTCGCCTGCCTTTATCATAGTATGGCGGTCCATATTAATAGACCTGCTCCTTAAAGTAAAAACCATAGGTTAAAGGACGGTCCGCAGGCTGCAGACGGAGCAGCGGCTCCATCCACTCCTCGCGGTAGCTGTAGCCTGCCGGGTCGGCCGCGTAGGCGTCAATAGCCTGCCGGTACGCCTGCAGCGCCGCTGCATTGTATGCGGCTGGCTTCATCAGGCTCTCCACCTTCATGCTGTCGATCCCCGCCGCAAAAAGATCCTCCAGCGCATCCAGCATACACAGGTCGTCCCCGCTCATGATATGGGTGCCCGCTTCATCCTCGTAGATGGGATAACGCTCGTCCTGACGCTCCTCCTCGATGAGATAAAGCCCACGTTCCATTCCAAAGCCGCCTGGGGTCCCCTGTTCACCGCGGTGCTCAATGTAGCTTTTGACCATCAGACGTTTGGAGTGAAAGATATTCGTTACTCCGTGCACCTGCACCTGGATCTCTGCCTTGCAGAGCCTCTTAAATTCCAACACCTGCTCCATATTCAGCTCCCGGGCCAGAACCGTCCGGACAGCTCCACGGTCCGCCCAGTAATTCGCCGTCATAAAATTGGTGGCGGTCATCTCGGGATTCCAGTGGAGGGGGAGATGCGAAACCCCCGCCTCCTTGGCTGCGGACAAAAGGGAGGGATCTCCGAACACTACTGCATCCGCTCCCGCCTCTGCAATTTTCTCCAAGTAACCGGGTAGAGCGTCCGCTCCAACATTGTCAAAAATCCGGTTGGCGACCACATAAGCTCTCAACCCGCTGCCATGAGCGGTTTGGACAGCCTCCTGCAGCATGGCCGCGGGGATATTCCCGGGCAGCCTTGCACCGAAGCGGTGCTCGCCGATCTGAACCGCATCCGCTCCGGCTTTGGCGTAAAGCCGGATATCCTCCAGGGAGCCGGCGGCTGTAAGCAGTTCCGTACGTTTCATCTCTTAAGCCCACTCCTTCTTGAACGACCGGCCATGTCAATTTCTACTGTTTGCTGGCCGCATTGTTTTTCTTATGCTCCTCGAAGGTTTCGGCAAACAGGTGGCGCCCGCTTCCATCCTTCTTGGTGACGTAGAACAGATATTTGGTTTCCTCCGGATACAGAGCCGCCTTAATGGATAACAATCCCGGACTGGCAATGGGGCCGGGAGGAAGACCGGAATTCAAATACGTATTATACGGGCTTTGTGTCTGGAGGTCCTTCTCAAACAAACGCTCCTTTTGCTTATCGAACAGGTACTGCACGGTGGCATCGATTTGCAGTGGCATCTTCTGCTTAATCCGGTTGTAAATGACCCCGGCCACCAATGGCCGCTCCTCATCCACGGCTACCTCACGCTCTACAAGAGAAGCGATTGTCAGAATGCCGTGAAGATTCAGCCCCAGCTTGTCCATCTGCGCTTCCCAGCCCTGCGGCAGCGATTTTTGCTTCCTGTCCCATTCGGAGAGCAGCCGTTCCAGAATGGCCTGCTCCGTGCTTTCCTTCTTCATTTCATAGGTTTCAGGAAACAGGTACCCCTCCAGCCTATAGCGGAGCTGGGCATTATCCGGGATGCTTTTAACCCAAGGCTGCGTCCATCTGGCGGTATCAGCCGCCAGAGCAAGGAAGGACTCCTTGTTGACGATCCCGTCAGCTGCCAGCTTATCGGCAATCTGCAGCACCGTGTACCCCTCGGGGATGGTAAACCGGATCATTTCCTCCTTGATGACATCCCCACGGTTCAGCTTGTCGGTGATCTCCGCCAGAGTCATGCCCGGCGCCAGCTGGTAATCTCCCGCCTGGAAGCGGCCGCCTTCCTGCTTGTACTTCAGATAAGCGGAGAAAATCATGCCGCTTCGGATAACGCCGTTGTCCTCCAGCAGCTTGGCGATGCCGGCCGAACCCGTTCCGGACGGAATCGACACCTCCACAGGCTCTCCTTGGGCCATCGGCTGAAGGGAACGGTACACATAATACCCGGCGCCGCCTGCAGCCGCGGCACCCAACAGAAAGATAATCAGCAAAATAAGCAGGACGGTTTTCCATCCGCTTCTTTTTTTCGGGTTATGCTCAAGTGCCTCAGCCATCAAAGCCCGGTTTCCCCCTCTATCTGGATCGGTTATCTACGAAAAAAAGAGCGACCAATGAGCCGCTCCCTTCATCGTACCATACTTCGCATCCGTGTTCCATTTTTCTTGCTTTACTCTTCGAAAGAGACCGTCATTTCGTCATATAATTCAAGAATAGTCTCCCACTCGTCATCATCCGGCACTTCTGCCAGCTTAAGCTCGCCCTGCTCGTCGGTGATAATGTGATACAGGGCCGTCTCGTCTTCACGCTTCATCCGGTCGCTTTGGAGGATGGCGTAAGAGACGCCATTCACCTGGAATTCCGCCAGAATCCGCTGCGGCTCCGAAGCGCCTTCCCCATCCTCCAGAAGGACTTCTTCCCCGAAGGCCTCCTTCAGGACGGAGAGATGCTTCACATCATCTAAGGAAGGCGTTTTCATGGAGTAACCTCTTCGTCCATTTCTTCCATCAAGGTATTGAAGGTTTCCTCTACAATGTTCCATTCTTCTTCATCATCAATGGTGAACAATTGCAGGTCGTCTCCCTCTTCCTCATACCGGAAGGCATACACCTCGTCGCTTTCCTCCTCATCCTCGGAGGTCACCACGGGCACCAGCATCATGTACTTCTTGTCGCTGCCATCCACCTCAAAGCGCATGATGACTTCGAATTCCTCTTCATTGCCTTCCTCATCCGGAATGTAAATGATTTCCGGCTCTTCTTCTTGGACCGGCTTGTTCGCCATCCTGCTCACCCTTTCGATTTGGCATCCATATAACCTTGTAAAATAAGCGCCGCGGCCATTTTGTCGATCACTTGCTTGCGCTTTTTCCTGCTGACGTCGGCGGACAGCAGTGTTCTTTCTGCTGCCACCGTAGTCAGCCGTTCATCCCACAGATGTACGGGAAGCCCGAGTTTAGCGCGAAGCTCTTCAGCAAAGGCCTGGCATAACTCACCGCGGGGACCGATCGAGCCGTTCATATTCTTCGGCAAACCGACGACAATATCCGTCACGCCATTCTCGACAGCGATCTTGCGGAGCTTTTCCATATCTTCCTCAGGCTTGCGGCGCTCCAGCACCGAGTGACCCTGGGCGGTCCAGCCCAGCTCGTCACTTAAGGCCACACCGATTCGGCGGTCGCCGTAATCCAGTCCCATCCATCGCATGTGTTCGTCCGTTCTCCCTTGTCTTTACTCGGGCAGGCGAGATACCTACTTCTGGGAGACCTTGTGTTGGGCCAGATACGCCCGCACCAGCTCCTCAATAAGCTCATCCCGCTCCCGCTTGCGGATCAGGCTCCGGGCATTGTTATGCCGCGGAATATAAGCCGGATCACCGGAAAGCAGATACCCGACGATTTGGTTGATGGGGTTATACCCCTTTTCCTGCAGCGCATCGTATACGGCCAGCAGGACTTCCTTGGGGGAAGTCTCCACTCCTTCAGGCACGACATCGAATTTCATCGTTTTGTCCATCGAATTCACAACCGGCACCTCCCGCTTGAGAAATAATTTCCGCCTATAAGGAGTATACGAAATCGCATGTTACTCTGGTTATATTCTCCAAAGGCTGTCGAAATACCTTTATTCGTATTAAGAAAAACTTGGATTACACTCCTGCACCCTGTTTGCCGGCCAAATCTGCTGCCAGCTCCAGCGCTTCGGCCAGTTTGGACGGGTCCTTGCCCCCTGCCTGTGCCATATCCGGGCGTCCGCCGCCTCCACCGCCGCAGCGTGCAGCAGCTTCCTTCACCAGCTTGCCCGCATGGAGCCCCTTGGCCACCAGATCAGGCGTGACGGCTGCTACCAGATTCACCTTGTCCTCCTGCACGGAGCCCAGCACGATAACGGCAGAGCCCAGCTTGGCCTTGAGGCTGTCCACCATATTCCGCAAGGAATCCATATCCCCTGCATGCACCTGCTCGGCCAATACCGGAATACCGCCAATGGTGCGCAGCTTGTCGGTCAGGCTTCCCGCTTCAGCAAGACTTGCTTTTGCCCGCAGGGATTCATTCTCCCGGGACAGCTCCTTCATTTGGCTAAGGGTCGCCTCCACCCGTTTCGGAAGATCCGCCACGTTGGTTTTGAGCATCTGGGCCGTTTCCTTTAGAAGCTCCAGCTGACCGTCCAGGTATTCATATGCCTGTTTGCCGGTGACCGCCTCAATCCGCCGGACACCGGAGCCGATGCCGCTTTCGCTGACAATCTTGAACAGCCCGATCTGCGCCGTGGAGGATACGTGACAGCCGCCGCACAGCTCGATGCTGTAATCGCCAACCCGGACCACACGGACCACATCGCCGTATTTTTCTCCGAAAAGAGCCATCGCTCCTATTGCCTTGGCATCATCGATGGGCATGCTGGCAATATCCACTTCCGTACCTTCCCAAATCTGGCGGTTCACCCGGATTTCAATATCCTGCAGCTCTTCGGCGCTGATGCTCCCGAAGTGGGAGAAGTCGAAGCGCAGACGGTCGGCGGATACCAGGGAGCCGGCCTGGTTGACGTGCTGGCCAAGCACTTCCTTTAACGCTTTGTGCAGCAAATGTGTTGCAGTATGGTTCTTGATAATGTGGCTTCTGTTGGCACGGTCCACCAATGCGGAGACAGTAGCGCCGGCCTTCAGCGCACCCTCGAGCACCAGCACCGTATGCACATGCTGCCCGTGGGGAGCCTTGGTTACCTCACGGACATCCGCCACAGCACCTGTTCCTTCCAGAATACCGAAGTCGCTGACCTGGCCGCCGGATTCGGCATAGAAGGGGGTTCTGTCCAGAATGACCTGGGCGGTTGCACCGGCTGCCGCTTCCTGCACCAGCTCGCCCGACACCACCAAGGCAATGATCCGGGCTTCTGCTATCAGCCCAGTATATCCAATAAATTCACTTTTATCCGTAAATTCCGACAAAGGACCGCCCTGCACCTTCATGCTTTCTGTTGCATGGCGTCCGGAACGGGCGCGTTCCCGCTGCTCCTCCATGGCCTTGTCGAAGCCCTCCCGGTCTACGGTGAGGCCGTTCTCCGAGGCAAAGTCCTCCGTGAGGTCAAAGGGGAAGCCGTAGGTATCATACAGCTTAAAGGCATCGGCTCCGGCCAGTTCCTTGGCGCCTGCTGCCTTGGCCTTTTCGGCCAAACCGTTCAGAATGGCCAAGCCGTCGGAGAGAGTCTCGTGGAAGCGCTCCTCCTCCGTGCGGATCACCTTTTCGATGTATTCCCGCTTTTCCACCACTTCCGGATAGTACACACCCATAATTTCGCCGACTACCGGAGTCAGCAGGTACAGGAAGGGCTTATCCATGCCCAATACGGACTTTCCGTAACGTACGGCACGGCGCAGAAGACGACGGATCACATAACCCCGGCCTTCGTTGGAAGGAAGCACTCCATCCCCTACGGAGAAGGCCACGGTGCGGATATGGTCAGCCACAACCTTCAAGGCCACGTCGGTGTCGTTGTCCTTTTTGTAGGTCACTCCCGCAATGTCGCAGGTTTTCTGGATAAGGGGCTGGAATAGGTCCGTGTCGAAGTTGGAGTCCACATCCTGGAGAATGGAGGCAAACCGCTCCAGGCCCGCACCGGTATCGATGTTCTTGTTGGGCAGCGGTGTGTAGCTGCCGTCCTTGTTATGGTTGAACTGGGAGAATACCAGATTCCATACTTCCAGGAACCGTTCGTTCTCCCCGCCCGGCCAGCACTCGGGATCGTTCAGATCACCGTATTTGTCACCGCGGTCATAAAAAATCTCCGTACAGGGACCACAGGGGCCTTCGCCGATGTCCCAGAAGTTGCTGTCCCGGTCCAGCTTGTAGATGCGCTTTTCCGGAATGCCGATTTTCTTGTTCCAGAGATCAAAGGCTTCCTGGTCTTCATTATAAACAGTTACGGACAAACGCTCCGGGTCAAAACCGATCCACTGGGGGCCGGTGAGAAACTCCCATGCCCAGGTGATGGCCTCTTCCTTGAAATAATCGCCGATGGAGAAATTGCCCAGCATTTCGAAAAAGGTGTGATGGCGGCGGGTTTTGCCCACATTCTCAATATCATTGGTACGGATGCACTTCTGGGCATTGGTGATCCGCGGATTCTCCGGCTTCACCCGGCCGTCGAAATATGGCTTCAGGGGCGCCATACCGGCGTTGATCCAGAGGAGAGACGGGTCGTTGTGGGGCACCAGAGATGCGCTGGGCTCGATTTTGTGTCCTTTGCTGGCGAAAAACTCCAGCCATTTGCTTCTGATTTCACTGGCTTTCATGAATGGTTCTGCCTCCTCGCGGGAAATTCCCCCAAAAGTGACGTGACGCTATGCAGCAGATTCCGAGTACTTTTGGGGGAGCCCCCTAATATAAACCACTTCAAAATCATAAAAAAAACGCCCCTGAAACAGGGACGATTATATCGCGGTACCACCCTGGTTACTTTGAGCCGGGGCCGCTGATGGCGGCAGGCTGCAAAAGTCTCCTTGAAGGAAGATAACGGTTCTTAGCCGGCGGAGTTCGCTCCGCACTCAGGAAAGGGCTTCGGCCATTCTTCGCCGTAAAGGTTCTTGCAGCCGGTGGTTCTCCCATGGAAGATGACCGGAACCTTCTCTCTAACACAGCGGGCTATGGACTACTCATTTCCTTCAATGCTTTACCATATACGTTGGTATATTATAACCAATCCGGCGAACCTTGTCAATTGGGCCGCCTGGTTACGCCATCCTCCGGCAATTTTCGCAAGGCACGGACTTTATGGGGAGAAAGACCGGTTGCTTTGATGACAGCCGCGTCGTCCATTCCCATAGCAATCAGATTGCGAGCAGCCGTTTCGAGTCCTTGCTCCAGCCCTTTTTCCATTCCTTTTTCCATTCCTTTTTCAATTCCTTGCTCCATTCCCTGTTCCATTCCCTTTACCAGTCCTTCTTCATAGCCCCAACGCTTCCATGCCGGCATCAATTCCATGATCTTCCTCCCTCCCCGGACGCCTTGTTCATTAAGCTCCCGGATAATGTCCTCATCCTCCTGTGGGATGGGCTTGTAGTATAAATCCGCCACAGACATAATTAATGCCAGTTTTCCAGCATCCAGCTTTTCGCCCAGCCGCAGCAGCATCCTCAAATAGGCCGTTCTTAACGCTCTTGCTTCTTTTTTAGTATAACGCATTTTGGCCAGTAGCGCAGCAGCTACCGGGTTGTCCGAATCCATAAAATCCCGCCAATTGTGGCCTTTCAGCTTCACCTGCAAAAACTGAAACTGCAAAATCTCATGCTCCCCCACATGCATGCGGATGCTGTCCCGCTCTTGACGCACTCCATCCTTAGAAAATACGGCTATCGGGATAATCAGCTTAAATTCCTTGCGGTATAGCTCAAACAAACGGCTGAAGTAAATGAACATCCTTTCATGAAAATCCGCCTCACGGTAAGATTGAGGTTCGAAATGGACCAACACATAAGCATCCGTATCCCGGAAGCGTGTAGCCAACAGCAAATCCAGCTCCCTGGATTCGCCGCCCACCACATCCACCAGCAGCTCCTGCTGCAGGAAGCGTGTTTCCCGGTGGTCCAGTTGCTCCGCTACCTCCGGCAGAAAAAGCTCTAAAAATTCGGCAAAAAAAGTCTGAAGAAGCTTTTTCAAAGCCTCATCATGGGACGGAGGCCGGTTTTGCTTCATACTTTTCAACACCTTTCCAAATTAACTATAAATAAAAAAGCCGACTGCCCCCTTTAGCAGGGAACAATCGGCGCATGTTTTGCGACCGGTTATTCTTTTATGAAATACTAGAGCGGATGGCCCAGGCGGCAATCTCCGTATACATGCGGGAAGCGGCCTGCTCCCAGGGAAGCCAGTCCAATTCATGATCCGGCTCCGATTTGCGACCGTTGGGTCCACCCAGAACCGCCCGGTAGAAATGCCCGATTATTTTCATAGGTTCACCCGAGACATGGGAAACTAAATATTGTGTGGAACAACCGATGTAGGAGCCAAGCTCAATATCGTACCCCAGCTCTTCCGCACATTCCCGTCTCAGGCATTCTTCACGGGCTTCACCCTCTTCTATTCCTCCTCCAGGCAAAAAAAGCATACCTCTCGAACGGACCACCGCCACTTCAAGCCGCTCATTCAAAATCACGGCATATGCCGCAGGTCTGTCTTTGTAGTCCGTCGCCTCAAGCTTCACGCCAAAAGAAATAACCTCCTGCTCTTCTATCACAGGCACCGGCCTCCTAGTATCCGTCCAAATAGCTCACTTCTGCATTATACCAAACATACGTTCCGGTTACAATCATATCCTTTGGAGGAACCGTAGATCATCCCACCTTCGCTTCCTCCAGGTAATACTGCGCCTGTGCATTCCACAACCCAGCGTATTGTCCCTCCCGGTCATCCAGCAAAACATCATGGCATCCTTGCTGGACAATACGCCCTTCATGGAAAACAAGGATATGATCACAGAACCGGCAGGAGGACAGACGGTGGGAAATGTAGATGGCCGTTTTGTTGCCCACAATCGTATTGAATTGGGTGTAAATATCGTATTCCGCAATAGGATCCAGCGCTGCCGTAGGCTCATCCAGAATAATAAAGGGCGCATCCTTGTACAAGGCCCGGGCCAAAGCAATTTTTTGGGCTTCGCCGCCGGATATTTCAATGCCGTTGTCGTCAAAATCCTTGTACAGCGTGGATTCCAACCCTTTCTCCAGCGTCATGCAGCGTGTCCCCATCCCTACCTCTGCCAAACTCGCTTCCGCCTTCACCGGATCATATGCCACACCTGCCGCTACGTTCTGGCCCAAGGAAAAGGAAAAAAGACGGAAATCCTGGAAGACGACAGACAAAAGGCTCATATATTCGGCATAATCGTATTTCCGGATATCAATGCCGTTCAGGGTAATCTCTCCATCAGTCGGGTCATACAAGCGGCATAGCAGCTTGATGAAAGTGGTTTTACCGCTTCCATTCAAACCCACCACCGCCATCCGGGTGCCAATATTCAAAGTGAGAGTAATATTGCGCAGAGCATAATCCTCACTGCCGGGATACCTGAAGGACACATTCCGAAACTCGATTTCATACTCGTTGTCATCCCGCTTCTCCACCGGCAGAGTCCCTTTAACCAGGACATCAGGGACATCCAGATACTCCAGCTTGTGCTTTTGCCGTAAAGCCGCTATGGATAGCTGCCCCCATGCATTCACCATATTGGACATGCCGTTGGAAAACTGGTAAATAGCTGCGGCATATTTCAATACCGCTCCGATGCTTACCCCGCCTGTGGCCGCTAGCAGCACTACAAGCACGTAAGCCAGCCCCTCGGCAGCTCCGGAGGCAAGGCCCAGGATCATCCCGCCCAAGCCGCTGGTCCGGGCAAAACGCCATTTCCAAGCCTCGTTCCAGTCCACATCACTTAGCACGTACTTCCATATCAGCGAAGCAGCGCCATAGATCCGCACATCCTTGCCGCCTGTACTGCTTTTGTCATCGTTAACAAAATACCCGAAGTAGGTTTTCTTTACTGCCGACTCCTGCATGATGCCGTACAATTTCCGGTCGGTCCAAGCTGTTTTGGCCAGAGCCGCCAATACACCGGATCCCACAATGGCAGCAAGAAGAACAGGGCCAAGCCAACTGGAGAACAAGGAACCATTCATTAGCAGCGGAGCAAACAAGGCCAATGCCGCCGCCAGCCGGAACAGGCACTTCATAACATCGTTCAAGCTCCAGAATACACTGTAGAAACCCGCCCCCCAATTGTCATCATTACGGATTTGGCTTCTAAGTTCGTTTACGCGGGGACTTTCCAGCAGCTCAAAATCCATCATCAGATTTTTCCGGCCGAATTCCATATTGAATTTACGGGTGCATACCTCCACATGGATATCGCGGATTTTAATCAAGTAACTCTCCAACAGACGAAGAAGGAATAATCCTCCTAGACTGCCCAAGACAAAGGTCAGAATGCGGGTAAAGCTTTGACCGCCGGACAGGGCGTCCAGGGTGTAGGCCGATAATAAAACTGGAATGAATGGGATAAGGGAGCCCGTTAATGCGGTGAGCAATGTGGACCATAGCGCATGTTTGTCCAGCCGGTAGGCCATCCTGAGCACCGTGGTAATATGGCGGAGGGATTCCGTTTTCATGCCGATACCTCCCCATTTTGGTAATAATGGCTTTGAATCCGGTACATCCTGGCATATTCACCGTTACGCTCCATCAGCTCACTGTGGCTTCCCGCCTCCGCGACGGCCCCGTCCCTGATCAGTACGATCCGGTGGCAAAAACGGGTGCTGGCTAACCGGTGGGAAATGTAAACCGCTGTTTTGGCTCCGGACAACCGGTGAAAACGGTCATAGGTTTCGCTTTCCGCGATGGGATCCAACGCTGCCGTCGGTTCATCAAGGATAAGCACAGGCGCATCCTTGTAAAGGGCTCTGGCCATCAGAAGCTTTTGCTGCTGGCCTCCCGACAGCACAAGCCCCCGTTCATCCATAACCTTCAGCAGCTGCGTATCTATGCCGTCCGGAGCCTTACGGATATCCTCTGCCAGGCCGGCCAGCTCCAGACAGCCCCAAACCCGGTTCCGGTCAGTCTCATCTGCAGTGGTCATGGATATATTCTCCGCAACAGTGAAGGGAAACAAGGTAATATCCTGAAAAACGGCGGAGAACAGCATGTACAAATCCTGCTTCCTATACCCGTTGACAGGAAGTCCGTTAATCAGAATTTCGCCGCTGTCCGGCTTGCAGAAGCCGCATAACAGCTTAACCATGGTGGTTTTCCCCGCCCCGTTCAGTCCCACTACCGCAAGCTTTTCTCCAGACGGGATACACAAGGAAAGGTTACACAGCACCTGGCCTGCCGGACCGCCATAGGAGAAGCAGACATTGCGAAACTCAATGCCTACAGGCGATCCCGGAGCCGGAAGCGGATAAGGGTCTGGCGGATCCGGCCGATCCGATTCCTCCAGGAAATCACGCATATCGTTCATCTCCAGACTGGCTCCTTGAATCCGGCTAACGTTTTCCACCAGCTTATACACCCAACCCGAAAAACCTGCGACAGCCCCCAGGTACAGCACAAAATCGGCAACGGACAAAACCTCCGTGGTGACTAGCCAGATGAGATAAGCGTAAGCAGCCCCGTCCCTCAGCAGCATGGTCAGTGCCTGGACCACTCCGGTCCACTGATGCCGCGCCTTGATTTGCCCCAGAAGCCTTGTGTATACGTCCATCAGTTCCTCCCGGAGCAGCACAAACCAGCCCGACATCGTATAAATCCTCACATCCTTGGCCGCTCTTACATCAGAAGCATGCTGCTCCACATAATGCAGCTTCCGTTCAACCCCCGCCATTTCATGCTTTCTGCTTTCCTGGTAGCGGCGGGCGTGACTTAAAGCCAGATAGTTAACGGCGGATAGCAGGATCAGATACACGACCATCAAGGGATGGAGCAGGGCAATCAGGCCGGACAACAGAAGGAAGCTGACACCGCTTACGGTGATGTCCATCATGGATGACATCAGCACGGATGTGGCGGACCAATCTCCTCGTTCCAGGGTACGGTTTGCCATCCGGTAGCGGTTTAAGCCTGAGGCCCCTTCCAACCGGTCATAATCGCAGGAAAGCGCCTGCATAAGCAGCTTGGCCTGATACGATACCCGCATATCATTGGAATACACATATTTGGCTCCGCCGGCCATTCCTTTGACCGCGGCAAGAATCCCCAGCAGGGCGGCCAGTAATCCCAACCGAAGCCAAATTTCCGCTGCTCCCGCACCTTCCGCCACCAATTCCGCCGCTTCTTTTGGCAGGAAGATGGCCAGGAAGGGGAGTGTCACACCGCACAGGCATTCCGTAATCATCAGAATCAGCAGCAGCCTGTAATCCTTGGCAATATCGCGCAGAAGGTACCACACATTGCTCCATACGGAATGCCGCGTTTTTTTCACTGTATTTGGCATGGACAAATATTCCTCCTCTCTTCTGCCGCCAGCATACCAAAAAAGTAACTGCAGCAAAGCCGACGCGCACCAATGGCCGCTCCGCCAGCACGAATTGCAACGGGCTATCCAATTACAGCGGCAGCAAAACCTCAGTAGCAAACGCCCCCTCCTCATGCTGCCGGTTCAAATACCCGTTGTATTTAGCTACAATCCGGTCTATCCGCATAAGGCCGAAGCCGTGGCTGTTTCCGTCCTTAGTAGTCTGATACTCCTTCCCCTGCTTCAAGATGGGACCACCCACCGAATTAGTTATGGTAATATACAACTGCCCTTTCAAAACGCCAATGTATAGCCGGATAAAACGCTCCTCCGCCTCCTTTTGCTTCAAGCAGGCCTCCATGGCATTGTCCAGCAGGTTCCCGAGGATTACGCACAGATCAATTACCGGTATTCCCAGCTTTTCCGGTACGTTAGCCTTGGCGTTAATGGCAATTTTTCGTGCCCGCGCCAAAGAAAGCTTGCTGTTTAAGATAGCGTCGGCCATCACATTGCCGGTTTTCAGAACGGTATCGACATCCTCCAAGTCCGCGTCCAGCATTCCCAGGTAACCCTGCATCTCCCCCAGCTGCTCCAAAGCCAAATAAGCCTTCATGGTTTGGATATGGTTGTGATAGTCGTGGCGCCAGCCCCGCATCTGGCGGTAAATATTGTTCACCTCGTCGATATGCTTGACAATCAGATCATTCTGGTAAGCGGCGATGCGCCGGTCCACCAGCCGGCGAATATAGCTTCGGATCAAGACAAACAAAGCCGCTGCCACCAAGGCACCACTCAGCCATGCGACTACACCCCATAAAGCTGTCATTCCCCCATCCTCCTGTAGTAGGCAATAAACGCCTGATTCACTTTATGGTAGGAACTGCGGGATAAGGGTACCTCTGCGCCGTTGTCCAAAACTGTACAGGTTTTCGCTATCCGCCGGACATGCCGGAGGGCGACCAGATAGGAACGATGGCAGCGCACAAAGCCATGTGGCTCCAGCCGGTCCTCCATAGTGGAAATGGACCAATTGGTTTCGATGGGACCTTGGAGAGTGGCTAACACGGTTGAATGGGCGAAGGCCTCCACATATAGAATGTGATCCGTCAATACCCGAATACTCTCGCCGTTCATACTGAATATAAGAGCCCCGCCGCCTTCTTTTACCGCCGCGCTGCAGGCTTTATTCATAACAGTGAACAGCTTAGCCTCGTCTACCGGCTTCAACAGATAATGGAGAGCGGATACCTCATACCCTTCCGCCATAAAATCGGAAAACCCGGTTATAAACACCATTTGGACGTCCATGTTGTCTCTTCGGATATGCTGAGCCAGCGCAACGCCATCCATCTCACCCATCTGGATATCCAGCAAAAGAAGGTGCCATGCTTTATCCTCCTGATAACAAAACCAAAAGGCTTCCGCGCTTTCAAACAACTGAACGGATGCGGAGATTCCCGCTTGCCGGGCCCAATGCTCCGTTAATTTTCCCAGGTAACCCCGTTGGGCGGCATCATCGTCACAGATCGCTATTTTCATTTGCATGGGGCAGCAGCCTCCAATACAGCGTTAATGTTTTGTAGTAAATCCGAAAATGAAAGAGGTAAAAACTGTCTGCAATTTTATCATGGAGACCTGCCCGCAGCAATGATAAAAAACGCAACATCCCGGGACATGCAATTCCCCGAAAAAGACTGCATACTCTAAAAAATCAGAGAAAACTGATTTGTTTAGCGCCTTTTGCGGACAACCGCCTGCTGCTGGATAAAAAACAGGTATTGCCTAGAGGCTCTAAGTTCTTTATAATGACGCTAATCATTGCGTTATGTAGAAAGGGGAAAATCCGAATGTCTCGCAAGTTACGGGCAGGTATTGTCGGGGGCACCGGCATGGTAGGCCAACGCTTTATCAATCTCTTAGAAAATCATCCCTGGTTTGAAGTAACCGCAATCGCAGCCAGTGCCAGCTCCGCAGGCAAGGTGTATGAGGAAGCGGTAAAAGGCAGATGGAAGCTGGAGCAGCCCATGCCGGAGGCCGTGAAATCCATTACGGTTCAGGATGCGTCCAAAGTAGAGGAATTTGCCGCACAGGTGGATCTGATCTTCTGTGCTGTGGATATGAAAAAGGATGAAATCAAGGCGCTGGAGGAGGCTTACGCCAAAACCGGCACACCGGTGATCTCCAATAACTCGGCCCACCGCTGGACACCGGACGTTCCGATGGTGATCCCCGAGATCAACCCGGGCCATATTGCCGTAATCGAGCATCAGCGCAAGCGTTTGGGCACCACAACCGGCTTCATCGCCGTAAAGCCCAATTGCTCCATTCAGAGCTATGTGCCGGCCTTGAGCGCCCTTGCGGCCTTTAAGCCAACTGCCGTAGTGGCGACCACCTATCAGGCGATTTCCGGCGCGGGCAAAACCTTCAAGGAATGGCCGGAAATGATCGACAACGTGATTCCCTACATCGGCGGCGAAGAGGAAAAGAGCGAGCAGGAGCCTCTGCGCATTTGGGGCAGCATTGTGAACGGTGCCATCGTGAAGGCCGCCAGCCCTGCTATCACCACCCAATGCATCCGGGTGCCGGTAGCTGACGGACACTTGGCCGCGGTATTCGCCTCCTTCGAAAAGAAGCCGCCCAAGGATGAGATCATCGACCTGTGGAGAAGCTTCAAGGGCAGACCCCAGGAGCTTCAGCTCCCCAGCGCCCCGAAGCAATTCATTACCTACTTCGAGGAAGAGAATCGTCCGCAAACCGGGTTGGACCGGAACATCGAAAACGGCATGGGCGTCTCTGTCGGCAGACTCCGTGAGGATCTCCTGCATGATTACAAGTTCGTCAGCCTGTCCCACAACACCCTGCGTGGAGCCGCAGGCGGCGCGGTGCTGATCGCCGAGCTGCTGAAGGCGGAAGGATATATCCAGGCCAAATAAGCTTAGCACAGCTTCAAAAAAAGCAAGAGCTGCCCCTACTTCAAGGGAGCAGCTCTTTTTTGGCATCTCTATACCTTGTCTTCCGGCCTTCTACGTGGTCCGCCGCTGGATGAAATATTGGGACACATGAGAAAACACCACCTTCAGCACTGCAAAAAACGGCACCGCCAGAATCAGTCCGGCCACCCCGGCCACTTGTCCGCCTACTAACAGGGCGAAGATGATAAGCAGAGGATGCATATGCAAGGACCGCCCCACCACTTGGGGGGATATGACATTACCCTCCAGGAGCTGGCAGATCCAGTTGACCAAAAGCACATACAGCACCATTTTCCACGAGATGGAGGCTGCCATCAGCACCCCCGGGGCGGCGCCCAGATACGGACCCAGGTATGGAATAATGTTGAATACCGCCACTACACAGGCCAGAAGCAGCGGATATTCCATACCGATGAGCCAATACCCGATGTACGCCATCACACCGATGATAATGCAGACCAGAAACTGCCCTCTTATGTAGCTGCCTAACGCCTCATCGATTTCGAACAGGAGCCGGGTAATATGGCGTCGGTGTTTGCGCGGGACCACAGCCAGGACCGTTTTTTCGATAAGCTGAAAATCCTTCAGGATATAAAAGGCTACAAACGGCACAATTAACGCCACAAACAGCACGTTCAGCTTACTGCCGATGCCGTTGAGATAATTGGCCACCCAATCGGAGACACCCTGCTCCAGCCGGAACAGGGAATTGTTGATGCCGCTGCGTATACTGTCGGGCAGCATTTCGCTGTCGTTGAACTGATCAATCATTCCCTGCGCCCTCATGGTGAATTCCGGCATATGCTCATTCAGCTCCGTGAGCTGGTTCATAAACATGGGAATGCCGTTCATGAGAATGACCGTAAGCGAACCGAGAAACGTGACATAGATTAACAGAACGGCCACTGTCCTCGGCACTCTTCTGCGGTTCAGCAGCACCACTACGGGATTTAGCACATACGAAATAATCATGGCAATAATAAAAGGCGCCAGCACCGCCTTGGCAAAGCTGAAGATCCCCCCAAGAATAGGTCGGACGAGCCACAGCATGTACACAATCAGAAGCCCCAGCAGGGCATAAATCAGGACTCGAAACCGTTTGGTCGACCAGAATGGCTCCATGGCAGCCTCCCCCCTTTGTCAAGGTATGTCCCTTCCGCCGGACAATCTTCTTTAGTGTAGTATATGTCGCCTTAGGAGAATTAAACCTTGTTGGGTCAAAACAGGAGAGGAGCGTAAGCCCATGTGGCCAAACGCCAAAAAAGCCCGAACCGCCAGAAGGCGGGGGCTTTAGGAGCAAACGGGGCAAACAGGTCAGTTGGCCTGAATTTGCTCCGCAATAAACTCGTCTTCGAAGAAAAGATCGTCCAGAGAGCTGAGCGTACCGTCCTCTTCTACTTGATAAACGGACATTTTGTCACCGTTTACCGTTAATTCGATGAAGCAGCCCCAGCAGTAAAACTGGTGGGAGCCAATTTTTCCGATATCCCGGGAATTGCAGTTGGGACATTGCATTGTCAAATCCATCACCCTGTTCCGTAAAATAAATTGCTTCTTTTCATCGGCATGCGTGTAGGTGTTCCTTCCCTTACGGGGTGCCCACCGGTTGGCAGGTCCGCACCGTAATGGCGTCTTCGCCCCGCACAGCACCCGGCGGAACGGGAATCCTTCGCCTTCCCTCCTGCAAGTCTGTCAGAATTCCGTCCGACAGCTCCAGTCCTACTATAGAGTCTTCCATTTTTTCTGAAAAATAAACGTCCTCCAAACGCCCCATCTGGATTCCTTCTACGGAAACCATCGGCAATCCCTTCAGCTTCTCCTTACCCCATCCTAAAAGACTGGTATCAGGAAAGGATTTGAAGGGGCGCACAGACGTTTTGCTGTTGATGATCACCGCGTCCTCCCCGATGGAAACCAGAGCATTCCATTCCACATAACGGGCGGAATTGAACCAGGATCTATACTCCAGGACGATGCCGCGGAGCTTCCAGTCGCCGGTGACCAGCACATCCTTCACCGTGCCTATCCGTTTACCAGTGACGATATCCATTACAGGCAATCCCAACAAGTTGCACACGCTCCTCATGTACGATTCCTCCTATGCCCACGTCCGGCAGCTTGTCCACTCAAGCATAGGGTGCGGCAAAATTGAAGAATTATCCTAAGGTTAAAACGCGGCATCTGTTTGCGGCTGTCCTTTTTTTGGGCAGCCATTCCTCTATCTACGCAAACGTTCCACAATGGTTCCAACTTTTTCGCAGGCAATTTCAATTTCTTCAAAAGTTGTTTGCGGACCGAAGCTGAAGCGGACAGCGGAAGCCGCCACCTCCTGAGGTAGCCTCATGGCTGCAAGCACATGAGACAGCTCCAGGGATCCCGAGGTGCAGGCGGAGCCGCTGGCTGCCGCAATTCCCTCCAGATCAAGCCGCATCAGCAGGGTTTCCGTGGCGCAGCCCGGAAAGCTTACATGAAGGATATGGGGCAGCCGTTCTTCAGAACGGGAGGGTCCGTTTACGACAAAGCCTTCTGGACCCAGTCTGGTCTCCAGGCCATGAAGCATACGGGTGCGAAGCTCCTCCATCTGGTGGCGCTTCGTGTCCATGGATTCCACAGCCAGCCGGAGTGCTTCGGCAAATCCTGCAGCAGCAGCTACATCCTCCGTACCGGCACGTTTCCTTCTCTCCTGTGCCCCTCCATGGATAAGCGGGGACAGATGAATCCGGGAAGAGCAGTACAGGGCACCGATGCCCTTGGGGCCGCCCAGCTTATGAGCCGAGAAGCTCATCAGGTCTACCGGCAGTGTGGACAGATCAATAGGCACCAATCCCGCCGCTTGGACGGCATCCACATGGAAGGGAATCCCCCGGCTTCGGGCCAGGAGTCCGATAGCGGAAACAGGCTGAATGGACCCTACTTCATTGTTTCCGTACATGACGGAAATCAGCAGAGTCCTTGTGGTAATGGCCGCTTCCACATCTTCCACCGATACAAGCCCTAAGGTGTCCGCAGGCAGATACGTCACCTCGTATCCGGCCTGCTCCAGCTTCTCACACGTATGGAGCACCGCATGATGTTCCACCGCCGATGTGATGATATGGTTCTTGGGACCGGCAGGCAGCGGAGCCAGCCCGAATAGGGCAGCATTGTCCGCTTCTGTGCCCCCTCCGGTAAAAATCAGCTCCTTGGGTGCACAATGAAGCAGCCCGGCGATGGTTTCCCTTGCTCGGGACAGGACAGCCCGGGCATCCCGCCCAAAACGGTGAAGGCTGGAAGGATTGCCGTATTGCTCCCGGAGGAGCGGCAGCATCGCATCCAGCACTTCAGGCAATAGCGGCGTGGCCGCCGCATGGTCCAGATAGATGAGATTCATGAAATCCATACACCTTCTATTTTACATTAAATGTAAAACATATAATTATCCATCTTGCCTTCATCATGGAATTCAATGAGATTGGCCAGGGTGGTGGAATCCAGCACCTCTGCGATGGCATCACGGATGCGGATCCACAGATCACGCTTCGCCGGATCATCCTCCTCGGTGAAATCCACCGGGCTGATGGGGCCTTCCAGTACACGGATAATATGGCCGGCGGTAATTTCCTCGGGATTCTTGGAGAGGATATAGCCGCCGTACGCACCGCGTATGCTCTTCACCAGCCCCGCATTCCGCAGGGGGGCAATAAGCTGCTCCAGATAATGCTCGGAGAGACGGTGCTTTTCGGCGATACTTTTAAGGGAGGTTGGGCCTTCCCCGTTCTTAGCTGCAAGTTCCATCATAATGGTAAGGCCGTAACGGCCTTTAGTTGATATTTTCAAGAGAACGCCACCTCAATCGACTGTTCTTATTCCGCTCCAGTGGCCGGGTCTGCCTCTTACCAGCATGTCCAGACAGTCCGGAATTCAAATCCGTTGATAACCGATTTTTTTATCCACATCGTTATTATGTTATCACAACCGAGAGGTTCTTGGGAACTCCAGTATGACAACTTCATGAAAAAAATGCTTCTGTTTTAGAAAAATGGTACAATAGGAGGTATTGCATATTTCCCAAATGAAAGGTCTGGCGAAAACATGATGAAAGCACCACAAGATACACGGGTTGTCCTGGGCATGTCGGGAGGCGTGGACTCCTCGGTTGCCGCTCTGCTTTTGAAGCAGCAGGGGTATGACGTCATCGGCGTTTTCATGAAAAACTGGGACGATACCGACGAATTCGGCCATTGCACCGCGGAGGATGACGCCGAGGATGTGCGCCGGGTGGCGGAAAAAATCGGCATCCCCTACTATACCGTCAATTTTGAAAAGCAGTATTTCGATAAAGTTTTCGCCTATTTCCTGGAGGAATACCGCCGGGGGCGGACACCCAATCCGGATGTGATGTGCAACCGGGAGATCAAGTTCGGCGAATTCCTGCAGAAAGCGCTGGATCTGGGAGCCGATTATATTGCAACCGGCCATTATGCCCAGGTGGATCAGCAGGACGGGGTTTATCGTCTCCTGCGGGGCAATGACCCCGGCAAGGATCAGACCTACTTCCTGAGTCCCCTGAACCAGTACCAGCTGAGCAAAGCCATGTTCCCCATCGGCCATCTGCCCAAGCCTGAGGTGCGCCGCATTGCCGAGGAAGCCGGGCTGGCTACAGCCAAAAAGAAGGACAGCACCGGCGTTTGTTTTATCGGCGAACGCAACTTCAAGGAGTTCCTCAGCCAATACCTGCCCGCCCAGCCGGGAGAAATGCGTACGCTGTCCGGGGAACTGAAGGGGCGGCACGAGGGTCTGATGTACTATACCCTGGGGCAGCGCCAGGGTTTGGGGATCGGCGGCTCAGGCACAGGCGAACCCTGGTTTGTCGTAGACAAGAATCTGGAGTCGAACACCCTGGTTGTCGCCCAGGGGGATGACTCCCACCTGTACTCCGTGGGCCTTACCGCTACGGGCTTCAACTGGATTCCGGGCGGAGCTCCACCGGCGGTACTGAAGTGCACCGCCAAGTTCCGCTACCGCCAGCCCGACCAGCCGGTGACGGTTCATGTTTCACCGGAGGACGGCAGCTGCCGGGTAGAATTCGCCGAGCCTCAGCGGGCGGTCACCCCGGGACAGATCGTCGTCTTCTACGACGGCGAGGTTTGCATGGGCGGCGCCACCATCGACAAGATCATCCGGAAGTAACCCCTCCAGCAACCATATGTGCAGCCAACTGCCGCTCCAAGCTTAACAGCTTGGGGAGGCAGTTTTTTGTGCGGCGGAGGATCCGGCTTCACTTTTTGGGGGACGGTTGTCGGGGGCTCCCCCAAAAGTAATCGGAATCTGCTTCGGAGCTTGGCTTCACTTTTGGGGGAATGTATTATATTGTCCACTGGTTGCGGACCAGTCCCGTCAAATACCACATGCCACCCTTCTCCTCGAAAACCAGAATCAGGCTGGCCCAGTCCATCCCCTGCACCTTCGGATCAAATCCGCTGAAATAATACTCCACAAAATGGCTGCCGGGATAAACCTCCTTAATGTTGTTAACGGTGTTCCCCTTGCCAATCGCTTCATCATAAGCAGACTTCTCCGGTTTGGCGTAATCATGGTTGTACAGGAATTTCTCGTAGTATTCCGCAAAGGTCAGCTTGATGGGCCCCCCTGAGCCGTCGTATGTCCCCCAGGTGCGCAGGGTTTTGTCATCCTGCAGACGTTTGATCTCTTCCCGGGTCAAAACCACATCCTGCTTCGTGTCCACAAACACGTAAGGGGAAATCCGCACTCCCTTCTCCGGATGTGCGGCCAGAGCCAGTGCAGCCCAGTCCCGCTCCTTCAGGGCGGTGACGGCTTTGGCGGCAGCAGCCTCCACCTGCTGCCGGATCTCCCCGGCGGAGGCCGGAGCCGCCGAGGCGGCAGTGGATGCAGCCGGGGAAACGGTGGCCGCCGGTGCCTTGCTCTCCGCAGGTGCGGGAGTTGCAGGAGCAGCGGATGGGGCTGCAGAGGCAGTGGCTGCAGGAGCCGGGATGGTCCCGGTAGCAACAGGGAAGGAGGTGCCTTGGCAGCCTGTGGCCAGTGTAAGCAGGAGCAGACTTGCGGCAATGGTTTTCATGCTGATTCTCCTCTCCTTGGCTGCTTGCATAATGTATGGACGGCAAACAGCAGACGAAAGTTACAGGCTGATCATGATTTGGGCAAACAATTACGTGGTTCAATACTGCCAGACCGGGACTACAAGTGCTGCGGACTGACGTTCCGCTATTTTGCGATTTTTCCCTCTTTTTACTTTTTCGCGGACACAGGAGACGTTATTTACTGATTTAACCGGCTCATCCCCCAAGTTTTGGTCTAATAGCGAATCTAGAGTCCGTATGGAGAAGAATATACCGCTTGTCCGCCAAATAAGGGAACCAGAGTCCGTTAGCAACCGCAGAGTTGAACCCCGTCCGCCCAAACGGATTACCATTCCCCATTTTTTACCCAACATCCCGCACTTATGCACGGCCAGCATCATCCTTGAAGCACCATAAACCCCTTCCTGCCGCCATAGTCCCGGGAAGTACCGGCGAAAATATGGTAAGATAAACGAAGTGTGCCTTGAAAACAGCGACGCAAGTAACGTGTAAGGTGGCGAATGGAAATGGACTTATTTTCTTCAATACAGCAACCCAAGGACGAAAGCTTCAAGCCACTGGCCGAGCGGATGCGTCCTTTGTCATTAGACGAATATACCGGACAGGAGCATCTGGTAGGCAAGGGCAAATCCCTGCGTGTACTAATCGAGACGGACCGGGTCCCCTCCATGATTCTCCAGGGGCCTCCCTCCTCCGGCAAAACCACATTGGCCACCATCATCAGCCAGATGACCAAGTCGAATTTCATCAAGCTGAATGCCGTTTCCCTGGCCATTGCCGAGCTGCGCAAAACCTTTGACGAGGCACGCAACCAGCTTCAGCTTTATGGCAACAAAACCATTGTACTGATCGACGAGATTCATGCCTTGAAGAGCAATATTCAGGAAGCCTTGCTGCCCGTAGTGGAAAATGGAACCATCATCCTCATCGGCTGTACGACGGAGAGCATTCACCACGACATCATCCCGCCTCTGGTATCCAGGTGCCGGGTATACCGCTTAAATGCCTTCTCCACCGACAATATCCGGGATATGCTCAACAGGGCCATGGCCGATAAGGAAAGAGGGCTGGGCGGATCCGGCATCTCTTTGTCAGAGGAGGCATTGGACTATCTGGCCGATATCTCCAACGGGGATGTGCGCAACGCGCTGAATGCCCTGGAGGCAGCGGCATACTCCCTTCACGGGACGGACACGCTGGAGCTGCACCATGTTCAGGAGGCGTACTCATTCCGCTTGAACGGCATTACCACCAGCGACCGGTACAATCTGACCTCGGCCCTGTGCAAGTCCATGCGGGGCGGCCAGACGGATGCGGCCATGTACTGGCTGGCGCGCCTTCTCTACAGCGGTGTGGACCCGGAATATATTGCCCGGCGGATTGTGGTCCACTCCACCGAGGATGTGGGCATGGGCAATCCGGTTGCCCTGCAGATGGCCCTGGCCGCCAAGGATGCTGTGCTATTCGTCGGAATGCCGGAAGCGCGGATGGCGCTGGCCCAAGCGGTGATCTTCATCTGTGAAAGCCCCAAATCCAACAGTGCCTATAAAGCCATTAACGGAGCCTTGGAGCTGGTGGCCCGATCCCCTGCCTATGAGGTTCCCGAGGATATCCGGGACGGCAGCAAGTCATACCGGAATCCTATTGACAACCCTGGCGCCTCCAACCAGTATCTGCCGCCCGAGCTGGGCAAAACCCGCTTTTACAGACCGCACAACAGCGGCACGGAGGGTAAAATTTTCGCACGGTACAAGGAGCAGGGAAGGCTGTAAGCTGGCGGGCTGAGCTGGAGTGTCAGAATTGAGAGTTTTGAGCGGATAATTTAGAATGCAGATGCTTAAGAAGCGTAAACCCAATTTTGAGGAGGAAACGGATATGGCGTTTATACTTAGATTGGCAGGAATTGCTGCTGCCCTTACAGGGATGATTGCCGGTATTGCCAAGGGGAGGGCAATCCTGTACACCGTAACGGAGGCTGCCGGTTCAACAACCAACCATTATACGTTTCATTTCGGCGAGGCGGCCATTTGGTGGATCGGTGGTCTTGCACTGGGGCTTGGTCTGTACGCGCAGGGCATTATCCTGGAGCGGCTGGAGAAATGAGACGTTTTCTCTTATCGATAGGAGCGGTATTCATTCTCGTCTCTTGCAGCAATGCGGGAGGGAATGCTGTCGAAACAACTCCTCCTTCCGTGCAGGCTGATCCGTCAACCGCTTCATCCTATTTTTCGGCAAAAGATAAGGATGAGCTTTCTGCATTGGACTTTGACGCGGCCTATGCCATGTGCGTAACTGCGCTGGCTGAATACTACAAAGCCGTCTGGAACGGCTCCGGCATGAATGGGGATACCTATTTCACCAATGAGAACCTGCGCCGCTATATGCAAAAGAAAATTACCTTCCTGTATGATCTGCATCATCGAAACAGCGGTTCACTTCATACAGTGGCTGCGCTTGATACCGGCGTAATAAAGGCGGAGCTTGACTCTAAAGGAAATAATGCCTTTTTCTATTTCAAATTGGCCGCCCGTGTGAAGCAGGATACAGGAAGCTTCAGCGAGCCTACCGAATTTCTTGTACAGAATCTGGATGGACAATTAATAATAGCGGATTGGTATACCGGCACGAAGGACAGCTATGATTTTCTTATGCGGGGAGAACGCCAAATCATCAATAATCCTGCAATCTGGGATGACAACGAATGGGCAGGGAAACTGCTGGACAGAAAAGAAACCTTCACGCCAATGAGGTAGGAGGAACTACCCGCCAATAAAAAAGCCCCTGCTCTTGCTCTTGTGCAGGGGCTTGCTTGTTCAGGTCAGAAATCAGCGGTTTGAAAAATAATCCAGCCCCATGGCCTCCCTTACCTCGCCCATAGTGACGGCGGCAATGCGGCGGACCTCTGCAGTGCCGGCTTGGAGAATATCGTCAATGTCATGCGGCCGTGCCGCATAATCGGCCCGTCGCTCTCGCATAGGGGCCAGCAGCCCCTCCAAGGCCAACCGCAGCTGCTCCTTGCATGCCGAACAGCCGATGGTTCCCGCTTCGCAGTTTTCCCGGATCTCCGCAGCCCCATTCGGCCGGAAGGCTCCATGATACGCATAGATAGGGCAAATGTCCGGATGTCCCGGATCATGCTTATGAACCCGGGCCGGATCGGTTTTGGCTTTGCGGAGCTTCAACGCCAGTTCCTCCGCACTGCAGTCCAGCTCAATGGCGTTGCCAAGGCTTTTGCTCATTTTGGCCTCACCATCCGTCCCTATCAGCCTCGGCACCTCACTGATTAGCGCCTCGGGCTCCACCAGCACCGGTTTGTACAGCTCGTTAAAGCGGCGCACTACCTTGCGGGCCAGCTCCAGATGGGGCAGCTGATCCTCCCCGACCGGAATAAGCGTTGCCTTGCAAAAGGCAATATCCGCCGCTTGGCTTACCGGGTACCCAAGAAACCCGTAATACAGCTCATCCAGACCCGCGCCTTTGGACTCTGCCTTCACCGTAGGGTTATGCCGCAAGGTATTTACTGTAACCAGCATGGAGAAAAACATGGTCAGCTCGGCAATTTCGGGCACCATGGATTGGATAAAAATAGAGGTTTTGTTCGGATCGATCCCTGCCGCCAGATAATCCAGCGCCATCTCCTTCAGAGAGCTTCGGATCAGCTCCGGCCGTTCAAAATGAGTGGTTAACGCCTGCACATCGGCCAGCATTACAAAACATTCATGCTCCTCCTGCAGCGCCACCCGGTTTTTCAAACTTCCGGCGTAATGGCCCAGATGCAGCTTGCCGGTGACCCGGTCCCCAGTTAATACCCGATTTTTCATTGTTGCTTCCTCCTAAATTGGTATTTTTGCTTGTATGTTTCCGGCACCAATCCCAGCCATCATCCATGGCCATCACCCCCTTTCATAAATCCCCCAAAAGTGACGCTAAACCTCCGCAGCCTATTCCGATTACTTTTGGGGGTGCCCCCGGAATGATTCCCCCAAAAGTGAAGCAAATGCTTCGAAGCCTATTCCGACTACTTTCGGGGGTGCCCCCAGTTTTTACCCAATAAAAAAAGCCCCGTCCTCTAAGGACGAAGCTTGTCGTTTGGCCACCTTAAATAACCTTCATGCGCCTGTGCCAGGCGTTAAAGGTCCGCTGACAGTACGGGGCCATCGCTTCTTCACTACGAAGCCAACCCGATACCGCTCCCTTGATAACGGCGGGAATCCCGGCTTTCCCTACTACGCCTCATATAAGCGATTGGGCAAAGCAACTCCAAAGGCCATTCGAGCATAGGCCGGACACCGGTTCGCAGCAGCCACCGGCTCTCTGAGGTCCATCTCCATATGTCTACTTACCCTTTTTCCTGGTTGTTCAGATATGGCTGAATTCTACTGCAAATTGTACGGTGAGTCAATAGGCATGGCAAAAGAAAAAATCACCCTCCCCTGCCATAAACAGAGTGAGGATGATTGGTATCCAGGCCGCTTATTGCGCACCCTTCTTCTTCAACAGGTCCTTAACTGCCGCACCGACCATAATCAAACCGGCCACCGGAGGCACAAACGCGTTGCTGGCAGGAGGGTTCTGGGCCTTGCGGATTTCCGGAGCATTCTCCGGTACAATCTTCTGGGTAATATCCTCCCGCGGCAAAAGCGGCTCCTCTGTGGAGAATACCACCTTAACCCCCTTGTGGATGCCTTCCTTGCGCAGCTTCTGGCGGATGACCCGGGCAATGGGATCCACCGTGGTTTTGGAGATATCCGCCACCTGAAACCGGGAGGGATCCATTTTGTTGGCTGCCCCCATACAGGAGATGACGGGGATTTTGCGCTTCAGGCATTCCTTGATCAGGTGAATCTTGTAGCTGACCGTATCCGAGGCATCCAGGACATAGTCCAGCGGATATTGGAACAGCTCCTCATAGGTTTCTTCCGTATAAAACATCTTCAGGGCAATGGCATCGCACTCCGGATTGATATCGGCAATCCGGTTTTTCATCAGCTCCGCCTTAGGCTTGCCAACTGTGGACAAGAGGGCGTGAATCTGCCGGTTGATGTTGGTAATATCCACAACATCCTTATCAATCAGGATAATCCGGCCAACACCGGAGCGGGCCAGGGCTTCAGCGGCAATGGAGCCTACACCGCCGATACCCAGCACCGCCACGGTGCTGTTCCTCAGGATATCCAGCCCTTCCTCTCCAACGGCAAGCTCCGTGCGGGAAAATTGATGCAGCATTGGGTAAATCCTCCTATTTCAACCCGCACGCTCCTTGCGGAGCGCAACAGGTCTGACGTCTATCTTACTTGGACGCGGGCTCCTTCAACGCCACTCTGATGGACAGTTCTTCCAGCTGCTCATCATCCACGGTGCTCGGCGCATTCATCATGAGGCAGGTTGCGCTGGCCGTTTTGGGGAAGGCAATAACCTCACGCAGGTTAGATTGTTTGGCGATCAGCATCACCAGACGGTCGAAGCCGTAAGCCATGCCGCCATGGGGCGGTGTACCGTATTCGAAGGCGTCCAGCAGATAGCCGAATTTCTCTCTGGCCATCTCCGGGGAGAAGCCCAAGGCATCGAACATTTTCTCCTGCACATCCCGCTTGTATATCCGCATGGAGCCGCCGCCAACCTCATAGCCGTTCAGCACCAGGTCATAGGCTTGGGCGCGGATCTTGCCCGGGTCGGTGTCGAAGTAGTGCAGGTCCTCCTCATGGGGACGGGTAAACGGATGATGCTCCGCCACATAACGCTTGGCTTCCTCATCATAACCCAAAAGCGGGAAGTCGATAACCCAGGCGAACTTATAGTCATTTTCGTTGATCAGACCCAGATCCTTGCCCACCTTCAGGCGCAGGTTGCCCAGCACATCGTTAACGACCTTGGCTTTGTCCGCGGAGAAAATCAGCACGTCGCCCTCTTGGGCGTCCAGACGTTCGGTCAGGGCAGCGATTTCTGTTTCATTGAAGAACTTGACGATAGGTCCTTTCCATTCGCCGTCCTTGATTTGAATCCAGGCCAGACCCTTGCCGCCGTAACGGGAGGCAAACGGAGCCAGATCATCCAGCTCCTTGCGGCTCCAGGAGGCGCAGCCCTTGGCGTTCAGCGCCTTGACGATGCCGCCTCCGGCAACCACCGAAGCAAATACCTTCACGCCGCTGGCCGCCACAATGTCAGACACGTCACGCAGCTCCAGGCCAAACCGCAGGTCCGGCTTGTCGGAGCCGTATTTGCCCATAGCGTCGGCATAGGTCAGGCGTTGGAAGGGACGGGGAATATCCAAGTCCAGCGTGGCTTTGAAAAGCTTCACACACAGCTCCTCCATCATATCCAGAAGCTGGTCCCGGGAGAGGAAGGAGGTTTCGATGTCCACCTGGGTAAATTCCGGCTGGCGGTCCGCACGCAGGTCCTCGTCGCGGAAGCAGCGGGCGATCTGGTAATAACGCTCCACGCCGCCGACCATCAGGAGCTGCTTATACAGCTGCGGGGATTGGGGCAGTGCGAAGAATTCGCCCGGGTGGACGCGGCTCGGCACCAGATAGTCCCGTGCGCCTTCCGGAGAGCTTTTGGTCAAAATCGGTGTTTCCACTTCCACAAAGCCGTTATCGTCCAGGTAATCCCGGAACACCTTGGCGGCTTTGGAGCGCAAATACAGGGAACGCTGCATTTCCGGACGACGCAGGTCCAGATAACGGTACTTCAGGCGCACCTGCTCATCCACCTCCACACCATCCTCGATGAAGAAAGGAGGAGTTTTGGCAGCATTCATAATCTCGATTTCGGTAATCCGGACCTCAATTTCGCCGGTTTCCAGGTTGGGGTTTTTGGTGTCCGCATTGCGTTCCACCACTGTGCCGCTTACCGCCAGCACATATTCATTCCGCGCACGGTCGGCAATAGCCAACGCTTCGCCGGAGAAATCCGGATTGAAAACCACCTGTACGATTCCGCTGCGGTCGCGGAGATCAATAAACAGCACTCCGCCCAAATCCCGGCGGCGCTGGACCCAGCCGTTCAGGGTGACTTTCGTGCCAACATCGGACTTGGTCAGCAGACCGCATTGATGGGTTCTTAGCATAGACATTTTGGTAACCTCCGTATATGTGAAAAAAATTTAGTGACTCTTGATCCAATCCGCTAATCCGGCTAACGGCACCCGTTCCTGATCCCCGGTTCCCATCGTCTTGACGGTAATTTCCTCCGCTGCCAGCTCATCCTCGCCGAGAATAGCCACAAAACGCGCCTGTACCCGGTCGGCCGACTTCATCCTGGCCTTCATCTTCCGGTTCTGGTAATCCTTCTCGCAGGCGATCCCCGCCCGGCGCAGCTGATACAGAAGCGCCGTGGTTTTGGCTTCCGCCTCATCGCCCATACCGATCAGATACACCGCCAGCTCATTCTCCCGCGGGATCTCCACCCCTTGGGCCCCCAGCACCAAAGCTGTACGCTCCAGGCCGATACCAAAACCGATGCCCGGCTGGTCCTGGCCGCCGATCTGGCCCACCAGGCCGTTATACCGTCCCCCGCCGCCGATGGTATCGATGGCGCCGATACCCTCCGCCTTGTATTCGAAGGCGGTCAGGGTGTAATAATCCAGTCCCCGCACAAGCCGGGGATTGATGGAGAAGGAAATCCCCATGGCGGTAAGGTGGCTTTTCACGGCTTCGAAGTGGGTGAGGCATTCCTCGTCCAGGTAATCAATGAGCTCCGGCACCCCGGCAAAATGGGCTTGATCCACCTTGCAGTCCAGTACCCGCAGCGGATTGCGGTCCATCCGGGATTGGCAATCCCGGCACAGCAGATGCCGCTTGGGCTCCAGGAAACCAAGGAGGGCTTCGCGGTAGGCGCTGCGGCTTTCCGCATTGCCCACGGAATTGATCTCCACCCGAACTCCTTTAAGCCCCAGCTCCTCATAAATGGTCAGCCCCAGGGCAATCACCTCGGCATCGATGGAGGGATCCGTAGCGCCGAAGGCCTCTACGCCAAACTGGTGAAACTGCCGGAAACGACCGGCCTGCGGCTGTTCATAACGGAACATCGGTCCGGTATAATACAGCTTGCTTACATCAGGCTCGCCATACAGCTTGTTCTCCACATAGGCCCGGACCACTCCGGCTGTCCCTTCCGGCCGCAGGGAGATGGAGCGGTTACCCTTGTCCAGGAAGGTGTACATCTCCTTCTCCACAATATCGGTGGTTTCCCCCACCCCGCGGGAGAACAGCTCCGTATGCTCAAAAATCGGCGTCCGGATTTCCTGGTAATGGAACCGGCGGCAGACATCCCTGGCGGTTTTCTCGATAAATTGCCATACCTCCACAGTTCCCGGCAAAAAATCCTGCGTCCCCTTGGGTCTTTGAATACTCAACGTCCGTCAGCCTCTCTTTCTTGAAATAATCCCTGTGTATTGCTCTGTTTAAAACGCAAAAAATCCCCCATCCCCGGCTAATGAAACTTTTGCCTGGGACGAGAGATTGAATGAACAATTTCCCGCGGTACCACCCGCTATTCGGAACACACCAGGGCTTGAGCGCCAATGGATGAAGGTTCCGCACTTTAAGGGCGGGTAACGACCGCCAAACGCAAATCCGTTACTGCACGTCCGGCGCGTGGCTTTTGAGCTCGCACCCCCGGGTTCACGGCTTGTTCTCGGGGAGGTCTTTCCTTCTCCTGCAACGGAAGCTTCCAGCCTTGGCTTCCTCTCTGAAGATGCGGGGAATGAAGTACTTTGTCCCTTCAACGAATCATAGGATGAATATTAGTTCAAATTGTAAACAAGCTGTCGGATAAAGTCAAGCGGCGAAAATCTATTCTCCCCTGCATAAGGGGATAAAAAAGAAGAAACCTACCGCAAAGTGTAGGTTTAAGAGAAAATATATTTTAAAAAGGGGGTCGTAGATAATTGTATCTAAAACCTGTTAAAGAAACATTAAAGGCTGATTACAAATATATTACAAATTATGAAACGCTTTATATAAAGCGCTTTAAAAATTATTTCAGCAGGCTAGTCTATGTTGTTCGGACAGACATATATATGAAATCAACAAGGAAAAACCTTGTGAAACGATAATATGGAGGGAACAAACATGGCGGAGGAATTTGAATTAATCGAAGCTTTGGATGAGGCTGGGGAAGCAGAAATCGCTGTCGACGAGGCAACGGAGGAAATAATCGAGGATGTTGTCGACGAAGCCGACGAAATTGCCGGCGAGGTGCTGGAAGTGGATACGCTGGAGGAGCTCTTCGAGGAGGAAGAAATCCTGGAGGAAGCGGAGTTGGATGAAGAAACTACGGATGAAGAGCTGGAGGATTCTGCTGAGCTGGATGCAGCTGATGAAGCCGACGAAGTCGAAGAGGCTGAAGAAACCGAAGAAGAAGCATAAGATCCCCTCCTTCCGCCGCGGCGCATTACCACACACATGCACACAAAAAGCCATCCCTTTGAGGTGTTCCCCCTCGCGAGAATGGCTTTTTTTGTTTGATATTTTAGAAGCGCAGGTTCACCAGATTCTCCAAAACATCCTTAATCAGCAGATAAGATTCTCCGTTGGTCAGCTTGCCCTTGTCGGCAATCAGCTTCAGGGTCTCTTCCTTCAGCAGCCGCTTGGCAAGAAGCTCCGCCTCCGCCTGCTCCGGCTTCGGCGTAAGCCCGGTAGCACGGGCAATGGTGTAGGCCGCCTGCTGCAGCGTCAACGGATCGGTTTTGGCCTTGTCGGCATCCATACCGGCAATGGCATTGGAGGAGGTTCCCTTGAAGGATTGGGGATAGCGTTTTTTGAGTGTTGCAAATTGATTCACAAACCGCTGCGGATTGCTGGGTTTATCGAGCTCCTTGGGATCAAAGTTTGCATTGCCGTAGGACCCGTTCACAAGCCCTGTATAAACCACGGCCTTCAAGCCCGGATAAGCCTTATGATCCTGATAAGCCTGCCGCGGAAACGTATAAGGCGCAAGCTCCAGTCCCTTCTTAACAGCAATATCCTGCATTTGCGCCACCTGCTCCTTGGACTTGGACAGCTCGCGGAAGGTGACGTTATGATCAATAGATACCTTAGCCGCTGCTGCCGCAGACTCCGCCACTGCCATTCCCAAAGGAATGACACGGGCGCTTCCGTGGGGAAGAGTGTCATAGCTGGCGGAACGGCTCACCACCAGAAGCCCGTCCACCTTCTGCGGCACAATGCTGCGGAACGGAACCGCATACTTGTGGGGCTCCATGGACACTGCGCCGGGGTCGTTGGGACCGGTGCTTTGAATATCTACTGCGTAAGAACCGAAGGCAATCCGGTCCCATTGATCGCGGTTTTCCAGCAAATCCAGGATGGAAAGCCGGTATTCCCCGTAAATATGGCGGGATTCCCGCACATACAGCTCCGGTGCCACACCGTCCAGCTCCAGCTTGGCGAATTCCGGATGTTTGTCCTTGATGAACTGCAGCACATGGGGCAGCTCCTGTTCGGCCACTGCGTATGCCTCTTTGATGGAAGCCGGATCAAAGGGATTCACCCCGAATAATTGCAGGGAGTTAATCAAAATGGTGTTATCGTTATTGCGCCCGATGTTAAGCCCCCGCATTCTTGCCTTGGTGGGGTTCTGGGCCTTGTATTCCTTGATATCGCCATAGCCGAAGGCAGAGTACGTATCCGCACCGGTATTGGTATCATTATCGTTGTCCAGATACTTGCGGACCTCTTTCCAGAAGCTGTCGTCCGCATTTTTGAGCCGGAATACTGCTGTCACCGCCATCAGTGAGTCGGGATCATTGAGATCCTCCCGTCCCCGGCTGAAGGGAGCGCCGGCAGCCACCGCCACATCCGCATCCTGCGTGGCATCAAGCACCGCTTTGGCCTTGACTGTGCGCTTCTCTCCGTTTTCCAGGGTAAGATCCAGCCCGGTCACCAGCTTGGCGCCGTCCTTGCCTTCCGCCAGCACGGGGGTTATGCTTTGGGTTTTCAGAAGAACATCGATATTCTTCTCCTTGGCCACCAGCCGGTTGAACACATTCGCCGCTGTGGTCACATCGAAGGAGGTTCCCTCTATACCATTATAGAACTCCTGAAAAATCCCTTTGTTCATCACATTGGGTTTAGGCGCCAGCCAATCATAGCTGGCCCGGTCATAGTTGTTGTCCAGGGAGTTCAGCCAGCCCAGAGTCATAAGCCCGCCCAGGATTTCCCGGTTGCGTCCGTCCACCAGCAGGGTCTTCAGCCCGTGGCGGGAGGCGGCTACAGCACCGGCTACCCCCTCCGGATCCGTGCCTACCACAATGACGTCATATGTATCCGAAGGAGCCTTGACGGTTTTGACAGCCTCCAGCTCCTGGGACTCCGCTGTACCGTTATGAAGCCCCCCTCCGTATTTTTCCTTCCACACGAGATAGGGTCCACCGATAGCCAACAAAAGCACAAACGTCATAGCGAGAATAAACCATTTATTGCGGAACAATGTTTCTCCTCCTTTTTATGTGAAAATGCGTGATTGAACCGCATTTTTCATACGGGGGCCCTCCCGGGTTACGCGGGAGCTCTTGATGAAGCTCCGCCGGTGCCGGGGGATTGTTTCGTTATTTGCTGTGCTTCAGCCCTTGGTTGCGGTGCCCAGCACCGAATCCATCAGGTCGAGCTTACGCTTGGTATACTCCTGGTAGGCACTGTTGTAGACGGATGGCTCCTTGGGATTTGGAAAACGCTCCACCGCTCCGTCCGGCCCCATAATCTTGCTTACGGCGCCGCAGCCTAACCCGATGATGGTCTGGCGCTCCTCCATCATCAGAATGTTATACAGGCTTTCGTAGCCTGGGAGGGAATAGCCGACGTTCTCCTGGTTGCCCAGAATATTTTTTTGCCGGTACATGTAATAGGGATTATAGCCGTGGGCCAGGGTCCACTCCACCGTTCTCGCCATCATCGCCTGGACCTCGTCCCGCTCCGCCACCTCGTAGCGCTCCCGGTTCTGGGTCAGCCGGGACGCACGCTTGAAGGACAGGGTATGCACCGTCAGCGATTCCGGCATAAGCCGTTCCAGCTGCTCCAGTGAAATCTCCAGCTCCCGCAAGCTCTCATTGGGCAAGCCCAAAATAAGGTCCATATTCATATTGTTCATTCCCAGCTCCCGGCACAGCAGGAATTTCTCCACCGTCTCCTTGACGGTATGATGCCTGCCGATGGTATCCAGGGTGGATTGGGTGAAGCTTTGGGGATTGATGCTGATCCGGTCCACCTTCCAGCGCTTCATGACCTCAATCTTCTCGGGGGTAATGGTGTCCGGACGCCCCGCCTCCACCGTAAGCTCCCTGATCCCGGCCATACCGGGCACAGACTGGTGCAGCACCTGGAACAACTCATCCATTTCTTCCGCCTCGATGCTGGTGGGAGTGCCTCCGCCCCAATACACCGTGGTGACGGACATGCCGGTTCTGGCCAGCCAGTCTCCCACCTGGCGGATTTCGTAATGCAGTCCCTTAAGAAAGGACTGGACAGAGCCGTTATTGCCCCGGATATCATACGCCGGGAAGGTGCAATAGGCACATTTGGTGGGACAAAAGGGGATCCCGATATACAGGCTGACCTGGCGCTCCATCCGGAACAGGTCGGGAATAACCCGGAGCTGCCGTTCGCCAATCTCCGATAACAGCTGAACCTTCTGCGGAGAAAGCAGGTAATCCTCCAGCAGCACCTGCCGGCAGGTGTCTATGGATTCCTTCATCATGAGATTATGCATCAGCTTCATGGGCCGCACACCGGTGAGAATTCCCCAGGGCTGCTCCATACCGGTTGACGTCTGCAGGCACTTCAGCAGGGCCCGGCCCAGAGCGCGTTTGCATTCCCGGCGGACCGCCTCGGAACCGGCTGCAGGCAGGGCGCGGACATCCTCCTCGCGGCAGAGCAGGGTTCCGGCCGCATCATGGAGGGAAACCGCTGCAGTAGCGGAGGAGCCATCCCCGGCATACTCAAGTGAAGTTTGGATGGTCAGCTCTGCAGCTTCTCCACCGTCCTCCACCCATTCCACATCCGCAAAAAACAATTTGCAAATATGGTAGATTTCATTCAGAAAATCATCAAATCCCGTACGAATCAGGGATATTCTCATCCGGCACAGTTCCCCTTTCCGATACGTATTTCGCCAAAATTCCCAACCTACTCAGTGTACCACATTGTCAGGGGCGAAGAAAATGGCGGGGCCGTCCTGCACCGCATGCTGACGGCGCTTCCGGTCGCTTGCAGGGGGCAGACCAAACAGCCGGGTATACTCCCTGCTGAACTGGGAGGGGCTTTCATAACCCACCCGGTAAGCCGCGCCGGCTGCGTCCGACTGATCCGACAGAAGGAGCCTTCTGGCCTCCTGGAGCCGGATTTGCTTCTGGTATTGCAGCGGGCTCATGCCGGTTATGGCTTTAAAATGACCATGCAGAGCGGAAGCGCTCATATTCGCCAGCTCCGCCAAATAGGCTACAGGCAGCGGCTTATCATAGTTGTCCCGGATATGCGCGATGACCTGGGCAATCCGCCGGGCGGGACTGCCGCCTGCAGCAAAATCCCGCAGCAGCCGCCCTTGGGGGTCCTGAAGCAGCCGGTACATAATTTCCCGGTGGATAACCGGGCCAAGCACGGGGATATCCTGCGGACGCTCCAGAAGCCGGACATAACGCAGCACCGCATCCGCCAGCTCAAACTCCAGTTTGCCGACGGCCAACCCCCGGGGAGCAGCCAACTCCCCATTGCCGGCTGCCTCCTGCCGCTCCGGACGTTTGCTGCCTGCCTTATCGTCCCGGAAGCCCGGCTCCTCAAGCAGGCGCCAGATGCTTTCAGCCTGAAATTGAATTTTTACGCATACATACGGCTTGTCCGGGGAGGCCTCCACAATCTGCCCCTTGGTGGGTAAATGGACGGATACGATCAAAAAGGAGGAAGCATCATACCGGTACTGCTCCTTCTCCATGGCAACGGTTTTGGCCCCCTGAAGCACCAGGCATAGGGAAGGCTCATATACAGTGGACAGAGGCTGGGACACGTCCGTCTCCCGGATCAGAAAAAGAGCCGGGACTGCTGTGGCTTGGATACCGTTGCCCACTGTATGTCTTTCCGCCAGCTCCAGCAGCTCCTGCCTCCGGCCCGGCAAATAATCCGTTTCCGCATATGTCCGCATCCTTCTCCAGCCTCCTGTGTCTCTTGGGTATCCGTCAGCGCTTTTAGGGTGTGTCTGAAAACTCGCTTGAGGGCACCTTTTAACGTCTTTTCGCCCCTGACTTCGTTACTTCCCCTTGACGTACCCCCGGTACGCCTGCGGTCAAGTGCCTTGCCTGGAACGAAAATTCGCTAAAATTTGCTCCCCTCGGAGTTTTCAAACACACCCTAGTAGCATCTTAGCGTAAGCTGGAGTATTAGACAAGAACCGGCGAGGATCGGTCTACCGCTTGGCGGCCGGTCTGATTTATGCTGAAGGTAACATGAATCTACAGGAGGAATGCAGTATGACCCAAACCACTCCATCCAGAGTCGCTGTAGTGACCGGGGGCTCCAGAGGCATCGGCAGACAGGCAGCCGTAAGACTCGCCCGGGAGGGACAGGCAGTTGTCATCGTGTATGCCAGCAACCATACGGAGGCGGACGCCACCGTAGCCGCTATAGAGGCCACCGGCGGTTATGCCGTAGCAGTGCAAGCCGATGTGGCAGAGCCGGAAGCGGTGGCAGCAGCCTTCGTCCAAGCGGAGCAGGCCTACGGAGGGGTGGACGTAGTTGTCCATTCCGCTGGATTGATGTTCTTGGATACAGTGGCGGACTTGGATCTGGAAAAGCTGGACCGTATGCACCGCACCAATATCCGCGGCACCTTTGTGGTGAACCAGCAGGCAGCCAGACGCGTGCGTGACGGCGGCGCCATCATCAACCTGTCCACCTCCGTCACCAAGCTGGCCCTGCCCACCTATGCCGCCTATGCTGCCAGCAAAGGCGCTGTGGACGTAATTAGCCCAATTCTGGCCAAGGAGCTCCGCGGACGGAACATCACGGTAAACGCGGTAGCCCCGGGACCGACAGCCACCGAGCTGTTTCTGGAGGGTAAGGACGAAGAGACCATCCGCCGGATGGCGGGTTTGAATCCGTTGGAACGCCTGGGCATGCCGGAGGATATTGCCGAGGTGATCGCCTTTTTGGCAGGACCGGGGCGATGGATTAACGGACAAACTGTGTATGTGAACGGCGGGATGATCTAAGGCGGCAAGCCGCCACATAACCAAACAGGCGGCGTTCCTCTCACCAAGAGGAAACGTCGCCTGTTTTTGTCTGCTCCGATTGTCATCTCCCGGGCTTCAGCCACGGCTGCTGCCGCGGGCCTCCGGCTCCACCCGCCGGATCTTCCAGCCTGCCGTCCGCCAGCATCAGGGACGCCGCTTCCTTGGCCCCGAAGGCTGCTTCCGCCTGCATACCCAGGATGGCGGCCGCTTTCATGGATTGTCTCATGGGTGTCGGTCCTTTGGCTTTCAAGTTTCTTGCCTTCATCCACAGTTTTGCCAGAAAGCTGCCTCTTCATTCTTTGGAGCTGCTTTACCTGGTCTCGACGATCAGCGTTACCGGACCGTCATTCACCAGGCTAACGTCCATCATGGCCCCGAAAACACCTGTTTCCACTTGAAGTCCCTGCTCACGGAGAAGGGCGTTAAAGTGTTCATACAGCGGCTCCGCCTGCTCCGGCCGGGCGGCTGCCATAAAGTTGGGGCGCCTGCCCTTCCGGCAATCCCCGTATAAGGTAAATTGTGAAACCGACAAAACGGCTCCTCCCGTTTCCAGAACGGACAGGTTCATTTTGCCGCCCTCATCCTCGAAAATCCGCAGGTTGGCGATTTTCTCCGCCGCAAACCGGGCATCCTCCTCCGTGTCCTCATGGGTGATCCCCACCAGGAGCATCAGCCCGGGTCCAACGGCCCCCGTCACCCGCTCCTCCACCGTCACGGATGCTTCCTTGCATCTTTGCACCACAACTCTCACGCTTCCCGCTTCCTTTCCATGGAAAATGGAAAAGCCGTCCGGCCACGGCACAGCACCGCTCCAACCGGACAGCCTTTTACTGATTTAAGTATTTTCGGGGGCTCCCCCAAAAGTATTCGGAATATGCTTCAGAGCTTCACGTCACTTTTGGGGGACTTTTTATGACTGCATAATCCGCTGAACGGAATACACATCCTTCAGGCGTTTGATTTTGTCCACCACAGACTGCAAATGATCGATGTTCCGAATCAGAATGGTCATCTGAATCAACGCCATCTTGTTCTTGTCCGAACGGCCCGAAACAGCGGAAATGATGGTTTTGCTTTCGGACACCACCTGCAGCACCTCATTCAGCAGGCCGCGGCGGTCATGCCCGGTAATCTCGATGTCTACGCTGTAGTTGGCCTCCACCGAATCCACCCATTCCACCTCGATGACCCGATTGCCCTCATCCCCGTCTCCCGTGGGAATATTGGGGCAATCGCTGCGGTGTACGGAAACTCCTCTGCCCCGGGTAATGTAGCCAATGATGCTGTCACCCGGCACCGGATTGCAGCAGCGGGCAAAACGGACCAGGACATTGTCCACGCCGATAACCCGGACCCCGTGGGTGGGCCGACCCTTCTTCTCGGCAGGAGCGGTTTTGACCTCCTTGGCGGCCTCCTCCAGCTGCCGCTGGGTTTCCTCCTGCTCCTTCTCCTTGCGCAGCTTCTCCGTCAAGCGGGTGCAAATCTGTGCTGCAGTAATCCCGCCGAAACCAACGGCGGACATCATATCGTCAATATCATGGAAGTTGAACTTGCCGGCAACCTCCATAAGCTTGTCGTCGGCCATTACCTGGGAGGGTTCGAAGCCGATGCGGCGGATTTCCCGCTCGACGGCATCCCGGCCCTTCTCCACATTCTCTTCCCGCTTCTCTTTTTTGAAGAACTGCTTGATCTTGCTTTTGGTATGGGATGATTGAGCCAGCTTCAGCCAGTCCTGGCTGGGTCCATAGGAATGTTTGGAGGTGAGAATCTCCACAATATCCCCGGTTTTGAGCCGGTGGTCCAAGGGCACAATCCGCCCGTTCACCTTGGCGCCGATGGTCCGGTTGCCCACCTCCGTATGAATCCGGTAGGCGAAATCCAGAGGCACCGATCCTGCCGGCAGCTCGATGACCTCTCCCTTCGGAGTAAACACGAATACCAGGTCGGAGAAAAAATCCACCTTCAGGGATTCCATAAACTCCGACGCATCTCTGGCCTCCTGCTGCAGCTCCAGGATATCCGTGAACATGTTCATCTTGTTCCCGGTGCCGAAGCTTGCGGTGACCGGCTGGGAGCCATTTTCCTTATAGGCCCAGTGGGCGGCAATACCGAATTCTGCCGTTTTGTGCATTTCCCAGGTGCGGATCTGCACCTCCAGGGGTTCGCCCGTAGGTCCAATCACCGTCGTATGGAGAGACTGGTACATGTTGGCCTTGGGCATAGCGATATAGTCCTTAAACCGGCCCGGCATCGGCTTGTATAAGGTATGGATAATGCCGAGCACGGCATAACAGTCCTTGATATTGTCCACAATGACACGGATGGCAAGCAAATCGTAGATTTCGCTGAACTGCTTGCTCTTGACGGTCATCTTATTATAGATGCTGTAAATATGCTTGGGGCGTCCGGAGATATCGCTGTCGATCCCCATCTCGCTTACCTTTTCATTAATCTTCTGGATGACATCCGCGATATATTGCTCCCGCTCCGCCCGTTTCTTCTGCATCAGATTGACGATGCGGTAATACTGCTGGGGGTTTAGGTAACGAAGGGCAATATCCTCCATTTCCCACTTGATGGCGGATATACCAAGACGGTGGGCAATGGGACAAAAAATCTCCAGCGTTTCGTCAGCAATCCGGCGCTGGCTCTCCTCCGACTGGAATTTCAGAGTCCTCATATTATGAAGGCGGTCGGCCAGCTTAATCAGAATCACGCGGATGTCCTGGGCCATCGCCACAAACATCTTCCGGTAGTTCTCATTCTGCTGCTCTTCCTTGGTTTTGAACTTGATCCGCTCCAGCTTGGTCAGACCATCCACCAGCATGGCGCAGGTATGACCGAACTGCTGCTCCACCACTTCCAGGGACACGGTTGTGTCCTCCACCACATCATGCAGAAGGGCGGCGATAATCGAGGTGGTGTCCATATTCATGCCGATCAGAATGTCTGCTACCGCAAGGGGATGAAGGATATAAGGCTCTCCCGATTTGCGCAGCTGCCCGGAATGGGCACGCTCAGCAAAATCATAAGCTTCCCTGATTCGCTTGAGGTCGCTTTCTTTCATGTATGCAGAGGCTTTCTCCAGGAGCTGCTCGATGCTCATTCGCGAGAGATCCTTTCCTTTTATGTCGATTTAATTCATTATGCCCTTGAAACCTACCGCCCGTCAAGAATACCTGACATAAACCTGATGCATTTTGTAAAATTATCATTCATTGTAGCACTTTATAGAGGCAGGTTCATTTCCTCCGGTACGAAGCCCCAAACCCATATCCGTAAGGATTTCCGGCCCCCTGTGAAAAATACCTGACATGGCGGAAGAAAGGCATATCCAATGCCATTGATTTCTGTTAATATGTTCGTTGGAGAAAAACTGAAGGATTTGTCGAAACGCTCCCCTGAAATAACATGGTCCGAGCCGCAGGCCGGATATGTTATGGAAGCCTCGAAGCCGGCAGAGCCGGTTTGAGGGCCTTCTTCGACATTTCATCGGTCATCGCTGTGGCTAAAGCCGCAGCATAAGTGGCTATTTTATCACGAATCAGGAGGAATTTGAACGTGCAGCGTGTTATCCAGGTTGACGAGCGTCCGTCGCTCGCAGAAAGCATTCCCTTAAGTATCCAGCATTTGTTCGCCATGTTCGGCTCGACAGTGCTGGTCCCGATTATCTTTGGCGTAAGCCCCGCCACCATACTGTTGATGAACGGTATCGGCACCCTCCTGTACATCCTGATCTGCCGCGGCAAAATCCCCGCCTATCTGGGTTCCAGCTTTGCATTCTTATCCCCTGTTACTGCTGTCCTGAAAGAATATTCCGGTATTGAAGGCTATCATTATGCACTGGGTGCTTTTATTGTGGTCGGCGTCATCTTCTGTGTGGTCGCACTCATTGTAAAGATGGCGGGCACTCGCTGGATTGACGTGGTTTTCCCTCCCGCAGCCATGGGCGCCATCGTAGCAGTTATCGGCTTGGAGCTGGTTCCGGTTGCAGCCGGACAAGCCGGCTTCATCAAGGCGGAGGATGTTCCCTATGATAGTGCAGCCATTACTGTAGCCATTATTACGCTCGGTGTGGTTGTGATCGGCAACGTTATGTTCCGCGGCTTCTTCAAAATCATCCCGATTCTGATTGGTATTATCGTCGGATATCTGGTTGCTTGGCTCGGTTATGACATGATCGATTTCACGGCCGTAAAGGAAGCAGGCTGGTTTGAACTGCCCAAACATTACGCCCCCAAATGGAGCTGGACGGCTATTATCACCATTGCACCGGCAGCACTTGTTGTTGTCGCCGAGCATATCGGCCATCTGGTTGTAACGAGCAACATTGTCGGCAAGGATTTGGCCAAGGATCCGGGTCTGGACCGTTCGCTTTTCGGTAATGGTATTTCCACTATTCTGTCCGGCTTCTTCGGCTCCACTCCAAACACCACTTACGGTGAAAACATTGGCGTTATGGCCCTGACCAAGGTATATTCCATTTGGGTCATCGGCGGCGCCGCTATCTTCGCCATTATCCTGTCCTTCTGCGGCAAGCTGGCTGCACTGATCCAATCCATTCCAAACCCGGTTATGGGCGGCGTGTCCCTGCTTTTGTTCGGTATCATCGCTGCTTCGGGTATTCGGATGCTTGTTGAAGCCAAGGTCGACTATTCCAAACCCGTGAACATCATTCTTACCACCATTGTACTGGTCATCGGTATAAGTGGTGCAAGCTTGACATGGGGCAACTTCAGCATGAAGGGTATGGCTTTGGCCACCGTGATTGCCATTGTTATGAGCCTCTTCTTCAAAGCACTGGAGAAGCTCAAACTGATGAACGAATAATTGCATACCTCGTATAATCTCAACAGCCCGGTTCTGGAAGCAGAGCCGGGCTGGTTTTATTTGCTAATAATAATTCTAATGAAATGTGAAATAAATCACAATATAAGTGTCCCTCTTGTGGTAAGCTAAGCTCATACTAATTCGAGAGGACGTGGCTGTAATGCATCAACACGAAACCAAAACCACCCAAAGCCTGCTCCACTTCTGCTATACCTGTGAAGGCGCCCATTCCTGCGAAACCGAGGAAGCCAGCCATACCTGCTGGAGCGAAAAAGGCTTCCAGGTCGAAGCCTCCGACGAAAATGTGACTGCAGAGCTGTTCCGCCAATATTCATTCTAGGAAGTTATCCAACCACTCCACAAAACATCACGCCCGGGATTCCCGGGCTTTTTTGTTTGTGCGGGGGGATCCTTCTTACGCTCCTGAGTGTAACGGAACTGAGAAGCGCTTAGCCGGCAAAATGGCGATTTCAGCCCGGCTAACGGAGCTTAGACGCCCTTACACGCAAATTCGGCGTTTGATGGCAGCCTTTTTGTCCTCTAAGAGACCCACAGTTCCGTTAGATTTCCAACGGCGTCTATTTTCAACTTTAAGGGCTTCTTAGTTCCGTTACCGGGTTCCGTTGCCAGGCAAGCTTACGCTGTCCTGCGCCTTATCCTGCTCCCTAATCCCGCGCCTTACACGGCTTCGCAAATTCAAAAAAAGAAGCAGCCGAATCCGGCTGCCCCCTATACGCGCTTAATACGTCAACAGGCTGAACACATCAATTCCATCCAGCTTGCCGCGGCCGTTCAGCTCCTCCAGCTCAATCAGGAACGCCGCGCCCACCACCTCGCCGCCCAGCCGGCGTACCAGGTTCACTGAGGTAGAGATGGTTCCGCCGGTAGCCAACAGATCATCGGCAATCAGCACCTTCTGGCCGGGACGGATGGCATCGGCATGCATGGCCAGCTTGTCCTTGCCGTATTCCAGGGCATAATCCTCTTCAATAGTTTCAGCAGGCAGCTTGCCGCTTTTGCGGATGGGAATAAAACCTACTCCGAGGGAATACGCCAGCGGCGCGCCCACCACAAAACCTCTGGCTTCGGGTCCGGCAATCAGGTCAATTTCCTTCTCCTTGACCAATTCCCTCAGCGCTTCAATGGAAGCCCTGTAGGCTGTTCCGTCCTGCAGCAGGGTCGTAATATCCTTGAAGCTGATGCCCGGCTGGGGAAAATCCGGGATCACCCGGATGTAATCTTTAAAGTTCATGGGTTCATCCTCCGTTTGCTTTCTAAAGTGGACTCTTCACCGTCGGCGCGTGCTTCCAGAATCAGCTCCCGCAGCTCTGCGGCGGTGGAGTAAATGTATAATTGCTCCATACGGTCCTGGTTCATCATCCGCCGGTACAGGGCCGACTGGGTCAGATCCCGCTTCTGGACGGCTTCCGCCGCGTAATACCGCAAACCTTCTTTCCTGACAAAACCCAGCTCCTCAAATATGACCAGAAGCATCCGGGCTGCAGGCTCCTCCAAACCAAACCGCTTCTTCAAAGCAGGCCATACCCGGGCATCTCCGGCATTAAGCTCCTTTTCCCGGACGAGGAGGGCGTAGAACTGCTTGAATACCTCTCTGTTCGGCAGCCTGGCTCCACCCACACCGGAGGCATCGGCAAATACAGCATACACCCTGCGGAGCTTGTCCAGCAACGCCACTATTTTGTCCAGAGACTCCTTGCCCGAGGGCAGAGTATACAGCACAACATCCCGCAGGTCCCGGATGTCCGCCAGAAGGGCTGTCCGGTTCATGGGACGGGGGTCCTCCTCCATCCCTTCCTCGATCAGCCACAACGGGAAATGCCGCCATTCCTCCGGCAACCCATCTGCTGCGTCCCGGTAAAAGATCAGGATGCCGCTCCCCTCGGGAAGCTCCGGCGGGCGCATTCCCTTCTTCGCAGCGGTTCCGCGCCAATCGAATACCTGAGGTTCGCTGACCCGCATATCATGGATCAGGATTTGCGGTTTGCGGGAGCCGTTCCACACATTCACCGACAGCTCCCCAACCAGGTCCAAGGAGGAAGCCATGGCCAGACGCTCTGCCGCTGTGCCACAATTAAAGCTGACGGCCTCCACACTGCAGGCAGGCGCCGCTTCAACGGGCTCCTCCAGCGTCAGCTTCAGGTGCTGCCGGTCCTTGCCCATGGTCCGTTTGCCGGCTATACGCAGCTTGTTGAACACGAATCTGGGCGACGGGTTGCCGCTTCCGAAAGGAGCCAGCACACTGAGCTGCTCAATACAGGACAGTGTGGTCTCGGCCAAGGAGCACGAAAGATCCGCCTGGATAATCGGGGTCAGATCCTCCTGCTTCAGCTCCTCCGCTGCCAGCAGGGAGAGGCGGCTCTCCAGCTCGGGGATCAAGTCCGCCCGGAGCGTCAATCCTGCCGCCGCCTGATGCCCGCCAAAATGCTCAAGCAGCTCGCTGCATTCCGTCAGTGCATGATGGATATCGAACCCGGCGATGGAGCGGGCGGAGCCTTTGGCCAGCCCGGTTTTCCCGTCGATGGCAAACACAATCACCGGACGGTAGAACCGCTCCAATAGCTTGGAGGCCACAATGCCGGCCACTCCCACGTTCCAGCCTTCCTTGGCTGCGATAATCACCCGCTGGCTGTCCATGTCCCGGCCATCCAGCAGGGCCATGGCATCCTTCATCATGTCCTCTACCGTTTTCTGGCGTTCCTTGTTCAGCACATCCAGATCGTAGGCCAGATGGCTTGCTTCCTGCTCACTTTCGGTAGTCAGAAGGCGGACAGCCAGATTCGCATGCTGCATTCGGCCGCTGGCATTAATCCGCGGCGCCAGGGAGAAGCCGATATGCCCCTCGTTCACTGAACCCCGCTCAACTCCGGCCACATCCAGAAGCGCCCTCAGCCCCAGATTAGTCGTATGCCGCATCTGCTCGAGACCCAGCTTGACAATCAGCCGGTTCTCATCCACCAGGGGCATCAGATCCGCCACCGTACCGATAGCCGCTATTTCCAGCCATTCCCGGGGCAGCTCGCCCAATAGCGCATGGGCCAGCTTGAGGGCCACACCTACTCCCGCCAGCTCCTTGCACGGATACGGACAGTCCGGCTGCTTGGGATTCACCAGAGCAACCGCCTGATCCGGCAGCTCCGGGGGCGGTTCATGGTGGTCGGTCACCACCACATCCATACCCAGTCCGGCAGCATACGCAATTTCTTGCTTGGCGCTGATGCCCGTATCTACAGTGACAATCAGCTTCACCCCTGCGGCTGCAGCCTGGTCCAGCGCTTCCCGGTTCAGGCCGTAGCCTTCATGAATCCGGTGGGGAATATATGTATCGTAAGAGGCGCCCAGCCGTTTCATCAGAAAAATCATCAATGTGGTGCTGCTGATCCCGTCGGCATCATAATCCCCGTAAATGCGGATTTTTTCGCCCTCCCGCAGGGAATGGCGGATACGGTTGACCGCTTCCGCCATTCCTTTGAGCAAAAAGGGATCATGGAAAAGCTCGGCACCTCCATACAGGAAACGCCGGGCATCCTCCGCCCGTGTCCAGCCGCGTACGGCCAGGAGCCGGGCCACAAGAGGATGAAGCGATAGCTCCGCAGCCAGTCTGCCGGCTGTTTCCTCCGCCTCATCCTCTTTACCTTCAGATATTCTCCATCTTGCTTTTGCTTCCAGCATGACTCACCTCAGCCTCAACACGTCAATGCAAGAGCGTAGGCATTTCATCCTGCTCGGGATCAACATTGTTTTTGTAGGGATAACCCGGATCGTAGGGATTAACATGGACCAATACATCCGATACATGAATAAACCGTTTCATAAGATGCTGTTTGGCCAGCTTGGCAATCTCATGGCCTTCCGCTACCGTAATTTTCGGATTGACGCTGATTTTCACATCAACAATGACATAATGGCCATGCTCTCTGGCCCGCAGGCCGTCGACGGTAATCACTCCATTGATCCGCTGCACCGTTTGAACCAGCTCGGCGGCATCCTCTTCGTGAAGAACATGATCCATGGTACTATGTACCGATTGCCGGATCATCTTGTAGCCGGTGCGCAGCACCAATAGGGATACGAATATACCGGCCAGAGGGTCCAGCATATAAAGCTTGGGCTGGCCGAACAGATCTCCTGCCATGGCGCCCAATACGCCAACACCTGCTGCCATAGAGGCGAACACATCCGTCCGGTGGTCCCAAGCCCCGGCCAGCAGCGCGTGGCTGGAGAGTTTTTTGCCAAGCGAGTAATTGTAACGGAACAACGCTTCCTTCACAAGAATGGAAATGGCCAACGCCACAAGCGCGATCCACTCGGGAGCCTGCTGTACTCCGCTCCGCAGCGAATCCAGGGAGGATCTGCCGATTTCAAAGCCGATGACAATCATCAGCACCGACACAACAATTGCGGCGATCGGCTCAGCCTTGCCATGGCCATAAGGGTGATCCGCATCTGCGGGCCTTCTTGCGGCCTTGAGCCCCACCAGCACAGCCACCGAACCGGCAACATCCGAGGCAGAGCTTACGGCATCCGCCATCAGCGCCTTACTGCCGGCAATAAAACCGATGGTCCCCTTAACAGCGGCTAATGTCAAATTCCCGATGATGCCCATCCAAGCGGCCGTCTGCGCCTTTCCAAATCGTGTTTCCGACATTCCGCCACTCCTTATCCTGAAATAACATGAGCCATACCAAAGGCGGGATGGGTTCATTCCCTGTCTTATGAAAGAAAGGACCCACCGTCAGGCGAAGACGCTTGTTCCTCATTCGTCCCCGCCGTTTCAAGTGGATCGTCCGGTTCTGCTTTGTTCAAGCTTACAATGCGGTTACTGTATTACGGGTTGGTAGTCAAAACAGGCTTTTGGGGAGCATGGATCTTCCGCTTGCGCAGCAGGTACCACAGCGGCGTAGCCAGACAGATGGACGAATACACGCCGCTCACCAGACCGAAAATTTTGGCCAGGGCGAAAAGCTTGATAGCCTCGCTGCCAAAAATGAACAAGCTTACTGCCGCGAACAATACGGTCACAACCGTGTTGATGGAGCGGCCCATGGTTTGCCAGATACTGTGGTTGACCACATCTGCCAGATCTTCCTCTGTTTTGATTTTGGCAAAACGCATGTTCTCGCGTATCCGGTCAAGGATAACGATTTTGTCATTGATGGAGTAACCGATGGTGGTCAGCACCGCCGCCACAAAAGGAAGGTCCACCTCGAAACGGAAGATGGAGAATATCGAAAGCACGAAGAAGGCATCGTACAAAATGGTAATAATCGCGGAAACGGCAAACCGCCATTCAAACCGGATCGTAACATACAGACAGATGCAAAGGCTGGCAATAGCTACAGCCATAACGGCCTTCCGGCCCATTTCGGTAGCCATGTCCGGGCTGACGGCGCTCACCTCTGTGGACACGCCGGAGCCGTAGGCTTGGGTGAACGCTCCGGTAACCTGCTTGACGGAATCGTCGTTTAAGGTTTCGTCGAAACGTGCGGAGACACGGTCATTATTGCCGCCGATGGTCAGTACGCTGGGGCTGTGGCCCGCGTCCTGAAACAGCTTCTCCACCTCTGCTTTTTCCACGGTTTTGCCAATGGTCAGATCGATGGTTGTTCCGGCCTTGAAGTCAACGCCGTAATGCAGGAAGTCCACGTTGGGGGAGATTGTGGCGATAACCAGCATCACCAGACCCACCAGAGTAATCAGAATGGAGCCGATAAAAAACAGGTTGCGGTTCTTGATAAAATCGTAATGGATTTTAGAGTGCACGGATTTCCGACTCCTTTACACCGTAATATGCCGGTTTTTTGAAAATGTTCGCCTTAACCAGAAGCTCAATCAGAATCCGGGAGAGGAATACGTTGGTCAGCATGCTCACAAGGATACTGATGATCAGCGTCAGGGCAAAGCCGCGGATGGCCCCATTCCCGATGTAATACAGCACGGCGCAGGAGATAATATTGGTCACATTGGCATCCAGAATGGTGCGGAAGGAGTGTTTCGCTCCCGCCTTCAATGCGGACAACGTGCTTTTGCCGGTGCGGAGCTCTTCTTTAATCCGTTCATACGTAATAATGTTGGCGTCTACCGCCATCCCCAGACCGAGAATCAAAGCTGCGATGCCAGGCAGGGTAAGCGTCGCGTTCATCCAGTTGAAGATCAGCAGGACGATAAACATGTAGGTGACCAAGGTAATCGTCGCTACAATACCGGGCAGCCGGTAGAAGAAAATCATAAACGCCAGAATCAGCACAGCGCCGATAAGCCCGGCTTCCACCGTCTGCTTCAAGGATTGCTGTCCTAAGGTGGCACCTACGCTTTGGGTGTATTTCTCCGTCAGGTTCAACGGCAGGGAGCCCAAATTGATGATATCCACCATTTCCTTGGCTTCATCATAGGTGTAACGCCCCGTAATGGAGGCGGTGTCTGAATTAATAACTTGATTGACCGTCGGGCTGGATTTCATTTCCTCATCCAGATAGATGGAGAGGGTTTGTCCTACCAGCTTGCCGGTTACCTCGCCGAACTTCGCTGCGTCCTTCAATTTAATGGCGACATACGGCTGATGGGCCTGGTCGAATTCCACCTTGGCTCCGCCCGCCACGAAATCGCTTCCGTTCAGCATAACCGTGCCGTCCGGCGCACGGAAGGTCAGGTTGGCGGGCTTCTTCAGCGTTTCCCGCACCTTGGCTTCATCCGTCACACCCGCAAGCTTCACGCGGATCCGGTCACTGCCTTCGGTGGTGATATCCGGCTCTGCAATACCCTGAGCGTCGATCCGCTTCTGCAGATTGCGCGCGGTTTCAATCAGGGCTGCTTTGGTTACCTTGCCGCCTTCCTCCACGGGGGTGGCCACATACAGAATTTCAAATCCGCCCTTCAAGTCCAATCCAAGCCGCAGCCCCTTGATAACATTCGGGCTGAAAATTGCCGTCAGGCCCAAACAAATAACCACGATGGCACAAAAAACAACTAACCTTTTGGCTTTCATGAGAAACTTTCCCCTTCCTTCTTCACTCCAATAGTCCCATTATAACCACCTGCAAACTTCGAGTCAATTTACGGAAATTCGCACTAAAAGCCCCTCCTGCCGCTCCCGGACCGCCTCCACTTTTGAACAGCAGAAAGAACCGGCACAGACGGGTCTGGCCATGGTAAAACCGGCATTTTTCCACAAAGAAAAAAAGCGCCGCTATTTTAACGGCCCCCTGTATACACTCAGCGTCATCCAGTTCATGAATTGGGTGGACTTAAGCGATAAGATGTCGTTTACCACTTTATGCAAAGCAGGATTGCCGTTCTTCTTGTACTTCTCGTTGACACAATCCCAGATATCCTCCCCCGTAACATGCTCATAGCCAATTTGCCGGAATTCCTTCGCCTTGCTGATGCACAGCTCCTCGATCATCGCGTTCAGCTTCGCTTCATCCGGAGCGATTACCTGCTCCACTTCCCGTCCTTCATCCCCCAACGGCTAAGCACCTGCCCTTCGCGGATTCAAGTAAATTGGCTCTAAGTTACTTCAAGAAGTATTTCGCCGCAGGTTCCCGTTTTCCTGCCTGTCCACCGGATTTTCATAAATTTAGCATCAGTCCCGGGACGGGCTGCATATCCATGTAAAGATAACGCTGTACGAGAAGAGGGATCGCATGTCGAAAAAGCGGACAACCATTAATCGGAGCACAAAACAATCCTTCATAGGCGGGACCCTGATTCTGGTAGCGGCCGGCATTCTGAACCGTCTCCTTGGTTTTGTGCCGCGGATTCTTCTGCCCCGGTTTATCGGTGCGGAGGGGGTAGGCCTGTATCAGTTGGGTTATCCCTTCATGCTGATGATGATGACGGTGATAACGGGCGGGATACCTCTGGCCGTGGCCAAGCTGGTGGCGGAGGCAGAATCCGCAGGAAATGAGGGTAAGGTCCGCAAGGTGATGAAGGTGTCCCTGGTGCTGTCCATCAGCCTGGGCATTTTGTTTACGGGGATCTGCTATCTGGGAGCGGATTGGATCACGTCCCACCTGCTGACGGATAAAAGGGTATTTACCACCTTCCAGGTGATGAGCCCCATTATTCTGATCGTATCCGTTTCCGCCGTATATAGAGGCTACTTCCAGGGAAGGCGGAACATGATTCCCACCGCCCTCTCCCAAACCTTCGAAACTCTGGTGCGGATCGCGGGTATGCTGCTGCTATCCTGGCTGATGCTGCCCTACGGGCTGGAATATGCCGCTGCCGGAGCGATGCTGGGAGTGCTGGCGGGAGAGGTGGGCGGCATGCTGGTTATGCTGCTGATGTATGCCTGGACCCGGAAGGATTATCTTCTATACGATAAAGCCGTCATCGGCAAAAACCCGCAGCATATGGGCGGAATTTCTGCTCTTAAGCAAATGGTCAGAATCGCAGTCCCCGTCACGGCCAGCAAGCTTGTAGGCTCCGCCTCTTATTTGTTCGAATCCATCCTTACGGCCCAATCCCTGGCCAGAGCGGGAATCGCCACTGCCATAGCTACCGCTCAATACGGTGCTCTGCAGGGGATGGTTATCCCGATCCTGCTGTTGCCCAGCGCATTGACCTTCTCCTTATCCGTTTCGCTGGTTCCTTCCTTATCAGAGGCTGCAGCCAGAGGGGATATGCGGACAATTCATATGCGGCTGCACCAATCCTTGCGGCTGGCGCTGGTGACGGGGGCTCCTTTTGCTGTGATGATGTATATTCTGGCGGACCCGCTCTGCCGATTTCTCTACGGCCAGACCGAAATCGGCATCATGCTCAAAATGATGGCCCCTATCGCGCTGTTTATCTATTTCCAGGCCCCCCTGCAGGCGGCTCTCCAGGCACTGGACAGACCGGGTACGGCGCTGGTCAACACTACGGTGGGGACCATAGCCAAGCTGGGACTTATACTCCTCCTGGCCTCCAATCCCCGCATGGGCATTCTGGGCGCGGTGATGGCTATTAACCTGAATACCGTGCTGGTCACCTTGATGCATTACCGCAGCGTATCCAAGATGCTCCGCTTTTCCATGAAATCTGCGGAATTTGTGCGTACAGGCGCAGCCATGGCGCTGATGGGACTTACCTGCTGGGCGGTTTACGGCATGGATTTCATCGCCTCCGGCCTGCTCCGTTTTTTCCTGGCGGCCGCCGCCGGGTTCACCATCTACCTTGCTGCTGCCGTGATGCTGAAGCTGGTGGACAAAAGCGACTTCGGCCGGCTTCCCTTTTTCCGGAATAAGAAGTAGGTTCTTACCGTTTCTTATCCAGAAACATGATTCCTCTATGGTCCACCGAGCAGAAGAAAACCTCCTTAAACTCCTTCACTCCCCGCTCCTGGATCTTGCTTTTCAGCCAAAACCGGGTTTTGCCCAGCTTGGACAAATTCTGGTCCTGGACCTTGCCGTCCATAATCAGAGGCAGCGGCAGCCCCTCGTAACGAATCGTATCGAAGGGGTCAGGGGGAGCCTCCGCCTGACGTTTCTCCTCGGGTTTTTCCACCACAGTGAGCTTGCCGGAGGTTTCCAGAATGGCGAACTCCACATCGGCTACATTCATGACCCGGTTCTGACGGAGCTGGACCATCAGGTCGTCCAGATTATAGCGCTGCCGCTTCATTTCCGTCCGGTCCAGCTTCCCGTTCTTAATGAGATAGCTGGGGGTGCCTTCGATAAATTCCCTGGCTGTTTGGCTGTGGAGGGAAAGCTTGGCCGTGCCGATCTGGATCAGAACCAGAGTGGCGATGGGCACCAGCCCGTGGATGATAGGCTTGCGCAAATCATCAATAATAAAAACCGCGATCTCCGCGATGATGATGAAAATAACCAGATCAAACACGGACAGCTTGCCGATTTCCCGCTTGCCCATCATACGCATGGTGAGAAAAACCACAACATAGACCAGCACCGTCCGAAAAAATAGCGGCATTATCTCCATGGTCTGCCCCTCCTGCCAAGTTTCGTGTCACCTGGTATTGTGGCGCATCGCAAAATCGCTCATGCACACTCAGGCGCCTCAATTATTCCCAACACCAAGGACAAACCGGGCAGTCTTGTACTATTTGGCCTGCTTGTTCATAGAATGGAACAAAGAGATGTTCACAAGCTGATGCAATCCATAAGAAAGCCCTAAGGAGGAATGAAATATGAATTTCAAGCAAGTGGGACAGGTGGGGTCAGGATCACCAATGCTGCGGGGGCTGCTGTTTGCTTTTGCGGTGATGGCTCTTGGCGCTTTGGCCGCTTCTGTAGCGGTGACGGCCGGTGATCAGGGTGAGGAGGTCCTGCCGGTTTATGCGTGGATCATCCACGGCCTCTCCGTTTTGGCCGGCAGCTTCGCCAGCGGGCGCCGCTCCGGGGTGAAGGGCTGGTATCATGGCGGGCTGTTGGGTCTGTTGTACAGCATCATTGTGCTGATTATCGGGTTTTTGAGCTTCGACAAGGGAATGGACTGGAGTGTGGCCCTGTTTGCGGCAGCAGCCTTTATGGTGGGGGCAGTAGGCGGAATCTTCGGGGTAAACACCAAAAAGTAGCGAACAAACAGCTATAAAACAGAGGGATGGGCGGACCTTGGAGTCCTCCATCCCTCTGTTTGTCTATGCATCCTTCCGGCTAACCTCCGACCGGATGGTGAAGGAAACCGTGGTTCCCCGGCCCGGAACACTGGTTACGGATAAACCGCCGCCGTACCGTTTGCGCAGCCTCCGGTCCGTATTCACCAGCCCTACTCCCTTGCGCTCCGGCTTGGAGGAGGGCTGGAAAAGCGCCGCGCATTGGTCCGCATCCATCCCTACACCGTTATCCTCTACTGCTACCTCCACATCCTCCCCGCTGCTGCGGATGCGGATGGTCACCCTGCCTCCTTTGGACCGGGACAGGATTCCATGTTTCACCGCGTTCTCTACCAGAGGCTGAATGGTAAATGGAGGCAGCGAAGTCTCCATCAGGTCCTCCCGTTCCTCCAGCTCCCATTCCACCAACAGCCGGTCCCCAAAGCGTTCCCGTTCGATATACAGGTAAGCCTTGACCAGCTCCAGCTCGACATGAAGGGGAACGGCATCCCGGGTATTCAGAAAATCAAAGCTGATCCGTAAATACGAGCTGAAGGCATCGATCATCATCCGCATCCGCTCTACATCGATTTGTCCCAGGGCGGAGATGGAGTTCATGACATTGAATAAAAAATGAGGCTCAATCTGGGCCTGGAGGTATGCCCCCTCCAGCCTCAGCAGCTCGTCCATGGTTTGCTTCAGTCGTGTCAGGGCCAATACGCGGCTGCGAAGCTCCAGCGGATTCACCGGTTTGGCCACATAATCATTGGCGCCGGCATGGAAACCCGCTTGAATGTCCTCAGGCATGCTCCTGGCTGTGAGCAGTAGAATCGGAAGCTCCAGCAGGGAATACCTGGTGCGCACAACAGAAGCCAGCTCATAGCCGGACATACCGGGCATCATCACGTCGGTAATCAGCAGGTCCCAAGAGCCCTCTCCGATTTTCTCCAATGCTTCCCGGCCTCCCCCGGCGGTAACAATCCGGTACTGGTCAAGAGCCAGCACAGAGTTCAGCACCTTCAGGTTCACAGGGTCATCGTCCACCATCAATATCCGGGGTCTGTCGGTTGGCTCTGTGGTCGCCGGCGAACCTGCCGCTTCACCGGTGCCAATTATTGCAGGCGGAGTTACCTTCTCCCCAAAAGTGCCGACGTATTCCTGGGCACTGGCGGACTGGTGCACCAATGGCAGCCGGAATGAAAACACCGTGCCCTTTCCCGGGGAGGTATCCAATACCAATGCACCGCCGTGCAGCTCCACCAGCTTCTTACTAATGGACAAGCCCAAACCGAAACCGCCCTCTGCAGCGCCCCGGCCGGACTCCCCCTGTTCATAGGCGTCGAACACTCTTCTGGCTGTGGCCTCATCCATACCAATGCCCGTATCCCGGACTTCCAGCTCCGCCTCCTTGCCTGCTAGCCGTGCCGTAACCGTCACCGAGCCTGCTTCCGTAGACTTCAACGCATTATGGATCAGATTTACCAGAATCTGAATCAGCCGCATTTCGTCGGCCAGCACCGGAGGAAAGTCCGGGGGAATGGAAGCCGAAAGCCGCACCGGTTTGTTCTCCGTGAGATAAACAAGCATGTCGGTGACTCCGGCCGTTACTGTCTGCAGGGAAACCGGAGCCAGCTGCAGGCTGACTCCTTTGTTCCGCAGCCGGGCCTGCTCCAGGAGATCGTTCAGCATCAGCGTCATTCTGCCGCCGATGGTCAGGAGCAGCTCCAGGCTCCGTTCACTGTCCGCGCCGATGGTTTTCCGCTCTGTCTCCAGCACGTTCTGGGCTATGTTCATCATCCCGTGCAGAGGATTGCGCAGCTCATGGGACGTATTGGCCAAAAACTCATCCTTGCGCCGGTCCTCCTGCTGAAGCCGAACGGCCAGCTCCTTGGCCTGCTCCACCTTCCGGAAATACTGCTTCAGGGCATAAGCTGCAAGGCTGAGGCAGAGCACCACCAGATCCACAGGATAAAAGCCCATGTTCAGGGTGCTGTGGGTTTTGAAGGAGCTCCATACCAAATTCGAGACCAGACTCGAGCCAGCCAGGAGCAAATAGATGGTATCCTGCTTGCCTCTGCGCACAGCCAGCACGAGGACGACGATAATCGCCAGCAGGAAACCCATGTAGAAAATGCGGTTCACCGGGTCCAGCAAAGCGACGATTCGGGCGGGCAGTAACGCCAGCACCAGCATCCATACCGCAAAGGCGCCAGCCGCCAGCCTGTAGGTACGGTTAATCCGTTCGGGCATCAATAGCCTGACTATAAAGTCAAAACATGCCGCCGACATAGCCGGCAGCACCAGCCAAATCACCTTAATCAAAGCGCCGTAGGATAGGGGGATCATGCCCATTCCCAAACGGTCCTCGGAGATAAGCAGGGTTCCCACCCCAAAACCCAGGCCGCAGAACAGGCTCAAGAGCATCCGGGAGCGGCTTCCCAGCAGATAGGTCAGCAGTACAATTATCATGAACAGTAAAAACAACAAAATTACCGCCCCCTGCAGCATCAGGCTGATCGCCTTTTCCCGCTGGAGGGCAGTGGACACACCGAAGCTGAGGGATTTGGAAATCCCCCCCTTGTACATATAGCTGGTATCCACCGCTACCTGGACCATGATTTCCAGCTCTTTGCCCCGCGGCTCAAAAAATGCCTGGTAGGTCATCACTCCGGAGACGAAGGACCCGGCATCCTCGGCAAGCTTACCGGAGCCGCCCATAGGACGGCCATCCACGAATAGAGCGGAGCCTTGTTTGATATCTTTCAGGGAAAGGCCAAGGACACCAAGGTCCCCTTCAGGCAGAAGAATTCTAAGACGGTAGGTGCCATACTGAAAGTTTTTCTGTGAGAGGCCAGCGGTTCCGCTATTCCATAAGCCGGGAATCTTAAGGTAGGTGGGAGACGGGGTAGACGGGGCATCCTGCTCCACATGCTCCAGAAGCCGGGAGGGATAAAATTCCCATTCCCCGTCCAGATTCATTGTCCGGCTGCCAGGCAGACCATACGGCCGCAGATCGAGAATTCCTTTGACGGCGGCGGGATCATGGGGCTCCGTGCGGGCCAGAAGCCAGACCAGTCTCACGCCTGTTAGCGCCAGGATAAACAGCAGAGCGGGCAGCACCATTTTGCGGTAGGGAATCATCAGCTGGCACTTTCCCTGGTACGGCCAACATACCACTGGAGCACCTTCAAGGACAGCTTCACTCCCAGATCGTCCTCCACATTGCGCTTCAGCTCGGCGAAGCAGGCCTCCGTTGCCGCACGATCCCCGATTTCATCGTACAGCTTCATCAATGACAGGTACCCCTCTTCATAATAGGGATGAAGCTCCAGCGTACGCTTTAATACGGTGACCGCCTCCAGCAGAAGACCATCCTTCCGGTAGGAGTCCGCCAGCTGTGAGGCCTGATGGAGCCGGATGACCCGCAGCCGCTCCCGTTCTCCCTCCGCCCACAGATAGTCCATTGGCCCAAGATACTCACCCCGGTACATATCAAACAGCCGCTGGTGAAGGGAGCGGTTGGCGGCATGAAACTCCTTCACGCTGCGGATGCTTTCTTCCCATTCCACAACATCCAGCTTTACCCGTCCCATATCCAGCGTATATCCCTCGCCCACACTTGCGTTCAGAATACGGATTTCCAGAGAGGCCTGCTTTAAACACTGCTTGATCTGATAGATGGTGGTATACAAATGGGTGGAGCTTTTTTTGAAATCAAAATCAGGCCACAAAAGCTGCAGAATCTCATCCTTGGTCACAAACCGGTTCCGGTGATGGAGCAAATACAAAAACAGCTCCTGAGCCTTGGAGGTTCTCCACTTCAAGAGCTGTGGCGCAGAGCTGTCGCTGGAATACGCCACCGGCCCCATTATATGCAGGCACATGTGATTGGCAGCCAGCTCCTCCGGCGCATTCCGGTTGAACCGGTCCCCCAGACGATGGACGGTTTTGGCCAGTCTGGCCTTGGAGATAGGCTTCAGGAGATAGTCAAGCGCGTTAATATCGAAGGCTTCCAGCGCATAATCCCCATGTGCCGTAACGAAAACAATATCCGTTCCCGGGCTTACCTGTTGGATCAGCTCCGCTGTCCGCAGCCCGTTCATATCCGGCATATGGATATCCAAAAAAACCACATCCGGCTGGATGGATGAAGCCAGCTCCAGGACCGTGGCAGGCTCCATGGCGGTTCCAGCCACTTTAATGTCGGGATAAGCGGCCAGCATATGTTCCATTTGAAAAAGCGCCAGTTGTTCATCATCGGCAAGCAAGGCCCGTATCATTCCAATCCTTCCCTTCTCTCCCGATTCTACCATGGAACCGCCAGGCCTGCGACAAGAATCATGCTTTTTTCATAATCAACAAAAAAAGGAGCCTTCCGGCTCCTTCTTGGGCAATCAGTCTTTAATCTCTCCGTCAGCCTTTTCCTTCTTCTCTTCTCTCTTCTCCAGAGTGGAAGGTGCGGCTTGAACCACATTGTTGATGGCCGAACGGTCAAAGGTCATCTTGGTGACATCATTGACACGGAGCACGACGATATCGTCGGTCATCTCCAGGATGGTGCCGTGCAGACCGCCGATGGTGGTGACTTTGTCACCCTTTTTGAGATTGGCCAGCAGCATATTGCGGCTCTTTTGGCGTTTTTGCTGCGGACGAATCATCAGGAAGTACATGATCGCAAAAATTGCGATGAACGGTACGAAGGTGACCAAAAGTCCGGCCCCTCCTGCTGCAGGTTCTGCTGCAAGGTTAAACACGCGGATTCCTCCCATTAACATTAATGATGGTACGGTTTATGTATGTGCTTCCATTAAACCCGATGCCCTGCGGCCTGTCCTCCTCTTGCCGGGGGCAGGCCGTTATTATGTGTGGCGGAGAGTGTGCTTAGAAACCCCGGCCGTTTTCGTTCATGCCATACATCTCAAAAAACTCGTCCCGGAAATCCAGCAGTCTGTCGTCTTGGATAGCCTGGCGGATATTGCGCATCAATTCCAGCAGGAAATGAAGGTTATGGTAGGTGGTTAACCGCAAGCCGAAGGTTTCGTCCGCCTTGATCAGGTGGCGGATATAGGCGCGGGAATAGTTCGTGCAGGTGTAACAGCTGCATTTGGGGTCGAGAGGGCCGAAGTCCTCCGCGAACCGGGCGTTGCGGACGACCAGTCTGCCTTCGCTTGTCATGCAGGTGCCATTGCGGGCAATGCGGGTGGGCAGTACACAGTCGAACATATCCACACCCCGGATAGACCCTTCGATCAGCGCATCGGGCGATCCGACGCCCATCAGATAACGCGGTTTGTTGGCGGGCAGGACGGGTGTGGTGTACTCCAGCACCTCATACATCATTTCCTTCGGTTCACCAACACTGAGTCCTCCAATAGCATACCCCGGGAAATCCAGTGAAGTCAAATCGGCAGCGCTCTGCTTCCGCAGATCCTCATACATGCCTCCCTGGACAATGCCGAACAGGGCCTGGTTTTGGGTATTCTCGTGCGCCTTCAGGCAGCGCTCCGCCCAACGGGTGGTCCGTTCCAGGGATTGTTTGGCATATTCATGGGTAGCGGGGAACGGCGGACATTCGTCGAAGGCCATCATGATGTCGGAGCCCAAGGCGTTCTGGATCTCCATCGCCTTCTCCGGAGACAGGAACAGCTTGTCCCCGTTCAAGTGGGAGCGGAAGGCCACACCCTCCTCCGTGATTTTGCGCATGTCGCTTAAGCTGAATACCTGAAAACCCCCGCTGTCCGTCAGAATCGGACGGTCCCAGTTCATAAACTTGTGCAGGCCGCCTGCCTGGCGGATAATTTCATGGCCGGGGCGCAGGAACAGGTGGTACGTATTACTCAGGATAATATGGGCGTCCATGGCCTTCAATTCCTCGGGGCTCATGGTCTTCACGGTGGCCAAGGTGCCCACCGGCATAAAGGCCGGTGTTTCAATCACGCCATGGGGCGTATGCAGCCGGCCCAAACGCGCGCCGGATTGTTTGCAGGTTTTAATATGTTCATATCTGACAGCCAATAGCCTCTTCCTTTCATCACGGAATAACTTGGTCCATGCCACAGGCCGGATAAGTTATGGATAGCCTCGAAATCGGCAAAGCCGATTTGAGGGCCGCTTTTATCCTAATAAATAAACATGGCGTCGCCGAAGCTGAAAAACCGGTAGCGCTCCTGCACCGCCTGGCGGTACGCCTCCATCACAAACTCCCGTCCGGCAATGGCGCTGACCAGCATCACCAGGGTGGACTTGGGCAGATGGAAGTTAGTCAGAAGAGCATCCACCGCCAGCACCGGGATGCCGGGATAGATAAAGATATCCGTCCATCCGGAGCAGGCCTCAAAACGGACGCTGTCCTGCCCCTCCCTGCGGAAGCGTCTGGCCGCCGTTTCCAGGGTCCGGGCAGAGGTGGTGCCCACTGCTACCACCCGGCCGCCTGCTGCTTTGGCAGCATTGATGGCTGCGGCAGTTTCCTCCGGCAGCTCATAATATTCGGCATGCATGGCATGGCTCTCCACTGTATCGGCAGATACCGGACGGAAGGTGCCCAAGCCTACATGCAGGGTAACGGTGGCAATGCGGGCACCCTGCTGCTGCAGGCGGTCCAGGAATTCCTTGGTAAAATGAAGCCCTGCTGTCGGTGCAGCAGCCGACCCTTCATGGCGGGCATATACCGTCTGATAGCGGTCCCGGTCCTCCAGCTGCTCCTTGATATAAGGAGGGAGCGGCATTTCGCCCAGCCGGTCCAGAATTTCATTGAAGATTCCCTTATAATGAAACCGGACGGTTCTGGCCCCCATCTCGCCTTCATCCTCAATCACCGCTGTAAGCGGCGGCTCCCCGTTTTCCTCCTGGCCAAAATGAAGGACGGCGCCCTTCTTCAACCGTTTGCCGGGTTTGGCCAGCGCCTCCCAACGATCGTCTCCCAGAGATTTCAGAAGCAGAAGCTCCGCCTTGGCTCCGGTGTCCGCTTTATGGCCGTACAACCGGGCGGGAATAACCTTGGTATCGTTCAGCACCAGAAGATCCCCCGGGCGCAAAAAATCAGCCATGTCCTCAAAGCGGCAATGGCCGATTTCCCCGGTCCGTTTATTCAACGCCAGAAGGCGGGAGCCCGTCCTCGCCAATAAGGGAGTCTGGGCAATCAGCTCTTCCGGCAAATCAAAATCAAACAAATTGACATCCATTCCGTTCATTCCTTCGTCAGGGTTACGCCATCGTAATAGTTGGCGAGAATTTGCTTATAGTTGTAGCCTTTTTCGGCCCAACCCCTTGCGCCCCATTGGGATAAACCCAGGCCGTGGCCGTTGCCTGTACCTTTAATGGTATACATGGCCGCCGCTCCGCCCGAATAACTGACCTTGCCTTCCCCGTTTATTACAAAATAGGAGGAGGCACTCACCGGCTGGGCCTGTCCGCTTGCGGTCAAGGCGTATAGCGGCATTCCGTTGGCTGCAGAGGAAGAGGCTCCCCCCGCTCCTTGTATAGTATACCCTCCGCTGCGTTCAATTTCAAACCGCGTGCTGGGCAGTCCGCCCAATACGGAGCGGTAAGCATCTGGGGATGATACAACCACAGGTTTGCCGTTGGCGGTCAGCTCCGTTACCCGGCCGGAAGGTCCCCGTTTAGTAATCTCCAGGCTGGTAAGAGAGCCTGCGATGGGCTGACTCAAAGTTTTATTCATCAAGGAGAGCAGCTCACCGCTGTCATAAGGGCCGCGGAACCAGGAATAAGAATTGGACTCCCGCGAGCCGTCGAACACAGTCACCTTATCCCCGATATTCAGCTTGGCTACTGCAGGGTTTTTGGTGTTGTCCACGTAAGGCTCTTTCCGGGCGTTAACGCCATTTTCGTTAATTTGGTAAACGGGCAAACCTGCCGCATTCCGCGTCCCCGTGTCCTCCAGATAATCCGAATGAATGTACGCTACCTGTCCGTCCGGCAGCACACCGCGGTGCCACAGAGCCTTGGACTTCTCTGCGCCGTCGTCGGGACTGGGGCCAACGGACAGGTACGACACCGTATTGCCCCAGACATCGGAGCCGTCACTGGTCATTCCACCGGCATTGGCCGAAAACAGCGCCAGAATCGGCCCGTTTTTGTCCTTCAGCACTTCTCCTGCCGTAGCATTCACAGCGGCGATGGAATCGGCATCCTCATTGCCGTCGTACACCTGATCCAGATTGGTGTCCGACACATGGGCAATCTCGTATTTGGTGCCGGAGGCCTTGGCATAGCTGCGGGCCGCCACTGCTTGGGCCTTTAACGCCTCGGCAGGCCAGCCCTTGCCCATTTCGCCGCTGACCACGGAATACAGATATTCCTCAAAGGGCAGCTCGTTGATGACAGCCAGCTTGTTATTGTGGTAGGAGATTTCGGCCTTGCCCCGGTAGGTGCGGTTGGCCTTCTCCGCTACGGCAAATTCGCCTTTTAGGGGGGATATATCCAGCTTGGCATTTTGTACCGGGAACAGCAGCAGGGCGGCATTGGCCGCTCCGTTCTCGGTAGAGGTGGCATCCTGACGCTTCACCGCATAAGGCTTGGACGTATCCGCCGCAGCCAGTTGAAGGGTCGGCTGGGATTTCAGCACGGCCAGCTTCAATGCGTTCAAGGCCTCATTGTCCGCTTCGGCGCCGAGCCATACCTCGTATGAGACGGCAGCGCCGGTTTTATTGGTCAGCACCACTGCCGTTTCAAAGCCTTGATTGGCAAAAACCATTCTGGCCTTATCCGCTTCCGCATGGCTGGCATAGCTGCCTGCACTGAGCCGGAAGGGCCCCTGCACCTGCGGGGAGGAGGAGAGCAAAGCCAATGCAGGCTGGAGCTTCAGGGTCGCCAGTGCGCTTGCGGCAGCTGCTTTAGTGTTGTAATCCCCGGCTACCACCTGGTAGGCCGGTTTCCCGCTGCGGGTTTCCGCCAGCAGGAATACTGGCTGGACGGAAGCGGCCAACTGGTCCTTCAGGGTTTTGGCCTGGGCAAAATCGGCGGTTTCCAGAAGCTTCAGCCGGAATTGGTCGCCGGTGGCCCGGACTGTATTCAAGGGAAGCGCATCGGCCGGAAACGGCACGGCGCCCGCTGCCGAACGGAAGGCTGCGGTTACTCCTCCCGGGGAGGATATCGTTACCGAAGCCACCGATGATTTCAGCTTGCCGGATTCCAGCATCAGCGCAACCCGGATATTCTCCGCAGTAACGGTGCCCGCAGCAGCATTAGCCGGTGCGACGGGAGCCAGCAAGGCGGGCAGTGTGGCGCTGAATGCCAGGAAGGCGGCAGTGGCAATGCCGATAACAGGCTTCATCATGATGCAGGTTCTCCTTTCACTGCTTATCCTCCGGGGGAGTGATGCCCAGATGGGCATAGGCCAGGCGTGTGGCTGTTCTTCCCCGGGGTGTCCGCTGGATAAATCCCAGCTGGAGCAAATAAGGCTCATAAACGTCCTCGATGGTCTGGCTTTCCTCGCCGATGGTAGCCGCGATGGTATCCAGACCTACAGGACCGCCGTTAAACATGCGGATAATGGATTCCAGCATTTTGTAGTCGATATGGTCCAAACCCCGGTCATCCACCTGGATTTGTTTCAAGGCCATCTGTGCCAGCTCCAGGGTAATGACCCCGTCGCCCTTCACCTGGGCATAATCCCGGACCCGCTTCAAGAGCCGGTTGGCGATCCGCGGGGTGCCGCGGGAGCGTTTGCCTACCTCCCGGGCGGCTTCGCCGATGATCTGCGCGCCCAGAATGTCCGCTGTCCGGGACACAATGAAGGTGAGCTCATCCTCGGTATAATATTCCAGGCGGCTGACCACTCCGAAGCGGTCCCGCAGGGGAGCGGATAACAGCCCGGCCCTGGTGGTGGCCCCGATGAGGGTGAACTTCGGCAGGTCCAGCCGTACGGAACGGGCGCTGGGGCCTTTGCCGATAATGATATCCAGGGCGAAATCCTCCATGGCCGGGTACAGCACCTCCTCCACTGTCCGATGGAGCCGGTGGATCTCATCCACGAAGAGCACGTCGCCCTCCTGGAGATTGGTGAGAATAGCGGCCAGGTCTCCCGGCCGTTCTATAGCCGGGCCAGAGGTGGTCCGGATGTTAACGCCCAATTCATTGGCGATAATGGTCGACAGGGTGGTTTTACCCAGTCCCGGCGGACCGTAGAGCAGCACATGGTCCAGGGACTCCTTGCGTTGTTTAGCCGCTTCGATATATATCTTCAAATTTTCCTTAACCTGAGCCTGGCCGATATACTCCGCCAGATAACGGGGACGGAGGCTTAGCTCCATCACCTGGTCCTCCATCATAAAATCGGCGGAGATGATCCGGTCCTCCATGCTTTCCCCTCCCAAACCTCAAACCGCTTTTGGCCGTGCTGCAACACATCCCAAAGCGATACCGTTGTTCTGCCAGTGTATAAATAACTCAACCCCGGAACAGGGCCTGGAGCGCCAGCTTCACCATAACCTCCGCTGAAGCAGCTTCTCCCGCCTTCTCCAGCACCTGCGGCCACACCCGGTCTGCCTCCGGCTCAGTATAACCAAGGGACAGAAGCGCCTCCTTGGCCTCCAGCCACTCCCGGGAGCCATGTCCTGCACCGGCGGGCTTGCCGGGTTTCGCCGATACGGCTCCGCCTGCCAGAGCGGCAGCGGATACGGCCATTGGCAGATCGGCCAGCTTATCCTTCAGGTCCAGAATGATCCGCTGGGCTGTTTTTTTGCCGATGCCGGGGAGCTTCATGAGGAAGCCCAGATTCTCCTGATAGATGGCACCCACTACCTCATCGGGGCGCCCTGCCGACAGAATGCCCAAGGCCACCCTTGGGCCGATGCCGGATACCTCCAAAAGACGCCGGAACAAGGACTGCTCCTCCCGTGAGGTGAAGCCGTAGAGCTGCACCGCGTCCTCCCGGACGTGATAGTGGATATACATCATCACCGTCTGGTTCTCCTGGGCGGCGACAGCATAGGGATTGGCGCAGAATACCCGGTATCCCACCCCCTGCACATCCAGCACCACAAAATCCGTATCTGTAAACGCAAGTGTTCCCCGCAAGAAGTCGATCATTTGTATGCTCCGTTCAATTTTTGAGTTAGGGTGCAGGAATGGGCATGGCAAATGGCAACGGCCAGCGCATCCGCCACATCGTCAGGTTTGGGTGCAGCCTGGAGCTTCAGAAAAATCCGCACCATCTCCTGCACCTGCTTCTTCTCGGCATTGCCGTAGCCCACCACTGCCTGCTTCACCTGGAGCGGTGTATATTCCGCCACGGGAATACCTGCCTGAACGGCAGCCAGGATAATCACCCCTCTGGCCTGCCCTACGGTAAAAGCCGTCGTCACGTTGCGGTTGAAAAACAGCTTTTCCACCGCCATGGCTTCCGGCTTGTATGTATCGATAAGCTGCACGGCAGCCTCGTATACCTGCTTAAGTCGCAGCCCCGGATCAGTCCCCGCCTCCGTCTGAATAGAGCCGAACTGAACGGGTGTAATTCTGCTTCCTTCTTTGTCGATGAACCCGAAGCCCGCTATGGCGATACCCGGATCGATTCCCAGAATCCGCACGAGAGTCCTCCTGTCAAATCCGCCGGTTGCAGGCGAACATATGTATTCCTTCTTTGACATTATAGCAGATTATAAGAGGCTTGAGTACCTTCCGCAGAATCAATTCGGGGAAAAAAAGGAGATGGAGTAGGGGCCCCCTCAGTGGCAGAGACCCATGATTTTTAACGGAACAGAGCGACGGTTAGACAGTGAAAATGACTTCTGCGGTTTTTTAACGGAACTATCCGACTCTTAGAGGCGAAATAGAGAGGTGAAAGCAGAAAAAATGAGCTGTAAGAGTCGCTGGGTTCCGTTACATTTCAATTCGGCCGCATTATGCCTGCTAAGAGTCGCAGAGTTCCGTTACAGCCATCGCCCCCCTCTCATCGTCATCTCGCACCGCCATTTCTCACCGCCACCATGTACTATCATGCACCGCCGCTCCACACATCCCCAACACCAAACTCGGACTCCAAACTCCGACAACAAGCTCCGATCAACAACAAACCCCCACCCCAAGCTCCGGCACCAAACAAAAAGGCTGCCCAATCAGCCGAACAGGTTTTCACCTTAACGGGCTTTTTGGACAACCTCTTCGTGCTTATCTGGACAACCTCTCCGTGCTTATTCGCAATCCATCATCATTTTGGCTTAGCCCACCTTCAGCTCCGCCATCAGCGCGTCCGCTTCCTCCAGCAAGGTCCGGATCGCCTGCGTCTGCTGTTCATCCGGCTGGAGCAGAGGCTTGAGGCAATGACCCTGAAGGGGAAGGCCCCGCAGCATCATGGCTTTTTTGACCACTGGAATAAAAGGGGTGCCAATGGCGTAAATCGCCATCATTTTGTCCACCACCTGCTGGATCACCGCCACCCGCTCCATATCTCCGGCATTCACCGCATCCACCCATTGCTTGAACAGCCGGGGATACACATTGGACAAGCCGCCGATACAGCCGCTGCCGCCACTCAGCATATTATGGGCAAAGTTTTCGTCGAAGCCGGAATAAATGATAAACTCCGGAAATTCTTTGCCCACCGTCTGGATCAATTGCCGGGTATGGGCCATTTCGGTCACGGTGTCCTTAAAGCCCTTAATGTTGCTGTGTTTTCTTAACAGATTGAGGGTTACCTGCGGCGACAGATCATGCACCGTCCTTGCCGGGAAGTTATACAGGTAGATATCGCCCTGAACCGCCTCCGCCACATGGTCGAAGTAAGCCTCCACACTGGCATCGGACAAGGAGAAGTAATACGGGCTGACAACCATAACGCCATCCGCTCCGGCAGCCAGAGCGTAGTTGGACAGCTGGATGGTATCCTCCACCGTCATACAGGCGGTTCCTATATACACCTTGGTGCGTCCGTTCACATGACGGACAGCCAGGTCGATCAGCTCCTTCTTCTGGGCATCCGGCATGGCGAAGAATTCACCGGTGCTGCCCATCACCACAAGGCCATCCACCCCTCCCTCGATCAAAAAATCATAAACCGCTTGATTGGCTTGGCGATCCAGACGCCCCTCAGCGTCAAAGGCAGTTACAACCGGTGTTAAATAATGGGCTTTCTTCATAGCAGCTCTCTCCTATACGATATTTTTTATATATAGAAACTCTTGAATAAGCTTGTTTCCTTACACAATGGCGCTAAGCAGCAGGATAGAACCGAGTCCCGTCACCGAAACAATCGTTGACAGCACAGTCCAGGTGCCGAAGGTTTCCTTCATGCTCAGGCCAAAATACTCCTTGATCATCCAGAATCCGGCATCATTGACATGGGAGCAGATGCAGCTTCCCGCCCCTGTGGCCAGCACCACCAGAGCCAGATTCACATCGTATTGGCCCAGCATGGGGAGAACCAGCCCGGCTGTGGACAATGCCGCTACAGTCGCAGACCCCAAGGAAATGCGGAGAATGGCAGCCACGATCCAGGCCAGGAGAATCGGCGAAATGCTGGAGCCCTGGAACAGCTCGGCTACATAACCGCCAACCCCGCCGTCAATGAGAACCTGCTTGAAGGCTCCGCCGCCCCCGATAATCAGGAGCATCATGCCGATATGGCTGATGGATACGGAGCAGGACCGCATAATATCCTTCACCGGAATTTTCCGGGCGATGCCCATGGTATAAAAGGCCAGAAGCAGCGACAGCAGCATGGAGGTAGAGGCATTACCCAGCAGATTCACCACGGAGAAGAAGGTGCCCTTCCAGCCGTAGGAGGTCTGAAGCATCTTGATCACAGTGGAGATGGACATCAGGATCACCGGGAACATGGAGGTCAGCACACTGATGCCGAAGCCGGGGGTTTCCTCCAGCTTGAAGCTTTTTTGTTCGCCAAGGGAATCAATATTGCCCGTTTTGCTGAATGCCCCGGGAACGATCCGCTTCGCCAGCTTGGTATACACCGGTCCGGCCAGAATAACGGCGGGAATCGCCACAATAATGCCGTACAGCAGCACTGTCCCAACATCTGCGCCAAACTCGCCGGCAATCGCCGTTGGTCCCGGATGGGGCGGCAAAAAGCCGTGTGTGGCCAAAAGGGCCGCCGCCATGGGGATCCCCAGGTGAACGATGGATACCTTTAATTGTTTGGCGATGGTAAATACAATGGGGATCAGCAGCACCAGTCCCACCTCGAAGAACAGGGCAATGCCGACAATAAAGGAGGCAACCACAACCGCCCACTGAATCCGCTTCTCGCCAAACTTGTCAATCAGGGTCATGGCAATCCGGTGGGCTCCACCGGCATCGGCAATCAGCTTGCCAAGCATAGCGCCCAGGCCGAAGATCAGAGCGATATGCCCCAGAGTGCCCCCCAAACCGCCTTCAATGGAGGATACAATCTTATCTAAGGGGATGCCCAACACCAGGGCAACGCCGAAGGAAACAATCATCAGGGATACGAAGGTATTCAATTTCAGGCCGGTAATCAGGATCAAGAGCGCAATAATTCCAAGGGCAACCACGAATAAGGGCATACAATCATCCTCCGCTGGATTCGAATGTCATCTCATGCAGTCCGTTTTATTGCTTTAATGCCTTCATACCGGCGTTCAATACTTCAATTATGCGGTCGGAATCATACACGCAGCCTCGCCAGGTGCCGCCGCTTACATATTGAAGGGCAGCCCACAGACGCGTATCATCCGGCAGCCCCGGCTCCGGCCTCAGTCCCGGATGGGCCTCTCTGGCCTCCAGCACCGCAGCCCCTTCCTCTGGGGACAGCGGCTGCTCTCCGGTTCCGATAAAGTTCACCGAACCCGCCAGCTTGTTGCGGTCCACTATAATCTCTATTACGTCTCCGTCCCGCAGCTTGCCGATGGGACCGCCTGCCAGAGCCTCCGGACCAACGTGACCGATGCACGCCCCGGTGGATACGCCGGAGAAACGGGCATCCGTAATCAGTGATACATGTTTGCCGTAGGACAGATGCTTCAGCGCAGAGGTAAGCTGGTAGGTTTCCTCCATTCCTGTTCCCAACGGTCCGCCGCCCATCACCACCATAATATCGCCGGCCTTGATCCCGCCCGACTTAATGGCCTTGATGGCCGTCGCCTCCGATATGAACACCCGGGCCGCTCCTGTATGGCGGTACACACCGTCTGCTCCAACCACCGAAGGATCGATAGAGGTCGACTTGATCACCGAACCCTCCGGCGCAATGTTGCCCTTGGGGAAGGTGACGGTGGAGGTGAGTCCGCGTTCCTTGGCTTGGGCTGGACTCATAATCACTTCATCCGGATGAATGCCGTCCAGTTTCTCCAGCAGCCTTCTAAACTCGGCCCGCCGGCGGGAATGCTCCCACCAATCCAGATTGGCGCCCAGGGTTTCCCCGGTTACGGTCAGCACATCCTCATGCAGCAGCCCCAGCTTCCGCAGATGCAGCATCACCTCGGGTACTCCTCCGGCCAAAAAAGCGCGGACAGTCGGATGGTTCACCGGTCCGTTGGGCAGCACGCTGACCAAACGCGGAACCTGCTTATTAATCCGCTCCCAGTCATCCACACCGGGAATCGCGCAGCCCGCTGCATGGGCGATGGCAGGAATATGGAGCAGCAAATTGGTGGAGCCTCCGAAGGCGGCGTGGACAAACATGGCATTTTCAATAGCCTTATCTGTAATGATGTCCTTGGTCGTGATGCCCTTCTTCTCCAGCTCCAGCACCGCACGGGCGGATTGTCTGGCAATCTCCTCCCAAACCGGTTGGCCGGAGGGAGCCAGCGCCGAGTGGGGCAGGGCCAAGCCCAGACCTTCCGCCACTACCTGAGAGGTTCCCGCCGTACCCAGGAACTGGCAGCCTCCTCCGGCAGAGGCGCAGGCCACGCAGCCCAGCCGAGCGGCATCCTCCAGCGACAGCTCGTTATTGGCGAATCGGGCTCCAATGGTTTGAACCTTGCCTGCATCCTCTCCTTCTGTTGCAGGAAGAGTGGAGCCGCCAAGCACCAGCACGGTAGCCAAATCGCGCATGGAGGCCAAGGCCATCATCGTCGCAGGCAGACCCTTATCGCAGGTGGCCACCCCGATGACAGCACGCCCTGACGGAAGGGAGCGGATCAGACGCCGCATCACAATGGCAGCATCGTTGCGGTAGGGCAGCGAGTCGAACATCCCCTCTGTTCCTTGGGAGCGCCCGTCGCAGGGATCGCTTACATAAGAGGCGTAAGGTACTCCTCCCAACCGTGTTACCTCCTCTGCAGCCGCCTGGATCTGCATTCCCAGCTCATAGTTGCCTGTATGGTAGCCCAGGGCCACCGGCGTTCCGTCGGAATTACGCATCCCTGCCAGAGTGCCGAGAACCAGGACCTCCTTGCCCAGCAGCTTGGACGGCTCCCAGCCCATACCGGCGTTCAGCGTCATGCCGAAGATATCGCCGCTGGGGCGTTCCCTGAGCATCTCCGGTGTAAGCGGAAGCGAACCCTCCGGTCCGGCGGCATGTGTCCGGATATCATAGATATCCTCATTTTCATTGCCAAAAACAGCATCAATCGACATCGTAAAACCCTCCCCGATTTTTACTTGCCTTCGTATGCCTTCATGTAAATAGATACAATGTCTTCCTTGGTTACCGGCTTCGGATTGGCTCCTGTACAGGCATCCTTCAAGGCCTGGTCCGCCAGCTTCTCCACATCCTCCACCCGGAAGGCGGTTTCTCTCAGCGGCGGAATGCCTACCGCCTTGGAGATGCGGCGAACCTCGGCCACCGCCAGCTGTGCAGCCTCCTCCACGGAGGAAACAGCTGACACATCAGCGCCCAGAGCCCGGGCGATATCGGCAAACTTCTGCGGACAGGCATCCATATTGAACTCCATGATATACGGCAGCAGCATGGCATTGGCCACGCCGTGGGGAAGATCGTATTCCCCGCCCAGCTGGTGCGCCATGCTGTGAACTATGCCCAACCCCGCATTGGAATAGCAAAGTCCCGCTACAAAAGAGCCCCAGCCCATACCCGAACGCGCCTCCAGATCAGCCCCGTCCTCCACCGCCTTTTCGATGTATTGGCCGATCAGCTCCATGGATTTATAGGCAATAGCATCGGAGAGTGCAAACGCCCCCTTGGCGGTATAGCCCTCAATAGCGTGAGTAAGCGCATCCAATCCGGTGGCGGCTGTAAGGCCTTTGGGTTTTTGCAGCATCAGCTCCGGGTCATTCACAGCAATGGCCGGCAGCGCATTGGGGTCCACCATGATCATCTTCAGCTTGCGCTCTTCATCCGTAATGACATAATTGATGGTCACCTCTGCCGCAGTACCCGCTGTGGTGCTCACGGCAACTATCGGCACCGACTTGTTCCGCGATTTCCCGATTCCTTCATAATCTGCAATCCGTCCCCCGTTGGTAGCCAGAATGCCGATACCGGAACCCGTATCCTGTGGCGAACCGCCGCCCACTGTAATAATAAAATCGCAGGCCTCCTTCCGGTAGAGCTCCAGACCGTCGTGGACATTGGCGGTGGTAGGGTTGGGCTTTACCTCATCGAAAATACAATAGGCCATCCCGGCGGCATCAAGCACGTCTGTAATCCGCTTCACTACGCCATTCTGGTTTAAAACCTTGTCTGTTACGAGAAGCGCTTTCTTTACATTCAGCTTGATAATTTCTTCGCCCAATAGCCTAACGCTGCCGGGTCCCACCAGGTTAATCGCCGGCCAATAAATTTTCCGCGGTGTGAGCATTTTGACCTCTCCTCTTTCGTTCATTTGTTTTACATTATAAAACAGTGTTTTACTATTTAGCATTTCATTGATTTGATTATAGCACTTTGACCCGTTTGCAAACGGATACATTGTGACTATTTGGTTACAGAATCCCCGCGGCGCAAAAGGGGGCATCCATTCGGCAAGGTTCTGCATGAGTATGAATAATTTGATATAATACAAGTAAGTTTTGCATCATAAAACAAGGAGCAATACTAATGCCCATCATCCAATCCGTCGAACGGGCGCTGAAAATTATGGAGCTGTTCGATGAGCATACAACCGAGCTGAAAATTACGGAAATCAGCGAGCGAATGGATCTGCATAAAAGCACGGTGCATTCCCTTCTGAAAACACTGCAGGAATATTCGTATATCGCGCAAAATCCGGAGGACGGGAAATACCGCTTGGGCTTGAAGCTGGCGGAACGGGGAAATGTCGTGATCAGCAATATCGACATCCGGAAAGCCGCCCACAAGCATCTGCTCGATCTGGCGGCCAAAACCGGGCAAACGGTTCACTTGGGTATTTTGGACGGACGGGAAGGGGTGTATATCGATAAGGTGGAGGGGGAACAATCCATTATCCGGTATTCCCGGATCGGCCGCCGCCTTCCTCTGCACTCCACGGCCATCGGGAAAGTGCTGCTGGCTTACCAGGAGCCCGGGGAAATGGACCGCCTGCTGGAGAAGCACCATTACCAGCAGCAGACCGCCAACACCATTCCCGATGAGGAGAGGCTGCGCAAGGAACTGGCGGTGATCCGGGAGCAGGGCCACGCCTTCGACAATGAGGAGAATGAGCAGGGTGTGCGCTGCGCGGCGGTGCCGATTTTCAAGGGAAGCCAAAAGGTTCTGGCCGCCATCAGCGTCTCCACCCTGGTCTCCCGGGTTACCGACGGGGAGCTCACGGATTTTATCAACATGCTGAAGTTGGCCTGCCGGGAGCTGTCGGAGCAGATGCGCTACGGCTTCGATTCCTGAGAAAAGCGGCTTGGCCCGCATATAGAAGAGGCCAGCAGTGGAGTCCCCACTGCTGGCCAAACGCTAACGAATATCAGAAGCCTTATTTCCGCCGATTCAGCGTGTGTGAACATGTAACGAAACTGAGCCGTCTTATTTCCTGCTCACCGGGCTGATTTGAGCCTGTTGGGGAGAAATAAGCGTCCTCAGATTCGTTGAAATGGGAAGAGGCACCCTATGGGCAAAATAACGCCGCTGAGATTCGTTACAATGTCCAACATAAACCCCCGCCCGATTACCGGTGCGGGGGTTCCTTCTTTCGTTTGTCAGGAGCCCGTGTGTCAGGAGCCCGTGCCTCCAGCCCCGTCACGTACCTCCAGCTCCGGCATAGCCCGGAGCATCCGGTCCTTGATCTTGCTCCACACCGCCTTGGGCTGGCTGTAAGTCTCCCCGTCCAGGTCCTCCATGGGAATGACCCGGTAATTCCGCCAGTTGACATAGCGGGTGTACACGGGAGTAAAGGCCGGTTTCTCCAGCCGCAGCTCCACCCGGTCCCCGGTAACCGTTTTTACTGCCTCCACCTGGCCGATGCCGCCTACAAGCTGGATAGTTTTCTCCTGGGCGGACAGGAAATTTCCCAGGGAATACATCACCAGCGTCCTGCTGCCGTCAGCAGCGGTTACCCATTCAATAGTCTGCAGCACATGGGGGTGGGTCCCGATCACCACGTCCGCTCCCCAATCCGCCATCTTTTGCGCCAGCTCCCGCTGAGTGGTGTTGGCCTCCTCCTGGTACTCCGTTCCCCAGTGGACGGAGACGACAGTGAAATCAGCCTTGGACTTGCTGTCCCGGACTTCCTTCTCCATCAGCGCCGGGTCCAGCAGATTCACCAGATACGGCTTGCCCTCGGGAACGGGAATGCCGTTGGTGCCGTAGGTGTAAGCCAAAAACGCGAAGCTGATCCCGTTGCGCTCCAATAAGCGCAGCTTCGCCTGATCCTCCGGACTGCGGAATGCTCCGGTATAGGGCATGCCGATTTTGTCCCAGTAGGCAGTGGCGGAAAGCACCCCTTTTTCCCGCTTATCCAAGGTGTGGTTATTGGCCATCGTGACCATATCCACACCAGCGTCGAGCAGTGCGTCCCCGATCTGAAACGGGCTGTTGAATTGGGGATAGGAGGACAAACCCAGCTCCTCCCCGCCGGTAATGCTCTCCTGGTTGGCCACCAGCAGGTCCGGTTGGACCAGCAGTCCCTTCACCGGCTCCAGCATGGGTCTAAAATCAAATCCGCCGTCCTTGGTGCGGGCATCATTGTAGACGCTGTTATGAATCAACACATCCCCGATAGCCGCCAATGACACTTTCTGTGTAACCGGCGATGGCGGGGTGGCGGAGGGCGTGGGCAGGGGTACAGACGATGCCGGCGGCAAACCGGAGCTTTCGCCACCGTAAGCCGCAGGCCCAGCTGCGCCCGGATTTCCCGGAGAAGACGTTACGGTCCCTCCATCCTTTCCCGCATTCTCCTTGCGGCTCCCCCCGGCATCTCCGCAGGCTCCGCACGCCAAGAGAATTGCCAATCCTGCAATAATAGCGGTTTTACGGCCCATAAGGCACCGCTCCTTTCCTGCGCTGCAGTGGGCAGCGCGTTTGTTCCGGCAGGTCCCTCGTCATCCGATGGGACACACCATTTTACTGCCAGGCCGTGCCCAAATCTGCTCCCCTCGGAGTTATCAGACACACCTAGTGTATGTATCGGATACCCGCGCTTATCCTTTCAGACGCAGGAAGAGGAGGTTTTTGTTGCAGAGCTTGCAAAAAATGTCATACCACGCCAAAAAGCTCCGTCATCCGGAGCTTTTTTCATAGAATCTCTCACAAATGATACCGATGAAAGCGGGGACTCATTCACGACAGCCCATACCCGCTATCCCAAAGCGGCAACCAGCTGCACCAGCTTTTCCAGGCCGCGCTGGTCCGCTTCTTTGCATGTGTCGATGAGGCTGCAAATCTTTTCCCGGATATCCCGCCGGGCCAGATTGCGCAGCTGCTGCTCTCCACGGCCCCAGCCGCCCAGAAGCTTCGCCATTTGGCAGGAGCCTGCGGCCACTGCTTCAAAATACCCGGCCGCTTCCTTCAGCAGGCTGCCATACTCCGGTTGGAGCTCCGCCTGCTTACGCAAATAGCTTCCCGCACGGGCACGCCCGTCCGCCAGCGTATCCATGGCATCCCCCTGGCACATCAGCCGCTCCACCAGGATAGGCAGCACCGCATTAGCTGGAAACTGGGTATCGTCGGCCACCGCTTTTTTCCAATAGTCATAGGCATGAATTCCCTTGGCATAATTCCCCTGTATTCGGCCGGTAAGAACCTCCACCGCATGGACAGCCACTTCCCTGAGGCCAAACCCTCCGCCTTCCGCTTGACCCAACGCCATCACCGCAAGGGTATCCGGATTTTGCCACCATTCGCTTGTGATGTAATACCCGCAGGGTTCGAAGCTTACACTTCCCCTGTATTCGGGGTTGTCCTGGAACACATTCCAGCCCAACAGGACCTCTCCATGCTCCCTGTATCCGGTAACCACACAGGCCTCAGGAGGACCAATAATCCCCAAGGCTATACAAGGGTTGCCTTTCTCAATCTCCTTGCGGATAAACCCGGAGAAGTCCGCCTTGGCGGTTGCCCCGGAACGCTCCAGGAGGGTCAGGCTTCTTCCCAGAAATGCAGCCCCTATACGGTAAATCTTCATCGGATCGTCATACGTAAACAATACATCCACATTGCCGCAGTTCCATGAGGTCGTGTCCCAGGTCAGCCGGAAGGCCGCCCCGCTACCGGACATCACTGCATCGTACTCCACGGTCTGGCCCAGGTAATTGGCGCAGGCCTTCAGGCAGATGGGAAACGGCGTACATCCCTGGTAAGACCCATACTCCACTTTGGGCACACCGTACAAAATGGTGCCGCCCTGCTCAACGATTTGCTGCTGACTCATACCTTCACTCTCCCATTTTCTCGATAATGCCGACGCCATAAACGCCGGCGCAAAGCTTAATCCGTCCTACGGCACAGCGCCGGTTGCGGAATTCCTGCGGAGCCAAACCGGTGACCCGCCGGAAGGCTCGGGTGAAGCTGTCCGGGTTGGGGAAGCCGTATTTAGCCCCGATGTCCAGTGCCTTTTCCCGGGTATGGACCAAATCGAAGGCCGCATGGGCAATCTGCCGGCAGCGCAAATAACGTGCCAGGGGCATACCCGTTTGGCGGGCAAACACCTGCCGGATGTGGGCGGCGGAAAAACCGATCTCCGCCTCCAGCTCCCGGTAGTCCATCCGCTGCTCCAGCCTGTTTTCCACAAAAACAATAACCGAACTGATCATCAGACTGTAATCCAAGGCAGCCCACCCTTTTCGTCCAAATTCTTCATGAATTGGTTTTAGTGTAGCACGGAGAAGCCTTCCGGGGCTCGACGTTTTTGATGATCCTTCTGGGGAGGGCATCTGCAACCGCTGCACACATTCTTCCCGAAGCAAGGCTTCAGGCGGCCTCCAACGCGGCGATGTGCTGCGGGTTTACTCCGCGCACGGCTTGGAGGAGGAGCGGGTGCTGGACGGAGACGGCGGGGCTGGGGACTGCAATGGAAATGGAGCAGCCGGTTGGATCAGAACCGGACCCGGCAAAGGATTCGGTGATGTGGCCGGCCAAAGTGGGAACAATGGCACCCTGCTGGAGCTGATTCCCCATAACCGCCTGTTTTACCGGGCGGAGCTGTGGCGGTACGCAGAGGAAGCGGGCGGATTGTCGCTGGCAGCTCTGACCAATCCAATTTATATTTCAGCCCAATAGCACATGCTTCCGCATGCCAAAAAGGCCGGTTCTGGATTCCTCACCAGAGCCGGCCTTTCATGTGGCGTTTTTCGTCATTGCGATTCAACTGACCTCCGCTTCCTGTTCCACGGGCATCACCCGGTTCCATAATACTGCGGGCTCACAGACCAGAGCCTTGGCGGCGTGGAGCCTGTCTATGAGCTCCGGAAGCTCCAGCTGGTTTAGAGAAGCCAGCCGCTCATGGCAGGGGCCGAACTTCATCATAGCGGTTGTGGCGTTGGGGACAACAACCGTGTACATTCCTGCTTGCATGGCAGCCTCCGCCCCTGCCGGGGAGTCCTCGATAGCCGCCGCCTGCCGGGGTCGTACCCCGAGCATCCGCAGGGCCTGTTGGTACAGCTCAGGGTCCGGTGCCAGCCGGGTGGCGTCATCAACAGTGCGGATACAGTCAAAATAAGAAGTAATGCCCCACTTCTGGAGGTGGGGATCGATCTCCCGCCGCGGTGCGGCCGATACCAGACCAATCCTCAAACCCATGGCTTTGGCGCGCACCAAAGCATCCATCACTCCCGGACGGAGCTCTTCCTGCTCCGTAAGGTCGGCACACCGGCTGCGAATCGCCTCCCGGAAGGCATTCAGCTGCACCGGGAGCTCCATGCGGCTAAGCAGATCGTCATAAGGGTTGAAGCTTTGGAAGCCTGTGCCGATGCACTGAGCATACAAGGACCAGTCCAGCTCCGCCCCCTGCTCGCGGTAAGCTTGCAGGAAGCTTTGGTAACGGGGAGTTTCCGTATCCAGAACAGTCCCTCCAAAATTAAATATGACCGCTTTGATCATCGTCTCTCCTCCCTTCCTGCGCACGGGATAGATCCATCAGGGACAAACATAGTAAGCCAGCTGGAATTCGGGCATTGGAAAACAACAAAAAGAGCCCTTCAAACAAGGGCCCGACTCTACTTGTATAAGCAAAGTAATGACCCATCTCCATGCTGACGAGGTTAGCTGACGGACTCGGGCAGATGGCATCCCTACACGCAATAATTGCATGATTCGCCCCAAAAGAATGGTTCCCCCGCTTTCCGGTATGTACCCCCGGAAATTAAGCGTAGTTTTATGCTACTTCAAAAAAACTGAAAAGTCAAACATTTTATTATCCGGATTGCCGTGGGGGCCTCTGCTGGGCCGATTGTACTCGGTTTTTCATATACGATTGGCCCCAGGAGCCCTTGTTCCCCAGGGTGTAACGGAAAACCGCGCCAACCATAGCTGGCGCGGTTCATATTACTTGTTGTACAGCCTGTAGAGGATTACCGCGGCTTCCGCCCGGGTTGTGTTTCCAGTCGGATTGACCTTGTTATCACCGCCTTCGATCAACCCTTCCTTCATCATGGCCGCTACACTGTTCACCGCATAGGAAGCCACCTCGGACTTGTCTGCGAATTGGTCCAGATCCGCTTCCGCCCCCAGCTGATTCAGCTTCTTCTCCAGCTTCAAGGCCCGTTCTGCCAATACCATCATGTCCTGCCTGGTGATCTTGATATCTCCGCCGAATTTGTCGTTGTCAATGCCGTTCGTAATGCCTAGCGCTTTGGCAATGGCAACTTCTTGATAATAATAAGCATTTCCCTGAACATCGCTGAAATTACCGTCTGCCTTTGCAGACAATCCAAGTGCCCGAACAAGGGAATACAGGAAATCCGCCCTTGTGATATCAGTTGCGGGATGGAATACATTCCCTTCTGTCTTAAGAATATTCTTTGCCGCAAGCACTTCCACCGCATTTTGAGCCCATGCCGCCGCTCCGAGATCTGTGAAAGTCTTGGACACGTAAGCTATTGCGTAGTTATTGAAGTGAGTGGTTTTGAAGGTGACCATACCGGTATTGGAGTCATAACGCCCGCTCGGTATCGCAGTCACATTCCCACTTCCGTCCATGCTCCACACCACGATCATTTCCGGATTCTTCAATTCATCCGCAGTTGGCTTGTAAGGCACGGATACAGTTACAGGTGCGCTTGGGTTGCTCCAGGCCGTCTCTTTTCCGTCCACCGCAAGGGAAAGCTGTATGACCGGTCTATCGCCAAGGGCAGCCTTCACTTCTGGCGCAAGCTTGGACTTGTCACCTTTGCCAATTTTCAGTGCCACTTCCTTGCCGCTGCTTGCCGCTGTGCCGGCCAACAGGTTACCCGGGATGACAACCTTGCCCAACTCCGTGGACAGTGTAAGCTTGTGTTCCTTGGTTCCACTTGTCAGCGCCGCAGCAGGCAACCCTACGGCGTAGGCTTTCACTCCTTGGGCTGCAGGGATCTCCAATGTCACATTCTTCGCCAGGAACTCCTTTCCTTTTTCCAAATCAGGTGCCGCAACCGACACGATTCCATTCTCCACAGTTGTCTTCACAGTTACCTTCTGCCCCGGAACAATCGAAGCGGCAGGCGCCGGCGTTGGTGAGGACGATGTTTCGCTGTCGGAAGTGGATGGAGTGTCGGTTTTACGATTTGTTACCTTGATCGTGTAGGTTTTTACCGTACCATCCTCAGCAATTACCTCTACCTTAACATCCGTTGCTGCACCCGGTGTCAGCGATATGGTGCCTGAGGCTGTGCCACTGGGGACAACCGTGCCGTCCACTTTAATGGTTGCCTTGTTATCTGCGGCTGTGGCAGTCACCTTCACGCCCGTTGAATCCTGCAGGGAAACACCATACTGGATGGCTGCCGCATCGAATGCCGGATCCAGTGTACCCGCGCTCAGCGTCAATCCGCTGAGATTTGCGTTGGAGGATTTTACCGGTGCGGGCGTTTTGGTGTTGGTCACCTTGATCACATACACCTTCTCTGTAGTCCCATCCTCCGCAGTGACATTGACCGTGATCAAGGTCTCGCCCTCCGGTGTTTCGATGGCAGGGGAGGCCGTTCCGCTTTCCACTGCCGTACCGTTTACCTTAATGGTCGCTTTGCTGTGTTCACCCGCCGGAGTTACTTGAATGCTGGCAGCATCCTTCAATGCCACTTCATACTGGATGGTTGCTGCATCGAATGCCGGATCAAGTCTCCCAGCGCTCAGTGCCAACCCGCTGAGATCAGCGTTGGAGGATTTTACCGGTGCGGGCGTTTTGGTGTTGGTCACCTTGATCGTATACACCTTCTCCGTACTCCCGTTCTGCGCAGTCACTTTGACTGTAATCAAGGTCTCACCTGCCGGTGTGCTGATGGCAGCGGATGCCGTTCCGCTTTCCACGGCCGAACCGTTTACCTTTATAGTTGCTTTGCCGGTTTTTACTTCCGGCGTGACCTGAATGCTGTCGGCATCCTTCAATGCTGCTTCATACTCGGTGGTTGCCGCATCGAATACCGGAGCGAGTGTGCCCGCACTCAGTTTCAGACCGCTGAGATCCGCATTCACATTATCAGGGGTATAGATTCCAAGATCACCAAGGTCAATTCCATAGTTATTCTGGAGCTTCCCGTATTCACCCTCGAAGAAGCTATCCAGGTAGGAATGCCCCTGAATGAACCGGTCTGGATCCATGGCTCCGTAATACCCGGCATTGGCATTATTCTGACTGTCAAACAGCACATAGCTTCCCTGCCAGCCTGAACCGGCTACCCCCCAGCTGATAATATGATCGATGTACGGGGCGAACTTGGTAAACAGCTTATACATCAGGGCGTACTCGTAACCAAGGGCGTCGGACTGTTTGACATTAAGCACGGCAGGAGCAGTGGCGCCGCCGCCGGGAGCATCCGTCGGAATCTTCAAATCTAGCTCCGAGTAGGAAATGCCCGACAAAAGGCCACGGTCCACCAGAGAGGCATATAGGGCCATGGCATATTGGTTATCGCTGGCGAGAGTTTTTCCGACCGCATCATGTCCCTGGATACCAATGTCTTCGATAAGCGGCCTTCCGTCATACAGCGGATCGGAGAGCCATGCGGTGTTCAGCTCGAGAACCATGTTGTAAACGGTCCTCGCTTTGCTGCGGGACGCCAGCCCGTAATCGTTGTAGGTCAGCTTCGGAGGAGTGTCAACGATATAGGCGTCAATGCTGCCGTCGCTGTCATGCCCGTCAAGCTTCATATACTCGGGAAGCTTCGCGTAGTTGGCTTTGTAGGCCGCCGCCATCCGGGCGTTGGGGGCCGCAATGTGGGCGTTTTTGAAGAGCAGGTAAATGTAATGGTCCTTGACATCGCCGTTAATCCGGTCATCCGACATGGCAACAAGCCAGTTGGTGTGTTTGAGGCTGTTCTTCCAGTTATTCGCATCCACAGGAATGAGTTCGCTGTGGCGGCTTTCATGGACCTCTTCGTTAAGCACGTCCCATGAATTGAAGGGAATGATTCCGCGGGATACGCTGGAGCCATACTTTGCATCTGTGGTCAGGAAATGCCGCATCACATACATCGTGTGGTTAAACTGCACTCTTCTGGCCATTTCCTTGTCTACCTTGACCGTGGTGGTAACACCATTGCCAAGCCCGTAGAATTGGGTTGAACCGGTATACCCGGAGGGTAGGTTGGCGGGAATAATCTGCGTCATCCATCCCGGGGCCTGGTTGTACCATGACAATACATGGCCGTGGGACTTGTACTGTCCCGGCGTACCGGAATCCCGGATTGCCTGATACGAGCCGGTCGGGAAGCTGTATTCAGCTAAACCCGGGGTGGTGGCTGCGCCGTTCATGGGTTCACCGGCAGCGTTCTTCAGCCAGCTCGGGCCGCGGGGATGGGTTCCATCGGCCTTGAGATTGTTGCCGTCCACAAAAATTTCATAGTGGTTGGCTCTAGCGCCCGTTACGGTACCGGTTCCGATGGCGCCGACCATAAACAGACCGTTTTGCCTGTTATAAAGACTCTTTAAAGGGGCTACCGCACTCTGGTTTTCCTTGTTGACCACGTTGGGAAGCGCCACGCCATTGGGATCAGGTGCGGTTATTTTGATGTTGGCGACAAACAGCATGCCCGTTTCTGCGGGGCGGGCGTTCTCGCCGTGGAGCTCGAGAGCGAAGCTGGAGGAATTGCCTGTTGAGGCGGTAATGCTGTGATGAGCCATCAGCCAGGATTCGCCGTTGTAGCTGCCTGTCCAATCCGGGTTAAGATTATTGTATTGATAATCCCTTAGATAGGCATCAACCGTGGAAGCGCCGGCTTTGATTCTCCATCTCATATATTTGCCCTGTGCACTCCTCGGATAATACACGTCAAACTCAATCGTTGAGCCCTCCGGGATATTGACTGCCGGGGATAACTGAGATTCGAGGCTTATTCCGCCGAATGTGCTTTTCCCGTTATGGGCGTAATTGATCTGGAGCAAATCTGCCTTGCCTGAGGAATCTGCAAAAGGATACGGAATCATTTTGAAGGTGCCTCCGGCAAAATCGGCGGGTACACGGTTATCAAGCGGGGTTCTCGCAGCCCAGACATTGGTGGGTGCGGTAACCTTTACAGGTACCTTGCCAGGACCGGGATCCAGGCGAAAATAAGGATCTTCTTCAGCGTATACAGCGGCGTATACCGAGGTAGACACAGAGTTGTACACAGCTTGAGTCACGTTGGAATCACCGTTAGTTTGACCAGCCTGGGACGCAGCGGCCGGCACGGGGGCAAACGCCAATAAGGAGAACAGCATGATGACGACGAGCATGCGAGACACGTTGACCAGGAGTTTTTCACTGTTCATCTTCGGTTTACTCCTTTTTCGATTCGGAATTTTGTATGACTTCACCGCTAAAAATGCCCTTACTAATAAGCACCCCCTTATGACATGGAACGACAAAATAATTGAAAGCGCATTCAAGAATGACAAACGAATACAAGCCCTCGACCCAGCTGAGCTTTTTGTCACCGGCAGTGCAGATGATCTTCTTATCTCTGCCACTCTGACAATCTCTTTGCTGTAAGTTGATTGGCTATTGATAACAATATATATAATCCTTATAATAAGCTCCATGGATAGATAATAAGTCTTTTGTATTTTTTTCGAAAACGGAGACTTTTATGGACTACAAAGAGATTAATCCGCAAATCGAATATTTCATTAACAGGCACTCTACCCCCAACTGGATTATCGAGGATGCCACAACGAACTTTATTGATTTATCCTATTTCTCCAGCGGCAGAGCCTTTTACAGAGTGAATGGCGAACTGTATGAAGTCAATCAGGGTGATCTCATTTGTATTCCGCAAGGCAGCCGGCGCAGCGCTACGACAGATGCGGACAATCCGATGGAGAGTTTTGCTGTAAACTTCCAGTTATACGATATTCACGGAAACTTTGTTGAGCTTCCTTTTCCGTTGGTATCCCATGTCGGCATCTCGGAAGAATTATTATCCTTGTACAATGAACTGACACTGGTGTGGTTGAAAAAGAGCCCCGGGTTTGAAATAAAAGCCCGCGCCTTGCTCTTGATGATTCTTCATCATTATTTCAAGCGTTTTTATTATAAAATTAACGTTCAGAGCATTGACAGCAGAATCCAGAAAAGCATCCGGTATATCCTGAATAATCTCCACAAACCCATCGAAGTAGAAGAGCTGGCGAGGATTGCCGGCGTCACAACCGCCTATTTCGGAACACTTTTCAAGAAAAACACGGGCTCCTCCGCAAAAGAATATATCAATAAAATGAAAATCAGCAACGCCGAGAACATTCTTCTCAGCGGCGAGTTTTCCGTCAAGGATGCCGCCTACAAATGCGGCTTTGAAGATATCTTCTATTTCAGCAAGCTCTTCAAAAGAATCAAGGGATATCCCCCCTCCAAAATTCTATCGGACAAAAAAATGACCGAATTGGCAGTACAAAAAGGCCCCTGACAGGGGCCTTTTTGCGTACTTTTCCATTACACGGCCTCGCTCATTGCCCCTGGGCATTGCCCCCAACAGGTGCGGAGGGCGAAGAAGCATATTCGCTGAAGGTGGACAACACCGAATTGTAATCCTCCATATCGGATACGCGGATTCCGCTGTACAGCTGATTGACCGCATCACCGGGCAGGCTGCTCTTCATATGCTGGACATCCAGCTGGAAGAAGGTGCGGATAACCTTTTCCTGCTCAGGTATGCCTTCGAACAAACTAAGGTTGCCGTTCTTATCCATGCCGAAGTAGGCGTTCTCCCGGCAATGGGGCGACAGATCCTCAACCGGCTCCACCATTTGCACCCGGCCGCTGTCCTCCATACTTACTAGGGTACCGGGATGCTCCTTGTAGAAGCTTAGAATTTCCTGCGGAGTCATGGTCATGCTTTCAGCGGTTTCCTCTCCGCATACATACTGCTTATGAAGAACCACTTCCCGCAAGCCTTTGCCGTTTCTGATGGACTCCAGTACCCCGGCGCTGACTGCTTCCGCTTCCTGCTCTATGCTGATATCGTTCGGATTTAATGCAGTTGCTGCCGCCTGATGATCCGGCTTTGGCTCCTCCGCCCCCTGATGCAGCCACAAAACTGTAACGGCGGAGCCGGCCAAAAGCAGGTAGGCTCCCAGCGACAGCCAGCGCTTTTTCATCTTCAGCCGACGTTTCAACTGTTTGTACAGGTTGGAGTAAGTCACTTCATTCCCCTTCTTCCGGAGTTTTTTTCTAGCTTTCCCACTCCGGAGGGGAATTATACAAGTTTAGAAATTAATCCAGGGCTGGCTGCCCTTCGGTTCGAGATCAGAAGCAGCCGCTTTGGCATTACTGTAGGATTTGGTTTGCTGCGGTCTTTTGGCAATTGTTTTTTTGAGGGTTGGTTTGGTGCGCCCAGCCACAGGAGCGCCCTTGACCGCCTGAGCCATCGGCTCCACGGCAATAGCTTCCGTATGGGGTGCAGCATTTACCGGCAAATTGGACGCATTGTCAACGGCGAAAGCATATGGATTGGCGTAGGGTGTAGCCACAGTGGGCATGGAATGGACAGCTGCTTCATGGCAGGGATAATAGGCTGCAGGCTGCACAGCCCATGGGGCATTGTTCATGCCCGGCTGCTCCATCCAAGGGGCGTTAGCGGCCGCCGGCTGCATGGCCCATGGATTCATCGGCTCCGGACAAGGCTGCTGCCACCCATACGGCTGGGCCGCCCACGGATTCATCGGCTCGGGGCAGGGCTGCTGCGGCCATCCGTAGCCGGGGCCTGGCTGCATGGCCCACGGCCCCTGTGCTGCCGGAAACTCCGGCCATACAGGCCCAGGCACTCCGACACCTGCCCACGGGGATACCGCCGCGGGGTTCCCCCAAGGCTGGACTGACGGGCCCCAGCCCGGTCCGGCCGCCGGATCCTGAAGGGCGTAGGGCAGACCGGGAATGGTTCCTCCCCCGCAGCCGCAGTCATCCTGGCCCCAGTTAGGCATTGTTTGGGCCAGCGGCGATACGGCAGTTGGTGCATTGTTGCCCAGGCCGGGGTACGGCTGATTGGCCCAATCGGCTGCCGGGTCGCAAGGCTCCTGCCCGGTAGGATACATAGCCATAGCCTCAACCGCAGGAACAGGCATCTGCCAGAAGGGATGCTGCATATCCTGGGCACCTGCCGTTACTTGGGGGAAAACAGGCAGCGGCGGCATCGGGTAACCCCCGTACGGCTGCTCCGGCCAAGGCGGACACGGTGCATGTTTAGTGGCTTGTGCCGCTTCCACCACCGGCATAAACGGGTTTACGTTGCTGGAAATTGGCTGATTCACAGCAGGCTGCTCAGGCTTCATCGCCAGGGGCAGCACATTCTCGGGAGCCATATTGCCGATTGTATTCGGCGACTGGAATTGGGGTGTAGAAGACTTCTCCGTCACGGGAGATATGGCGTTGGGGAAGGCGGGTTTTTGAGCAGTTTTCTCCGCTGCTTTTTCTGCGACCTTCTCGGCTACTTTTTCAGCCACTTTCTGGGCAACCTTTTCCACCGGCTTTTCAACCGGCTTCTCGATAGGTTTTTCAATGGGCTTTTCCACCACAGGCGGTGCAGGGGCAGGCTGCGGTGCTTCAACCGGCTTTTGCTCCGTTGCTTTGGGCTTCAGCAGCTCCGCCTTCGGGGAGGTGGCCGCTTTTTTGCCGATGGAGGCGGACCAGCCGGCATGCCCCCCCTGGAATCCGCTGCCGGAATCCTTGGGAATGTAAACCGTATCCCCCGACAGCAGTACACTGGGATTTTTCAGATGGGGGTTGGCATTAATCAGCGCCTGCAGCGGCACCTCCCATGCCTTGGAAATCTTCCACAGCGTATCGCCCTGAGACACGGTGTGCTTGTGCTTGTACTCGACCGGCGGCGTAGGGGCAGAACCGGAAGCTGCGGGAATTTTCACCTTTTGCCCCACCGCTATCTGATCCGGATCGGCAATCTGGGGGTTGGCTGCCTTCAGCTGCTCCAGGCTGACGCCGTACTTCTTGGCTATTTCGAACAGAGTATCTCCTTGCTTGACAATATGAATCTTCAATCGGATAACCTCCCGTACATGAATTTGCGGTTTTGCCGCAGTGGATTGCACATACCCGCTCTCCAATAAACTCCCTTCATCATATGCAGCCGCTAGGCGAATGACATCCCCCATTTTCCAGAATTGCGAAAAAACCCTCCATACACCATATGGTGTGGAGGGTTTGTCTTATAACGGGAAAAGCATGGCTTGGGAAAAAAATGGTCCGGGACCGTCACACTCCTAGATTTTGTAGCCGTCATGCTCCACAATACCGCGGAATTCCTTCAGCAGACGGGTAGTGACAGGGCCGGCCTTGCCTCCGCCAATGGTGCGTCCATCCACCTCGCGGACAGCGATAACCTCTGCCGCGGTACCGGTAAAGAACACCTCATCCGCCACATACACATCATGCAGAGTGAAGGGCTCTTCCTTCAGCGGAATGCCATATTTGGCGCATAGCTCGATAATCGCCAGACGGGTAATGCCCTCCAGTGCGCCGCAATAACAGGGAGGGGTATACACAACGCCGCGTTTTACGATAAAAATATTATCCGACGAGCCCTCTGCTACATAACCCTGGGAGTTCAGCATAATCGCTTCGCCTACGCCGGCCAGGTTGGACTGGATTTTCACCAGAATGTTGTTCAGATAATTCAGGGACTTGATCTTGGGGTTCAAGGCGTCCGGCAGATTGCGGCGGGGGGATACCGAGATGGTTTTCAGCCCGTTCACATAGGCTTCCTCCGGATAAATCGCCAGCTGCTCCGCTATGATAATCACCCATGCCTGAGGGGAACGGCGGGGATCCAGACCCAGGTCGCCAGGGCCGCGGGATACGACCAAACGGATATAGCCGTTTTTGAGGTTATTCTTGCGGAGGGTTTCCGCTACCGCCTCCTGCATCTCCTCATAGGACAAGGGAATCTCCAGCATGATGGACTTGGCCGAATCGTACAGACGGTCCAGATGCTCTCTTAACTTAAAGATATTCCCGTTATAAAGCCGGATACCCTCGAAAATCCCGTCTCCATACAAAAACCCGTGGTCATACACGGAAACCTTGGCATTTTCCTTGCTGACAAATTCTCCGTTGAGATAAATGCATTGCTCCGACATTACGCCTGAACCTCCTTCAGAATTTCGTAGGGATAGCTGGGATAGGAGCCCAGTACGCGGACCATACACCCCAAAGCTTCAATTTCCTCCAGGGCGGCAGGCAATAGTACCGATTCCGTCGTTCCTTCCACATCGATATAGAAATAATAGCTGCCAAGCTTCAGCTTGGTAGGACGGGATTCAATTTTGGTCAGGTTGATCCGGCGCCAGGCAAAGGCGGACAGCACCTGATGCAGAGCACCTGGAAAATCCTCCGGCAGGGTCACCAAAATGGTGGTTTTCCAGTCGTCGGAGGGCTGCAGCTCCGGCTTGTCCCGGCCGATCAGGACGAACCGGGTATAGTTATTGTGATGGTCGGTAATATTCTCCGCCAACAGGGCCAGATCATACATACGGCAGCCATGCTTCGTGCCGATAGCCGCCCAGCCCTTGCCCGGATTCTCCTTCACCAGCCGGATGCCATGGGCCGTGCTGTTCACATATTCGAATTCCACATCAGGCATATGCACGTTCAGAAACCGGTGGCATTGGGCAATGGCCACATCCTTGGAGAAAATTTTGCGGATACGGGCATAATCGGTTCCTCCGCCGTTCTTCAGCAGCAGCTCGTCCCCGTGGCCGATGAGATTCTGCCTGGAGGGATAGGTCCACTCCGCCCGGATCGGCGGGCTGTCCTCCTGAACCAGGGAATCCACATGCATGCGGACTGAGCCTTCTATGGTATTTTCGATGGGAACAACTCCATAGTCAATGGAGCCGTCCACCGCAGCGGCAAAAATATCCGCCACCAGCTTAAACGGGAAGAAGGCATGCTGTTCCCCCTGGAAAAATAATGCCGCCGATTCATGGGAAACCGTCCCCTCAGGGCCTAAATAACCAATGCGCTTCACTCCCGAACCTCTCCTTTATGCGACTGCGGCGAAAAAAAGCACCGCCAAATTTCATCGCAGCTCCTTGATGTTTTCGATAAATGTACCCGAAGGAGATTCCGGTGTCAAGAGTGTAAGCTGCGGCCCTTCCGAATCGGGCATCAGCCACAGGGTATCCGCTTCGATTCCGGCGGCTCCGAAGCTCGTATGCAGGAACTGCTCCAGCTCCTCCTTGCAGCCCGATTCACGGTCCACCAGAGCGAACATCGTCGGTCCCGCGCCGGACAGCGCAACCCCCAACGCCCCGTGCTCAGGGGCATCCCGGAGAATCTCAGCCATACCCGGTACTAGTGAGGCCCGGTAGGGCTGGTGGAGCGCATCCTTCATGGCGTGCCGGATCATCTCCAGCCGGCCGGTGCACAAGGCCGCCACCAGCACGTTGGAATGGCCTACATTGAATACGGCATCCTTCATGGACAGCTCCTTGGGTAGTACATTCCGGGCCTTTTCCGTGGAGAGCTGGAACCTCGGGATGGCTACCAGGGCCTCCAGTCGCGGGTGGGGCTCCACCTTGATGCATTCCGCCCGTTCCCCGTCCCAGAAGGCTACGGCTATCCCCCCAAATAGAGAAGCTCCCACATTGTCCGGATGCTTCTCCATGGCGCTGGCCATCTGGAACAAATCATCCGTTGACAAGGGTGAGCCGATCAAAGCGTTGGCTGCAGTCAGAGCACCGACAATCGTGGATGCGCTGCTCCCCAGCCCCCGGGTCAGCGGGACCTCGCTGTACATGGAAACCTCCAGCTCCGGTACGTCCACACCTGCTTTGCGGAACACCTGCTGGGCTACCTTGTACACCAGATTGGTTTTATCCGTGGGCAGCCCTTTATCCGCCAGCTGCTCCCCATAATAATGAAACTCCGTCCGATCCTTGGCGGCGCGCATTTCGATCCAGGTATATAAGGAAAGTGCCAGGCCAAGAGAATCGAAGCCGGGTCCCAGGTTGGCCGTGCTGGCCGGAACCCTGACCCGGACTCCTTCTATATGCTTTAACATGATCGTTTCTCCTTTAGCCTTCGACACGGTAAACACTCTTGATTTCCTGCACCACGTCCAGCTTGTTGAAGGCATCCAGCACCTGGTTCATGGCCGCCTGGTTGGCGGTGTGGGTAATGATGATGATTTCGGCCATGGGGTTCACCGGGTTAGGCTGCTGGTTCACAGACTCCAGACTGACCTCATTGTCGGCGAACACCTGGGTAATCCGGGCCAGCACCCCTGCTTTATCGGCCACATGCAGAAGAATATAAAATTTCGAACAGATTTGGGAATCCGGCCGCAGCTTCTTTTCCTTGTAAGCCAAGGTAGCCGTCCGGCCGTTAACGCCCATACGCAGGTTCTTCACCACATTCACCAGGTCAGACACGATGGATGTCGCCGTAGGCAGTTCGCCTGCCCCGGGTCCATAAAACATGGTTTCACCAACGGATTCCCCGTACACATATACGGCGTTGAACACGCCGTTGACGGAGGCCAGCGGATGGGTGGTTTTCACCATGGTGGGCTGCACGCTGACGCTGATTTCGTCCTGTTGGCATTCGGCGATGCCCATCAGCTTGATTTCGTAGCCCAGACGTTTGCCGTAGGCAATGTCCTCCTTGCTCACCTTGCGGATGCCCTCCACCTTCACATCGGTCAAATCCACATTGGTACGGAAAGCCAAGGTAGCCAGGATGGTCATCTTGCGGGCGGCATCCAGGCCGTCCACATCCGAGCTTGGATTGGCCTCAGCATAACCCAACTGCTGGGCTTCCTTCAGCACATCCTCATAGGCAGCGCCTTTTTTGCTCATTTTGGTCAAAATATAGTTGGTGGTGCCGTTCACGATTCCCATCACCTTGGTGATCCGGTCGGAGGAAAAACTCTCCGTCAACGTCCGGATAATGGGAATGCCGCCGGCTACACTGGCTTCATAGAACACATCGCAGCCATGGGCTGCGGCTTCGGTCATAATTTCCTCGCCGTGCAGGGCCATCAGATCCTTGTTGGCGGTCACAATATGCTTGCCCCGGGAAATCGCCTCCAGCACATAGCTTTTGGCCGGTTCGATACCGCCCATCACCTCGATGACCACATCTATATCCGGATTGGCGATGATGTCTGCAGGCTTATCGGTTAATACCCCGTCCCCAAAAGCAACCGGCCGGACTTTGGATACATCCTGAACCAGCACTTTCTCAATATGGATTCCCAGACCCGTCTGTCTTTGCAGGTCCTCCTGATGCCCCTCTACGATCCGCACAACCCCGGTCCCTACCGTACCCAGGCCGAGCAAACCCACTTTGATGGTCACAGTGATTCCTCCTGTTCTCTCTCTTTCTATTACCCCTGTCCAACTATGGATACCCGCTTCACCCCGTCATGGCTGCGCAATGTTTCGATGAAGGTGACAAACTGCTCACCCATCAGGGAAGTATCCACGGAAATGACCACATTGGCCATTCCCTGCAGAGGGATGGATTGGTGAATGGTCAGCACATTGCCCTCCAGACCCGCAATCAGCCCCAGCACCTTGGACAGGATGCCTGAACGGTTCTCCAAATCCATGGAGATGGTGACGATCCGTTCCCGCTCCAGCTTGCTTAGAGGGAAGATACCGTCCTTGTATTTATAGAAAGCGCTGCGGGAAAGCCCTGCCTTATCCACGGCTTCATGAATGGTTCTGGCCTGGCCCTGCGCCAGCATTTCCTTAACTTGCATGGTCTTGACCAGCGCTTCCGGCAAAATGTCTTGGCGTACCAAGTAGTAGCGATCATTGATCTTCGTTTCCGACATTCCGGATTTCGTCCTCTCCAAAGAGACTTTTGTTTTCGTATTGTGGACATTATACCGGAAGGCATGGAATCCGGCAATAGGCCCCGCAATAATTGTACTTTTTATGACAAACGGATTGTCACGTTATGGCATCTCCACGTTATCATACAAAGAAAAATGAGGACAAGCAAGGCAAGAAACAGAACACGCAGAACAGTTGGAGGAATAGCAAAGGAACCGGACCACTGTTACAATGTAGCCATGCCAGAAACTACATCTAAGGAGATGTCAGATATGTACTCCCTGAGATTGATTGCCGTAGCCATGCTGTTTCATGAAGACAGGCTCTTGATGATGAAACGTTCCCCCAACCGGACCTTGTCTCCGGGGCAATGGGCGGGTATCGGCGGTCATCTGGAGCCGTATGAGATGGCTGCTCCTCTTGCTGCCTGTCTGCGGGAGGTGGAGGAGGAAACAGGGCTTCGGCCTGAAGATATTGAGGATCTGGAGTTGAGGTACATCGTCACCCGGCTCAGCGGCACCGATCTGCGGCAGCAGTTCGTGTTTGCGGGCCGCGCCAAAACAGATAAGCTCTCCCACACGGATGAGGGAGAGCTTCATTGGATCCCGCGGAACCGGATTCTGGACCGCGATATCCCTTATGTGTACCGGAGCCTCTTGGAGCATTACCTGCAATTCGGCGCAGCCGGGGGACTGTGGGCGGGAACCGCCACCTTGTCGGGGCAAACCAAGGACGCAGACGGCGAGCATAAACCCTCCATGATCTGGGTGCCGCTTCATGACCCTCTTTTGCTGTGAGCCTCCGGCATTCACGCACCTGCCGCTTCATTATTCTGCCGGGAGCTCTCCGGTGCATAAGCGGCCGCCAGGTCCCGCCATTTCTTCAGGACTTTCCACCCTTCCTTGCGGGCGTAGAGCTCCCGCGCCAGCTGGAAGCCCTCCTCGTAGGTGGAAACCTTCTCATTCCAGTACAGCCGCAAGCCCGCGTTATAAATAACATGCTCCCGCTCATTGGTTATCTCCGGCGCATCATCCCCCTGGATGAGCCGCTCCAGCAGCTCCAGATGGCGTCCCGGAGAAGCCGGCTCCAGCACATATCCGGAGAAGCCGAAGGTGGACGGCTCCAGAATGACCGTTTCATCCGTATCGGCAGATATAATCCGGATAGTAGAGCTTTTGGCGATGGACAGATCCTCCGACCCTTCCATTCCCTGCACGATAAACGCTTTTTTGATGCCTGCCTTGGGCAGAATCTGCACCAGGCTTTCCACCGAAAACCGTTGCCCTGCGCCGATAAGCATCTGGTGGGAATGGACCGGATTGAGAATGCGCTCCACCTGGCCCATAAAGGTGTCGAGCCCCACCTCCTCCTGGAACCGCCTGATCCCGCCAAGCGCCGGACACATTCTGTCGGTTCGGATATAACCGATCTTCACAGCGGCAAACACGGCCTCCCAATCGCTGGCCGCCAAATCCGTCTGCACCCCCAGCCCCTGCAGCAAACCGCCCAGTGTCGCCCCATGTCCGGTAACCGTTCCCCCGCTGCCATGCAGCACCTGGGCAAAGCCGACGGATGCCATCAGCAGACTTACCGGCAGGGTAACCGGCAGAATTTGACGCGGCGCATAAACGCCTGCGCAGTTGAGGGACTCGGAGAAGGAAGCGTATGGAAGCGAATACCTCCGGAAGACATCCACAAAAGCAGTCACTTCCTCGTCCGTCTCCCCCTTCATCCGCACAGCTGTCAGAAACGCAGCCGTTTGCGCCTCTGTGGATTCTCCCCGTGCAATGGCATGAGCGGCGGCAACAGCCTCGTCATAGGTGAGGTTCCGGGCTTCCTTCTTGGTAGTGCCCACCGCTTTTATCCACTGTTTCATCTTGTAGCCTCCTTTAACCGGACATTCACGGGGACGGATACCCTTCCGTCCATCCATACCGGAGAAACTTTCATGGGCCGAACATGAACCTCTTCATTCAAGCATCTAATCCCCGCATTTATAACTAATATTATCCATATATATAACATGAAAGAAGAGATTAAGTTACGAATTTCGGTTTTTCCAATCATATACTCCATATTATATGTGAGTATTCCTCACACTTCAAATATACAACGATGTCACAAAAAGTTCAACGTTCTTCCTTGGATTGTTGATGTTCCGCCATTCTTTTTGGACGTTCATCCTGCTTTTGGGGAGAAGCCGGGGAAAAAGACGAATGGTTTTCCCCGCATCCGGGAGCAATATTCGCAGTCGCTCCGGATACGCTTTTTCCGGGAATCACAAAAAGACCCCCGGTTATCCCGCCCGGAGGTCTTCCTTAGCTGAGCCGCAGACAACACAGCCCTAATCTCAGCCCTTTTCGCTAAACTCAAATTCAAACTTGCCGATCCGGACCGTGTCCCCGTCCTTGGCCCCACGGTCGCGCAAAGCCTGATCCACGCCCATCTTCCGCAGCGTCCGCGCAAAACGGAGCACCGTATCTTCAGAAGCAAAGTTGAAGCGGCGCATCATCGTTTCGATGTTTTCACTCTCTACGACAAACACTCCATCCTCATCCACTTCAATGCTGAACTCCTTGGGATCCTTCTGCTTGGTGAAGGTATAGACCACCCGTTCCTGAACCGGATTTTCTTCCTTCTCCTCATCCAGCTCCTCCGGCACCGAGGCCAGCATCTGGGTGATCCGGAAGATCAGCTCACGCACGCCTTGGCGGGAAGCGGCCGAAATCGGAATAACCTCCGTAATCCCATGCTCCTCTTCCAGCTTGCGTTTGAAGATCTCCAGATGCTCCGCCGCTTCGGGGATGTCCATTTTATTGGCGACCACCAGCTGCGGGCGACGCTCCAGCTTCACATTATAAAGCTTCAGCTCGTCGTTGATCTTCACCCAATCCTCGTAAGGATCGCGGCCTTCGCTGGCGGACATGTCCACCACATGGACAATGACCCGGGTCCGTTCCACATGGCGCAGGAACTCGTGGCCAAGACCGATTCCGGTATGTGCGCCTTCGATCAAACCCGGCAGGTCGGCCATAACGAAGCTTTGGCCTTCCTCCACATCCACCACACCCAAATTGGGCGATAATGTGGTGAAGTGATAGGCGCCGATTTTGGGCTGGGCTGCCGATACCATGGACAAAAGGGTAGATTTGCCGACGCTGGGGAAACCCACAAGTCCTACGTCCGCCATAACCTTCAGCTCCAGCAGGACGTAGCGCTCTTGCCCTTCCTCCCCCTTCTCCGCAATACCAGGAGCCGGGTTGTTGGCCGTAGCAAACCGGGCATTGCCCCGTCCGCCTCTGCCACCCTTGGCGATTACCACTTCCTGACCGTGCCGGGTCATATCGGCAATCACTTCTTTGGTGTCATCATCCACCAGGAGAGTCCCCGGCGGCACACGGACGATCATATCCTCCGCGCTGGCGCCGTGACGGGTTTTGGTTTGGCCGCGTTCGCCCTTGGGAGCCTTATAATGCCGCTGGTACCGGAAGTCCATCAGAGTCCGCAGACCTTCGTCCACACGGAAAATAACGTCTCCGCCGTTTCCGCCGTCCCCGCCTGCCGGTCCCCCGTTCGGGACATAGAGCTCCCGCCGGTACGAGACGATGCCGTCTCCGCCGTCGCCCCCTTTAACAAATACTTTCGCTGTATCTACAAACATGAAGCCACACCCTTTTTGTGAAAATGCATGATGCCCGTTGTGCTTACGGACAATTGATTTATGTCGGAAACGGAAGCGCCAGGGCGATAACCGCCCGGTCTTCCCCATATTCTTCTTCCCTGATGCTCAGCTTATCCTTATACTTGCGCAGAAAATCCGATACCACCGTACGGAGCCGGTCCCAATCCGCTTCCCCTTGGAATACAAAATCCACCAGAATCTCGGCTTCTTCCTCATCAAAACCGAGGCTGAGCACCGACGGCTCACCCTGGGTAGGAACGGCGTTGCGGATGAGACGTTCGGAAACACCTTCAATAAGCTGAAATACTTCTTTTTCGGACATAACCAGCTTCTGCAGATTCATTTCTGTCTCCAGCTCAACTTCCACGCGGCAGGTGCCGCCGGATACGCGCTGCTCCATCAAATACACGGCCAAGGCGGGGTTCCCCAGCTTGCAGATCAGGCTGTCCTGCAGGGCGGACGTCCTTATTTTATCCATATATTCCGGCAATATATCATACTTCTTGAGACGGGTATAACCAAACAATACCTGCAGCTCATTCATCCAGTCGTGCCTGTAATGGGTCAGAAGCCGGAGAATGGTTTCCCGCTCCCGGAGCTTGTGCCCGTCTAACACCGCAGCACCCAGCAACCAGGCCGAACCTCCTGCAATGACTGCCAATACCGCCCTTATGGCAAGGGGCATCGGCCATATAACAAGAGCCGCCAGTGCCAGAACGCTGACTGCGCCCGCCGCGGCCCGTAATCCACTCCCACGTGCCATCCCGTTTTCCCGCCTTCCGTTGACCTCTGGCGTTTTCCGCAGGTGCGAAAAACCGGCTTTCGAAAGCATCTGCACACCTTAATGGCTGCCGCGGCAAGATGCGGCTTCCCTTGTTTTCGGAGGCCTCGGAGGCCTCTTACCAAAAAAACTCCGGCAGTCAATTCTGCCGGAGTTTTAGTCGCGAGTCCTTAAGCTTCAACTGTAGCAGCAACCGGTGCTGCTTCTACCGGGTAGACGCTGACCTTCTTACGGTCGCGACCCCAGCGCTCGAACTTGACGACTCCTTCTACTTTCGCGAACAGAGTATCGTCTTTGCCGAGACCGACATTGTTGCCAGGATGAATCTTCGTGCCGCGTTGGCGGAACAGGATACTGCCAGCAGTAACCGTTTGTCCGTCAGCACGTTTGGCGCCCAGACGCTTCGCTTTGCTGTCCCGACCGTTTTTGGTGGAGCCTACGCCCTTCTTGGAAGCGAACAGCTGCAAATTAAGCTTCAACATGGATGTCTACCTCCTTCTTGATTTGGTTGTATGTCCGTCCCGAATGGTGACGAATGCACCATAGGATTCTTGTATGGACTGTATCATAACTACCATCGCCTCCAGCAAAAGCTGGACACGCTCGGCTGTTTCACCGGGAGCAAGCTCCGGCACTGCAGCCTCCAGAAACCCTTCCTCCACCCGGCCAGCAAGCTCAAGGCCCGTCAGCTTCTCAATGGCGTTCAAGGTTCCCACGGTAACAGCGGATACTCCGGCGCAAACAATATCCTTGCCCGGATCATTGTAGCCTGCATGGCCCGTTACGGTGAAGGAAACGATGCTTCCCCCCGCGTCCCGGTCAATCCTCACCTTTATCATAGAAAGCCGCTCCCCTGCCGATTAAGCCTGGATGCTTTCGATGGTGATCTTGGTGTAAGGCTGACGGTGGCCTTGCTTCTTACGGTAGTTTTTCTTGGCTTTATATTTGAACACGATGATCTTCTTGTCCTTGCCATGTTTTTCAACCTTGGCAGAAACAGAAGCGCCGGCTACAAGGGGAGAGCCTACTACCAGCCCGTCTTCCTTGGAAAGCAGAAGAACACGGTCAAACTTGACCACGTCGCCTTCAGCAGCGTCAACCTTCTCGATGTAAATAACATCGCCTTGTTGAACCTTATATTGCTTACCGCCTGTTTCGATAACAGCGTACATTTCGTTGCACCTCCTCATGTTGAGACTCGCCGTGAGTCCAGGTGACCGGCTTGGCCGATGCTTCAGGAACCCGACCCGTGCGGTTGCAGCATGTTTTACAACATACCAAAATAGGATAACATATTATGCCCAGGATGGCAAGGACGTATTTGGCGGGATTTTGCAATTGGATGTCGCATTTCAGTGTGCAGGCGATGGTTCTGGCCCGGGTAATGCCCTAACCGGATGCCGGGGGTAATGCCCTAACCGGATGCCGTGGCATGTAAGCGTCATAAAATGATCGCTAAAGCCCCTCTTCCTCCTGAAACAACCCCTTTAGCATACATAAAATGATTGCTAACGCCCATAATCGCCTCTCAAATGGACAGTTTTCATCTCATAGTAATCATTTCATGCATGCTATTCCTGCAAAAGTGGCATTCTCGGGCAGTTAGCATACATTTGTTGAGCGCTAACATCCATTTGTTGATCGCTAACATCCATTATAAGAGTGTGCCCGTTATAGTCAGACGTTTGCCGCGTTCCGTTCATATTCTTGGCCATACACCTTAAGACCCTCTTCCCGGATGGCATTCAGCTCCTCCGCCGTCATTAAGCCCGACCGGTACAGATTCAGATACTCCTGGGAAACCGTCTGGTCAAAAATCAGCAGATCATCGGTGTTGATGGTCACCTTCACCCCATAATCGTACAGCCGCCGGATGGGATGGCTGCCGTAGCTCTCGACCCTGCCCAGCATAACATTGCTGGTGGGGCATACATGGAGGCGTACGCCCGCTTCCGCAAGCCGCTGCATTACCAGCGGCGACTGCACGGCCGCAATGCCGTGATGCACCTCGTCCAGCTCCAGCTCCTCCACCGCCTCCAGAACATCCTCCGCCGTTCCGAACTCTCCCGTGTGGGCGCGCAATACTGCCCCATAGCTCTGAGCCAGCCGGAACAACCCCTTGAAGCAGCGGGCAGGCTGCGCCAGCTCATTCCCGCAAATATCAACCGAGCGGAACCAGCCGCTTGCCAGCGCCTCCTCAAAACGTTCTTTTACCTCATCGGGATTGCAGCCCCTGTCCAAAGCCAGCTCCGGCAAAAATACTGCCTCCGGCGCATAGCGGCTATGGAGCTCCTTCATCGTGCGGATAAAAGGCTCCACTCCTCCCAACGCCTGGATTTCATCCAAGCCGTAGTTTAGCGCCAGGACCCGGATCCCGTCTTCGGCAGCCTGTACGAACGAAGCTTGTACACGAAGCAGATACCCCTCCAGACCCGGACAATGGCTTTTCACATGAATGGAAAACCAGTCTCCCATTTCCTGCAGTGTGCCAAACCTTCCCGACGGCGGCACAAGTTCAGCCTTAATCTGCCGGCCCACATACCGGATATTGCCGCCCCGGCCTGCATGGCTGTGCAATTCACTTTTGGGGATCTGTGCCACCCCTGACAAAGACTCTTGCTCCAACGCTTCCATAAACCGCTGCTTCATCGTATCCCCCCCTTACCCGAGTATAAAAGATCATTGGAATAAATGCCCGCTTCCTTTATAATCACCCTAATTGTTTGTCCATCCCATCGTCCGGAAAGGCGAGTGATCCCCAACATGCATGTAATGTTCGAGAAGCTTCTGCAGGGAATAGAGCTGACCGGTGACTTAAAAAGCGACGTCAGCGCGTTTCTGACCGGCAACGGCTGCCCAGCCACTACCCTCCATTCTATGGAGGTGGGCGAGGAAGCCCGCCTCACCGCTCTTCGCTTCGGCGGCGATCCCCAAGCAGCGGAGGCGGCAGGCTGGCTCCATGACATCAGCGCCGTGTTCCCCGCAGACACCCGGGTTGAAGTTGCGCGGCTCCTGCAGGTGGAGGTGCTTCCCGAGGAAGAGCAATTCCCCATGATCATCCACCAGAAGCTGTCCCGGGTTATGGCTGATGATATTTTTGGAATCCGTGACCCAGAAATCCTTGATGCGGTGGGATGCCACACCACACTCCGGGCAGGATCAAGCCACTTGGACCGGATATTGTTTGTAGCGGACAAAATTGCCTGGGACCAAGCGGGAACGCCGCCGTATCTGGACAGGCTAAACGCGGAGCTGGAGCGTTCCTTGGACCATGGAGCGTATGCCTACATCTCCTATCTGTGGGAGCGCAGGGATACACTCCGCGTTATTCATCCCTGGCTGCGGGAGGCCCATGGGGAGCTGGAGCGGGCCCTCCGCCTGCCTGTAAAGCCCCGCTGCTCGGCTGTTGTGCTGGATCTGGACGGCACCCTGCTCAGCTCCCGCAAGGAGGTATCCCCGCGCAACGCCAAGGCCGTGCTGGACTGCCACCGGCAGGGCGTCCATATCATTTTTGCCACGGCACGCCCACCCCGCACCGTTAAGCAGATCCTGCCGGAGGAGCTGTTGGCGATCGGCTCCTTCATTTATTACAACGGAGCCCAGTTCTCCTGCCCGAACACAGGTCTGGAGTGGCATGAAGCCATCGATGCCGCCCTCACCGCCCAGGTTGTGGATTTTTGCCTGCAGCGCGATGCGGAAATTGAAATCAGTATGGAGGTCAGGGACGAATGGTTCAGCGCCCGCCCCCTGGATTACAGCGAAGGGCTGCGGACCGACCACAATCCTGAGGTCAAAACCCTGGAGCAGCTTAGGGAGCTGTCGGCCACCAAGGTGCTGCTGACCCGCTGCGGCTTCTTCGAGGAGCTGCGGACCGCGTTCGCCGAAAGCGTGAATCTGCTCCTCACGGACCACGGACAGCTGGTGCAGATTTCCTCTACCCGCGCCTCCAAGGAAGCAGGGGTAACCAGACTATGCGCAAGCCTTGGTATACCTCTCGGGGAGGTTATGGCCTTTGGCGATGATTACAATGACGCGGGGCTGTTCGGCATCTGCGGCTGGCCTGTTGCCATGGGCAATGCGATACCTGAATTGAAGGAAATAGCTGCAGAGATTACCGTTTCCCATGACCGGGACGGCGTTGCTTTGGTGTTGGAATCCCTGCTCCAGGAATTGGCCCCAGGCTGAATAAACCCCGATGGTGACAGATGGAAAGCGGAATGGTAGTATATATAGATGGTATTGGCACCAACATCAAAGGAAACAGGTGAATTGCGCCTATGGCGAAGCGTTTTTTTCGATTGCTGACAGAATTATCCTCCCGTAAATCTATATCACGAATGACCGGCTCCTTCGCCAAATCCAGGGTTAGCCGCAGGCTGATCCCCTGGTTTGCCCGCACGTACGGAATCCGGGTGGAGGATGCGGAGAAGCATGTACGGGAATATGCGTCGCTGAACGATTTCTTCTCGCGGCGGCTGAAGCCCGGCCTGCGCCCCATCGCCAAGGATACAGATATTGCCGTCAGTCCCGTGGATTCCCTGATCACCGGCATAGGCCCCATCCGGGAAGGGCAGCTTCTTCAGATTAAAGGCCAGGACTATACCCTGGAGGAGCTGCTGAACGAATCGCCACGGCTTGTCAGCTATACGGACGGATTCTTTATGGTGCTGTACTTGAGCCCCACCGATTACCACCGGATCCATTCTCCGGTCGCCGGCAAAATCCTGGAGAAGGAGCATATCCCCGGCAAGGTCTATCCGGTTAATGATTTCGGGCTGGTCCACATGAAGCGTGTCCTGTCCCGCAACGAACGCCTGGTGACCTATATCCGCCATGATTACGGTGAGCTGGCGGTGGTGAAGGTAGGCGCCATGAATGTCAGCAGCATTCAATATGTGACCCCGCTCCCGAATTGCCTCACCCGCGGCGGCGATCTGGCCTATTTTGAATTCGGCTCTACGGTGGTGCTCCTCTTCGAGAACGGCACCTTCACCCCCCGGCCTGATCTGCAAACAGGCAAAAAGCTCAAGATGGGAGAAGCCTTGGGGCTGCTCCACACCAAATAACAAGATTTGTATTGAACTAAAATGAGCCGGCTTCCCGCATCCCTGCGGCCGAGGCCGGTTTCCCTATTAGAGAGGAGAGAAAAACGTGTCTGTATCCGCGTCACAGTTAAAGGGAGGAGCCCCCCAAGGCTCCGGCCCCGCAACCGGGAATCATGCCACCATCTACAGCATTTTATTCGCCATCAGTCTGGTCCACCTGTTGAATGACTCCATGCAGTCGGTTATCCAGAGCATCCTGCCGATTCTGGAGGACGGCATGAACCTGTCTTATCTGCAGGTGGGCTTCGTCATCTTCGGGCTTAACGTTACCGCCTCCATCCTCCAGCCCATCGTAGGGCTGTATACCGATAAAAAACCGTCGCCCTGGCTGCTTCCCACCGGAATGGTGGCCAGCTTCTTCGGCATGCTGACCCTGGCCTTCGCCAACCAATATTGGCAGGTCATTGTGGCTGTGGTGTTCATCGGGCTGGGTTCGGCGGTCTTCCATCCTGAAGGCTCCCGGGTGGCCAATATGGCCGCTTCCCCGCGCCAGCGGGGTTTGGCCCAATCCATTTTCCAGGTGGGCGGCAATGCCGGCCAATCTCTCGGTCCGATTATGACCGCGCTGATTTTCGTTACCGCCAAACAATTCGGCGCCATCTACTTCACCTTTGTCGCCGGCGCCGCCATTCTGGTCCAATGGTTTGTAGCCAAGTGGTATAAGGCCTATATCACCGCAAATCCGCGGGCTGCCAGAGCCTCAGGCGCCACCGTCTTCACCCCCGAACGCAAGCGCAAAATCCGCAATGCCGTGATCATGCTGGTGGTGCTGGTCTTCGCCAGATCCTGGTACTCCGCCTGCATCTCCAACTATTATGCGTTTTATCTCCGGGATGTGCTGAACACCGGTATCGGCAACGCCCAATGGTATATCTTCACCTTCCTGGGGGCCGGAGCCATCGGGACCTTCTTCGGGGGACCGCTGGGAGACCGGTTCGGTCGGAAGAACATTCTGTTTTTCTCCATGCTGGGCAGCGCTCCGTTTGCGCTCCTGCTGCCATATGCCAACACCTTCTGGGCGCTGCCTCTTCTGGCGGTGATGGGCTTTATCCTGCTCTCCAGCTTTTCGGTGACGGTCGTATATGCCCAAGAGCTGGTCCCCGGCAAAATCGGCACCGTATCGGGTCTGATCACCGGGCTGGCTTTTGGCATGGGGGCCTTGGGTTCTGTGGCTTTGGGCGCCATGGCCGACTTTACCAGTATCAGCTTTGTGATGAAAATATGCTCGGTGCTCCCGCTGCTGGGACTGCTGACGTTCCTGCTGCCCGCCGACGCAGCCGTCCGTTCCTGGTCAGAGGAGTAAGACTGAATTTACATTTCCTTTACATTTCATTCACAGTTCGTTCAATCCTCGCTGGTACCATAAAGGTACAGGCGCTTGGGGCCAACCTGTAAGCCGGTATGACGCCGGCCAACAGGGAAGCCGAAACACCTTCAGTTACTAGTCCAGCGGAGCCTGCCGATACGTGCAGGCTCCTTTTTTATTGCCCCAAGCCATTTTTGAAGAGGAAAGGTGTGAAATCATGAGACAAACCCGGCTTGCCCTCCGCAGGTTTCCTGCCCGCCAACGGCCGCCTCTTACGCTGTGGCAGTCCGTTTGCATATCGGCAATCCTGGGTCTGGCTGCCCTGGCCCTGTGCCTGGGGATGGAATGGATGACGAGAGGCTCCTTTACCGAGGTGCGCTCCTGGCTGGAAGGAAGCCGAAGCATATTTCTCTTGAATGCCATGCTGACCTTCTTTCTCTTTCTGCTGTGTTATGGCATGATCGGCTCCCTGCTGCCTGCTATGGCCACGGCTACGCTGTTATTGTCAATGGGATCGTTGATCAGCTACTTCAAGATCAGGCTCATCGGGGAACCCTTCTTCCCCTGGGACATCCTGTTGAACCAGGAGGGAATGAACATTGCGCCCTTGGTAACCGGCCCCAACGCGTATATCCGGATCGGCGGCATCGTTCTGGTCGTAGCGGCGCTGGTGTTTCTTCGGGTGAAGCTGGGGCGTTTTGCCCCCTCCTGGTGGAGCCGGCTGGGCCTGGTTCTGGTGGCCGCGGCAGGACTGGTCTCCTTCGCCTTCCAGAGCACGTGGGCTAACCGGATGCTCAATCAGGCAGGTGTTGCCCAGATCATCTGGAATCAGCAGGAGAACTACGGCAACAACGGTTTTGCCCTGGCTTTCACCTTGAACGTGAAAAATTCCATTATCACCAAACCAACCGGATACGGGGAGCAGGCCATTGACAGCATTGCCGCCAAGCTCACCTCCTCCCGGGGAGGAATGACTGAAGTCGCGGCAGATAAGGGCGAGCCTGTAGGGAAGCTGCCCCATGTAATTTTTGTGATGAGCGAGGCCTTCTGGGACCCTACACTTCTGCCGGGAGTGACCTTTAGCGAGGATCCGCTGCCCACCATCCGCCGCCTGCAGGAGCGATACGGGGCCAGCACTATGCTCACGCCCCAGTTCGGGGGTGGCACCAGCAATGTGGAGTTCGAGGTGCTGACGGGGTTTTCTACCAGCTTTTTGCCCAGCGGCTCCGTACCTTACCAGCAGTATATCAGCCAGCCCCTTCCCAGCCTGGCCAGTTTTTTTGAGAGCCGCGGCTACCGCAGCCTTGCCGTTCATTCCTACGAGGGCTGGTTCTGGAACCGGAACAACGTCTACAAGTGGATGGGCTTTGAGGGCTTCAAAAGCCTGAGCCACTTTACGGAGCCGGAATACAAAGGCGCCTTCATCGCCGACAGCGAGGTCTCCCGGAGCATTATCCGGGAGGTGGAGAAGTCGAGTGATCCCGTATTCATTTACGCGGTTACCATGCAGAATCACGGGCCCTACAACGATGACCGGTACGGCCAGACGGACATTGCCATCGACGGGGATTTGACGGATGAGGCCAAACAGATCATCAACACCTACACCCAGGGGGCCAAGGATGCCGACGCCAGCCTGAAGATGCTGATTGATTATTTTGAGGAAAAGGAAGAGCCTGCCTATATTGTCTTCTACGGCGACCATCTGCCCATGCTGGGTTATGATTACGACGTTTACCGCCAAACAGGCTTTATCGGCTCCCCTCTCACCGAGGAATGGAGTCTGGAGGAGCTGCGCAGCATGCGCTCTGTCCCCTTGGTAACCTGGACCAATGTTCCGGTGAAGGCTGACCTGCCCGCCACCATCAGCTCGTCCTTCCTGGGATCCTTTGCGCTGAAGGCGCTGGGGATCGAGCCCGTAGGGCAGTTCGCCCTGAATGCGGAGCTGTATCCTTCACTGCCGGGTCTCCTGCGCAATCTGACCATCGACAGCGGTGACACGCTGTCCGGAATCGTGCCGGAGGAGGCAAGTGAGCTGGTGGAGGATTACCGGCTGCTCCAATACGATATGCTGTTCGGCAATCAGTACCTAGCAGGCAAAATCGACGAGGACTTCCTCGGCCGCTTGGCTCTGCCCGCCTACAATGTGATGGATGCGGAGCAGCCCGCGCTCCGTTAGCGACGGCAACAAAACAGCCCGATGAGGAATCCTGTATGCAGGATCCTCCATCGGGCTTCTTTTGGCGATGCCGCTCCTTGCTTAGAGCGTCTTTGCAAACACACCTATCGCATCTCCGAAGGGCTTTTGCCTGTGTAATGCTTGAACTGGCGGCTGAAGAAGAATACATCCCGGTACCCCAGCTCATGGGCCACCTCGGACACGGACAGCCCGGCATACCGGAGCAGATGCTCCGCCCGTTCGATGCGGGAGCGGATGATGTAGGACTGCACCGACTGGCCGATCATAACCCGGAATTTGGTGGAGAAATACTTGGGGGAGAGATTGGCCCGGGCCGCCAGATCCTCCAGCTTGTGATGGCGGGCTGCATGAAGACGGATGTAATTGGCCACCTCGTGGATGGCCTCGGTCAGCTGGACGCTATCACCGCCGCCCTCCGGCTCCTCCACCCGGTCCTCCCGGAGCAGATGGATCATCAGCTGCTTCAGCACCAGCCGGGCCTCCACCTCCGCCCCAAAGGTTTTCTCCACCAGAAACAGCCGCACATAGCTGGAGAGAAGGCGTTCGAAATCCACATTTTCCTTGACGACCCTGTACGGCTCGGGCACCAGCTCCGGTATCTGGTTAAGATCGAAGTGGATGTAGGTGAGAGTCAAGGGCTTCTGGGGATTGTGGATCGCATAGGTATCATCGCCGGGACGGAACAGAAAGCAGCTTCCCCGGCTGATCCGGTATTGCACTCCGTTCAGATGCACCTCCCCTTCCCCGCTCCACACATAGAACAAATCGTAATTGGGCAGCCGCTCCTCCCTGCGGTGCCATTTCCAGCCGGGCTCACAGAGGATTTTGGCAAAAGAGGGTTTCAAAATAAAATCATCCGGCGAAATCTCCAGCATCGGCCTACGCTTCCTTCCGTTACTTCCTGTTCTTATGCTTATTGTAACGAAAGTGGCCAAGCGCTGCCAATGAAAATCATTCTTACTCTTAATTATCCGCGTCTTTTATAGCGCATCCGCCAATAGGCCAGCATCCAGAGTCCGGCTGTAAGCACTATGGTAACGAACACATTCCAGTACCAATGAACAGGCAAAGCACCGGCGGTGACGGTTATAACCGCCTTTTGGCTTAGACCGCTGGGCAAAAGCACCGCCAGCCGCGGATCGGGGATATTCGCCAGTATCAGCAGAATTGCCGGAATTAGAACCGTAAGCCCTGCCGCCTGAATTTGGGTAGTGGCGATTGCGCTGGCCGTCACACCCAGAGAAATCAGGAACAGGAACCAAAAGCTGTAGAGCAGCATGGCCTGGAGGTACAAAACCGTATCAACAGGACTATAGTAAATGTTCGTATAATAAACACCCGCCCAGGAGCCGACAAAACAGCTTAGCCACAAAAGCGCCATACTGGACATGTATTTGCTAGCCAGATATTGGCCGGTACTGATCGGCTTAGAAAAAAGAATATCCAAGATTCCGCTTTTTTCTTCCTTTACAATACAACCCATCAAGGTGAGGGCAATCATCATAATGCCGAGTTGGTTCAACTGGCCGAAAACCCCCGAAAAAATTTCGTTGCCAGAGGGGATTGGCGCATTCGGGTCAAGGATCAATCCGCTGGTTTCCCCGATCATAAGGGGCAATAGCTTCATCGTTACAGGCTGCAGGATCCCGATGGTAATGAATACCAGCGGAAGCCAAATCAACTTATACTCCCGCAGCGCCTCCGTCCATTCTTTTTTCAACAGGATGATGACTTGATTATTCCTATTCATTTTCCCCACCCACTAACTGGATAAAATAGTCTTCCAGCGACAGCTTGCCCACTTCCATTTTGACAAAATCCACATGATACTCCAGCAGGCTGGACAGAATCCTCCGCACCCATGTGTCATCCGGCTCAAGAGCTTCCAATTGGACAGCATTGTCCCGGACATGGACCCGGGCCATTCCCTGGAGATGGTTCAACCAGGCTTGGTTCACTAGCCGACATTCTATAAACAGCGCATGTGTTTGTTTACTGGTTGTCCAATCGGCATAATAGAAATCCTCCAGCTTTTTGCCCATCCTCATGATGCAAAAACGATTGCATATTTCCTGGGCGTCACCCAGAATGTGGGTGGAAAAAATAACTGTGGCCGATTGGTTGATTTCCCTGATCAGGTCCAATACCTCCCGCCGTCCAATAGGGTCAAGGGCGGAAACCGGTTCATCCAAAATCACAAATTCCGGCCTGTGAATCATCGCTTGGGCAATTCCCAGCCGCTGCTTCATGCCCCCCGAAAAACCGCTAACCTTCCGTTTTCCGGAGTCTGCTAATCCGACTATGCCCAATACCTCCTGAATCCGAGCCTGGAGCGCTGTTTTCTTCACCCCGGACAATTGTCCATAGAAGAACAACACTTCCTCTGCCGTCATCCAGTCGTGAAACTGCGGATATTGCGGCAGGTAGCCGATCAGAGCCCGCTGCTGCTCGATGTTCTTCCCGTTTATGCGCACGCTGCCGCGGCTTTCCTGGAGAATGCCGGATACCATTTTTAACAATGTGGTTTTCCCTGCACCGTTTGGACCAATCAGTCCAATGCAGTCTCCCCTTCGGATGGTTAATGTAAAATCCTCTACAGCCTTGCGGGTGCCAAAGCTTTTGGTTAACCGCTCCAGCTCCACAAACGGCCCGTTATAGGCTTGGGTCATGCGGGCTTCTCCTTCCTATGAGAAAATAAAGAACAGGTCCGATGGGAGTAATGAGCAATATAATCAAGATCCAGAACAGCTGCAGGCTACGTTCCTTCCAGTTTCTGATCAGATCCAAAATGGCGATTACGATCACAATGAAGTAAAGGACGAACAATGGTGCAATAATGGCAACGAAATCCGAGGAAACAGTCCATAATTCGGCAAGCTTTTCTGTCATGAATTCTTGCTCCCTTCTAAAGTATTTTAATTAGATATTTATTTAAATATCTAATTAAAGGGTAAACAAAGCTCCCGCTTTGTCCGCCCGCAGCCGCGGTATACGGCTGCGGGTTTACCGAGCAAAGGGGAGCGTGGGCAGTGCTGAGGGCTTATTCCGCCAGCTTCTTCACCCAATTAACGACATCCTCTATCAGAGACGCTGCCACATTGGAGGGCTGGCCGTATTCCATGCCGATGGATACGGAGCCGTATTCCGCCAGCAGATGGTTGACGGAGGGATAGGAGGCAAAGGTGACATTGGTGCGGGCCTTTAAGGCTTCCTTCCAGCCCTCGTACTGCTTCATGGTTACCTGCCAATCATTCTCTCCCTGAGCGATGAACATCGGAGTGGACTGGGTTTTGGCCAGCTCTCCGGGCTGATAATCCCGCTGCTCAATCCACCAGTACGGGTCTCCCATGGGGAATTGCTCCGGCAGACGGTCCACGGAATAAGCCGGATCGTTGATGGTGTCAACCATGCTCTTATAAACGGCCACCGCTGCTTCTTGCTGGGCGATCAAAGCCGCAGGCTGGCCTGTTTCCTTCAGGCGTTGGAGTGCCAACTCCTGCTGCTCCACGATAACCTCGCTGATATTCCCGCTGGGCGCAGACAGCAGCACGGCTCCCTTGATGGAAGCGCCCTGCGGCTTCTCCAGCATCAGCGGCAGCGCATAGCCACCTTGGCTATGTCCGGCAACAAAGATGTTGTCGGGGTCGATTTCCTTCAGGGTTTTGGCCAGCTCTACTGCCCGCAGAGCATCCGCTACTGTTTCGTCCTCCAGGGAAAACCGGGGTTGTGCTGCCACCTTCAGGCTATGCTCAGCCGTAACCTTGTCATACCGCAGCACGGCGATTCCTTTGCCGGCAAGCCCGGCGGCCAAATCGCGGAAGGGCTTGGCGCCGCCGATGCTTTCGTCCCGGTCATTGGCACCTGAGCCGTGAACCAGAATCACCAGCGGGAACGGGCCTTCCCCCTTGGGAAGAGTCAAGGCTCCCGGCAGGGCAAATTGCCCTTCTCCTACCACAATTTCGCGTTCTGTGTACAGGGTAGGATCGTCATAGGAAGCAGGCTGGTGAGTGGAGGCCGCAGGGGCATTAACAAGATCATCCACTCTCCCCTGTTTGTCAAATCGGAGCACCAGTCCAATCCGTCCCGGCGGAATATCCAGCTCATAGTCCAATACCACATTGGAATGGACGCCGTTTTCTTCGATTTTGGCCTGCAGCAGCTTGGGATGACCGGCGGACAGACCTTGAAGTTGGGCCAACATCCCTGCTATGGCTTTTGCTTCGAAGGCCTTAAGCAGATTCGGGGAGGTACCTGCAGCCAACTGTTCTCCATTGCCGTTCAGGAGATGATAAACATAGGCAGTTGCCTTCACTGTCAGGTCATCCTGGACAACAGGCTGCTGCCCGCTTCCATCCAGCGCCAGCCGGGCAAATTGCTCCAAAGCCGCAATGGGAAGCACTGTCTGTTCATTCACCAAACGGACGGGAGCGCCAAGTTGGATTCTTGCCCCATTCAGCTCGGCTTCAGCAGCATCAATCCATACCTTCAATACCGCGGAGCCCCGGGAGGCTGTTACGCTACGCTCCTCCCCGTTCCATTCCACCCGTGCGCCCAGCAGCTCCGCCCCATGACGCAGGGGAACCAAGGCAGTTTGCTCCTGCGGGGAGGCGGAGACAGGAGAAGCTTGGCTTCCTGCAGATGAGGAGGCAGGAGCATTGGCTGCGCCCAAAGCACCTGTGGGCATAGCTAAACTGGAGGTGACCAGTAAGGATAAGGATAAAAGTGCCGCTTGTTTTTTCAACCAATATCAGTCCCTTCAGGTTATATATAATTAGATAATTGCCTAAATGTTTAATTAAACAATAATACGAATTCTCCCGTTTGTCAAACTATCTGGCGCGCTTGGCTGGGTTTTTCCGGATATTACCTGAGTGTACGGCGATAGGTTTGCAGGCTGACAGCAATATGTGCGGCACCGAAAACCAGACTGGCTGCAAGCAGCGGAGCCGCATGCAGTATAACCGCTGCAAGAAGAAAATAGACAGACGGAAACACGGCCAGCGGTACGGGAATTCCCCATAACGGAGCGAATAGCCGGGCGAAATCCCTGCCGCGCCGATAATACACCATCCAAACGGCGTAATACAGCAGCAGACATAAGGCCATCCCCCCGAGAGCGGCAGCTTCGTACCAACGGTCCATATGAGCCGGATAAATAAGGGGCAGCACCACAGTGCCCACACGTCCTGCAGCCTCCGCGGCGGTTAAAACCGGATGAACCCGTTTACCATCAGGGTCCGGCACATTCCGGGGAGACAAAAACATAAAACTCACACTGGGAAGCATAACCAAAACCGGTATAATGAAATTGAAGAAATGAAGCATTTGCCTGCCTCCGCTTTTTATCATTTAATCCATCCGGATCAAGGGGGTCTGCTCTTATGAGAAGAGAAGAATTTGATGTTCAAAGCCGGGAGGAGATTGACGCCTTTTTGACGGAGGCTTCCTTTGGCTTTCTCGGGGTAATGGGTGCCGACGGGTGGCCCCACATGAAGCCGCTGAATTATGCTTACACCGGCGGAGCTATCTATGTTCACGGATCAGCCAAGGGGGAGAAAATGGATGATCTTGCCCGGACCCGCCAGGTTACCTTCGCGGTAGCCAAGGAATACGCCATTATCCCCTCCACCTTCAGCGATTCGCCTGTGGCATGTCCCGCAACTGCCTTCTTCAAGTCAGTCCACATTAAAGGGGTGGCCCATGTGGTCAGCGACCCGGCAGAGAAGGCCTCCGCCTTAACCGCCCTGATGGAAAAGCTGCAGCCGGAAGGCGGTTATGCTTCCATCGATCCCGAGGATGCCCGCTACAAGCAGATGCTGAAGGCGGTAGCCGTTGTGCGCATATCCATAGAGGAAATTACCGCCAAATTCAAATTTGGCCAGAATCTCTCCGAAGCCCGCAGGGAGATCATGATCGGCCGCCTGGAGGAACGGGGCAGGCCTGACGACGCTGCTACGGCCGGGCTGATGCGTGCCTATGCTCCAAACTCCGGAACGGGGGAATAAATAAACACGCCAAAAGACCCGAAGCATCCTGGAACTAGTCTGACCAAAAAAAATCGGTGAATCCATATTCACTGGGCAACATGTACTACCGGGATAGGCTTGGCTTGGAAGCTCAAACACGTTTTGTTGGCCTTGATTGTATCGAATTGGTAAGGTGTCAAGGCCAACAAAAAAACTCGCCCTCAAGCCAACCTATCCCTCCCGTGCATGTTGCTGCTGAAAATGGATTCACCCGCACTCCGTCAGACAGACCCTGGAACTGCTTCGGGCCTTTGCTTTATTTTACATAGAGGCGCGCCCGTTCCTCCCAAATTTCGCCGGGCTCCAGCCCGAACAGACCGATTTCCTCGGCAGGAAGGCCAGTGTTGGGGGCATTCACCAGGTTGATCTGGGGTTCGGGACAGAAGAAACCTTCCCGTGCTCCGTTGTTGTACAGCATCCATTGTTTGTAGGAGGTCCCTGCGTCGTACACCAGGGTGATGCCTTCTTTTTTGTCCGTTAGCTCCATGAAATTGCGTCCGTTCTGCGGCTTGACCGTATAGTGGTTGTCCAGCGGAATGGCAAAGGGATTCATGCCTTCTCCCTGCAGAGCGGTCTCCTCCGCCGACAGGAGAAGCTTACCGCCTGTGGGCAGCGTACGGCCGGACATTTCCCAGCGTTCGCCGATGGTAACCTTGACCAGATAATCCCCTGCTGCGCTTTCCGGTGCAAAAGGCACACTCACTGCCGTATGGAAGGCCAGAAGGCAGGGCATGGAAACATCCCCGTCATTGCGGATAAACAGATGCTGCGCCAAACCTCCTTCTGCGCTGAGGGCATAGGTCAGCCGGATGGTAAAATCAAAGGGCAGATACTGGTAAACGGGATGACCCTCACGCACTTGAACGGCAACGGTTACAACACTTTCATTACCGTGTACGCCAGTATACTCCACCGTCCAGGGAATGGTATGGACAAAACCGTGGATATGGTTATTGTCCCTGGGGCTGTTGACTGGAAGCTGATACATCTTGCCGTTCCACGGGAACTTGCCGTCCTCGTAGCGGTTGGGCGGGAACAAGACGGGAATCCCGTAGATGGCTGGATGAGCCTTAAAATTCTCCATTCCGCCTTCCGCCGGCTCATGCAGGAACCGATACCCCTTCTCCACATCCCGGAACGCGACCAGATTGCCGCCATATTCAGGCAGAATCGCCGCTTCGTATTTGCCGGCCTTTAACCAGACCGCTTTTTCGCCTTGAAATTCGCCTGCCTTTGCTTCATAAACGGACATGTACAGGTCTCCTGTTCGTTTTGGATTGATACGCTTTCACTTCTTTCTCCCAAAGGATACCATTCCAGTGTCCCAAGTCAAGGGGAAATCTGCTTCATGGGGGCCAGCCGGCAAATGCGCTCATCATCTTACCGGGAGCCGCGGGGATGAGTGAAGTTCAGGCTGTAACGGAACTAGGAGACCCTTAGCCGCTAAATTCGGCCCTGTCAAATCTGTAACGGAACTCACAAACCCTTAGCGGCCAAAATGCAGCCGTAATCTCTCTTTTGGTGGCGCTAAGAGCCGCATAGTTCCGTTACACTTCAATTTGAGCCAAAATCCCCGGCTAAGAGTCTCTCAGTTCCGTTCCCGCCGCCGCGCCCCAAAAACAAACGGAGCCCTGCAGCCACAAGGGCCGCGGAGCTCCGCAGATCAAACACTTGATTACAGATTACCGGATTTCGGTCATCGGTACGCCGTCCATGTCGTCGAATGCTTGGTTCTCACCAGCCATACCCCAGATGAAGGTATAAGCGGCAGTACCTACGCCGGAGTGGATGGACCAGCTCGGGGAGATAACCGCTTCCTGATTACGCATGATGACGTGGCGGGTTTCGGTCGGTTGTCCCATCATGTGGAACACAACGCCGTTTTCCGGCATATCGAAGTACAGGTATACTTCCATGCGGCGCTCATGAGTATGGCAAGGCATGGTATTCCACATGTTGCCCGGATCCAGCTGAGTCAGGCCCATTACCAGCTGACAGCTTTGGATGCCCTTCTCATGGATGTATTGATAGATGGTACGCTCGTTGGAGGTTTCGATGGAACCCAGGTGACGCGGGTTGGCATCCTTCTGAGCAGCCTTCACAGTCGGGTATTGCTTGTGGGCCGGAGTGGAGTTCAGGTAGAACTTGGCCGGGTTAGCGGCATCAGCGCTTTCGAACAGCACTTCCTCTGCACCCAGACCTACATACAGACAATCCTTGTTGTCCAGCTCGTATGCGGTGCCGTCTACCTTAACAGTACCCTTGGCGCCGATATTGATGATGCCCAGCTCGCGGCGGGCCAGGAAGAAGGGAGCACCCATATCCTTGGCGTCGGCTTCCAGCTTGATGGCTTCCTTAACAGGCACGGCAGAGCCGGTAATAAAGCGGTCATTATGGCTGTAAACCAGCTTCAGCTCGCCCGGTACAAACAGGCTTTGAATCAGAAAATGGTGGCGCAGCTCTTCAGTATCGTACTTTTTCACGTCTTGGGGATGATTGGAGTAGCGGATTTCCATAACAGCAATTCCTCCTTAGATATGGTCATTCAAAGGTCATACCGGTAAAACCGGCTGATAAACTTCATTCCGGTTTCAAACAGGTTCATTCATGTTCATTCAAACTTTCTATACGTTCATATGGTACCATATTTCGAACGGAATTACCATATCACTTCATTTCTTCACATTTTCTTTAGGGTGACGGAATCGGTAGGCAGGTGGTATAATATTTGTCAATGTGTATACCAATTTGAGGAAGGATGACCCCCATGCACCCTCTGGCCCAAAAGCTGAACGAAACCATTGAGAAGAACAGTCCGCATCTTTACGAAATGCTCTCCGACCTGGGCAAGCTCATTTATTTTCCCAAGGACGGAATCCTGAGCCAGTCCGCCGAAGCCAAAGCCAAGGCCAAAACATACAATGCCACCATCGGCACTGCTTTGGAAAATGGACAGCCTATGCATTTGAAGGTGATTCAGGACACACTCTCCGCTTACGCACCCAAGGACCTCTACGAGTACGCTCCTCCCGCCGGCAAACCCGAGCTGCGTACCGCCTGGAGAAGCAAGCTGCTGGTGGAGAACCCGTCCCTATCCGGCAAAAGCTACGGCAACCCCATTGTTACCAATGCGCTGACCCACGGTCTGTCCATTGTGGCCGATCTGTTCGCGGGTCCCGGCGATGCCGTGATTATCCCGGACAAAAACTGGGAGAATTATGAGCTGACCTTCTCCATCCGCCGCGGTGCGGAAATGGTATACTATCCCCTTTATAATGAGGATAGAAAGTTCAATGATGCGGGTCTGAAGGATGCCATTCTCGCCCAGAAGGAAAAGGGCAAGGCCATCGTGGTGCTGAACTTCCCCAACAACCCTACCGGCTACACTCCCGGCGCCGAAGAAGGCCGCAAAATTGTGGAAGCCGTCAAGGCAGGTGCGGAAGCCGGCATTAATGTGGTGGTGGTTACAGACGACGCGTACTTCGGACTGTTCTTCGAGGACTCCCTCCATGAGTCCCTGTTCGGCTCCTTGGCCGGTCTGCATCCCCGGGTGCTGGCCATCAAGGTAGATGGCGCCACCAAGGAAGAGTATGTGTGGGGCTTCCGCGTAGGCTTCATTACCTACTCCGATCCCAATGAAGCGGTTCTGGCCGCTCTGGAGCAAAAAACCATGGGCATCATCCGGGCAACCATCTCCAGCGGCCCGCATCCGTCCCAAACCTTCGTGCTGAAGGCTCTCCAATCCGCGGATTTCGATCTCCAGCGGGCAGAGAAGTACCAGATCATGAAGGGCCGGGCCAACAAGGTCAAGGCTGTGCTGGATTCGGGCAAGTACGGAGAGGCATGGGATTATTATCCCTTCAACTCCGGGTACTTTATGTGCCTCAAGCTCAAAACCGTAACCGCCGAGCAGCTTCGTCTGCATCTCCTGGACCAATACGGCGTTGGCACCATCGCATTGGGCGAAACCGACCTGCGTGTAGCTTTCTCCTGCATCGAGGAAGCCAATGTGGAGCATCTGTTCGACCTGATCCACAGCGGTGTACAGGATTTGGAAAAAGCGGCCGTTAAATAAGGAACTATCTAATCGATAAAAAACCGTCCAGATCCTCGCTTTGAGCGAAGGTTCAGACGGTTTTTTTATTGTTTCCCTGGACAAAACCGAAAAAACAACCTCCCGAAGGAGGCTGCTTTACGGGGTGGCCGGTTTGTCCGCCACCAATGTGAACATTTTGGGGATGCCTTTGTCGAATACCTCCGAGGACTGGTTGGGCTCCTCCACCAGATGGCGGATGATCAGCCCCGATTGGGCTGCTGCCGTGACAATTTCCCCAAGGTTCCAATAACGGACCTTGGCCTTGGGCAGCTGAGCCTGCTCCTCCTCCGGCAAAAATTTGCCGTAGGCCACATCCACCTCTTTGATGGAGGTATCGAAATAATCCCCCGTCACCTTATGCTTGCGGATGTTAGCGGTGGTCCCCCTGGAGGTGATGAGCTTCATGGTGACGGGATGGAAATCCTGGAGCACCAGCCTTCCTCCCGGCTTCAGAAGTCCCCCAACCAGCCTCATCAGTGGCTCAAGATCGGTAAAATAATGGAGGATTCCCCCTTCCATCAGCACCAGATCATAGTCACCGCTTATTTCCTCCCGGGGCAGCTCCAGCACATCGGATACCACATAATGCAAAGGGACTCCGGCTTCACGGGCCAGCTCCCGGGCAAACCGGGCATTCTGCTCGGATATATCCACCACCGTGGAGGCTGCGCCCAATAATGCCATCGCGATGGCCTTGGACCCGTGGGAGCCCAGCAGGTTTATAGCCTTTTTCCCGTTTATATCTCCCATGTACCCATACAGGCCCTTCAGCCGGCCGGCGGGATTCGCTTTAATCCGCGCCGCTGCCTGCTCAACAGAGCCGAAGCGGCTGATCCAGGCCTCATAGGTACTGTTATTCCACGCCTTCTCATTGGCGCTGGAATGTTCTTTTTGATCCGGCATGCAAGCCCTCTCCTCCGCTCGTAAGCTCAATCATTGCTTTTCTTACTTTAGCGGTTATCGGAGGCGCATGCAAGCGCGGAATATATGGATGCGGTAGCGGAATTAATGGATTTTGATTTCGGTTACCAGGGCGTTGGAGCCCTTCAGCTCCACCAAACGATCTGCCGCAGGAAGGCTGCCTCCGGTAATGGAAACCGTCGGTGCCACATTATATACCGCCTCTTGGACAGAGCCGCTTACTGTCTGGGCAATCTTGATGGTGGCAATTTTACCTTCAGCAGTCAGGGTCATATCCTTATAAAGCCCGATAACACTAAAGGTCGGATTGGTTACCGCGCTGGTCACCTCCACAAAAAGGGCAGTGCCATTGTAGGTGCGGATTTTCATCGTATCGCCGGCCACCAGGGCATTCAAAGCCACCCGGGTTCCGTTGCGGTAAATAAAGGCGTTGGCATCAACCGCTATGGAAACCGTTTGCCCGTTCTTCTCTACCAGAAGCACGTTACCGGCAGGAACGGCAGTCAGCTTGCCGGTTACCAGCGTTTGATCCTGTCCAGAGCCACTGCCGGGAAGCTGCTCACCGGTGCGGTCCAAAAGAGCTGCCAGCTCAGCCCGGGTCACAGGGCGTTCCGGACGGAAGGTGTTATCCTCATACCCATCGATGAGTCCTTTTTCCAAGGCTATCTTTACATAACCCACAGAGCCTGCGGGAATTTGGTTGGCATCACGGAAGGTTAGCTTGTCGTTCATTCTGGCCTTCGCTTCCGCATCCAGCTTCAGAGCTTTGACCAGAAGTGTTGTAGCCCACAAGCGGTCGGCCGGTTTCTCCGGCTGGATCTTGTCGTCGGTCTCCAGGAACAGGTCATTCTCGGCGGCTACTGCCACATAACCGGTTGCCCAGCCGTACTGCCTTTTGATCAGATCCGCATCCTTAAAATTCAGGTTGGAGTTCATTTCCTCCTGGGACTCGGCTTTTTCCCGCAGGCCCATCAGACGGACAGCCGCCGTCAGCGCTTCAATGCGGGTGATCGGCTTACGGGGCTGGAAGCTGCCATCCTCATACCCTTCGAAGACCCGTTTGGACGCCAGGCTGGCAATATATTTCATTGCCCATTCCACGTCAGCCCCTTTTACATCGGAGAAATTCAGAATAATATTGATGTTCCCATTGGTTTTGGAGTTGTCCTTGGTTTGGCTGATAAATTTGTTGTCATTGGTTTTGCCTGGACCCTTGCCGTTTCCGTTGCTCTTGTCATTGCCATGGGCCAGCACGGAGGCGCCGCCTCCCGCCAGCATGGATACCGCCAGTCCTGCAGCAATCATAGCCTTCATCGTTTTCTTTGTGTTCATTCGTAAAACACTCCCTCGCTTTGGATTATGGAGACTGGCTTGCAGCTCCTTTGCTGTGGTTCTGGCCAAGAACCGCTTCGCGAAGTGGGGATTGATGCTACAAGGTTTCGGGTGGCAAGAAGAGATTGAGGGGGTGGGAGGAACATGTTAGACTGGTAAGTGGTAAAGGAACCCCAACCAAATATGCACAAGAGGAGATGTACATGCGCAGAAAAAAGAAGTCCACCTTGCCCAAATGGGGGCTGCTTGCCCTTCTCGTTGTGATTCTGGCAGGCGCCGCCATCGGGTACGTGAAGCTCCGCAGCGGGGAGGGCAGCCAAACCTCCCCTCCGGAAACACCGGCGGGCTCCGCCCCGGTATCCAGCCACAGTCCAGCCGCCGCCTCACCTGCCCCTACCAAAACACCCATTCCTTCGGAAACCGTGGATGTGGCCATTATCGGCAGCGAGCTGGAAGGGATGTATCTGGCCCGGGCTGCGGCTGATGAGGGATTACGCGTCAAGATTATTGACCCCAGAGCCAAGGCCGGCGGACAATTGATTCAAGGAGAAATGCTGTTCCTGGATGAAACCCGGGACGGCAGCGGCAAGCTGCTGGTGCAGGGCCGGGCCAAGGAGCTGTTCGACGGCTTCCGCGCCGGGCGGATCCGGAAGCTGAGCGAATTCCAGACCTATTACGCCAAGCTGACCAACGGCATTCCCATGGAATCGGGCATCGCCATACAGGATGTGGCTGCTGCCCCAGGGGTACAGGGAACAGAAGCCGTACAATCCGTCATCTACAAAACCGCAGATGGCAGTGAAAAGAAGCTGACTGCCTCCTACTGGGTAGAAAATTCGGATTTTGCCGCATTGGCTTCCCGCTTGAAGGTCACGCGTCTGCCGGGGCTGGAGAAATTCTACGGCCAGGATCAGATTGAATATATGAGCGCGGGTATGATGATGAAGTTCAAGAATGTGGACTGGACCCGTTTCCAGGCTGCTTACAAGGAATCCGTCAACGAAAGCTTCGCCATCGGCCTTACCGGCGTTACCAAGGGGTACAAGCCTACTAACGACAATGTTTTTTTGCGGGGACTTAATGCAGTGAGCCAGCGGGATGGGGAAGTCATTATCAATGCCTTCCTGATTTACCAGGTGGACCCCTCCGACGATGCCTCCATCGCCGCCGCCAAGGAGCTGGGCCAAAAGGAAATCCCCCTGATCCTGCAATACTTCAAGAAGAATATGACCGGATGGGAGAATGCGGAGCTGAACGGCTTCCCCGACTATCTGTATATCCGGGAATTCAATCACTACGAAACGGATTATGTGCTGAAGGTGTCCGATGTGCTGGGAGCCCGGATGTTCCCGGATAATGTGAGTATCGCCGGATATCCCCTTGACCTTCAGGGCCTCAAGGCCAACAAGTGGGGGATCGAGATGGGACGTCCGGACAAGTACGGCATGCCTCTGCGCAGCTTCCAGCTGAAGAATTACGAGAACGTGCTGATGGCCGGAAAAAATGTGGGCACCACCGCCATTGCCTACGGCAGCGCGCGGATTCAGCCCAATACCTCCTTGGCCGCAGAGTCCATCGGTGTGATCCTGGGCCAAATCCAGGGTAAGAAAAAACTGCGGGAGCTGACGGAGACGGATTGGAGCACCCTGCATCCGTATCTGGAGAGCAAGTATAACATCAAGGTGTCCGGCGTGACCGGCACCAACAAAATCGCCGGCTGGACAGCGGACGAAATCGCCAAGCTGGATACCGGGAAGATCATCTACCCGAGCTATGTTAAAACCCGTAAGCCGTAACAAAACAGAGAACGGGCATCCCAAGTGGGATGCCTTTTTTGGGCGTGGGAAAGGCCTTCGGGTGGTGCTGGCGGGGCTGATGGCTTGCTGCATACCTTTAAGCAGGCCGCATACCTTTAAGCAGGCTGCATACCTTTGTTACCCGGCACGCCCTATCCCGCCTGACGTAATGTAAGCGCCATAAAATGTATGCTATCTGTTTATTCGCCCCCGAATATCTCAAATAGCATTCATAAAATGTATCCTATTCGCCCCATTCTGCCTATTTGGCGGAGTTTGATCGGCAATAGCATACATTTGTTGTACGCTAATGGCTTTATTTCATCGTTTTTTTTGCGAATAGCATACATTTGTTGTGCGCTATCATTTTCGCCGCAGCTAAAAAGAACTCCACTTCCCCGTTAATACCTGCTGAGACTAAAAAAAGCGCCAGTCTTTCCCCGAAACCGGGAATGCACTGGCGCTTTATGGTTTGCCGCCGCTACAGGGCGACCGGCCTACTCCTGGGAGCCCCGCTTTTCCTTAAGCCAGCGCGGCGCCCCTTTATTCTTCTGATCGGCCTTGCGAGTCACCTTGCCGCCGCGGGCTGAGGACTTAGCCTCCTGCTGGCGGGTGCCGGGAGCCTTATCCCGCCGCGGGGATGCAGCAGCACCGGAATCGCGCCCGGAAGGACGTCCATCCTCAGAGCCCTGGCGTCGCCCGGCAACAGTACGGCCGCCCTTCTCCCGGGATTCCTCCCGGAGCTCGGGCGCCCTGCCGCGGGCCTCGCTTGCCCCTCTGGCCCGGTCAACCACGGGAGCACGTCCGCCGCGTCCCGTCTGTCCGTTCCCTTCTTGGTGAAGAAGACGTTTGGGCAGCTCATTCTCACGCACAAGCCGGCCCTCAAACAGCACTCTTTTCTCAAACTCAATGCCCAAGCTCTTGGAGAACTTCTCCAAAATAAACAGCTGGTTAGGGGCACTTAGGGCTACCGACACCCCCTGCCGGCCCATCCGGCCCGTCCGTCCGGAGCGGTGCACGTAATGATCCGCATCCACGGGGAGATCGAAGTGGAACACATGGGTCACCTCGGGAATATCCAAGCCCCGGGCAGCCACATCTGTAGCCAGCAGCAGCTGCAGATGGCCTTCCCGGAAATCCTTCATCACCTTAGCTCTATCCTGCTTTCCCGCCTCACTATACAAACCTTCGACAGAAAGTCCAGCATATTGGAGCTTGGCCAGAATTTCCCCAATGTCGTTCACCTGGTTGGTAAAGATAATCCCTGACCGGGGCACCAAGGTCTTGACCAGTCTGCGCAGGGTATCAATGCGCTCCCGGTCAGGTGTAACCACGTAGATATGCTCCAGTGTGCTTGCCGTTTTTTGTTCGGGTTCGATCTGCACCGAAACCGGGTCCTGCATCCAGCGGTCTGCCAGATAACGGACCGGATCGGGAATGGTCGCCGAGAAGAAACAAAGCTGCCGGTCCCGCATGGCGCTTTTGATCACCGTTTCCACCTCACGGCCCTCTCCCTGCTCGAAGATATGGTCCGCTTCGTCCACGATAATGGTTTTGACATGGTGCATGGACAGCTTCCGCAGCTTGATCAGCTCCAGCACCCGTCCGGGGGTGCCGATCACCACCTGGGGATGAAGCCGCAGCCGGTCAATTTGTCTGCTGATAGAAGCGCCGCCGATTAACAGCTGGGCCTCCACCCCAGTATCCTTGGCCGCCTGCTCCATCACCCGGAAGATCTGGGCTCCCAGCTCGCGGGTAGGGACCAGAATCAGCGCCTGCTGCTTCTTCAGGGCTGGGTCAATCCGTTCCAGCACGGGAAGGGCGTAAGCCAGTGTTTTGCCGGAGCCGGTCTGGGATTGGGCAATCAGGTCCCGGCCTTCCAGAAGCACTGGAATCGCTTCCCGTTGAATGGGGGTAGGTTCGGTTATATTCATGCTGTGCACATTTTGAATCAAGGCCTTGCGAAGAGATAAGGCCTCGAATGTATGAATGGTCATATAAAACTCCTTTATGCTTCAAGGATGGCGCCTGACGGCATTACTCCATTATAGGATGCCCCGGGACCAAAAGTCCAACCCTGCAGGCCCCTATTGTCTGATCCGCACACCATCCCAATTTTCCTTCAGCTTGTCCCGGACTGTTTCTCTGGCCCGGTAAAGCTTCTGCCGTACCACATTCTCGGTTGTGCCCAAAGCAGCGGCCATTTCCCGGTAGCTCAAATTGCTGTACCAGCGCATCTCAATTAATTGGCGGTACTCCGGCTTCAGAAGGTCCAGATATTTGCGGATATCCTCCTTCATCAAATTCACTTCCACCTCTTCCTCCAGGGAAGGGCGGACGATCCCCGCAGGGGTCCCGCTGCTGCTGAAAATCTCGTCCGTCTCCAGCTCCGTCCGGTTGCGCTTGAGCTTCCGCAGATAATTCAGCGCAACCGAACGCGCCACCATCCGCAGCCAGCCCTCAAGTCTCCGTACATCCTGCAGTTGGTGAGACTTTTCCAGCGTGCGCAAAAAAGACTCCTGGATAACATCCTCCGTAGCCGGATATTCCTTTAGAATAAAATAAATCAATGGATACACCAGTTTATAGTACTCTTTATAAATCTCCTGCTGGGTTGCTCTTGGCAGGGACATATAATCCGATGTGAACAGCATGGACAGGTATGTAGACATGAAGAAAAACCTCCGATAAACTGCTGAACGCATATGTCGCTTTTAATCTTATATTAGGGGAAGTTGCGCCGGGAAACAATGCAAATTTATCCGTTTGTCCATCTTTCTGCTTTCCAGGGTACCGGACGGAAAAAGCGCACTCCCGCTCTCCCGGGGAATGCGCTTGGTTGCCGCTTATTTTTTGTTCATCAGACGCCCCACCAGACCATCGGCCAGACGGGGAAAAAGCTGGAGAATGCGCGCTCCCGCAGCCGGAAAAAACGGAAGATCCGCTTCCTTGCGGCCCTTAGCAATCGCCTCCGCTGTTTTGCGGGCTACCTGCTCCGGACGCAGCATCATCCACCGGATATTCTTCACGTAATGGCCCTCCGGATCAGCCTGGTCAAAAAAAGGAGTGTCGATGGGCCCGGGATTAATGGCCGTGACCGTAATCCCCGTTCCTGCCAGCTCCTGTCGCAGGCTGTCGGTGAAACCCAGCACCGCATGTTTGGAGGCGCAATAGCCGCTGCCCTTGGCGGTGCCGATTTTGCCGGCGAGGGAGGCAATATTGACAATCTGCCCTTTGCCCGCCTTCTGCATATAAGGAAGCACGGCCTTGGTGCAGCGGACCGTCCCCATATAATTCACGTCCATCATCGCTTCAAAATGCTCAAGAGGCGCCTCATCCGCCCTCTCAAACATTCCAAAGCCGGCATTGTTGATCCATACGTCGATACGCCCCTGTATCGACATAATATCCGAAACGGCTGCCTGTATGCTCTCAAAAGAGGTGATATCCATCGCCATCCAGGACGCCCGTTCCCCCAGCTTGTCTGCCAAAAGACTAAGCCTCTCCGGAGAACGTCCTGCGAGCACAACATAAGAGCCCCTGCTGACCAGCTCCGCCGCCAGGACGGAACCGAGTCCGCCGGAGGCACCGGTAATGACAGCTACCGCTCCGTCCAGGGAGATTCCCTTCATTGTATCAATCGTCCCTCCTATCCGATCAGGAAATCAACACTTGAATATCCATCTCTCCGATACCGTTGATAATCAGCGGAATGGTAAGAGCCTTCTTGGCGGTAAAGCCTGCATGACTGGCCGATTGCAGCACCACCGGAGGCGTAATGTCCACCTTCACTCCCTGATTAAACAGAATGGTGCTGGCATTGCCGCTGATCATATTGCCCAGCTCGGAAATGGCGCTTTTGCTCATTTCGTCAATTTCCGTAATCTCGAATCCGCCCATCATCGCCGAAACCAGCTTCAGCGCAACCGATTCATGAAGCCCAAACACGATATCCCCTTGCATTTGGCCGGTAAGCCCAATCTGAATCCATATGTATTTGTCGGCAAGCTTCACATCTTTAATGCCGAGCTCCCCCGTGGTCGGGCGCACGCATATCATCTGTTCCAGCACAATACTGGCAGATTCCAGAAATGGATTTATGTATTCCGCCTTCATTATAGGCCTCCTAACCGCTCCCAGGGATCCTGCTGCAAAACTTATTTTTTCATTATAAACGATAGTCTAGGACTAGTATACTACAAAAAACGCTAATTTTTTCAATTTATCATTTCCAATAAAAGAAAAAAAATCCGATTCGGTGAAAGATCCCCTCATGTGGGTCTGTAAACATGGACCAAGGGACTAAAATCAACTTTTTGGTCTATTTTGAAACCAAATTGGATGGAGCGTTATCTAATCCTTTTGTATAGCCAAAAAGGGAGATGACCAGAGTTTCGGACGAAAATGGACATTTGCTGTTGGACCCTGGCGAGGCTGGACCGGGTTACGGCACCTCCGCAACAACCTACAGCATCGATGAGGATACACCCGGCATATACAATGGCTATTTGCGCCTGCAGGCCGCGGAAGGATTTTCTTATTCCGGGGAAATCAAATTGGAGATATGGGACAAGAATCATGCAAAGCGGGTGCAGACCTTTGTCCTTGCTAACACACCGTCCGAAAGCAAGGTTTACTCCCATGATGCCGCATTGAGCTTCAGGCTTCAGACGGAGGAGGGCCAATACCCTCTTCATGTTGGGGCAGTGGCTCTGTACCCGATGGAAACCGTATTGTCGCTGACTGTACTGGACACAGATTACGCCCCTTCCCTGGAGCAGATGTACCTGGAGGACGAAAAGGGAAACCGCGCAGCATACAAAAACACGTATACCGATGCCAATTATTCAAACAAAACTGTATTTGAAAGCCTGTATTTCCATCACCCGCAGGAGCTGTACCTGGTCATTGAGGAGATTGAACGCGGTTGGGCGCTGTCTGAGGATATGAGGAGCCCCACTCTGGACCAGACGCTTCCGGTTTACCAGTTGAAGGAGCGTATCCGGTTGTATTAGAGCGGGGGAGGAGCTTTTTCCTGAGTGCTGCGGGGCGCTTGAACCTGTAACGGAACTGAGCGACGCTTAAAGGGCAAAAATGCCTTCTGCGTTTTTTTAACGGAACTCTCCGACTCTTAGAGATATAGTAGTGGGGGAAAAGCAGACAAATAGAGCTGTAAGGGCCTCTGAATTCCGTTACGTTCCAAATCGGCCGTATTGTGCCGGCTAAGAGCCCATGAGTTCCGTTACAGCAATGCCGCCCGCCTGTTGCCCTTCTGTTGCCCGCCTGTTGCCCGCCTGCCGCCTGCCTGTCGCCCTCATGTCTCGCCCGTATCAATGAACGGTCAGCTTTTCATCCCGATCCGGTTGCCGGAGCTGTAACGGGCTAGCCCTTTGTAAAAGACGGTTATGGCGCTTACTCCCAACAGCGCTGCAACCAGCAGGAGACCGGCCAGAAAACCAGCCTCCGGGGCCCGCAGGAGACCGATGGGCATGTAGCTGATGAATCCGGCAGGGATCACGGTGAAGAGCAGGATTCTGCCCATCCCTTTGAAGATATCCGTCGGGTAAGTGCTGAAGGTGACAAAACCGATGAAAAACTGGTAGCCCAGATTTTCGGCATTGCCGATGTAGAAGGCCAGGGATTGTGTGAGGATATGAAAAAAAGTGAACAGCAAGGTGGAGAATAAGGCAGCTATTGCGAACCTCCCCACCCCCGCAAGGGAGTGATCGCCGAATATCCCGTAGCACACCAGCCCAAACAGCAGGTCCCCGGCAGCCAGAAGGGACATCCGGTTAACCAGCACATTTAGCAGCACCGGCTTGGGCTGGATCAGGTAGGCGTCCAGGTCTCCTCCCGCCACCAGATTGGCAATCCGCAGGGCGTTGCCGAAGAGCACGTTGGAGATGCCGTAGCCCGTGGTGCTTACCGCCCACACCATCATCACATCATTCAAGGACCAACCGTTCACCAGAGGAAACCGTTGGAAGTACATGGCCCAGAAAAAAAGGAACACCGCATTGTTCAGCATCATCATCCCCGCCGTCAGGAAGAAGCTCATCCGGAACTCCATAACGCCTGCCAGATTCAGCTTCCACGCGGTCAGAACAAAGCCGTATTTGCGCATCAAGCCTTTCCCTTTATCCGCCGTTGACATTAAGCCGTCTCACTCCCTTCCGGTACACCGCATACAGGAGGGCACCGAAGCCCCCGATCCATAACGCCTGAATGCCCAGCATGTGCACCATACGCAGAGCATCGAACTGGATAGCCGATTTTACGGGAAAATAAATCATGGTCTGGAAGGGCAGGAAACGGCAGATGGTGCGGAAAGGCTCCGCAAACAGCTCCAGGGGCAGCAGCATCCCCCCGATGGTAAACAGCAGCTTATCATACACAAAGACCAGTCCCTGGATTTCCTCCACCCAAAACGCGCAAAGAGCCAGCAGCATCCGGATCATAAAGTTCAGCGTTGCGCCTCCGATGAGAACAGGCAGAAACCCCACCCATCCCCAGCCAAAGTCCGGCAGGCCGAACAGGAAAACCCCCAACGCCCCGCCCACCAGCAGGTTGGAGACCAGCCGCACTAGAAACTCTCCGGCGAATTCCGCATACCGGTAACCCACATAGCTCACGGGGCGGCAGAGCAGGTAACCGATGCCTCCGGTTTTAACCTCCTCCTCCACCGTCACATGCAGCTTGGGCATAGCCATGGTTAAGGATTCGGAGAAAATCAGATACCAGATCAGCTCGTGATAATGGTAGCCGCCGATGACCGTTTCCCCCGAACCTTCATAGGTCACGCTCCACAGCTGGGTGAACACATAGAGGATCAGCAGCAGAAACAGAGTGCGGATAAACAGGTCGGCTGCATACATAAGCTGATTCTTCACGGTAATTTTGCCGATGGCCCCATATTTTCTCCATCCGGGTTTGGCCCATCTGAACACAGATTGCACAGCTAACTCCCCCCTACGAGCGGTACGGATTCCACAGAGCGGTCTGCCACCCGTTCGGTCCGTTCATAAATCTTGGCGATGATCTCCTCCATGGGCGGGTCCTCGATGGTGACATCTCCAATTTTGCAGCATGCCACCAGTTGGCCCAGCACCTCCTCCATGCCGATCACCGACGTATCCACATTCAGCTTTAGCCCGTGCTCCGTTTGCTTCAGAACCCTCACCCCCGGCAGCGGAGGCAGGGCACAGGTCTCGCGCAGCCGCAGCTCAATGGTTTTGTAGGTGAGATATTCCCGCTTCATCCGGGAAACCCGTTCATCCAGGATAATCTCCCCATGATTGATGACGATGGCCCGTTTGCACAGCTGCTCGATATCTCCGGCATCATGGGAGGTCAGGAACAGGGTAGTACCCTCCTCCCGGTTCATCTCCAGAATCAGCTCGCGGATTTTTTGCTTGACGATCACATCCAGGCCAATGGTCGGCTCATCCAAAAAGACAACCCGAGGCCGATGCAGGAGAGCGGCCACAACCTCACAGCGCATCCGCTCCCCCAGGGACAGACGGCGTACGGGTGTGTTCAGATAGGGCGTAATCTCGAAGCGCTCCGCCAGCTCGTCGCGGCGGCGGATAAAGTCGGCCTTGGGCAGCTCATAGATGCTTCCCAACAGCTCGAAGGAATCCACCGGCGGCAGATGGTACCACAGCTGGGATTTCTGGCCAAATACCGAACCCACCAGAAACCCCAACCGGCGGCGTTCCTCCCAGGGGCAGAGGCCCAGTACCTCCGCCGTACCCGCTGTGGGATGCAGGATACCCGTCAGCATCTTGATGGTGGTGGATTTGCCTGCTCCGTTGGGTCCCATAAAGGCCAGAATCTCCCCCTCCTCCACCTGGAAGCCGATGGGCTTTACCGCCAGCTTCTCTTTGTACACCGGCCGGAACAGCGCCTCTGCGCTTCCTTTTAAGCCAGCCCTCTTTTCCTTCACCCGGAACGTCTTCTGCAGCCTCTCCACCCGTATTGCCGCCGCCATCTGCCACACCCTCCTTTAGATATCCAACCTTAGCTGACATCTGATTATACTGCTGCGCCCAAGCCGTTTTTCCCCTGGCCTTAGCCAATATCCTGACTGCTCCTTCCTGCCGCGGTATGATCTAACGGCGGTGAGCGACCTTATTAGGGCTAAAACCATGGGCAGAAAATCCTAACGGCGGCCACAGCCCTTATTAGAACCGAATCAGCTAAAAACGGCTCTCTATTTGCTCAATAACGGCGCTGGCCGCCGTTAGATGTGGGCAAGGCAGCTTTTAGACCAAATAAGGGCTCCTGCTTCCGTTAGCCGCCCTCCCGGCCAGCTTAGCCCTAACCCGGCCGCAGCTCCCTCCAAAAACGAAAAAAAAGACCTGGCAAGCCCGTCGAAACGGAACTTGCCGAAGGTCTTTTATCCCTACGGTGTTGCGCATATGGTATGGTACGCGCCGGCCTCGCTCGGTTCGGCGGCTGCACGCAGCAGCCCCGGCTCCCTAGAAGCCCTTCCAATTATTGTTCCTCATAATAGCACAGGGGCAAGCCGGCTGACAAGAACAATTTACACGTTTTGTCAGGTCTCCCTTGTATTAATTGCGGATCAAATAATCGAAGGCGCCCAAGGCCGCGGTAGCACCGGAGCCCATGGAGATAATAATTTGCTTGTAGGCGCTGTTGGTGCAATCTCCGGCCGCAAACACACCGGGCAGATTGGTTGCGCCATGGCGGTCCACCACAATCTCGCCGAAGCGGGTGCGTTCAACGGTATCCTCCAGCCACTCGGTGTTAGGCACCAGACCGATCTGGACGAATACACCCTCCAGCTCAATATGCTGCTCCTCCCCGCTGTCGCGCATCAGGTACGTGAGCCCGTTCACCTTGTTGTCGCCGGTGATTTCCTTGGTCTGCACGTTCTTCAGCACCGTCACGTTGGGCAGGCTGTACAGCCGTTTCTGGAGCACCTCGTCGGCCTTCAGCTCCGGCATAAACTCCAGCACCGTCACATGCTTCACAACCCCGGCCAAATCGATGGCCGCTTCAATGCCGGAGTTGCCTCCGCCAATGACAGCCACATGTTTGCCTGCAAACAGAGGTCCGTCACAGTGGGGGCAATAGGCCACACCCTTGTTCTTGTACTCGGCTTCGCCGGGAACACCGGTGTTGCGCCAGCGGGCGCCGGTGGAAAGAATGACGGTTTTGCTTTTGAGCACGGCACCGCTCTCCAGCTCCACCTCAATATAGTCCTTCTTGTCCAGGTGTCTGACCCGTTGGGCCTTCATCACATCAATGGGGTATTCACTCACATGCGCCTCCAGGCTGGCAGCCAGCTTGGGCCCTTCGGTATAGGTCATGCTGATGAAATTTTCGATGCCCAGGGTATCCAGCACCTGACCGCCGAAGCGTTCGGCCACAATGCCGGTGCGGATGCCCTTGCGGGCCGCATAGATGGCTGCGCTGGCGCCGGCTGGGCCGCCGCCTACCACCAGAACATCGAAGGGCTCCTTGGCAGACAGCTGGCTGGTATCCTGTCCACTGCCCAGCTTGCCAAGAATCTCCTCCAGAGAGGTACGTCCGCTGTTGAAGAACTCACCGTTCAGGAACACGGCGGGCACGCCCATGATTTCCTTCTTCTCCACCTCGTTCTTGAACACACCGCCGTCAATCATGGTATGGGTAATGCCCGGATTGAGCACGCTCATCACGTTCAGAGCCTGTACCACGTCAGGACAGTTATGGCAGGTCAAGCTGACATAGGTTTCGAAATGGTATTCGCCCTTAATGGCTTTGATCTGCTGGATAACAGCGTCCTCCACCTTAGGGGCTCTCCCGCTTACCTGCAGGAGCGCCAACACCAGGGAGGTGAATTCATGGCCCAGCGGAACGCCGGCAAACACAATGCCGCTATCCTCCGCTCCAGCGCGGTTCACGCTGAAGCTGGGGGTTCTGGCCAAGGCGGTTTTCTCCACCTTGATCCGGGGCGACATGCTGGCGATCTCCTCAACGAGGGCCAGCATCTCGGTTGAAGCAGCATCCGCTCCTGCGCTTACTTGGAGAAGGAGATCCCCCTCCAGAAGCTGCAGGTATTGGGCAAGCTGCGCTTTAATATCGGCTTCTAAGGCCATTTATCTCAGCCCCTTAAATTTTTCCTACAAGATCCAGGCTCGGCTTCAGCGTTTCGTCGCCTTCTTGCCACTTGGCAGGGCAAACTTCACCCGGGTGATTGCGCACGTATTGTGCCGCCTTGATTTTGCTTACTACGATGCTGGCGTCGCGGCCAATTCCGCCTGCATTGATTTCAACGGATTGAATCACGCCGTCCGGGTCGATGATGAAGGTGCCGCGGTCAGCCAGGCCGCTCTCTTCGTCCAGTACGTCGAAGTTGCGGGAGATGGTGTGGGACGGGTCACCGATCATGGTGTAGGTAATTTTGCCGATAGCATCGGAGGTATCATGCCAAGCCTTGTGGGTGAAGTGGGTGTCCGTGGAAACGGAATATACCTCAACTCCAAGTCCCTTCAGGGTTTCGTATTGATTCTGCAGGTCCTCCAGCTCCGTCGGGCAAACGAAGGTGAAGTCAGCCGGATAGAAGCAAACGACACTCCATTTTCCTTTGAAATCAGCTTCAGAGACATCGACGAAATTACCGTTGCGGAAAGCGGACGCTTGAAACGGGAGCACTTCTTTTCCAATCAGAGACATACTGTAATTCCCTCCTAAGGTTTATATTTACTTTCTTATTATAACGCTTTGTTGAAGAATTTCATGCGAACCGGGCTACATGACTAAGAATATCACTGATTTTCTTCCGAATCATGAAGGTGGGATGAAGATAGCATGAATATCCTGTGAAAAAAATGAAATCCGTTACCCCTGCTCCTCCAAAAAGCGCGCTCCGGCTATCCCCGGTGATGTCATCTGGTACGGGTCAAGGATCTCCTCCAGCTCCTCCGGTGACAACAGATGCTTCTCCGTGATGATTTCCTTGACGGTCCGGCCGGACTTCATCGCTTCCTTCACCAGCTGGGCAGCTACCTCATAACCCAGATGGGGGTTCAGAGCAGTAATCACACCGAAGCTCTGCTCCACGTAGCGGCGGCAGCCCTCCCGGTTGGCCTCCATTCCCTCCAGGGCGAATTCCCGGAAAGCGTCCAGCCCCCGTGTCATGATCTGGAGAGACTGCAGCAGATTGAAGGCAATCACCGGCCCCATCACATTCAATTCGAATTGCCCCGCCTCACAGGCCACACAGATGGTATGGTCGTTGCCCATCACCTGGAAGGCCACCTGGTTCATGACCTCAGCCATCACCGGATTCACCTTGCCGGGCATGATGGACGAGCCGGGCTGGCGCGCCGGCAGCAGGAGCTCATACAGGCCCACCCGCGGCCCGGAGGCCATCAGGCGGATGTCGTTGCAGATTTTGGAGAGGTTCACGGCGCAAACCTTGAGAGCTGCGGACAGCTCTGTATAAGCATCCGTATTCTGGGTGGCATCCACCAGGTCGGCTGCAGGATGAACGGGAAGCCCCAACTGCTCGGACAGACATTCCGAGACTCTCGCGATATATTCCGGCTTGGCGTTTAGCCCGGTGCCTACGGCAGTGGCTCCCATGTTCACAGTGAGGAGCTCGGCGCCGGCACGGCGGATACGCTCCCGGTCCCGCTCCAGGACAGCGGCATAAGCCGCGAATTCCTGGCCCATGCGGATGGGCACCGCATCCTGAAGATGGGTGCGCCCCATTTTGATCACATCGTCAAAGGACTTGGCCTTCTCCCGGATTTCGGCTGTGGTCCGGTCCATCGCCCCCAGCAGCTCCTGGGACAGCCAGTAGGAGGCAATCCGCAGGGCAGTGGGAATAACATCATTGGTGGACTGGGACATATTCACATGGTTATTGGGGCTGCAGTGGAAGTAATCGCCCTTCTGCTTGTCTAACAGCTCCAAGGCCCGGTTGGCCAGAACCTCATTCATATTCATATTAATGGAGGTGCCTGCGCCGCCTTGAATGGAATCCACAATAAATTCCTGGTCCAGCTTTCCCTCTGCCGTTTCCTCAGCCGCCTGGACAATGGCCTCGCCCACTCTGCGGTTTAAGAGATGGGCCTCCATGTTGGCGCGGGCCGCCGCCTTCTTTACCTCGGCCAATGCCTTCACCAGGGTCCGGTGCACGGGCACGCCGGTAATGGGAAAATTCTCTACCGCCCGGATAGTCTGGATGCCGTAATAGGCTTGGGCGGGAACCTGCTTTTCTCCAAGAAAATCCTTCTCCGTACGGGTTTCCATAAGACTGTCTCCTTTAATTTCGCTGCATTTCTTACACTGAAATCCTAACGCTTGTAGCTGTCGGACAGGCCGTAGCCGGTATAATCACAGAGGCTGCGGAACTCCGGTGGAATCCGGCGGGCCACACCCGTATCGATCGCGGCGGTGATGATGGCGGTGCGGACAGAATCCACCACTTTTTCGTTGAAAATACTGGGAATGATATAATTTTCATTCACTTCATCATCGGTTATCACCGAGGCGATGGCCCGGGAAGCGGCCAGCTTCATTTCTTCATTGATAAGGCGCGCCCGGCAGTCCAACGCTCCCCGGAAGATGCCGGGGAAACACAGCACGTTGTTGATCTGGTTGGGATAGTCGCTCCGACCGGTGGCCAGCACCCGCACATGGGGCTCGGCCAGCTCCGGGTCAATCTCCGGCTCAGGATTGGCCATGGCAAAAACAATCCGGTCCTCCGCCATACGGACAAGATCCTCCACCTTCAGCACACCCGGGCCCGATACTCCGATGAACACATCAGCGCCTTCAATTACGTCGGACAAACCGCCGGTCAGCCGATCGGGGTTGGTGCGTTCAGCCAGCCAGTTCCACATTTCATTGGCATAGGTCCGGTCTGCCGTAATGGCCCCTTCCCGGTCCACGGCCACCAGGTTTTTGACGCCGGCTGCCAACAGCATCTTGCAGCAGGATACCCCTGCCGCTCCAGCACCCACCACCACTACGCGGATAGAGCCGATGTCCTTCTCTGTAACCTTCAGGGCGTTAAGCAGCCCGGCCATCATCACCACGGCAGTGCCATGCTGATCGTCGTGGAACACAGGAATATCCAGCTCCTCGGTAAGCCTGCGTTCGATTTCGAAGCAGCGTGGAGCGCTGATATCCTCCAGATTAATACCGCCGAAACCAGGAGACATGGCCTTGATGGTGCGGATAATTTCCTCCGTATCCTTGGTGTCGAGGCAGATAGGGAAGGCGTCTACATCCGCCAGCTGCTTAAACAGCATCGCCTTGCCCTCCATTACCGGCATAGCTGCATGGGGTCCGATATCCCCCAAACCAAGTACCGCTGTTCCGTCGGAGACCACCGCTACCGTATTGCGCTTGATGGTCAGCGCAAAGGCCTCTCTGGGTTTGTTGTGGATCGCCATACAAACCCGGGCTACACCGGGGGTATACACCCGGGACAGGTCGTCGCGGTTTTTAATGGGCATGGTAGGCTCGATGCGGATTTTGCCGCCCAGGTGAACCAGAAAGGTCTGGTCGGACACATGCAGCACCGAAACGCCCTTGAGGTCCTCCAGGGCGTCCAGCACCTCCTGGTAAGCCGGCACCGGGATATTCACCGTAATATCCCGGGTAGATTTTTCCTTGCTGGAGCGGATGACATCAATGGCCACCAAATCCCCGCCAAACGAGCTTACTGTGGAAACCACGCTGCTGAAGCCTACTCCGCTTTTTTCCATTTCAATCCGTATAATAATGCTTGTCGTTGCTGCCAAAAGAGTTCATCCTCCGATTGAACCATTATATAATCGTATCCAGTATACTTCCCTTGCCCCATCAATTCCAGCCATTGGTCAAAAAAGCTGTATAACCTTAATAAAAATAATTTTAAGGTGATTTTTATCCTGTTTTAAGCTTCTATTCAGGTTCGGGGGTTATTCTGTTCTTACTCCCTTTCTTTAAATATAATGTACTTTTTCCCCGGCATCTGGACGGGGGCTTTTTTTTGTCCGCTGATTTGTCCGCTGATACTGAAGCTGATGCATCCGGGCTCCCGCCAGAAACACGGCTGCCGCATACGGTACACCCTTCCTCTACTTTGCTCTACATGGGCGGCTTACACTTTTAACGGCGGTGAGCGCCGCTATATTGCCCAAAACGGCATCTCAAAAAATCTAACGGATGCAGGAGACGTTATTCGGCCAAAAATGGGCTTGCGGCGGGATATTCTACCCAAATAGCGGCTGTGGCCGCCGTTAGATTTTTTGATGGGCTGTTTTTGTTCCAATAGAGGCTCCTGCCGCCGTTAGATTCTCCCATAGCCCAGCGGAAACATCGCCAACTATGAAAATGCCGGGGCCGACGCGTCACTTTCGTATAAATCTCCCGCCCCACCAACCAACCCCGTCTCCATATGAGCACGCCCCTCCTCCCGTATCCAATCTGGCTCCCTAACTTCCATCCTGCACCTGGCCCGCGTAAAAAAGGCCATAAAAAAACACCCGCCGCCTCTCAAGGGCGCCCGGGTGTTGCTGTTCGTGGGAAGACATGGTACAATGATAGTTGCACCATTCTACATAAATAAAAATAAGAAAAACCAAAATTGATTTTCCTACGCTCATTGTAGCAGAAAAAAAATAATCCGTCAAACTTAAATTCCGGCCTCCTCTCGAAACAATGAAGAGTTGCAGCCCTTTTACGCTATCCAAACATGATATGGAGGTACACCCATGAGCATCAACCCTGAAGCCCAAAAAGCGGAGGAAATCCGGCTGGCTCTGACTCTCCGGGAAATCGACGCCCAATTGGTCAAAAACCAAAGCGTATCCGACGACCGGAGAGACGATGTAATCGATGTCCGCAAAATGATTTGGGAAGAAATGCGTCTGGACAACGCCAACTGGGCATTTAAATTCGAAGCTGCCGGGGATGTGGTGATGAACTCCCTTGAGCTGGCCCGGATCGAGCGGGGTTATCTGAGTGCGCAGGCCGCCGCCCGGAAGCTTCGGCTGATGCGCAGCACCCCTTATTTTGCCCGGCTCGACTTCCATGAGGATGGAGCCACGGCAGGACAGGAGCCGGAGCAGATCTACATCGGTTTGTCCTCCCTGCTGGATGACCGGACGCTTGCGCCCATCGTGTACGACTGGCGGTCGCCGATTGCCAGTATGTACTACGATTTCACCTTGGGCAGCGCCCGCTACTCCACCGATGAAGGCCATGTGGACGGGGAAATCCTCCTGAAGCGCCAATTCAAAATCCAGAATGGCCGCCTTCAGCTGATGTTCGATTCCGGCATCCGGATCGGAGACGACATGCTCCAGTTTATGCTGGGCAAATCCTCCGACGACAAGATGAAAAGCATTGTGACTACCATTCAAAGCGAGCAGAACCAGGCCATTCGCTACGAGGAGCATCCGATCCTGATCGTCCAGGGGGCGGCAGGCAGCGGCAAAACCTCCATTGCCCTGCAGCGTGTGGCTTACCTGCTTTACAAATACCGCAAAAGCATCCAGGCAGATCAGATGATCCTCTTTTCCCCCAACCCCATGTTCAGCGACTACATCTCCAATGTGCTTCCGGAGCTGGGTGAGGACAATATGCGGCAGACCACCTTCCAGGACTTTGCCGAGCACCGGCTGTCCGGGTTTATCCAGCCGGAGGACCGCTACACCCAGATAGAAGCGATGCTGACAGGAAATCCGGGTGAGCCGGGATATCATGCGAAGGCGGCAGGAACCGCGTACAAGTCCTCCCAGGCTTTTCTCCAAGTAATCCGCAATTATCTCGTCCTTCTTGAGGAGGAAGGGTTGGCCTTCGATGCCATTCCGTATGGAGCTCAGGTCTGGAAGAACGAAGAAGCCTTGGCAGCGCTCTTCTACGGCGACTTCCGCCACCACCGGATGGACGTCCGGCTGGAGCGTATGGGTGAGCTGCTGCTGGGTGAAATCCCTGCCCTGGAGGAACGGCAGGCCCGCAAGCTGTACAAAACCATGCTTCGCCACCCCAAATATCTGGGCACCGAGGATGAACTGAAGCAGCAGAGCAAGAAGCATGTGCGGAACAAAACCAATGCCATGAAATCCTTCATCCGCCGGCTACAATTTATTAATCCGCTGCGCACCTACCGGCAGCTGTTCGCTGACCAGGAGCTGTTCCTCCGCGCTGCAGCCGGTACGCCGGGAATTCCGGAGCCGGAGGTTTGGAAGGATATCTGCACCTATACACTGGAGCAGCTGGACAGCGGAACCGCTCCCCACGAGGATGTGCCGCCGCTGCTTTATTTGCTGGAGAGCGTCACCGGATGGAACAGCTTTAACAGCATCCGTCATGTGATTCTAGATGAAGCCCAGGATTATTCTCCCTTTCAATATGAAATTATCCGCCGCCTGTTCCCTCGCAGCAAGCTGACCCTGCTGGGCGACTTGAACCAGGCCATTACTCCGAACATGCGGATCGAATCCTACGGCTTTGTGGAGGAGCTGTTCGGCAAGGAGCAAACCGGCATTCTCCGGCTCTCCAAAAGCTACCGCTCCACGTCGGAGATTGTGGAGTTTACCAAGGTGCTTCTGCCCGGCGGCGAAGCCATTGAGGCCTTCAGCCGAAGCGGAGAAAAACCCCAGCTGGTGAAGCTGGCCGCGGAGGCGGAAGCTAAAGCCCGGCAGGTGGTTGCGCTGATCGGGAAGCTGCGGGACAGCGGCTCCCCTTCCGTTGCCGTGATTTGCCGGACAGCGGCGGAGAGCCAGGCTGCTTACGAAGCGCTTCAGGCGGCAGGCGCTCCCGCCCATCTGCACCTGGTAACGCGGGAGGAAACCAGCTTCCGCAATACGCTGGTGGTCATCCCCGTTTATCTGGCCAAGGGGCTGGAATTCGATTCCGTTATCGTTTGGGATGCTGGAGCATCCGTTTATGGGCATGAGGAGGAGCGGAAGCTGTTCTATACAGCCTGCACCCGGGCCATGAATGTTCTCTATGTGGGCTATACCGGGGAGAAGAACCGCTTCCTGGAGACGGTGGACCATTCCCTCTATGAAGAGCAGGCAGCTCCGGGTGTTGTTGGAGAATCCGCGGGTGCAGGCACTCCTGCAGGAGGCTGACAGAGATGCCGGGATTTATTATTGATTTGGACGGAACCATGTACGCCGGACGAAATCCGATTCTCTATGCGGATGAGTTCATCAGGGCTCTGCGAAACGAAGGCTGGCCTTATCTGTTTCTGACCAATAATTCCACGGTGCATCCCGGTGAGGTAGCGGCGCTTCTGGAGGAGCTCACCGGAATTCCGGTGGTCCCCGAGGAGGTCCTTACCTCCGGGATGGCCGCAGCCCGCTATATCAGCTTACACGGACAAGGGAACCGGGTATTGTGCATCGGAGAACAGGCGCTTCAGGAAACCTTGGCGGCGGCTGGTCTTGTCCTTACGGCAGAGGCTCCCGACTATGTGGTACAGGGCATCGACAGGGATTTCACTTATGCCAAGCTGACCCAGGCCGTGAACGCCATCCGGGGCGGGGCCATGTATATCCAGACTAACCCCGACCATCTCCTTCCCAAGGAAAATGGACCCATTCCCGGCTCCGGAGCCATCGGCGCCGCCATCCGTACTGCTTCCGAAACGGAGCCGGTGGTCATCGGCAAACCCTCTCCGATTATCAGCCGGTATGGTATCGAGCTGTTGGGGCTGCCGCCGGAGGATATCTGGATGGTGGGCGACAACCTCCGTACCGATATCGCCGCCGGCGTGGCAGCAGGTACACGCACCGCACTGGTGCTGACCGGGCTGGCAGGGCCCCATAATTATGAGGCGCTGATTGAGAGCACCGGCATCAGACCGGATGTCAGCGTCCATCATCTGATGAACTTTTACCGGTGGTTGAAGGCTTAGGCTCTGCCAGCACAGCCGCATCGCAACATAAACCAAGCCCCTTCCTGTGCGGGAGGGGCTTATATGCTAAGATAATTTTAAGATTTGCCCGTATACCGTGTTAAGATTTAGCAGATACAATGAAGTTCAGAGTATGCCTGAAGGAGTGAACCCCATGCCCTCCGAAACGATCCTTGTGGTGGATGACGAAAAGGACATCCTTGATCTGTTGGAGATTTATTTGACTAACGATGGTTATAACATTCTGAAAGCCTCCGACGGCCTGGAGGCGCTGGACGTGGTGTCCAAGCAGGTGGTGGATCTGGTGATCCTTGACGTGATGATGCCCAAGCTGGACGGCATCCAGACCTGCCTGAAAATCCGCGAGCAGCGCAATATGCCCATTATCATGCTGTCCGCCAAAAGCCAGGACATGGACAAGATTATGGGGCTCTCTACCGGAGCTGATGACTATATGTCCAAACCCTTTAACCCGCTGGAGCTCATGGCCCGGGTAAAATCCCAGCTGCGCCGTTACACCCGGCTGAATGTGCCCAACGCCCGGAAGGAAAACGAAATCGAGATAGACGATCTCATTATTAACACCACCACCCATGAAGTGAAGGTGGACGGCCGGGACGTGAAGCTGACCCCGCGGGAATTCGCCATTCTGGATCTGTTAGCCCGCAACCGCGGCATGGTATTCAGCATTGAGCGGATTTACGAATCGGTGTGGGGCGAAGCCTTTTTCGAATCCGACAATACCGTCATGGTCCATATCCGCAAAATCCGTGAAAAAACCGAGGAGAACCCCCGCCAGCCCAAATATATCAAAACCGTTTGGGGGGTAGGCTACAAAATTGAAGCTTAAACCGGGGATACGCAGGCTTCTCTTCTGGAACCGCCTCCAGCGGCTGGCGAGTGTCTGCCGCAGAGCTGCGGAGACCACCCGTCTCAGCATTATCCGCAGCATCCGGCTTCAGCTGATGTTTACCTTTGTGCTGTGCCTGTCCGCTGCAGCTCTTGTTTACGTTGTGGTGAACGTTTTCTTCGGGGAGCTGAACCGTTCTCCTGTTCTGGATTACCAATACGGCATCGAAAAAATAGATGACCAGGCCCGGGCTATCGCTTCTTATATCAAAACCCCGGATGTCAGCTACCAGGGGATTACCGACTACATTACCCGCAATGCGGGTTTTTCGGGTAACAAGGTGCTGTTGACGGACCTGGAGGGCAAGGTGTTTTATAAAACGCCCGATGCCATCGAGACCCAAGTGGACATCCACAGCATCATTTCGAAAGCCATGGAGCGGCGCTATACCAGTATTCCGGTTCAGGAATTCACCAGCTTTTACCCCGTTGATCTGAAGGACCAGCCGGCTTATCTGATTGTCAGCGGCGTTCCCCAGCCCAGCATTTCGTACAAAAGAGGCTCCAGCCCCTTCACCCTGATGACCGCTATTGCCGCCTTTATCTTCCTGTTCTATTGGCTGACCAAACGGAAGATGGACTATATCGAGGAGCTCGCCAGCGGCTTGCAGGAAATCTCCAAGGGTAATCTCCAATTCCGCGTGCCTCTGCGTTCGAAGGATGAGCTGGCATCCCTGGCCTCCTCTATCAATCGGATGACGGGGGCTCTGCAAACCACGATGGAAGAGGAGCGCCGGGCCGAACGGACCAAAAACGAGCTCATCACCAATGTATCCCACGATCTGCGGACTCCGTTGACCCTGATTATGGGGTATTTGCGGCTTCTGAAGGACCGTCACTTCGAGGACGAGGCCCAAGCCCATAATTACTCCCAAATTGCCTATAGCAAATCGGAAAAGCTGAAGGTATTGATTGATGATCTGTTTGAATACACCAAGCTCTCCAATCAAATTGTCAACATGAATCTGGAACGGGTCTGCCTCAATGAGCTATTGGAGCAGCTGACGGAAGAATTGGTTACCTATGCGGAGGAAAATTCCCTGGTGCTGGTGAAGGATATTCTGCCGGAGCGGCTTTACGCCATGATCGATGCTGCCCAGATGATCCGGGTTGCGGAGAACCTTCTGGTCAATGCGGTGAAATACAGTCATAAACCCGGTGTTGTCACCGTCAAAATGGACCGGGACAACGGGTTTGCCCGGGTTTGCATTATTAACCAGGGGGACACGATTTCGGAGGACGAGCTCCACCGGGTATTCGACCGGTTTTACCGGGTGGATACCGCCCGCACCTCCTCCGGAGGAGGCTCAGGCTTGGGTCTGGCCATTGCCAAGAGCATTGTGGAAGCCCATGCCGGGAAAATTTGGGCGGAGTGCGAGGGCAATGAAATCCGCTTCTGCGTACTGATTCCACTGGACCCGCCTTCCGGCTATGAATTGGGACCCGGCTCCAAACGTATCCGTCCATAACCGTTCATAATCTCTATATACGCTGCCAGAGGCCCTCCCTGTAGGGCCTTTTCTGCTGGGTCCCCTTCCCCCAAAAAATAAGCCGAAAGTTATAATTGCTTCCAGAGTTTGAATCGCATATAATAGGAACATTGAGAAAATTATTTTATATACGTGATTATTTCCATAAATTAAATCTATATTTTTATTATTTCCGGTCTACCGCCGGAATGCTGCAGCCGTAGTCCAGGAGGGCCCAATCACATGAATATGAATCAATTGGAAACCTTTATTACGATCTCCAAAACCATGAGCTTCCGTAAGGCGGGAGAGATTCTCAACCTTACCCAACCCGCGGTATCCGCCCAGATTAAGAGTCTGGAGGACGAATACCAAAGTGTGCTTATTGACCGCAATCAGCCGGTTACCCTAACGGACAGCGGACGTGTTTTTCTGGAGCATGCCATGAAAATTGTCCGCACTGTAGAAGAACTGAAGCAGCGCCTGGCCGACCTGGAGAATACTCCCCAGGGCCATATCCATCTGGGAACCACCACCTCCATCGCCATGCAGACGCTGCCGAGGGTTCTTTCCTATTTTCAGAACCAGTTTCCGCTGATCAAAATCACCATTCACTCTATGCCTTCCTCCCAGATCATGGCCAGTGTGGAAAACGGCAGCGTGGATATCGGAATCGCATATTTGTTCGAAAAGAATCCGTATCTGGAATCGTCTATTCTGTATTACGATACCTTCGAGCTTGTGGTGGCCCCGGATCATCCGCTGGCTTCACATGAATTTGCCACTATTGAGGAGCTGCGCCATATTCCCCTGGTGATGCTCTCCCAGGATACGGCTGGACGCCGGTTTGTGGATGCTCTGTTCAAGAAGCTGGACCTTGTGCCGCAGACCGTGATGGAGCTTTCCAGCAGCGAGGAAGTCAAGCGGATGGTGGAGCTGAATATGGGCGCCGCCATTATCTCCAGATTGTCCATCGCCAAGGAGCTGCGTTTGGGTACATTGAAGATGATCCAGGTGAATGAATTGGAAATTAGCCACCCGGTTGGGGTAGTATATAAATCAGGGCGTTACCTTAGTTCCGCCATGCAGCAATTCCTGAGCGACTTGAAGGGAATGCCGCAAAACCAGTTTCTCGGTTCGGAATAAGGCGCCGACAATGCACATGTTTTAAAGGAGAACAACCATGAAATTCGATTTGCATACCCATCACAGCCGTTGCGGCCACGCCCGCGGCCAAATCCGCGATTACGTTGAAGCGGCGCTCCGCGGGGGACTGCAGGTCATTGGCATCTCGGACCACTCCCCCTATTTCGGTGAAAAATCCGACCATGCGCAACCACACATCGCCATGGCCAAAAGCCAGTTTCCCCGCTATGTGGAGGAGGTGCTGGCCCTAAAAGAGGAATACCGCGGACGAATTGAGGTCCTGCTTGGAGTGGAGTCTGATTTTTTCCCTGAGCATGCGGGGGTCTACCGGGCTATCTATGACAAGTATCCCTTTGATTACATCATCGGGTCTGTCCACCAATCCGGGGGAGTCAGCATCTTCAACAAACGACGGTTCAAGGGTTTGTCGGAACCGGAGAAGATCCGGGAGAAGGAGCAGTATTACGATCTGATTCTTCAATCCGCCAAAAGCGGCATGTTTCAGATTCTTGGACATATCGATGCCATGAAGGGCTTTTACCCCGCCTTTTCCGATATCCGTACGGAAGCGGTAGAGAAAACGCTCCGGATTATAGGGGAAGCGGGTATGGCCATTGAGGTGAACACCTCCGGAAAAACCAAGGATGTGGGAGGCTGGTATCCCTCCGATGAAATCTTGGAGATGGCTCTGCGTTACGGCGTTTCCGTTACCTTCGGATCGGACGCCCATGACCCGGAACGGGTGGGAGACGATCGGGAGCTGGTGGCCCGCCGCCTGAAGGAGATCGGGTATAACGAATGGGTGTATTTCAGCGCCAAGAAACGTATCGCCGTTCCCCTCTGATCCGACACCAATGGATTGTATACCTTCGCAGAAACCGGAGCCGGCCTCCGGTTTTTTTGCTGCATAAAAAAAAGTGACCCTCGCCGGTAGCGGCAGGGCCGAATCCATCATATATGAAAAAAGGGGGTCTTGCTGTTATCATAGCCCGTACTTGTTAGAAAAGAGTGACACCTGTATTTCAATTGTATTACAAAATTGATTACCAATGGTGATTGTCCCCCATCAGGAGCAATTTTCATTATCAAGATCCATAAAACGATCATTTGCCATGGATTTCCACCATTTCGTATACTACAGATATGAACATCAAAGGAGGAGGGCGGCATCTTGTTCCAAGACTTCCATCATCAGCTGCATGTGAAGCAGCAAACGGCATCCAAACGTACCCTCTGGATTACCTTGTGGATCACTGTGTTTTTTACGCTTGTGGAAATTGTCGGCGGGCTGGTATCCAATTCCCTGGCCTTGCTTTCGGATTCGGCCCATATGATCTCTGATGTGATAGCCCTTGCCCTGAGCATGGTGGCTATCTATCTCGCATCCCGGCCGCCGACCCCACGTTTCACCTTCGGTTTCCTCCGTTTCGAGATTATCGCAGCTTTCCTGAACGGGCTGGCGTTGGCGGCGATTTCCATCGGTATTATGATTGAAGGCATTCGTCGTCTCATTGACCCGCCCGAAGTGAATTATCCGGTCATGCTGGCTATTTCCACCATCGGTCTGATTGTGAACATCGTGCTTACCGTTGTTCTGAGCAGAAGCATGAAGGAAGAGGATAACCTCAATGTAAAAAGCGCCTTATGGCATTTTATCGGGGATCTGTTAAGCTCCATCGGCGTTATCGCCTCCGCCCTGCTGATCCTCGCCACTGGCTGGCATTGGATGGATGCCTTCATCAGCATCGCCATCGGCGGGATTATCTTGACCGGTGGCGCACGCATTCTGCGGGAGTCCTGCATGGTGCTGATGGAATCTGTCCCCGAAGCCTACGACCTTCAGCAGATTCAGCAGGACATTCTGTCCATCGCTGGAGTGGAGGATGTGCACGAGATGCATCTGTGGGCCATCTCCAGCGGGCATTATTCCCTAACCGCCCACGTTTTCGTTAACAAGGATATGCAACCGCTGTGCGTGATTCTGGCGATTAATGAAATGTTAAAGGAGAAATACAGCATCGTCCATGCCACCATTCAAACGGAGCATGCCCAGATTCATCCCCACGGCGAATACGGCCGGCGTTTCCTGGCAGATCGCGGGAAAGAGGACGAGGATCCCGGGTTTTCCTGCCCGGTGTGACGCCGCGTTGCTGAAAACCAAAAGCGCCGGTGCCCGATGAGGGGTGCCGGCTTTCTGCAGGACGGCGACCTGGTGGTGGTCACCGCAGGCGTTCAGGCAGGTGCCACTGGAATCGCCACCCTGCTGCGCACCCATTACGTGAGCGATGCGCTATAGGCCGTCGCGGCTGATTGGCCTGCCTGTTTGGGGCGAAGCGGCCCGCCCTCCCTCTGGATGTAAACGCCAAACGATGTAAGCGCCAAACAATGATCGCTATTGGCGGTTTTCCCGCTTTAGTAGCCATGTAAGCGCCATACAATGTACGCTATTCGTGATTTTCATCTGGTTTTAAGCCAATTTTGATCCAATAGCATACAAAACATGTATCTTATTTGCCCGGATTGCCCACTTTCGGCGGCTTAGCATACATTTGATGTTCGCTATCATTTCCGAACCGGCTGGTTTGCGGATAAGAAACGAAGTGATGCGGAAAACCCCCTGCGGAGGCGCAGAGGGCGTTGAATCTTCTTAGCTGGCTTATTCGTACCAGTAGCCTTTGTGGCTCTGTTCGAGACGCATCAGGGCTTCCAGGTAGTAGTAGTCGCCCCAGATCATGAAGTCGTCGGGGCTGTGGCCCAGACGCACGGCATAGGAGCCATGCTCGATAAGACCTTGGGCATCCGGCTGGTTCATAGTGGAGTAGTGCTTCACCAGACCCTCCATGGTCTTCTGTACACCTTCCTCAAGATAAGCGCGGTCAGGGTCATTTTCAGGCAGATGCTTCAGGAGCTCCAGGATACCGCAGGCGGTGATCGCCGATGCGGAGCTGTCGCGTTTGGTTTCCGGTGTGATTTCCACATCGAAGTCCCAGTACACCACATTGTCCTCCGGCAGACGCTCCAGGAAGTATTTGGCCATTCTTTTGGAGGTATCCAGATACCGGTCATCCTTGGTGTAATGGTAGCCCAGGGCAAAGCCATAAACACCCCAGGATTGGCCGCGGGTCCAGGTGGAGCCGTCGGTATTGCCTTGGTGGGTGCCGCCGCGGACAGGCTCGCCATTCTCCGGATCAAACCAGAAGGTATGATAGGAGGAGTCGTCTCCGCGAACCAGGAACCGGCGGGATTTCTCGGTATGCAGGATCGCCTTGTTCTTATAATCCTCGTTGCCGGTCTGTTCGTAGGCCCAATACAGAAGCGGCAGATTCATCAGGCAGTCAATGATAATCCGCCCGCCGTTCTCGGCATCCCCTTCTCTGCCCCAGGCTTGGATCAGCCCGGCTTTGGGGCGCCAGCGGCGCAGCAGCACATCGGCGGCGGCAATAGTCAGCTCGCGGGCTGCCTCATCCTTTTCAATCATCCATTGAGCCTTGGAGGAGAGGGAATACAGGAAGCCGATATCGTGATGGTCCAGGCTCTTCATGGTGTTCAGGCGGTCGCGGAAGTTCTCCACGGATTTTACCGCAGCTTCGCGAATGGCCTCGTCTTGGCTGTATTCATAAGCAAGCCAGAGAATACCGGACCAGAAGCCGTCCGTCCAATCGGTATTATCATTCAACAGATACTTGCCGTTTTCGCTGACATGGGGGAACTGGTCTCCAAAACGCGCGATATTGGCTTTTGTTTTTTGAACCGCATCTTCAATTGCCTGTTTCCAAAGACTCAATGTGCTCATCTCCTGTTTTTTGGTACATGTATAAAAGTGCGTCTTCAAGCAAGGAGCTACTCGGTGGACATCCGGGGAATCAGCCGCATGGGAATATGAATCTCATGGGCCGGGCTGCCCGGGGGATTCACCGTTTCGAAAGGCTCGAGGGAAATATTCCGCAGCGCTGCACCTTCCTCCAAATGCTGAAGCAGCATACATACCGCATGGGAAACCTGATTGTCCAGATCGATATCCAGACTGGTAATGGAAGGCCAGTTATGCTGGGCTACCGCCTGGTTATTGATGCCCACAACCTTGATCTGGCCGGGAATGTCATACCCGCGGGCTTGCAGCCGGGAGATCAATATAAAAGCATCGCCGTCGTCAAAGGCCAGAATGCCCAAGGGTTTGCCCTGTTTCACTGCGTCTCCGATGGAATCAAAAAGCGCATCCTCATTCATTCCTTGCGTCGGAATGATCCGATGGGGAATCCCGCAGCCCTCTACACCACGCTGAAAGCCAACAAGCCGCTGCTGGTTGGTGGTCCGGGCTCTTTCGCGGCTGATATAGAACAATTCCCTGCAGCCTCTCTCCGCCAGATGCAGCACCGCCTTCTCCGCTCCTCCGGCAAAATCCAGATTAACGGCGCCCAGCGCCACGTTCTCCGGCCAGTTATAGGCGTTAAACAGTACCATCGGTGTACCTTCGCCGACAAACTTGCGGGTGGTCTCCGGGTTCATGGCCAAGCCGTGGCAAAAGAGACCATCCACCCGGCGCTGCAGGAGAGTTTCCATATGCCGCTTCTCCAGCTCCGGCCTGCCGGTGGAGGAGTATACGGACAGATGGTAGCCGCATTGATGGACCAAATCCTGCATGGCATGGGCAAAATCCGCAAAGTAACCGTTGAAGTGGGGCAAAATCAGGCCCAGCTCATAGGTTTTTTTGCGGCTGAGGCTGGCCGCCATCTCATTGCGGCGGTAGCCAAGCAGCTGCACCGCGTCCTCCACCTTGCGGATGGTTTCCTCCGCCAGGGGCACATTCCGCCGGTTCAGCACATTGGAAACAGTGGCAATGGAGACACCAGCGGCCCTAGCCACGTCGATGATCGTAATCTGTTTGTTTTTCAGGGCCGTGCACCTCCGGGTATCGGGTTACAAATTGAATACGTTTACTTGTACGATTGAAACGTTTAAATAGAGCTACAAATTTATTTTAGCCTAATTAAGAGTTGGCGTCAATCATAAACCCTTCGAGTATAACCTCTTTAGGGATTTCCAACAAACGGTTGCGCCACTCCACCATTTGTGATATTCTTACAGTTCCGCTTTATCGGCCTAAAACATAAGGTTGAAGATTTTTACTGGCATAAAAACCTTAGCTTATGCTTACGACGCCAGTTTTTACTGGCGTAAAAACCTTAGGAGGTAACTGAATATGGAAAGCGACATTCAAAGTGCCTATCAAGAAGAGTTCCTCCGGTTGGAGGAGGCCGGACGGATCATCAGCCGGCAGCTGAATGAATTAAATGCCATGTCCCGGTACAACGGGAATGATTTTACCGAGCAGGTTCTGGAGGGACTCCGGGAGGAAACCCGGCGCAAGCTGGCAGTGGCCCTGCCCGAGCCCTACTTCGGAAGACTGGACTTTCAGGAGGCCGGACACAGTGCCCCAACTCCCCTCTACATCGGCAAAGCGGGAGTAGAGGACCGGATCGGCGGCCATCCGCTGGTGATTGACTGGCGGGCTCCTGTAGCCAGTCTTTTCTATTCCTTCACAGGCGGCGACGGACCGGCGGAATACGATTCCCCGGACGGGCTGGTAGAGGGGCTCGTTTACCTGAAACGGAACCTAGTCATCCGCAAGCAGATACTTCAGCGGGTGACAGACAGCTATCTGCGGGGCAGCAGCCAAGGTGCAGTGACGGATGAGTTCCTCCTGTACCGTCTGGGGGAGAACAAGGACAACAAGCTCCGGGACATCGTCTCCACCATCCAGGCAGAGCAGGACAAAATCATCCGGGCCGCCAAAAACAAAGCTTTGATCATCCAAGGGGTTGCCGGCAGCGGCAAAACCACCGTGGCCTTGCACCGGCTGGCCTTCCTGCTTTATCAATACCGGGATCAGGTGAAGGCGGAGCGGATGATTATTTTTGCCCCTAACCGGATGTTCCTGGATTATATCTCCGGAGTGCTGCCGGAGCTGGGTGTGGGAGATATTGCGCAAACCACCTTTGCCGATTGGGCGCTGGAGCGGCTGGACGACAACCTCAAGCTGGGCAGCGAAGCACAGGATCTGGAGAAGCGGTTTGCAGTTGCTCCGAACCAAGATACCACCGGGAATTCCGCGGCAGGAGAAGAAGCAGTTCCCTCCGGCAGGTGGAGGGGCTCTGCGGAGCTGGCAGACCGTCTCAGCCGGGAGCTGGACGTATACGAAAAGGATTACTGTGATCTGCAGGATTTTACCCCTTGGGAAGGAACCCGCCAGCTGCCAGGCAAGACTCTCCGACACTGGTTTTATGTGGAAACTGTCCATGACCCCATCGGCAAACGGCGGCAACGGGTGGAAGCCCGGATCAGGCGTTGGCTGGAGATGGAGCTGGAGGCAACACGGGACCCCAAGATCCGCAAGGACCGCAAAAAGCTGGCCGGCGCCAGGCTGAAGACTTATCTGAAAAACTGGAGCCCTCCCTCGGCACTGGAATTTTACCGGAGGCTGTTCGAGCCGGAAACCCGGCCGGATTGGGTTCCGGAGCAGCTGGCGGAGGAATCCAGGAAACGTCTGGCCAAACGCGAGGTGCTTCAGGAGGATTTGGCCGCCCTATTATATATTCATAACCGCTTCTACGGCATTCATGGCAATGACCGGTTCGACCATATTGTGATTGACGAAGCCCAGGATTTTTCTCCGCTCCAGGTTCTGGTCCTGAAGGAACACAGCAAAAATCACTCCTTCACTATACTCGGTGACCTGGCCCAGGGCATTCACGATTACAAGGGTGTCCATAGCTGGGAGGAGTTCGCCGGACTGTTCGATGGGGAGGAAACGGAAACCTTTCAGTTGAACCGCAGCTACCGCTCCACCATGGAGATCATCCAGTTTGCCAACGGGGTTATCGCCCACAGCGGAGTAGCGGTCAGCCCGGCTGTGCCGGTTTTCCGCAGCGGCGAGCAGGTCCGGGTGGAGCAGGCCGCCAAGCGGCTGCCCGCTATTGTGCAGGCGGTCCGGGAGCTGTCGGAGGAGGCGCACGGCACCATCGCCGTCATCGGCCGCACCGAAAAGGAATGTGCCGCCATCCATAAAGAGCTGGTCCATGCAGGGTTCTCCCCTACATTGCTGACGGCCTCCCAGCAGTCCTACGGCGGTGGACTCTCTGTACTTCCCGTCTATCTGTCCAAAGGCTTCGAGTTCGATGCCGTGCTGGTGACGGATGTGGATGAAACCCGCTACCAGGCTTCCCCACGGGATGCCAAGCTGTTGTACGTAGCCTGTACCCGGGCACTGCATGATCTCCGGCTCCAGTATACGGGCCAACCATCACCGCTGTTGCCCGCAATAGAGGCACCACTCCCATAAGAGACTGCGACGAAATAAGCTTATGCTTACGAAGTGGCGTTTGCTTTCGCAAACGCTCAAGTACCGCTAATTTGCCGACAAAACTCCCAAAACCGTGGAGATTTTGTCAGCAAAAGCGGGTACTAATTTCCTCGCAGCTCCTAACATCGAAAAACCGCGCCTTCCCACCGGGATATTTCCAGGGAAAGCGCGGTTTTGTTATTGTTCAGTACGGACTGGAGCGGTAAGCTCCGGTTGACCGAGTTCTTTCCGCAGCCTGCTGCCGGCAACGGCCACTACCAGATATAACAGCAGAAACACCAGCATAATCCCAGCCGAAAACCGGTACATCACGGCATAGCCGGTGGCGGCGGCTACCGCTCCTAACGCCATGGAGCCTACGGCAACCCCCAGATCAATGCTGTTGTAAAACAGACTGTTGATCAACCCATGGCTGGACCGGGGAGCTCCCCCCAGCATCCAGGCCTGAACGGTGGGCTGGACGGCGCCATAGCCCAATCCGAACAGGAGAGCGGAGACCATCAGCATCACCATAGAGTGGGTATAAGACAGCAATCCGAGGCTTGCTACCAGAACTATAGCAGCTGGCACCAGAACCACGGCATGGCCCCGGGTATCATAAAGCCAGCCCGAAAGCGGCCGGACAGCCAATACAGTGAGAGCATTAAACAGGAAAAAAAGGCCGATGTTGGCCAACCCGATGTCCCGCCCGTACAAGGCAAGGAAGCTGAGAATGCCCCCATAGCAGGAGGATAGCAGGGTGTTCAGCGTCAACGGCAGCCACAGCCTGCCGGCCAGCCCTGTTGAAGGCGCCTCCTCCCTCTGCCGGACAATGCCGGAAGTTTGGGTGTCTGCGCGAGGAGTGTTTACAGGGGATTTTTTGCCCCCTTCAGCCTGAGAAGAAACAGCAGCAGCCCGCGTCAGCGCCAACAGAGGAATAACCGCCGCTGCCGCAACCGCTCCCCATACCGTCAGAACACCAAAGCCGAAGCCATCCAGAAGTGCCAGGCCGATCATCGGCCCGAAGGACATGGCCAAGCTGGTGGACAGTCCAAAATAACCGATACCCTCCCCCATCCGGCGGATAGGGATAATCCGGCTCACCAAGGTGGGCATCACCGTGCTGCCCATGCCGAAGCCGATTCCGAAGAGCATACGCAGCGCCAGCAGCGAACCCAAGGAATCTGCCAGCGGATAAGCCAGTGTAGCCGCCACGGAAATGCCCAGACTGGTATAAAGCAGCCCTGTTTTGCTGATCCGCTTCATCAGAGCAGCTGTAGCGAAACGGGCCACAATAGCCGTCAGCGCAAACAGGCTGGTGACCAGGCTAAGCGCCACATCCCCCGGGGCGAAACGGTCCTTCACGTAGGAAGGGAACGGGGACAGCAGCATTTGCAGACACATGAACATCAGGAAATAGCTGATCGTCAGTACAAGAAAGGAGCGGGTCCATAAGGGCTCGGCAGCACTGCCTGGCTGGGACAAGGGTTTACTGCTCATTCTTTCACCCCCTGTTCCTTCTCCATGAGCGTATCGGCAAAACGGATGATATCCTTCAACTGATCCACCAGCGCATAATATGCCTCTTCCCCCAATCGTTCCGCCAGCTCCCCGTTCACTCCACGCTCCAGCGGCTCTGTCTGGAGGGCTACCGCCCTGCCCTTATCGGTAGGATACAGGCGGAAGGATCTCCGGTCCTGCTCCCCGGGCTTCCGGGAAATTAGCCCCTTCTCCTCCAGCACATCCAGAATCCGGGTCACCGTCGGTTTATCCTTAAAGGAACGTTCAGCAACCTCCTTCTGAATCAACCCCTCCTGCCCGGCTATCAAATGAAGCACCGACCATTGTTCGGGGCTGATCCCGTATTCCTTCAGCCGGTGCGCAAAAAGCTGTGACATCCGCCGTGAAGCCACACCCAACGTAAATCCCAGCGATTGGTCCAATCCCCATTTCCCATCTTCTAATGACTTCTTCAATTTAATCCCTCTCCCAAAATAGTTGTCTAAACAATTATATGTAAAACAACTATTGTGGGTCAATAGAAAAAGCAGCCTCCCCGGCAAAAGGAATGGCTGCTTGTGGTTTAAAAAAGGTTCTCTGGGGGCTCCCCCAAAAGTAATCGGACTAGGCTACGAAGCCTCTGCTTCACTTTTGGGGGCATGTTGATCGGGGGCTCCCCCAAAAGTAACCGGACTAGGCTACGAAGCCTTTGCTTCACTTTTGGGGGTCTCCTACATCCCCAGCCACTTTTTGAACAGACGCTTGGTGGTATCCGCATTCATGGCACCGATGGAGGTGGTCAGCGGAATTCCCTTCGGGCAGGAGCGTACGCAGTTCTGGGAATTGCCGCAGCCCTCGATGCCGCCATCGGTCATCAAGGCGTCCAAACGCTCCTCCTTGTTCATTTCCCCAGTGGGATGGGCATTAAACAGGCGCACCTGGGAGATAGCGGCAGGACCGATAAAGTCCGTTTTGTCGTTAACATTGGGACAAGCCTCCAGACAAACGCCGCAGGTCATACATTTGGACAGCTCATAGGCCCACTGTCGCTTGGTTTCCGCCATCCGCGGTCCAGGCCCGAGATCATAGGTGCCGTCAATGGGAATCCACGCCTTTACCTTCTTCAGGGCCTTGAACATCCGGCCCCGGTCAATAACCAGGTCCCGGACCACCGGGAAGGTGGACATGGGCGCAACCCGGATGGGCTCCTCCAGATGATCCACCAAGGCGGTGCATGCCTGCCGGGGTTTACCGTTTATGACCATGGAGCAGGCGCCGCAAACCTCCTCCAGACAGTTGGATTCCCAACAAACGGCAGAGGTTGAACCTCCGTCCGCATTCACGGGATTCCGCTGGATTTCCATAAGCGCTGTTATCACATTCATGTTGGGACGGTACGGAATCTGAAATTCCTCCGTATACGGCTTGCTGTCCGTGCTGTCCTGCCGGGTGACGATGAATTTGATGGAGCGTTTCGCCGCTGCTTCAGCCATAGTCATTGCGCCCCCTTCTTTTTCTTGTCGGTGGTGTAATCCCGCTTCCGCGGGGTAATCAGCGACGTGTCCACTTCCTCATACGTAATCTTGGGCCCGTCGGGATGATGGCTGGCGATGGTGGTTTTCAGGAATTGTTCGTCGTTGCGGTCCGGAAAATCAGGCTTGTAATGGGCGCCGCGGCTTTCATCCCGGAGCAGCGCTCCCAGCGTCATGGCATCCGCCAGCTCCAGCATATTCCACAGCTGCCGGGTGAAGGCCACACCCTGGTTGCTCCAGCGGGAGGTGTCATTCACATTAACCCGGGCATAACGCTCCTTCAATTCCTTGATCTTGACGATGGTCTCCTCCAGGCGTTTGTTCACCCGAACCACGGTCATATTGTTCGTCATCCAGTCCCCCAGCTCCTTGTGGAGGACATAGGGGTTTTCATTGCCGTCCTTTTTGAGCAGGCCCTCATATTGATTGACCCGCTTCTGGGCCTCCCGCTCGAACACGGTAGAGGGAATATCCTCCGCATGCTTGTCAAGTCCGCGAACGTACTCAATTGCCTTCGGCCCCGCTACCATCCCGCCAAAAATCGAGGACAGCAGAGAGTTGGCTCCCAGCCGGTTGGCGCCGTGGTATTGGTATTCACATTCACCTGCGGCGAACAGCCCGGGGATATTGGTCATTTGGTTATAATCGCACCATAGTCCGCCCATGGAATAGTGGACAGCCGGGAAAATCTTCATGGGAATTTTCCGCGGATCCTCACCCATGAATTTTTCATAGATTTCGATAATGCCGCCCAGCTTGATGTCCAGCTCCCGGGGGTTCTTGTGGGACAGGTCCAGATAAACCATGTTCTCCCCATTGATCCCCAGCTTCAAATCTACACAAACGTGGAAAATTTCACGGGTGGCAATATCCCGTGGCACCAGATTGCCGTAGGCAGGATATTTTTCCTCCAGGAAGTACCAGGGTTTGCCGTCCTTGTAGGTCCAGATCCGGCCGCCTTCGCCCCGGGCGGATTCGCTCATCAGCCGCAGCTTGTCATCCCCGGGAATAGCCGTGGGGTGAATCTGGATAAACTCGCCGTTGGCGAAATGAACCCCTTGCTGGTAAACAGCTGAAGCAGCCGTTCCGGTGTTGATCACCGAATTGGTGGTTTTGCCGAACACGATACCTGGTCCGCCCGTAGCCAGAATGACGGCATCCGCCTTAAACACCTCAATCTCCATGCTCCGCAGATTCTGGGCGGTAATGCCGCGGCATACCCCTTCATCGTCAAGAATGGCGGAGAGGAACTCCCAATGTTCATATTTGGTGACAAGCCCTGCTTCCTCCTGGCGCCGGGCCTGCTCATCCAAGGCATACAGCAGCTGCTGGCCGGTGGTCGCTCCCGCAAAGGCAGTGCGGTGGTACTTGGTGCCGCCGAAACGCCGGAAATCAAGAAAACCCTCCGGAGTCCGGTTAAACATAACTCCCATCCGGTCCATCAGATGGATAATGCCCGGTGCCGCCTCGCACATAGCTTTGACCGGAGGCTGGTTGGCCAGGAAGTCCCCGCCGTACACCGTATCGTCAAAATGCTCCCAGGGGGAATCCCCTTCCCCCTTGGTATTGACCGCCCCGTTGATTCCCCCCTGGGCACATACTGAATGGGAGCGCTTAACGGGAACCAGGGAAAACAGATCTACATGAACGCCGGCTTCCGCGGCTTTAATCGTTGCCATCAGACCGGCCAAACCGCCGCCGACCACTATAATGTTCGAAGTCGCCATATCCGTCCCCTCCTAAGGGCTTTCCGTTAGGAAAGCCGTCGTCGTAAGCATAAGCTGGGGCTTTCCGTTAGGAAAGCCATCATCGTAAGCATAAGTAAAGCTACATCAACGCCGTGACGGGCCGCTGGCTAAAGTCCATACCGGCGAAGGCCGTCAACGCCAGAATAAACATCACGGACATCAACACGAATACACCCATCCACACATAGCCGGAAATCCGCTGGGAGCGCGGGCCGATGGTAATGCCCCAGCTGACCAGGAAGGACCACATGCCGTTGGCGAAGTGGAACGAAACCGATACCACCGCAATCACATAAATCACGAATGCCCAGGGCTGACTGATGATCTCATGCATCCGCACACCTAATTGGTCATGGGCGACATTGCCCAACGCCACCTGAACCCGGGTTTCGAACACATGCCAGACAATAAACAGAAGCGTAATCACTCCCGTCACCCGCTGCAGAGTAAACATCCAGTTGCGGAAGTAGCCGTACTGCTTGGGGTTGTTGCGGGCGGTATAGGCCACGTACAAGCCATACACACCATGGTACAGGATGGGCAGCCAGATGCCGAAGAGCTCCATAAAGAACACCAGCGGAAGGCTGTTCAGCCACTCCACCTTGGCCAGAAAGCCCTCATGCCCCTCGTGATACGCTGCGTAGTTGGTATAAAGATGCTCCACAAGAAATGCGCCCACTGGAATAACGCCCAGCAGGGAATGCAGCTTACGGTAGAAATAGGAATTGCCCTTCATACGCAAAAACCCCTCTCAGCAGCGTTGTCACAAACCGTTCACAAAACTCATATTACCATTTTCCCTATTATTTCTCATGTAAACGCTGCATTTCTAAATGTGAACATTATGTGTCTATCCTTATGTTAACGCTTTATGGCTTAATAGGGAAGTGCATTTTTATTATAATGGGTTATGTATGTTCGCTATATGAGAGAAAAGAGGATAACCCCCGTGCAGAATAACCTGGATATATTCGCTGTTGTTGTGGAGCAGGAAAGTCTGAATAAAGCCTCCCGGGTGCTGAATCTGTCCCAGCCCGCCTTATCCCGGAAAATCATGCACCTGGAGGAGGAGATGGGTGTCGCCCTCTTCGAGCGCAGGGGCAAACGCCTGGAGCTGACCCGGGCAGGCCGTATTTGCTATGAATATGCGCTGCGGATGCGCGAAATGACCGCCGAGTTCGAAACCCGGCTGCGCCCCTTCATCTCCCCCGAGATGCCGTCCAGCATTACCATCGGGGCCAGTCTCACCACCCTGCAATCCAGTCTCCCTGAGATTATTTCCTTATTCAATAAGGACCACCCGGAAACCGACATCCAGGCCATAACCGGCAAAACCCATGAAATCGTCGACCTGGTACGGGAAAACAAAGCCGATTTCGGACTGGTTGCCTCGATCATCGACCACCCGAGACTGAAGAGTTATCCCTTATTCGATGACCACCTGTCTCTGGTGCTGCCTGCAGGGCATCCGTACCTGAGCCGGACGGATCTGACCATGAAGGACCTGCACCAGCTGCCGATGATCCTTTTTTCCAAAGGAACCTGGTACCGCGTCCTGATGGATGAGCTGTTCGAGCAGCATGATGCTTATCCCAATGTAAAGATGGAGATTGACTCCTTCGAAGCCATTCTCCGTTTAGGTTCGGTATTGGGCTGTGCCACGCTGCTGCCCGCCTCCTACCTGGAACGGACACTTGGCGGAGGGAGCTCGGAGATGAAGGCCGTCCAGCTGCCCGAGCTGTTGGCCGCCATCCGCACTACCTCCCTGATCTTGAATACCGAGGGGAGCGTGCAAACCGCCGTACACGACTTTGTGGCGCGGGCTCAGGAATTTTACCGGGAGGAAGGAAGCCGCAAACCGGCAAAATAAAAAAGAAAAGCCAGCCTCCATAAACCGGGGGGCGGGCCATCTAGTACCATTTAATGCAGCTTTCTCATGATATTTTTGTGAACCCGCTTCGGAGTCATAAACGGAGAGCCTGCGTTGATCCGCGGAATCTCCATCCAGTTGGTTTTGCGGGTCACGATGCCCGGCTGGACGGTAAAGGCATAACGAAAGCCGCCTTCCTGGAGAAGCCCGGGAACCTTCGCATTGGACATACCATACGGATAGGCATATGCATCGGCCTTGGACCGGAAACGCTTCAGCTCCGTTGAACAGGACAGGGTATCCTGCCGGATGCGGCTGGTGTACTCCTCATCCGTTTCCGGTTTGCCTCCGTGCTCGAGCTTCCCGGACAGATAGGATTCCTTCGGATTCACCTGCTTGTGCAGGGCGTTGGAATGGCACTGCAGCTCGGCGCTGCCGTTGTCGGCCAGCTCCGTCATTTCGGCGGGGCTTAGGGAAGGGATCGTACTTCTCTCGGGATGTGCGATAAACTCCGTCACAATAAAATTGACGGCCTGCACCTGATTCCGGGACAGAACCGGAATCGCATGGGAATAAAAGCTTTTGTATCCGTCGTCAAAGGTAACCAGCACCGCATTGCGCGGCACCTCACCGCCTTGGGTGAAGCGGCGGAAATTCTCCATGGTAATAAAGTGGTAGCCCCGCCGCTTCAAATCCTTCAGCTGGCGGTCCAGAAGCCCGGGTGTGATGGTCACCGAGCCCAAATTCTCATCCGCCACATGATGATAAACCAGCACCGCCACTTTATCCTTGTAATAGGGGCGGGAATGGTTGTTATCGGCGACAGCAAGGCATAGCATTGTTAACAGCATAACAACGGACAAATAGCGGACAAGCGCCGGAAGAGCAAAATAACGGTGCTGCGGCAAACGAATAAACCCCTCTCACCAATATAAGAAGCCGTATCCATTGTACGGCAAACCGCGATAGAAAAAAAGGGAAAGAACAGGACAGGCGGATTCTCTGCCGCATGTCCTCCTAACGGCGGCCGGGAGCGTGTCTACTATTTTACGGACAACATTGCTCATTTCATCCACCCTTATCCTGCAAAAGTACATCTATTCAGCTAAAAATCTGCTCTCCCTGCATTCCAAATGCAAAAGTGCATCTATTTTTCGCCGAAGGCTCCATCTTTCCCGCATCTGACGAAAATAACTGCACTTTTGCAGGATAGGCTGTAAAAACGAAGGTTTGCTTAACAAATACCTGCACTTTTACATTATGGAAGAGGTTGAGAGTAACATTCCCGCATACGTCACCCTTTCACAGCTAGCGAATAGGCGAAAAAAACACCCTCACCTTGCCGGACCGGCAGGATGAGGGTGTTTGGGGATGGCGGGGATTTCTACGGAGCCGCGACGGGAGATGGCTTCTCTAGGGCGCTGCATTCGTAACCCGTTCCCTGGTTTTGACGATAATCTTACGGATGCTGTCCTCAGACAGATGATAAATCTGGATCAACTCGAAGATGGTGGACCCGCTTTTGTAGCGGCCATATATTTCACGGTTGCGCTTTTCAATGATCAGCCGGGTGCCGTTGTTTTCGCCCCAACCGGCACGCTTCTGTTCTTTTTTGGGAATATAAATGATCTCCCCCTGGATATAATCCTGAAGCTGCTTAAGCAAGCTAGGGGGAAGAACGTCCTTTCCGTTTTTGTAACTCATACAGTACCTCCTGGTTATTTGTCATTACGATGATAGAGCGGACATGGGTTCCGGTAAGCTGGTTAAACAGCACTCCTGCAACTTGCTTCATCATTTGACACACCTCCTTAATTTGGTATTTTTTCAATATTTTTCCTAGATGGGGAATAAAAAAAACACGATAACCACATCGTGCCACAACATGCGCGTACGCATACGTATTGTTGGTCCGGGGGATGGTTATAGTCCTGCGTTTATTCAGTTGGCAAGCACCTCATTATTCATTTCAAACCCAACAGTAAACAGCTTTTTCATTGTCGCCATCTCCCTTCGCATCGTGTTTACCGGCTATGCCGCCGATAACGTTTCCATTATATAACACATGCCTTATGTACATCAAGCAAAAAATTTCCGGGGCGTACCTGGAGCTCTGAGGAGAACAGATGTCAACGAATTTTTGTTCCAGTAAAGGCACTTATCTGAAGACACAGCCTAATCTGGTCATCGGTGCGGCGGTACCGCAGCAAGGACGGCTTCAACTAAAAGAGGGACCTTGCGGTCCCTCCCCTTTCTACAGCTGATTCCCGCTAATTAGGCGGAAATCACCTCGTGGAAAGTAATCATATCGATCACACTCCTTTCGTAAAGGATTCGCCGGCTCCTTTATTAAACCCCATGGGAAGCCTTGTTCTCAAGGGAAGAAATGAATATATCGAATCTCTCCTGATTCTCTCCCGCAAGCTCCTGCACGGATCAGCCCATTGGCGGAAGGACGCGGACACCCTTTTCCTCCAGCTCCAGACGGATTCGCCGGGCAAAGTCGGCTGCCCCGGGATGATCGCCGTGGATGCATACAGTCTCGGCGGCCAAGGCCAGCCGGCTGCCGTCCGAGGCGGCAACCCCACCGGTCCGCACCATCTCCAGCACCCGGGCAATGGCCTCGCTGCTGTCATGAATAACGGCCCCCGTCTCCTGCCGTGGCAGGAGACTGCCGTCCGGCCGGTACCCCCGGTCGGCGAAAACCTCGGAAACCGTAGGCAGGCCTGCCTCCTGTCCGGCCCGGATCAGGCGACTTCCTGCAAGGCCATACAAGAGAAGCGATGGGCAAAAGTCCCGTACTGCCTCCGCTACAGACCGGGCCAGCACAACGTCAGACGCCGCCATGTTGTAGAGGGCACCATGGGGCTTCACATGATGCAGGCGTTCCCCGTGGGGGCGCAAAAAGGCCTCCAAGGCTCCCAACTGGTACAGCACCGCTCCGTAAACCTCCTCCGGAGACAAACGCAGCTCGCGCCTGCCGAAGCCCTGAAGGTCCGGAAGGCCGGGATGGGCGCCGATTCTGACCCCTTGCTCCAGGCACAGCCGTACGGTGCGGGCCATCACCGCAGGGTCACCCGCATGGAAGCCGCAGGCGATATTGGCGGAGGTCACATAAGGCAAAACAGCGGCATCGTTCCCCATCCGGTAAGGGCCGAAGCTCTCTCCCAAATCGCAATTCAAATCCACAGCGGGTTGGCCGCCGGCACCTTCCGTCATGAGACCTTCTCCTCCTTTTTTGCACAAACGTCGTCTATTCTTCACCAAGCCAATGCAACAATGCGGCCTGGAAGCGGGCCAGAGCTATACGCCGCTCCAGGTACAGCCCCTCCGCTTCCGCCAGCCCGATTTCCCGGAAGCGGAGCTGCACGCCGGGGCGCAGCTGGCCCAGCAGCGGCAGGTCCACCGCCGCCACCTGTGCGATGCGGGGATAGCCTCCCGTGGTGCCGCAGTCCGGCAGCAGCACAATGGGCTGGCCGTCCGGAGGCACCTGGACGGCTCCCGGGGCCACCGCTTCCGATACCATGGAAGCGGTGGCGGCTATGGGCGTGCCCTGCAGGCGCACGCCCATGCGGTCGGCTTCGGGCCGCACCGTGTACGGCCCGGCGAAGAAGCGCCGGAGCACCTCCGGCGCGAACAGGGCGGCCTCCGGCCCGCGCAGCGCGCGGACCGTACAGGCCGCCTGCCCGGGCAGCGGCGCCGGCGTGGCCAGCCACGGCGCCGCTGCAAACCGGCTGCGCCCGCCGGGCTGCCGGCGCAGCAGAGCCATAAGCCGCCGGGCTGTGCCGGACGGCGGCCCCAAGGGCAGCAGGTCGTCCGCCTGCAGGGGACGGCCTGCCAACCCGCCCAGGCGGGCGCGGGCATAGGTGCTGCGGCTGCCCAGCACCTCCGGCACCGCAATGCCGCCCGCCACAGCCAACACGCCCCGGCAGCCGGCGGCAGCACGCCGGATGGTAAGCACCGCTCCCGCTGGCACATAATACGGGCGCATAGGCTCCAAGGCCTGTCCGTCCAGCCAGGCCTCAAAAGGAGCACCGCACAGCGCCATAGCCGCTTCACACCCGAACATGAGTGTTGGTCCGGCCAAGGTAAGCTCCAGCGCTGCCATACCGGGCGGATTGCCCACCAGCAGGTTGGCCATGGCCAGGGCTTGCGGGTCCGCCGCTCCGCCCACAGGGACACCTGCGTCACGGAAGCCGGGACGGCCCGGATCCTGCACCGTGGTGGACAAACCGGGAGCCAGCACATGAAGGGCTCCGGCTTCCGGTGTATCGTCTTGAGTGATCATGCGCACAGCCATCCGCCCCTTCCCATTTCCTCTCATTACCATGGCCTCTCTAATCTTTCATCTGAACGAAAAGCACCGCCGATGCCGCAGCATGAACCTCCGTCCTGCGGCTGGGAGCGTATGATTTCAGGGCAGCGGCTCCTCCTCGGCAGGCACAAATCTTACCCGGTCTCCGGTCCGCAGAAGCGATGGCTCCGCGTGGTTTGGCCGGAACAGGGAAAGAGGCGTCCGGCCCACCAGTCTCCAGCCTCCGGGGGAATCCAGCGGGTAGATGCCTGTTTGACTGCCGCCCACCGCAACGGAGCCTGCCGGAACCCGCAGCCTGGGGGTGGGCAGCCGGTCAACAGCCAGCTGCTCCGGCAGCCCGTCCAGGTACGGAAAACCCGGCACAAACCCGATCATCAACACACGGTATTCAGCCGAGCTGTGCTGCCTGATCCACTCTGCCGGTGTGAGCCCGCATAAGGCGGCCACCTCCTCCAGGTCAGGTCCCCATGATCCGCCGTAATACACAGGAATCTCGATTTGCCTGGACAGGCCCTCCGGCTTCTCCTGCACCTTGGCCCATTCCAGCTCCAGCAGACGGCATACCACATCCTGCAGGCTCTCCGGCTCCAGGGCATCCAACGCCCCCAAAACCGGTGTAATCCTGTCCAGTCCCTGGTACAAAAGGTAGGGATCATAATAAACGGCAGCGGTATGGATACCGGCCACCGCCTCCACAAAGCCGGGAAAGGGCGACGCCTCCAGCTGCCGGACAAAAGACAGCCAGAACCCCGGAGCGATGCCGGAGCTGCCTGATCCGCCGAGACTCACCGTTACCGCCCGCTCCCCCAAGGAGCGGAAAACCAGCAGCTTGTTTTTATCCGTTTCCACCACCCCCGCTTCTTCACAAAGCCTTAGAGACTGCGATGAAATAAAGTACCGCTAATTTGCCGACAAAACTCCCAAAATCGTGGAGATTTTGTCAGCAAAAGCGGGTACTAATTTCCTCGCAGCTCCTTAAATCAGCTCCCGCCGCTTAAACCAGCGCGCGCATAATTCCGGCCATACCCAGGCCTCCGGATGCTCCTCTGCCAACCCCAGCCCGTGAGACCCGGATTGGAAGGAATGCAGCTCGAAGGGAACCTTGCAGCGGCTTAACGCCCCTGCGAACAACAGGGCGTTCTCCACGGGGACAGACGGATCGTCGGAGGTATGCCACAGGAAGGCAGGTGGCGTATCCGCCGTTACCTGAAGCTCATTGGAGAAAAGCCGGATATCCGCTTCCGACGGCTCCGGGCCAAGAAGGTTTGTGCGGGAGCCGTCATGCCGGAATTCCCCCATGGAAATAACAGGATAACACAGCACCATAAAATCGGGGCGGCAGCTAAACCGTTCCACCGGATCCTGGGCGCCGGCGTCGCCTGCATCGTAATGGGTTCCGGCAGTGGAGGCCAAGTGACCGCCTGCGGAAAATCCGAGGATCCCCAAACGCCCGGAATCAATCCCCCATTCCTCTGCCCGGGAGCGGACATAACGCAAGGCCCGCTGGGCATCGGAGAGCGGTGCGGGATGCTGGTACGGCGCAACCCGGTAGCTCAGCACAAAAGCATGAAGCCCCAGGGAATTAAGCCATTGGGCAATGGGCTCCCCTTCATGATAGGCTCTCGTGGCATAACCGCCACCCGGCAGCACAATCACAGCAGGTACATTTGCCCCCGCCCCCTCCAGAAGATAGGGTGTAAGCGCCGGACGGTCCTCCAGCTCCTTGCCTTTACTGTATGGCGCCCCTTCCGGCCATAACTCGATACGTTCCATTGAAAAATCCCCCATTCAAAAGGTTGTCAGACATGCTGGTTGTCCATTATGTACACATTGCAACTTCCATTATACCGCCAACAGGGAGCTTGGAATATATGGATTTTTCCGCAGAACCCGTTTTCCATTGCTCCAGCCTCCTCCCACTTCGACTACTCTATTCCCCTCACAGCCTCAGGATAGCAAAAAGAGCAGAGCCCCCACCCTATAGGCGGAACCCTGCTCTGTCCCGGTGAATATGCTGCCGGCCACAATGCCGTCTCTACCTGGCCCCAAGGACACCTCTTGCCTTCTCCTCCATCCGGTTCAACCAGGAGGTATTCGGCTCGATGACCAGATGGGTCCATTTTTTGACGAAGGGCTGGGCCAGAAGAATCGTCGCTCCGATGGTGCAGACCAGAAGGGCTGCGATTTCCAACGGATGATCAATAAATGTGTAGATCCCGGAATACACGGTAAGGCGCACCAGAAAACCATGGAGCAAAAACACATATAAGGTCCGGGTGCCCCAGTCGGTCATGATGGATTTGCCGTGGGGAACAAAGGCCAGCAGTCCCACGGATGCGATCAGCTGGAGCCCGTACAGCACCAGCCGGTACAGACCTGCGTACCATTCGCTATGTCCCATCTGGGTGTAATTCAAGGCGCCCACCAGCCAGCGGGGCTGAAGCTCCATGGCATTGGCGGCGAAGTAGATGAACAGGCCAACCGACAGCGCGGCGGCAATTACCCGGCGGTAGCCGGACAAGAAACTACGGAAGCGGGCATAATCGAAGGTATAGCCGATAACGAAGAAGGGCAGGAATACCAACGCCCGGGTGATACTCAGCACCCCGCCGTCAAATCCGCTGTAGCCGATAAGCACGGCAATCCCGACTGCGGCCAGCACCGGATGCTTCAGCTTGAGGAAGGTGAACAGCAGCAGCATAAGCCGCCAGATGATATGCGCCATCAGAAACCAGCACAGCAGGTAAGGCATGAAGAAGGAATGTTTGATGCCGGGTACCTGGAACGCCAGAATATCCAGCACGGAGTATAACGTTTGGAAGATAAAATATTGGAGCGCAATGGTTTGCAGCACCTTTTTCCCTGTCTGTCCGGTCAAGGAATAACGGGCAAAATATCCCGTGACAAATACGAACAGGGGCATATGGAAGGAAAAAATCCAGAGAAACAGCGCCCTCATTTCCTCGTTCCGGCCAATCAGGGGTTCAATGATATTGCCCACAAACACACTGACAATCAATAAAAAGCGGGTATTGATCAAAAACGTATCTCCCGATAAGCCAACCTTTGTATCTGCCATTACCGCCATTCACTCCATCCGCCGCACAGTGCCGCGATATATATTTTCTCCCCTTCAATATAGCAACCCCCTGCTCTGACGGTCGATAAGCAGCCGTCTCTTGTCAAAAAGAGTTCACATCATTTTGACCAAAATAAAACATTTTTCATATAAAAATGGTTCTTATAAAGAATACGCATGAAGCCTTATTCACAAACTGGAAGAAACCTTGCGCCGATAATGGCGTATATAGGGGAAGAAGTTATAAGAAGAATCATATTTGCATAATAGGAGGAATTATAGATGCTGATTTCAACAACAGAAAATCTTGCGGGACATGAGGTTATAGAGGTGCTGGGCACCTCCTTCGGTGTGGTGGTACGGGCCAGAGGTCTGGGCGGGGATATTATGGCATCGCTGAAAGGACTGGTAGGCGGTGAGGTCAAGCAATATACCCAAATGATCGAGGATGCGCGGCGCCAAGCCATGGACCGGATGGTCAAGAATGCGGCAGCTATGGGCGCCAATGCCATTGTGATGATGCGCTTCGACAGCGGCGATATCGGCAATAACATGAGTGAAATTGTGGCATATGGCACTGCCGTACGGGTTGCACGGCAATGAGCTACGGAATCGCCGCTGCGGTAGGCACACTCTATTTTCTCATGTGGATACTGGTTCCCTTAGGCATTCTTCTGCTCGGCTGGCTGGTGTACGACAAACGGTATAAGGTGAACCCCCCCGGCCTGGAGCACCAGCCGCAAAACGGCTTTCTCCCCACTCCCGAGGTATTCATCGACCCCAAGGACGGGCTTCGTTACCGGGTATATTACAACCCTTACTCCGGCGAACGGGACTACATCCGGGAATAAACCGGGCCACTGACTTACCCTTCCTGATGTGGTAAAATAGGCATGTTCGACTTTAGCACATTTTCGGGAGGTTGCAGGTTCATGGAATTTGGTTTGTTAGCGCACTGTGTGGGGCAGCAGCCCCTCGACACCCTGCCGCGGCTAGTGGCGGAGCATGGTTTTAAATATGTCCAGCTGGCTCTGGCCAAGGCCTTGTCCGGCGTGGATACCGGTCTGGGCAAGCTGAGCCCCGGACTGGCCAATGCGGTAGCGGAGGAATTTGACAAGTACGGGGTCAAGATCCCGGTGCTGGGCTGCTACATCGACATGGTGAATCCCAATGAAGAAGCCCGCCGCTATGGCATTGACCGGTTCAAGGAGCATATCCGCATGGCCCGCCATTTCGGAGCCGCCTTCGTGGATACGGAAACCGGGCATGTATCGGAGAAATATCCGTCGGAAGCCGCATGGGAGCTGACCCGCCGTACGGTGGAGGAGCTCTTGGAGGAAGCCGAGAAGTGGGGCGTGATTGTAGCCGTCGAACCCGCCAATGGCCATATTATCGGCACAGCGCGGGATTGGAGAAGGCTGCATGATGAGGTGAAATCCTCCCATCTGGCCGCGGTAATCGATCCCTGCAATATCCTGCGGGACAAGGAATTCCCCCACGACCAGGACGAGGGGATCCGTGAAGCGTTCCGCCTGATGGGCGACCATATTGTGCTGGCCCACTGCAAGGACTTGTATGTGGATGCGGACGGCAAGGTGAAGGAAACCTTTGCCGGCAACGGTACGCTGAACTACCCGCTGTTTGTGGAGCTGCTGAAGCAGCATAAGCCCCATGTCCACATGACATTCGAAAGTGTCGCCCCCCATGAGATGGCCGACGCGCTCCGCTTTATGAAGAGCCACTTCGCCTGACATGGCGTCTTTCTGCCAGCTATGGAAAAAAGGCCAGCCCCGGATAACGGAGCTGGCCTTTTTCGGTGTTGATCCCTTGATTTGTTTTTGGGTTTGTTCTTACACTTGTTCTTTGGTTACTTCTGTTCCAAAACCTGCACAAACCGGTAGATCAGCGTGGCTGCTTCTCCCCGCAAGGTTTCGCTCTCCGGGACAAAATAGTCAGCGCTTCTCCCTTGAATCAGTTGGAGGAGCTTGGCGGCATACACATCTTGGTACGCCCACTCGCCAATTTGCTCCGAATCCTTAAATGGCTCCGCCAAACGGATCTGCTCCGCTGTCGGCTCCTGATGCTCTGTCGTGCGGTAGGCCCGCATAACCATGGCCGTCATTTCTTCCCGGGTAACCACCCGGCCCGGCTCAAACTCGGTTTCGCTGACGCCCTTGACAATCCCGGCTTGTCTGGCTGCCGCAATGTACGGGGCAAACCAATCCCCGTCCTTCACATCCGTGAAGTCGGCAGTAACAGCGGCTGCCGGAAGGTTCATCACCTTGGTGATAATGGTGGCGAATTCCGCTCTGGTAATACCCATGTTCGGGTTAAAATTGCCGGCTGCATCCCCATCCAGAATCTGCCGCGCAGCCAGCAGCTCCACAACCTGCTTGGCCCAATGCCCCTTCAGGTCCGGGAAGGTTTTGCCCAGCTCCATCACGGCCACCTTGCCGGGTTTGTTCATAGTCACGGTCACAAAGCTGCCCGCTTTGTCCACCGCACCGCCGAGATACACCCATTTCCGGGCGCCTTCGTCATAGACAAACACACCAAGGTGATCCTCATTAACGGCTTTGGTCTTGTCATAAGAAACGCGGATTTGGCCGCTTTTTCCTGCCATATCCCCTGTAAAGGATATTTCATACACACCGCTCAGCCGCTTCATTTCCTTGTCCGCAGATTCATCCGCCGGGGAAGCGGAGGCCTTGACCTGGATGTAACCCTGACCCTCCAGAACAGTAATCTCCTTAGCCGGCTCCGGGGTTTTCGGCGTTTCACCGACTGGCTTCTCCGGCTGGGTGGAATCATCATCAGAGGTATATACCTGGACAAGCCGTTTCTTTACAACGGTATTGCCAGCCAGGTCAGAGACCGTATAGGTCACGGTGTAGATGCCGGCCTTTGCGGTATTGACCTCACCCGTAATGACAATCTTGCCTGTAATGTCCCCTTCCAGATTGTCCGATGCGGTTGCTCCGTACTCTGTATAATGGCCGTTAAGGGGAATATTGATGGTTTGTTTGCCGGTTAAAACCAGCTCCGGTACGATAGTATCCCGGTTAAGCTCCCCGTAAATCCGGTTGACGATGGAGTTGAATTCCTGCTCCATATCCCGGTAATCCACATAACGGTTATCCGGCCGCGGGTTTCTTCCATCCAGAAGATCCCGGGCGGTATCATTTTTGTATTCCGCATTGAAGGAATTATATGTGCCGTATTCCCCCAGATCCAGATCCTCGTCCTCCAGAATAGTCAGAACCTCACGGAGGGTAATACCGGGCTCATTGATCAGCTTGGTGAGCTCCTCGCGCTTCTGCTCCACCGTCAGCTCCATTACCGAATAGATGCTCAGGTGATTGGTGAGAATCTCAACCGTACCCAGGCCCTTCAGATATTTACTCCGCACGTACTCCCACTTGCCGGTGCCCGGGTTGAAGTAGAAGGACATCAAGGCCTTGTCACCCTTTATTGCCCCCACTGCAATTCTCAGGGCAATATCCTGCTGGGAGGTAAAGTTTGTTATTTCCTCATCACGGATCAGATTTCCCTGGTCATCCTCTTCAATCACTCTCATTTTGAAGTCAAACACTCTGTTTTCATAAATCCGCATGGATTCATGAATGCTGCTGACCGCCTCTACCATCTCATGATTGGCCGGATCTGCGGTATTCACCTGCTCGGCAACCAGCTGCAGTCTGGCATTGGCCCCCAAGCCAGCTGTATCTACCGCATCAACGGGGATCAGGATAGAGGTGTTTTGGGTTTCGAATTGGATATTAACGCCCGCTTTTTTGGCATGCTCCAGCTGCTTTTTGCTGATACTCACCTTGATCGGATTGGACGTGGTCACCTCATCCTCCACGATAATGCGCACGGAGGGTTCTCCCGTTTCCTTGGCGCCCTCTACAGCATCCTCCCATACGGAATCCGTTACCTTCTCATCATCCTCGGCTACAATGGTGGCATCCTTGGACACCTGCCTTTCCACCACGCGGATGGTTCTTTCCACAATGGCCTCATTGCCCGATTGGTCAACTGCCTTATAGGTTAGGGTATACAATCCTGCCTTCTTGGTGTTGAAATACCCTTGAATCACAACCTCGCCGCTTAGGTCACCGTCCGTATCATCCAGAGCTGTAAAACCTTTTTCAACATAAAGAGCGCCTAATTCCAGAACAACCTCAGCATCACCCTTCAGCGTGATAACGGGTGCCGTAATATCGGCCATCGCCCGGATGACGAACACCTTGGTTTCTACTGCAGAGCCCTTCCGGACCGTAGCGGTCAGCGTAACGGCTGTATTCTCCAGAGGAGGATGCGCCAGAACTCCGTCTAGGCCGATCAGGTCCGGGCTGCTGCTCTCCCAGGTCACCGACACTCCTTCCTCCAGCTCTACCGGAAGGATTACATCCTTGGTCACCCGATCCTTGTGATTCCCCTTCTGATAAACAATCTCCAGCGTATCCAGACTGTTCTTCACCGTTTCCGCATCGTTATCGATAGTAAAGCTCACAGACGCAGTATTGCCGTAGGCATCCTCAGCAATCAGGATGTAGCTTCCATTCTTGGCAACGGTGCTTCCGCTGGCAAAGGGCATCCCGTTCAGCAAAGCCTTCCCGTCACTAATGGTAATGCTTCTGTACTCCTTATAAACTCCGCCTTCCTCCACACCCTGAATGAGAGGCGGTGTTCTGTCCACAATCACCTTCTTCTCACTTGCGGGGGAAATATTGCCTGCGCGGTCAATGATATACACCCTGTATTCGCCATCCTCGGGCGGCGCCTGGATCGTATCCGCATTTCCCGCAGCTTTGTGCATGGTATCCCCTTCGGCAAACACCTCTGTACCCGGCGGTGCCAGCCAAATGGTGTCTGTAGGATCACCTGTACCGCGGATATTCACGGTGTGCCCGTCCATCCCGGCAATGACTTTATCCTCCGCCAGGATATCGTTTTGAGTGTCCGGAGCGGTTTTATCCAGATGGATAATTTTGGTGACTGTCGTTTCATTTCCGGAACGGTCGATCACCTTCACACTGATTTCATAAACGCCTTCCACATCAATCACAAAAGGCTCGGTATACGGTACAAAACCCTCCATACCGGTGAAGGTGTAATACACTTGTGCGTAGGTTGCCTCGGTTACCGATCCGTTGTCCGTTTCCTTCCGGATGGATACGGTATAGTCCCCGTTACTGTATTCCTTGTCCGGATGAAGGAGCAGGGTGGGGAACACATGAAGCTCTCTGTTGATGGCTACGGTTTTGTGGGCCACCGGACTTTCATTGCCGGCAAGGTCGTAGCTTTTGGCCTCCAAGGTTACGGTTCCAGTTTTGGAGAAGGTGATGGGCCCTGTATAAACCACCCATTCACCGAACTCGTCTCCGTACACCTGGCGAGTTACCGTGTAGGCAATCCCGGATCCGGCATCCGAACCGGGCGTTACGGTGAAGATAAAGTCCTGGTTGTAAAAATCCCGGTCCGGCATCCGGGTGATAACCGGCTCTTCAGGCGCTTGTTTATCAATATTGGTTATTTCGATGGTGCGGATGGTTTCATTGCCGGCAGCGTCTTTGGCATATACCGTGTATATTCCATTTTCCTGGACCGTGAAGGACCCTTCGAAGGAATTCCCCTGGGTTTGGAAAGCGGCCGCTGTCACTTCCCCGTACGCATATTTGGTCACCGAGATGCCGCTGCCTGTTCCGTCATGGATGGAGGCTGCCACTGTCACATTCCCATTGGTCCAGTCTACGGTGCTTGCTGTCAATGCCGCAATTGAGGGAGGAGCTGTATCGAGCAGCAGGGTCTCTCCTTGTGGAGCAGAAGAGTTACCGGCTCCGTCTACAGAACGAAGATGTACGGTGATGCTGCCATCCTGAAATCCGCTCAGATTCAGCTCGTCAGGAGCAAGTGCCCATTTGCCGTTGGCATCCGCACTTACCTGCTTCACGATCTTGTTGCCGGCGCTGTCTTCCAGCGTAATCTCCACGACCGCAAGCGGCTCGGCGCTGCCCGACAGGCCAACGGCTGTTTTCTCCAGGCCGTTAATCATGCCGTCTTTGCCAACCGGCTTGTCCAAGGTAGGGGTTAAAGGAGGCGTGGTATCCTTCTCTACAATATCTGTAGCCGGATTGCCTTGGTTGCCTGAAGCATCCTCCAGGTATACGTGTAAGGTGACCATGCCGTCAGCCAATCCACTGGTGTTAATCCCCGTTACAAGCTGGTCGGCTGCCGTAATGGTTCCTGTTCCGGTAACCGGTGTTCCGCCGTTATTGCTAGTCAGTGTGTAGTGGAACACCGCTCCCAACTCGGCCCCGGAGAAACGGAAGGAAACCGCGGGCGCATACGTGCTGTTGATTACATTCTGCTCGATCAGGGCTGTGTAGCCTGCCGGCGCCACAGTGTCCTGCACGGTTATGATGCGGCTTATTGTAGCGGTGTTTCTCGCCGCATCGGTTACGCTGTAGGTCAGCGTGTACGTTCCTGGCACAGCCGTATTTACCGTTCCGGTAACCTGTATGTTCTGCGTGACATTGCCGTCAACGATATCCGCAGCCGTCACACCCGCCAAGGGGTCGAAGGCGCTGCCTGCTTCAATGGTTGCGGCAGCTGCACCGCTAATGGACGGTGCTGTCCGGTCCGCTACCGTTACCTTGCGGGTGACGGTAATGGTTCCCCCGTCCCCATCCGCTACGCTATAGGTGAGCGTGTATGTACCCGGCACAGCCGTGTTTACATTGCCTGTTACCTGCAGGGTTGCCGTAATGTCAGCCCCCAGAGCGTCTGTCGCAGTTACTCCGGAAAGCGCATCGAAGGTCCCGCCCGCTTCTACCGTTGTATCTGCAGCACCGTTAATGGCGGTAGCAGCGATATAGAAGGTAAGCTCCTTCAGCGTGGAGGTTACACCCGTATCATCCATCAGGTACACCTTCAGGGTATGTGCTCCGGGAGTCAAGCCGTTGGGGATGGTGTAGGTATATTGAAAGTCCTTGTTTTCCCCCTTCAGCACAATCACCGTTCCTAATACCTCGCGCAGATCGTCACGGTCATCCACAATAGCGATGATATCCATTTCGGTTCCAACATCATCATTGTTTCCGGCTTTGCCGCCGATAATGACTTCGTCGCCGGACTTGAAGGTTTCACCATCCACCTCGGGTGAGAAGGTCGGGTCCGACAGGATCGGCGCTTCGTTTTTGGGCCCGACTCCGATGATGGTGGAGATCAGACGGGACTTCCCGGCGTCTACGGAAACCGGATCATACCAAGCTGCCGCCGCCGTATCATCGGAAGTGACCACTTCACCCAGCTTCGTTTCATGCTGAGCCCAGGACATGGGAGGATTATCGTCCCAGCTTTTATTACCCCAGTCACCTACCCATAGCGCATCCGCTTTGGTCACATGCATTGTATCCTTAAAAAACGCGGAAACCTGGAAGCCTTGGTCAAAATTCCGCCATCCATTGGCGACCAATTCAAAGGGAGAACCGTCATTTTTGTCGATTTTGGTATCCCAATAAATGAAGGCGCCCATATTTTGGGGAGTGCTTTTCAGGTTTTCCATCTTCATTTCAACCTTCATATAACCTCCCTCCAGCGTGGCATTCACGATGGAGAGCAATAGTGTATACCGGGCAACACCGGGATCCACTTTGGACATACGAATGACATTATTGCTTATTGAGAACTCTTCTGTTACAGGAAGTTCGTACCAGCTCCGTTTCCCCTTGTCATCCTGCACATCAATATTGGACGTAGAGCTTGTTTCGCCGTTATAAAATGCCAATTTAGGCCCGCTTGCCGTATTGAGCATGACTGCATATTTGCCGGCGTTATCCATAGTCACGGTAATTTTGGTGGACTTGATCTGCTTCTTGGCAGTTGTATCCGCCGTTACACTTACCGTATCCAGGATAACTGCGTGCGCCGGTTTGGCCCACCCTCCCATCACTGCAAATACGACCATTAACCCTAACAGACTAATGATTGCTCCTCTGGTGTAGCTTCTGTTCATCCGCTTCTCCCCTTGCTTTCAATTTTCTTCCCTCAGAGCTTTCAGCATCTAATCTAAAATAATTATAAAGTAGACTGATCTATCTATGTTATAGCATCAAAAATAGAGCCAGTCTAACAAATTTAGATCAATTTCGATTCAAATTTAGGAAAAATTTGTCGAACAATGCTGAAAGTGTGGAATACAATCGAGTAGAAGGGCAGCTTAGCTCCCTTTCGGGGCTCCCACCTAGAGATGACGCCCATGCTGGGCGTACCGCAAAAAAAACGGCCTGCCGCGCAAGCCGTTTTTTGCATTTCTATTTTTTTGTTTTACCGTATTAGGCCTTCTGCACTGCGGTTTTGCTCTTCGCCAGCTTGTAATAGCCATAGACGTTTAGCAGCTCGCTTTCGTCGGCAAACCGCAGCTTCAGGCTGCCCGCAGCGGCCTGGAGGTACGGCTTCAATGCCGCTGCGCCGCCCCCGATGACGTAGAAGCACTGGATATCGGGAACCTTCTTCCAGCGTTTTTTGACCAGCTCCACCATCCGGTTGGCCGCCCGGGTAAAGTACATATCCACAATAGGCTTGATATCCGTCTGCCCCTCCCCCATACGCCGGATGGTGAATTCACGGGCTTTGATCCGCTGGGCCAGCTTGGACCGGCTGGGAAACCGGTAGCCGTACTGGTCCTCCACCTCACGGATGATCATATCCATGTAGTGGGCTAAGCCAATTTGCTCTCCGGTGCTGAACTGGTTGTCGATATTCATCCGTTTGATCAACGGAAAATCCGTAGTCAGAGCGCCGATTTCACAAACTCCGATGGTGCCGTAGTACAGCTCCTCGTCCCGGATCTGCAGGGAATCATGGGTGGCCATGTGGAATACCGCTGCTGCACCTTCAATGGATACGATGGCCCGTCTTACAATGACCTTCACCTTGCGGTTGCGCAGGCGGGGAGTGGTGAGGAAGGTCACCTCATGCTCTCCCACCAGCCGTTCCTCGAAGCTTCTGTTATACCGTGAAAAAGCCCGCACCGGCAAACCTGTGCCCAGGACATATTCCACCTCGTCATACCCCTGATAGCCGCTCTGGCTGGCGGAGCCTGCAGCAACGCCCGCATAAGCAAGAGCAGTCAGAGCCACAATCAGGGACTGATCGGACAGAGCCTTGTTATCCATATCCTCCAGCTCTGTATTGTCCTCATTCTCCATGGCCAAAAGGCCTACGAAGGAGCGTTCCCCGTTTTTCGCCAGCTTGGGGCTGTGCACAATTACATCCAGGGCCTTTAACGGCTGATCCTCCTCCTGCAGAATATGGCGCTCAAAACCGGGCGCCACTACGTTGGGAACCAGAAGAGGTTCTCCTCCCCCATCCAGCACAAGCTTGATGCTGTCATTCCCCAGATCCAGGCCAGCCACTTTCATTATGTATTCCCCCTGACAGGTCATTAAAATTGCCGGACAGTACCATGTAGTCCTTTGGTTAGAATTTCTATTTTTTATGCCAAAATCCTCCGGGACTATGGAATCATTTTCTAATTATTATTCAAAATATGCAGGTTTTCTACATTTTTTGACGAACTTCAACTCTTGAAATCTACATCATTTGCGGACTGGGCCTTCCCGGCGGAATGCTGGCGTACCGGTTAAAACTACCATCAGGAGAACGTTCATGAAAGCAAAACTGCAGCTGAAGCACTATACCGTTATGCTCATCCGTGATCCCCGCCAGTCCGTGCTGCGGCTGCGTATCCCGGTTTTGGCCATGGTTGCCGTACCTCTTCTGTTTGGAGCCGTATGCACGTGGGCCTATTTGTCCACCTACCATGCCTTCTCTGCCAAACGGACCAGCCATGTGCTGCAAACTGCCCTGAGCGAACAAACCCGGATCTATGAAAGCAATGTATCCGGACGGGATACAACCATCGATCATCTTCAAGAGGAGCTGCTGCGGCTGTCCCAACAAGCCGGGGAGCTGGACCAGAGGATGGAGGAAATCCGCAAGCTGGAGGAGGAAATGCAGCGGTTGGTCGGACTGGGCAGCAGGTCTGCCGAACAACAGGCAGGAGTGCTGCCGAAGGACGGGGACTCCCTGGGGATCGGCGGCTCCAGCAGAGCCGTAACCGATCAGGACACAGATGAGCTTATCGCCCAAACCACCGAGCATTACAATACCATTTTTGACTCCATGGAATCCTTGTACACCCAGCTAAGCGAGACCAAAACCCGGGTGGTGGAGCAGCAGCTCCGTCTGGCCCACACCCCCAGCATCTGGCCGGTGGAATCCCGGACCATCACCTCCCCCTTCGGCATGAGGCGGGACCCGTTTACCTTCTCCATGGTCTATCACAGCGGCCTGGACATTGGGGCCAGAACTGGTGCTCCGGTTCATGCTGCGGCAGACGGAAAGGTTAGCAGCACGGGCTACGATTCCTATCATGGCAACAACATTGTCATCGACCACGGAAACAGCCTCAAAACATGGTACATGCATTTGAGCAAAATCGGAGTGGAGAAGGGGGAACAAATAACGAAGAGTCAGGAAATCGGGCTTGTGGGCTCCACGGGAAGAAGCACAGGTCCCCACCTCCATTACGAGGTGCTGAAGGATAATAAAAGCGTTGATCCCAACACTTATTTGAAGGGTGCGCGAAAGGACGAATAGCCATGTTCAGGAAAAAGAAATCGGCAGGTACCAACCCCGACGCTATGGATACGGTCATTGGGGAGGGCAGTGTGTTCGAAGGGAAGATCCGCTCCCAGGCGGGTGTGCGGATTGAGGGCACCATCCACGGGGATGTGGAGAGTGCAGGAGATGTGGTTATCGGCGAAAAAGGAATTGTGAAGTCCAGCATTCAAGCGCGGAATGTGGTGATTGCCGGAGCTGTCCACGGCAATGTGACCGCCAAGGAGAGCCTGACCATCCTGGCCAGCGGGCAATTAAACGGCAACTCCAGCGCCTCCCGTCTGGTGGTGAACGAAGGAGCCGTCTTTAACGGCAGCAGCCGCATGGAGGGTAAGGCGCCGGAAGGTTCAGAGCTCCCCTCCAGCCAGCAAGAAAAAGCGCCCCCGTCCATGATGGGCAGCGCCTTCGGCGATTCAATGGCGATGTAAAGGGCTTCAGAGCTTCGCTTCACTTTTGGGGGATGACTTAAGGAATTGGGTCCGGTACAGTCTGGCGTAGAGCCCGTTTTGGGCCAACAGCTCCTCATGGGTGCCCTGTTCAGCCAGCCTTCCTTCCTCCAGCACCAGAATCCGGTCAGCTGCCAGAATGGTGGACAACCGGTGGGCAATCACCAGCGTGGTGCGTCCCAGCATCAGCCGCTCCAGCGCTGCCTGGACATAGGCCTCCGACTCCGAATCCAGATGGGAGGTGGCCTCATCCAGCACCAGAATCCGCGGATTGCGGAGGATGGCTCGGGCAATGGCCAGCCGCTGGCGTTCGCCGCCGGACAAACGGTGCCCCCGTTCGCCAACCATCGTGTCGTACCCTTCGGGTAACCCGGCGATCATGTCATGAATGTAGGCATCCCGGCAGGCCTGCTCCAGATCGGCATCAGTGGCATCCAGCCGGGCAAACTTCAGATTCTCCCGGATCGTGGCATGGAACAGGAAGGAATCCTGAGTGACGAAAGCCAGACCTTGGCGCAGAGAGTTTTGGGTAATTTCCCTCAGATCCCTTCCATCCACCTTCACTGCCCCTTCGGTTGGATCATGCAGCCGGGCTAACAGGCCGATCAAGGTGGTTTTACCCGCGCCGCTGGGGCCGACAATGGCTACCAGCTCCCCCGGCTCTGCGTGGAAGCTGATGCTGCGAAGAGCATATTTTTCCTGATGAGACTCGCCATAGCGGAAGGACACATTCCGGTATTCCACACGCCCCGCTATATCAGGAAGCTCCTGCGCTTCCGGGGCATCCTTGATATCCGGCTCCATATCCATGTACTCAAACAGCCTGACGAATATCCCCATGGCGGTGGCCGCTTCCACATGAAGATTCAACAAGGTCGTCACAGGCCCGTAAAGCCGTCCCGCATAAAACACAAATGCGATAATGCCGCCTACCGTTAAGCTGTTATTCATGACGGAAACCCCGCCGTACCAAAAAATCACGGCCGTTCCCAATGGCGCCAGCAGCCCCACCGCCATGGCATACCAGCGTCCTACCAGATTGACCCTCAGCTCCAGCCCCATGACCTTTTCATTGAAGGTGCCGAACCGCTGCTCCTGATAACCCTCTCTGCCGAATAACCGGGTGAGCATGGCCCCGGAAATACCGAACAAATCCCCCAGCATGGCGGACATCTCTCCGCGGGCCCGCTGGGTTTCCACCCGCAGCCTCTTCCGGGTAGCCGATACCCGGCGCACGGGCCAGATGAACAAGGGCAGAATAACCAGAGCAATCAAGGCAAGCTGCCAATTCAGCCGGAATAAAATAACCGATGTGGTGATGGTAATTGCCGCTTGGGTAATGGCATTCACCACAGTCCCTGTTACGATCCCCTGTACCGCCTGGACATCCCCCGTCAGCCGCTGGATGATCTCTCCCGACCTGGAGTGTGTATAGAAGGCCATGGATTGCCGCTGCAAATTCCCGAACAGGTTGTGCCGCAGGTCCCTCATGACGCTTTGTCCGACCTTGTTGTTCAGGTGGTTCTGCCACACACCCAAAAGCCCGGCTGCCACAGGCAGCAGCACCATCAGCAATACCATCTCCAAAAGCAAATTCTTATTCCCGTCGGGAATGGCATGGTCCACCACCTCCTTGACCAACAAGGGCGGCACCAGTCCGATTAAAGCCGATCCCAGGGCCAATAGCAGAATCACCCCCAGCAGCCGGGTATATGGCTTGAACAGCTTAAAGGCTCTGGCAAAATCCATTTCGCTCCACTTGGCTTTGGGCGAATCCGGCCCCTTATGTATTCCTCCCGGCGGCATTCCCCCGCCGTACATTCCGCCCATCCGCATGATGATTCCTCCGGTCCATTCATCGTAAACGCTCCCATACTCTCCATTTTCCCACGCATGCAGGTCCGGTGTAACCCTCTGCCGGTATAGAGGCTTGCCCGCAGCGTTCCGCCATAAATCCCCAAGGAGCCTCCCTTGCAGCCTCACCGGTAATCGTGTATACTAGCAACTAATTCAACAGCAGTATTGGCCGATGACGAGCTTCCAACTCCGAGGCGTATTCGCTAAGAAGAGCGGAGCAAGCTTCGCCTCTTCCAAGTTTACCGGCCCGCCCGTTACCGCGGAACCAAAGAGGATCGGAATTAACCGTTGAGGAAATTCCGGTCAAGTTGGGTGGCACCGCGAGTCCAAGCGCTCCTCGTCCCATACGGATGAGGGCGCTTTTTGTATTTTTCCGGAAAATGCCCGTTCGGGCACAGTTTCTTCCGGAGACATTCAGCGGACAGGAGCGGATAAGAATGTTAGACATGAAATGGATTCGGCAGCACAGCAAGGCGGTGCAAGAGGCGGCGGACCGCAAGGGGATTGCCTTTTCGGTGGAGGAGCTGCTTCAGGCGGATGAAAACAGGCGCCGGCTCCTCACCCAAACGGAGGAGGGCCGGCAGGCCCGCAACCGGCTTTCCCAGGAGGTGGGGCGCCATCTGCAGCAGGGACGGCAAGCGGAGGCTGAAGCAGCCAAGGCCCAAGTCAAAGAATGGAATCTGCGGTTATCCTTGCTGGAGGAGCATCTGCAGAAGGCAGACATTGTGGTACGAGAGCTGCTGCTGCTGGCTCCGAACATTACGTCGCCGGATACACCGGCCGGCGCTTCGGATACGGATAATGTGGCAGTGCGCCATGCTGGCAGCCTGCCGGAGTGGGCGTTTACGCCGCGGGACCATATGGCCCTGGCGGAGCTGCACCGCCTGGCGGATGTTCCCCGCGGCGTCAAAACAGGAGGAGCCCGCAGCTATTATTTGACGGGAGCAGGTGTGGCCCTTCATCGGGCTGTCCAGCAGCTGGCCCTGGATATGCTGGCGGAGCGGGGCTATCAGTGGATGGAGGTCCCCCTGTTGGTCCGGGGAGAAGCGCTGGTGAATACCGGATTTTTCCCGCTGGGCCGGGACCAGGTCTACCGGGTGGAGGGTGCGGACAGCTACCTGGTAGGTACCTCGGAGGTTCCTTTGGTATCCTTTTATGCCGGAGAGATTGTGAATGTGGAGCAACCCCTGCGTTTGGCGGCATCATCCGTTTGTTTCCGAAGCGAGGTGGGTGCTGCCGGCCGGGATGTCCGGGGGCTGTACCGGGTGCACCAGTTTTCCAAGGTGGAGCAGGTGGTGCTGTGCCGGAATGATGCCGGAGAGTCGGAGCGGCTGCTGCAGGAGATTACCGCCAACGCCGAGGAGCTGCTCCGGCGTCTGGAGCTGCCCTACCGGGTAATGGCGGTTTGCGCCGGTGATATGTCCCAGAAAACCTACAAGCAATACGACATCGAAACCTGGATGCCCAGCCGGGAGGCTTACGGGGAAACCCACTCGTCGTCCAACCTGCACGACTTCCAGGCCAGGCGCGCCAATATCCGCTACCGGGACAATGAAGGCAAGCTGCGTTTTTGCCATACACTGAACAACACCATGGTGGCGACGCCGCGGATCCTCATCCCCCTATTGGAAAACCACCAGGAGGAGGACGGATCGATCCGGATTCCGGCCGCCCTGCAGCCGTATTTGAATGGGTTGACCAGGCTGGAGCCTCCGCAGGTGCTGTGAAGGGGAACGTTAGAAGTTAGCAGCGGCGTCAGCCTTCAATGGGGGACCCCGAAACCGCAGCAAGCGATGGTGGGACACCCGAGCGGTAGCAAACGGTGGCGGGACCCTAGCCCTGCTCCTTCAGACATTAGCCTTTTGGGGGGCCGTTTATGCGCTTCACCGGCAGTGGGAGGTTCGTGTAGCATGGGTTGTTCGTGTAACATGGTTGTTCGTGTAACATGGTTGTTCGTGTAACGGAACTAAGCGACTCTTAGCCGGGCAAATTCGACCGTTTCATTTTTTAACGGAACTACGAAGCCCTTAGCGGCCGAGTTGCGGGAAAAATGGGGCTGCAGAGAGCGCTAAGAGCTTCTGGGTTCCGTTACAATCCAGATTAGCCCAAAAGAGCCTCGTAAGAGCTTCTGAGTTCCGTCCCTCGTAATTAGGGGATAGCTCTCGAATGCTCACTCATTCGCAGGATTTCAACTTCTTGAACAGATGAGGATCCACTGCCAGGGGAACGCCGGGGGGCGCCGTTAC